>NZ_JBIRQF010000021.1:0-152565 GCF_044333065.1 Streptomyces sp. NPDC021115
GGGCGGTGGCCCGCGCGGTGCCTCGGGCCGCGGGGGGGGGGGCCGCCCCCCCCCCCCGGCGGGGGGGGGGGCCCCCCCGGGGGGGGCGGGGGGGGCGCGGGGGGGGGGGGCCCCCGCGCCGGGCCCCCCCCCCCCGCTCCCGTACCGGCCACCTGCCGGGTCCCGACCGGCCCCGGATTCCTGTGCGAGCAAGCCCACGTTCGGTGAAAGCGGTACCGGCAGGTCCGGACGTGCGGCAAAATCTGCAGATGGCACGCGATGTACATCTGCTCCCCAAGGCGCATCTGCATCTCCACTTCACCGGTTCGATGCGCCCCGGCACGCTCCTCGAACTCGCCGACAAGTACGGCGTCCATCTGCCCGAGGCGCTGAGCGGCGGCGAGCCGCCGAGACTGCGGGCCACCGACGAGCGCGGCTGGTTCCGCTTCCAGCGGCTGTACGACATCGCGCGGTCCTGCCTCCGGGAACCCGACGACATCCGGCGGCTGGTGCGCGAGACCGCCGAGGAGGACGTCGCCGACGGCTCCGGCTGGCTGGAGATCCAGGTCGACCCCACCTCGTACGCCCCGCGCCTGGGCGGGCTGATCCCGGCGCTGGAGATCATCCTCGACGCGGTCGACGCGGCCTCCCGCGACACCGGGCTCGGGATACGGGTCCTGGTCGCCGCGAACCGCATGAAGCACCCCCTGGAGGCCCGCACCCTGGCCCGGCTCGCCGTGCGCTTCGCGGACCGCGGGGTCGTCGGCTTCGGGCTCTCCAACGACGAGCGGCGCGGCTTCGCCCGCGACTTCGACCGCGCCTTCGCCATCGCCCGGGACGGCGGCCTGCTCGCCGCCCCGCACGGCGGCGAGCTGTCCGGGCCCGGCAGCGTCCGCGACTGCCTGGACGACCTCGTCGCCTCCCGGGTGGGCCACGGAGTGCGCGCCGCCGAGGACCCGCGGCTGCTCGCCCGGCTGGCCGACCGCGGGGTGACCTGCGAGGTGTGCCCGTCGTCCAACGTCGCGCTCGGGGTCTACGAGAAGCCCGAGGACGTACCGCTGCGCACCCTGTACGACGCCGGGGTGCCGATGGCGCTGGGCGCCGACGACCCGCTGCTCTTCGGCTCGCGGCTCGCCGCCCAGTACCAGCTGGCGCGCGAGCACCACGGCTTCACCGACGAGGAGCTGGCCGAGCTGGCGCGGCAGTCGGTACGGGGCTCGGCGGCGCCGGAGGACGTACGGCGGCGGCTGCTGGCGGGTATCGACGACTGGGTCGCGTAACGAATGGACCTAGGAACGTTCCTAGGTCCATTCGTTGCATTCGCTACAGGCTCACGCCCACCGTGACCGGCTCGTTGACCAGCCGTACGCCGAACGCCTCCTCGACCCCGGCCACCACCTCGCGGGCCAGCGCCAGCAGGTCCTCGGTGGTGGCCTCGCCGCGGTTGGTGAGCGCGAGGGTGTGCTTGGTGGAGATGCGGGCCGGTCCTGTGCCGTAGCCCTTGGTGAAGCCCGCCTTGTCGATCAGCCAGGCCGCGGAGGTCTTGATCCGCCCCTCCCCCGCCGGGAAGGCGGGCGGGGCGACGTCCGCGCCGAGGCGGTCGGCGACGCGGGCCAGGAATGCCTCGTACGCGCTCTCGGTCAGCACCGGGTTGGTGAAGAACGACCCCGCCGACCAGGTGTCGTGGTCCTCGGGGTCGAGCACCATGCCCTTGCCCGCGCGCAGCGACAGCACGGTCCGGCGCGCGGTCTCGGCGGGCACCCGGTCGCCCACCTCGACGCCGAGCACCCGGGCGGTCTCGGCGTACTTGATGGGCGCGGACGCGCCGCCCGCGTCCTCCAGCTCGAAGCGGACCCGCAGGACGACGTGGCGGTCCGGCTCGGCCTTGAAGCGGCTGTGGCGGTAGGAGAAGGCGCAGTCGGCGGCGGGGATGGTCACGACGGCGTCGGCTCGGCGGTCGTAGGCGACCACCTCGGTGAGGGTGGCGGAGACCTCCTGGCCGTACGCCCCGACGTTCTGTATCGGGGTCGCGCCCGCGGAACCGGGGATTCCGGCCAGGCACTCGATACCGGCGAGGCCCGCCTCGACCGTACGGGCCACCGCGTCGGACCAGTTCTCGCCCGCGGCCAGCTCCAGCCGGGTGCCGTCGAGGGTGAAGCCGCTGGTCGCGATGTGCAGGGCGGTGCCGTCGAAGCCCTTGTCGGCGATGACCAGGTTGCTGCCGCCGCCGATCAGCAGCAGTGGCGTGCCGCTCGCGTCGGCCTCGCGGACCGCGGCGATCACCTCGTCGTCGGTGGTGGCCGTGATCAGACGGGTGGCCGGGCCGCCGAGGCGGAAGGTGGTGAGGGGGGCGAGGGGGGCGTCATGGAGTTCCTGCACGCGCTCAAGAGTACGGGGGCGCCCCCGGCGCGATGCCGGGGGCGTGTGGGGGCCCCAGGGATTAGGCGAGGCGGACGACTCAGGCGAGGCGGACGACGGCGCGGGCCATGCCCAGCACCTTCTGGCCCTCACTGGTCGCGGTGATGTCCACGCGGACCGTACGGGCCTCGTCGTCCAGCTTGGCGGCGACCTTGGCGGCAACCTCGATGAGCGCGCCCTTGTCGTCGTTCGGGACGACGACCGGCTTGGTGAAGCGCACGCCGTAGTCGGCGACGGCGCCGGGGTCGCCGGTCCAGTCGGTCACCACGCGGATCGCCTCGGCCATGGTGAACATGCCGTGGGCGATGACGTCGGGGAGGCCGACCTCCTTGGCGAACTTCTCGTTCCAGTGGATCGGGTTGAAGTCGCCGGAAGCCCCGGCGTACCGGATCAGGTCGGCTCGGTTCACCGGGAAGGTCTGCGGGGGAAGGTCGGTGCCGACCTCGACGGCGTCGTACGAGATCTTGGCGGTCATCCTCTGTCCTCCGCTTCGGCTGCGCGCGCCACCAGTTTCGTCATCGCGGTCACCACGTGCTCGCCCGCGGCGTCGCGCACCTCACCGCTGATGAGGATCACATCGTTGCCCGCGAGCGACTTGATGTCGTCGATCCTGGTGACGACGGTAAGGCGGTCGGTCGCCTCGATGGGCCGGGTGTACGCGAACTTCTGGTCCCCGTGCACCACCCGGTTGAAGTCCAGGCCCAGCTGCGGGTCGCCGACGACCAGGTGCCGCGCGGCCTTGAAGGTGATCGCGAACACGAACGTCGGCGGGGCGATCACATCGGAGTAGCCGAGCGCCTTGGCCGCCTCCTGATCGGTGTAGACCGGGTTGGTCTCGCCGATCGATTCGGCGAATTCGCGGATCTTCTCCCTGCCGACCTCGTACGGGTCGGTGGGCGGGTAGGTCCGCCCGACGAAAGACGGATCAAGCGCCATCGCCTCGGCACCTCCTGCTGTTGATGACTAACGAAACGAGGCCACCCCCGCTAGTGGGGGCGGCCTCGAATGAGAGTTTATGGCTATCGCGTCTCGCGGTGCGCGGTGTGCGCGTTGCAACGCGGGCAGTGCTTCTTGATCTCAAGACGATCCGGGTCGTTACGCCGGTTCTTCTTGGTGATGTAGTTCCGCTCCTTGCACTCCACGCAGGCCAGCGTGATCTTCGGGCGGACGTCGGTGGCAGCCACGTTGAGTGCTCCTTGACGAACGGATGGGATAGAAGAACGCAGTAAAGAGTAGCCGACCGGAGGACCGACCCCACAATCGGCTACTGTGTGTAGCGGTGACCGGACTTGAACCGGTGACACAGCGATTATGAGCCGCTTGCTCTACCGACTGAGCTACACCGCTTCGATGTGATCCGGACCCCGCCCGACCGAAGTCGAACGGGATACCTTACACATCAGAGCCCCAATACGGAATCGAACCGTAGACCTTCTCCTTACCATGGAGACGCTCTGCCGACTGAGCTATTGGGGCGAGCGATGAAGACATTACACGCTCGGCCGCCGAAGGTGAAATCCGTATCGGCGCAGGGCCGGTGCGTGCGGCCGCGTGCGACGCAGAGTGCTCACGCACCACACCGGTACGACTATTCGGCTCCTCCGCGAAGCCGCCCCCACCGCGTCCTAGGCTCGGCTCACCCCGCGTGATCTCCCGCGTGACCTCCCGCGTGACCTGGAGTGCGATGCCCGAGAGCCAGCCGCCCGAGAGCCACCAGCAGCAGCCCTCCGGAAACGACGGCGGGGCGGCCCCCGGTCCCACCGCTTCTTCCGGGTCCACCGCGCTGGTCCTCGGCGGCGCCCGGCTCGCCGACGGCCGCACGGTGGACGTACGGCTCAGCGGCGGGCGGATCGAGGCGGTCGGCACCACCGGCAGCCTGGCCCCCGGGCCGCGGCTCGACCTCGGCGGGTACCTGCTGCTCCCCGCCCCCGCCGAACCGCACGCCCACTGCGACACCGCCCTGACCGCCGGCCTCGCGGGCCCCGTCCCCTTCGGCGCCGAGGACGTCCAGCGCCGCACCACCGAGGCCGCCCTGCTGCACCTCGGCCACGGGGCCACCGCCGTGCGCACCCATGTGCGGATCGGCGGGGTGCACGGGCTGCGCTCCCTGGAGGCCGTGCTGGCGGCCCGGCACAGCCTCCGCGGGCTCGTCGACCTCGGCGCGGTCGCCGTCCCGCGGGTGCTGACCGGGGCCGCCGGGGCGGGCGGGCTCGCGATGCTGCGGGACGCCGTGGGGATGGGCGCCTCCGTCATCGGCGGCTGCCCCGACCTCGACCCCGACCCGACCGGTCACGCCGAGGCCGTCCTCGACCTCGCGGCCCGCCACGGGTGCGCCGTCGACCTCCACACGGACGGCGACGACCCGGCCCGGCTCGCCCGGTTCGCGGCGATGGCCGGGGGTCTGCGGCCCGGCGTCACCGTCGGCCCCTGCGGCGGGCTGGCCCGGCTGCCCCGCGACGTCGCGGCGCGGGTCGCCGACCGGCTCGCGGCCGCGGGCGTCACCGTGGTCTGCCTGCCCCAGGGCGACTGCGTCGGGCTGGAGGACCGGGGCGAGCGGGGGGCGCGCGTGGCCGGGTGCGCGCCGGTGCGGCTGCTGCGGGCCGCGGGGGTGCGGGTCGCCGCCGGGAGCGGTGCCCTCCGCGACACCGTCAACCCCGTCGGGCGGGGTGATCCCCTGGAGGCCGCCTATCTGCTGGCCTCCCGGGGCGAACTGGCCCCCGCGGAGGCGTACGACGCGGTCTGCGCGCGGGCGCGGGCCGCGCTCGGTCTGCCCGAGGTGCGCGTCGAGGCCGGGTTCCCCGCGGAGCTGCTGGCCGTACGGGGCGACGGGCTCGCGGGGGTGCTCTCGCTCGCGTACAGCCGGGTCGTGGTGCACGACGGCCGCGTCGTCGCCCGCACCAGCGCGGTGCGGGAGTACTGCGACTCGGCCGCCGCCGTGGCCCTCGACCTGCCGCGGCAGTCCCGGCCCCCGTCGCCGCCCCCGTCCCGGCCCGCGGACGGCGACGGGCAGTCATAGGTCAACCGGCGTACGGTCGGGATCATGCGCATTGTCATCGCTGGTGGACATGGACAGATCGCGCTGCGGCTGGAGCGGCTGCTCTCCGCGCGCGGGGACGAAGTGGCGGGCATCGTCCGCAAGCCGGAACAGGCGGGCGACCTGCTGGCGGCGGGCGCCGAACCCGTCGTGTGCGACCTCGAATCGGCCTCCGTGGGCGACGTGGCCAAGCATCTGGAGGGCGCGGACGCGGTGGTGTTCGCCGCCGGTGCGGGGCCTGGCAGCGGCACCGCCCGCAAGGAGACCGTCGACCGCGGGGCCTCCGTGCTCTTCGCGGACGCGGCCGAGCAGGCGGGCGTACGGCGGTTCGTCACCGTCTCCGCGATGGGCGCCGACCGCGAGCCCGCGCCCGACATGGACCCCGTCTTCGCCGCCTACCTGCGCGCGAAGGGCGCCGCGGACGACGACCTCCGCGCCCGCCGCGCCCTCGACTGGACCGTGCTGCGCCCGGGCCGCCTCACCGACGACCCGGGCACGGGCCTGGTGCACCTGGCCGAGCACACGGGCCGCGCCGAAGTGACCCGCGACGACGTGGCCGCCGTCCTGGCCGCCCTCCTGGACGAACCCCGCACGGCGGGCCGCACCCTCGAACTACTGGGCGGCCAGGTGCCGGTGGCGGAAGCGGTACGCGCAGTCGCCGACGGCGGCTGACGGCGCCCTGCGGGGTGCGGGGTGGTACGCCGGGGCTTCGGTGGTGGGTGCCGGGTGCGGCGCCTCCGGGGCACGGCCCTGGACTCGTATATTTTTGGCGCCGGTGCCCGGAGACGTGGGGTGGGCCGGAAGCAGGCGCCACAAATACACGTAACGTCCAGGACCCCACCCCTGCGACCCCGCACCCTCCCGCATCGTCGGCGGTCACCCGCCGGTGGCCCCGACGTCCGGCCCGCTTCCGGGCCGCCCGGCCAGGCGGGGGCGGGATGCGACCCCGCCCCCTCCCGCCGACCGGCGGCCACCGGCTCGGTGGCTCCGACGCCCGGCCCGCTTCCGGTTCGCCCGGTGGCGGGTGGCCGTACGACGGCCACCCGACCGGCCAGGCCGGGCGGACCGTGGGCCGCCGACGGGTGGCCGCCATGTGGCGGGAGGGGTGGGGGCGCAGGGGTGGAGTCTCGGACGCTGACGTGTATTTGTGGCGCCGATCGCCTGACGCTCACGACACGTTCTACGCCGGCGGCGCCGTAAATATGCGGTCCGGGACCCTGCCCCGGAGGCCCCGCACCGGCACCACCCACCGGACGCACCGCGCCGGGGTCCGGGGCGGAGCCCCGGCGGGGGGTTCGGGGGGCGGAGCCCCCCGACCTCAGACGCGGCGCCAGCGGGCCATCGCGAAGGAGAAGACCCCGAACAGCGCCAGGCCCGCGGCTACCGCCGCCAGCAGCCAGGGGCCCGCCGCGGTGGAGGCGAAGGTGCGGAGGGTGTCGTCGACGCCCTTGGCGCGGTCCGGGTCGTACCGTACGGCCGCGGAGACCGCGAAGCCGCCCGCGACCGCGAAGACGGCGCCGCGGGCGACCCCGCCGCAGACACCCAGGGCCTCCACGGCGCGCTGGGCCCGGCGGGGCAGCCGGGAGACGGCCAGGTGCTTGCGGAAGGTGCGCAGCAGGGCCCGTACGGCGATCCACACCCCGGCCCCGGCGACCACCGCACCGCCTAGGCCCACCAGCCAGCGGCCCTCCGGCAGGGCGAGGGCGCGGGCCGTGACGTCCTGGGACTGCCGGTCGCTGGAGCCGCTGCCCTGCTCACCGGCGGCGAAGGCGAGCACGGAGTAGGCGACGAAGGCGTAGAAGACGGCGCGGGCGGCCCCGGCGAGGCGCTTGGTGGGCTTGCGGCCGTCCGGTCCGGCAGCCCCGAAGGCCGCTTCGGACAGC
The DNA here is from genome assembly GCF_044333065.1 of Streptomyces sp. NPDC021115. Taxonomy (NCBI): domain Bacteria; kingdom Bacillati; phylum Actinomycetota; class Actinomycetes; order Kitasatosporales; family Streptomycetaceae; genus Streptomyces; species Streptomyces sp. NPDC021115. Next base: position 7,315 of record NZ_JBIRQF010000021.1, read on the forward strand.
CGCCAGAGCGCCATGCAGACCAGTCCGGCGCCGACGGCCCAGACGAGGGCCGCGCCGAACGGCTGGTGGGCGAGCACCTGGAGGGCCCCGCTCCGGTCGGCCTGTTCGCCGCCGTCGCCGAAGGCGATGCGCAGGGCGAGGACGCCGATGAGCAGGTAGAGGACGCCACGCGCGGTGAGACCGCAGCGAGCCGCGGTCTCGACGGCCCCGCGCGGAGGACGGGTGCGGGTGCGCGGCGTCAGATGAAGTCCCCGTGCGATCGACGATGCGTTCACCCTGTGCCTCCTGATGTCCGGCCCCCGCCGCTGTGCGGCGTTTGCCCCGGGTGGCCCCGTGGAAACGGGCACGGCCCGCTTCTTGTTGCCTGAGGCAGTCACCTCTACCCTACATCTGACGGACCGTCAGATTACATGGGAGATGACGCCATGACGGGCGAGACGACCGGCGCGACCGAGCTGCCCATGGTCATCAGCGTGGACGACCACGTGATCGAGCCCGCCCATCTCTTCGAGACCTGGCTTCCGGCCAAGTACCGGGACCGCGGCCCGAAGCCACTGACGGCCGGGATCGGGGAACTGGCGTACGTCGGCGGCAAGTACCGCATCACGACCGACCCGGACGGTCAGCTCACGGACTGGTGGGAGTACGAGGGCGGGCTGTTCCCGTACAAGCGGATCATCGCGGCCGTCGGTTTCTCCCGGGACGAGATGACCCTGGAGGGCATCACCCGCGAGCAGATGCGCCGCGGGTGCTGGGACCCCAAGGCGCGGATCGCGGACATGGAGATGAACCATGTCGAGGCGTCGCTGTGCTTCCCGACCTTCCCCCGCTTCTGCGGCCAGACGTTCGCCGAGGCCGGCGACAAGGAGGTCGGGCTGGCCTGCGTGCGGGCGTACAACGACTGGATGGTCGAGGAGTGGTGCGGGGACAGCGGCGGGCGGCTGATCCCGCTGTGCCTGATCCCGCTGTGGGACGTCGAGCTGGCCGTGGCGGAGATCCGCCGGAACGCGGCGCGGGGCGTGCGCGCCGTGACGTTCAGCGAGATCCCCACGTACCTCGGGCTGCCCAGCATCCACAGCGGCTACTGGGACCCGTTCTTCGCCGAGTGCGAGGCGACGGGCACGGTCGTGTGCATGCACATCGGCTCGTCCTCGCAGATGCCCGCCGCCTCCCCGGACGCCCCGCCCGCCGTGCAGGCCGCGCTGAGCTTCAACAACGCCATGGCGTCGATGATGGACTTCCTCTTCAGCGGCGTCCTGGTGAAGTTCCCGCGGCTGAAGCTCGCGTACGCCGAGGGCCAGATGGGCTGGATCCCGTACGCCCTGGAGCGCGCGGACGACGTCTGGGAGGAGCACCGGGCGTGGGGCGGGGTGCGGGACCTGATCCCCGAGCCGCCGTCCACGTACTACTACCGGCAGATCTACTGCTGCTTCTTCCGCGACCGGCACGGCGTCGCCTCGCTCGACACGGTCGGGGTGGACAACGCGACGTTCGAGACCGACTACCCGCACGTGGACTCCACCTGGCCGCACACCAAGCGGATCGCGGCCGAGCACGTCGCCGGGCTGTCGCCGGAGACCACGTACAAGATCCTGCGCGGCAACGCGATCCGGATGCTGGAGCTGGACTTCGACAGGAAGTGACCAGGGGCCTCTTTCGGCCATCATGGCGGGATAGCGGGCCGACCCCTTGCCTCACGGCGGCGACGGTCGTGGGATCGGTACATGTCTGATCAACAGTCAGTTCGCCTGTCGGCCGTCCGTGCTCCGCGCCCGTGCCGCCTTCGCGCCCCACGGCGTTCGGCGCCGGTCCCTCCCCACGCGGGGACCGGTGCCGAACGGTGGAGCGGTGCCGATCCGCACCCCCCCGTACGGGTGCGGATCCGCGGAAGGGCGCTGCGGTACTGGGCTGTGATCCTGCCAGCTGCATGTTCCGCCGAGGAGGTTCCGGTCCCGGGCCGCGGCCTTCGTCGCAGGTCATCCGTATAAAGTGAGTTTTCCGGTCCGGATGTCCAGGCGCGGGGGAAGTAAGGAGTGGAGACCTTGAGTTCCGACTCAGGGGTACGCACGGCCTTCGCGGAACGTCTCGCGCTGCTCTACCGGGAGGCCGGCAATCCTCCCCTCAAGAGCGTCAGCGAGGCCGTCGTCCGGCTTCAGCGGGTCGACGAGCGGGGGCGCCCCGTACGGGTGTCCGCTCAGCGGATCAGCGACTGGCGGCGGGCCAAGAATGTACCCGCCCAGTTCGCGGCCCTCGCCGCGGTGCTGCACGTACTGATCCCCGACGCCCGTCGGCAGCGCCCCGCACCGGTGTCCACCGGCCTGTACGACATGGCCCAGTGGCAGCGCCTCTGGGAGCGCGCGGTGGCCGACCCGGTCGGGATGCGCCCCCCGGCGGCCGCGGACGAGGAGGAGCGGCCCCCGGCCGACGCCCCGGCCGTCCCCGGCGCGGTGTGCCCCTACCGGGGGCTCGCCGCGTACCGGCAGCAGGACGCCCGGTGGTTCTTCGGCCGGGAGCGGAGCACCGAAGCGCTCGTCGCCCAGCTGCGCGGGGCGGAGAAGACGGGCGGCCTGGTCATGCTCGTGGGCGCCTCGGGCGCGGGCAAGTCCTCCCTGCTGAACGCCGGACTGGTGCCCGCGCTGGAGAACGGCGCGCTGGGCGACGGGGACGGCCGGGAGCGGGAGGTGCTCCAGCTCGCGCCGGGCGGCGATCCGCTCGCGGAACTGACCCGCCGGATACCCGGGCTCACGGACGCCCTCCCCAAGAAGCCCGGTACGCCGGGCTTCGCGCGCGCGGTGCGGGAGGCCGTCGCGGCCTGGGCGGAGACCTCGGCGGCCCGGCCGGTCCTCATCGTGGACCAGTTCGAGGAGGCGTTCACCCTCGGCACCGACGAGGCGGACCGGCGCACGTTCATCCAGCTGCTGCACGCCGCGTGCTCGGCCGCCGCCTCCGGTGAACCGGCGCCCGTCCTCGTCGTCCTCGGCATACGCGCCGACTTCTACGAGCAGTGCCTGGCCTACCCCGAACTGGCCGACGCGCTCCAGCACCGCCACATGGTGCTCGGCCCGCTGACCGTCGCCGAGCTGCGCGAGGCGGTGACCGGCCCGGCCAAGGCCGTGGGGCTCGAACTCGAACCGGGCCTCGCGGAACTGATCGTCCGGGAGGTGAGCGCCGACAGCCCCCGCGGCACCCATGACGCGGGCGTACTGCCGCTCCTCTCCCACGCCCTGCTCGTCACCTGGCAGCGCCGCAAGGCGGGACGGCTGACCCTGGCCGGCTACCGCGCGGCGGGCGGCATCCAGGGCGCGGTGGCCGCGACGGCCGAACGGGCCTGGACCGGCCTCGACCCCGCGGCGCGCACCGCCGCGCGGCTGCTGCTCCTGCGGCTGGTGAGGCTCGGCGAGGACACCCAGGCCACCCGCAGACGGGGGACGCGGCGGCAGCTGGCGGAGGAGTCGACGGAGCCCGGCAAGACCGAGGAATCCCTCGAAGCGCTGGTCCGCGCCCGCCTGGTGACCCTCGACGCGGAGACCGTGGAGATCACCCACGAGGCGCTGCTGCACGCCTGGCCCCGGCTGCGCGACTGGATCGACGAGGGCCGCAACGACCATCTGCTGCGCCAGCGACTGGAGGAGGACGGCCGGGCCTGGGAGGGCATGAACCGCGACCCGTCCCTGCTCTACCGGGGCTCCCGTCTCGAGCAGGCCCACACCTGGGCGAAGTCCGCCGGGGACACCCTGCTGACCCGCAGCGCGGTGGAGTTCCTGGCCGCCTCGGTGCGGCTGCGCAGACGCGTCATCTGGCTCAGCCGGGGCGCGGTGGCGGCCCTGGTCGCGCTGGCGATGGTGGCGGTCGGCGCGGCGGTGATCGCGTGGCAGCAGCGGGACGACGCGGTGTTCGAGCAGGTGGTCACCGAGGCCGACCGCTTCGAGTACCGCGATCCGTCGCTGTCCGCCCAGCTCGCCCTGGTGGCACACCGGCTGCGCCCTGACGACCAGGCCACCAAGAACCGGCTGATCTCCATCGTGAACGCGCCGCTGGCCACCCCGCTGCTCGGCCACACCGGCGCCGTCTACCTCACCTCGTTCAGCCCGGACGGCAAGACCCTGGCCACCGCCGCCTACGACCGGACCGTACGGCTCTGGGACACCAGCGACCCGACGCGCCCCAAACCCCTGGGCAAGCCGCTCACCGGCCACACCAGCTGGGTGAGCAGCGCGGTCTTCAGCCCGGACGGCCGCACCCTCGCCAGCGCCGGGGACGACGGCACGGTCCGGCTGTGGGACGTGACCGATCCCGCGCATCCGCGGTCGCTCGGCGCGCCCCTGTCCGGCCACGACGGCACGATCTACCTGATCGCCTTCAGCCCGGACGGGAAGACCCTGGCCGCCGCCACCGACAACCGCAGGGTGCGGCTGTGGAACATGCGCGACCGGCGGCGGCCGAAGCCGCTCGGCGCGCTGACCGGCTCCACCGCCGCCGTGCGCTCCATCGCGTTCAGCCCCGACGGCCGCACCCTGGCGGGCGGGGGCGACGACGGCATGATCAGGCTGTGGAACATGGCCGATCCGCGCCGTCCGAAGCGCATCGGCAAGGCGCTGACCGGCCATACGGACCTGGTGCACTCCGTGGCGTTCAGCCCCGACGGCCGCACCCTCGCCAGCGGCGCCGCCGACAACACCGTCCGGCTGTGGGACGTCGGCGACCGGCGGCACGCGGAGCCGCTGGGCCCGCCGCTCACCGGCCACACCGGCCCCGTCTGGTCCGTGGCGTTCAGCCCGGACGGCACCATGCTCGCCGCCGCCAGCCAGGACAGCACGGCGAGCCTGTGGAACGTCGAGGATCCGGCGTATCCGTCGCAGGTCGGCGAGCCGCTGGCCGGGAGCAGCGGCGAGATGTACGCCCTCGGCTTCAGCCCCGACGGCCGGACGCTGGCCACCGGGACCGGCGACAACACGGTCCGCCTGTGGTCGATCCCGACATCGGACATGATCGGCCGGGTCGGCGCCTTCCGCCCGGACGGGCGGGTGCTCGCCACGGCGGCGCGCGACGAGAAGATCCGGATGTGGAACGTGGCGAAGCCGGGGCGGCCGGTGCCGATGGGCAAGCCGTTCAGGCCGGGGAAGGGCTCGCCGCGGGAGCCGACGTTCTCCCCTGACGGCCGCATCTTCGCAGTGATGACCGGGAGCGCCGCGGTGCGGCTGTGGAACGTCAGCGATCCGGCCCACCCCGTCCCCTTCGGGCCGTCCTTCGACCTGCGGACACGGTTCGCGGGCGCGCTGGCCTTCAGCCCGGACGGACGCACCCTGGCCACCGTGTACGACGACCGCACGATCCGGCTGTGGGACGTCAGCGACCCGTCCCACGTCCGTCCGCTCGGCGCGCCGCTCACCGGCCACAAGGGCTACGTCAACGCGCTCCTCTTCAGCCCGGACGGCCACACCCTCGCCAGCGGCAGCGCGGACAACACCCTCCGGCTGTGGAAGGTCACCGACCCGCGGCACGCCGTACCGCTGGGCCGCCCGCTCACGGGCCACCTCGGCCCCGTCAACGCGCTCGCCTACAGCCCGGACGGCCGCACCCTGGCCAGCGGCAGCGACGACAACACGGTCCGGCTCTGGAACGTCAGCGATCCCCGCCGGGCGACCCGGCTGGGCCGCCCGCTCACCGGCCACACCGACTCCATCGTCTCGCTCACCCTCAGCCGGGACGGCCACACGCTGGCCAGCGGCGGCAACGACAACGCGGTCCGGCTCTGGGACATCTCCGTGCCGTCCAGGGCCGAAGCCATCGGCCAGTCGATGAGCCCCAACGCCAAGACCGGCAACTTCCTGTCGTTCAGCCCCAAGAGTCACATGCTCGGGGTGTCGACCGGTGCCGATACGGTCCGGCTGTGGGACCTGGACGTCGACAAGGCCATCCACCGCGTCTGCTCCATGACGCGGGAGGTACTGACGCCGGAGAAGTGGCACGAATATCTGCCCCGCATGTCGTACGAGCCCCCGTGCGGGCGCTGAGAAAGGGGGCCCTCGGTGAGTGATCACGATCACAACTCCGCGTTCATTCCGACCAGTCGGCACCCTGACGCGCGGAGTCGCGTTACGCTGGGGAACAGCCCGATCGCTGGTGCATCCCCCGTCGCCAGCGATCGGGCGTTTGCCTGCGCACCGGCGGCCCGCACCGCCCGCCGCGAAGCCGGAGGTCTCCCGTGTCTCCCGTGATCCCGTGGCTCGACCAGGCCGCCCTGGACCTCGGCCGCGCGTACGTCCGCCACGCGCCCTGGAGCGCCGGAAAGCGGACCCTGATCGAGCGGCGCCTGAACGCCGCCCTCCGCGACCGCCCCCTGCACCGCCTGGCCCGCACCCGCTTCGGCGCCACCTTCGCCGTCGACACCCAGGACCTCATCCAGCGGTACCTGTACCTCTTCGGCGTCTGGGAACCCCATATGACGCGCTGGCTCCAGCGCAGGCTGCGGCCCGGCGACGTCTTCGTGGACGTCGGCGCCAACATCGGCTACTACAGCGTCCTCGCCTCACGCCTCGTCGGCCCCGGCGGGGCGGTGGTCGCGGTCGAGGCGTCCCCGAGGTTCCACCAGCTGCTCCTGCGCCACGCCCGGCGCAACGCCGGCACCAACATCCGCGCGCTCAACGCCGCCGTCTCCGACCGCGACGAGCTGCTGACCTTCGTCCTCGCCAGCTCCCGCAACATGGGCGCGAACAGCATCGTCCCCTACGACGGCCCCGCCGAGTCCACCTTCGACATCGCGGCCCGACCCCTGCCCGACCTCCTCACCGACGACGAGATCGCCCGGGCCCGGGTCATCAAGATCGACGTCGAAGGCGCGGAAGGCGGCGTGGTCCGCGGCCTCCTCCCCCTGCTCGACCGTCTTCGCCCCGACGCCGAGCTGACCATCGAGGTCACCCCGGACCGCATGGCCGACCTGGGCGAATCCGTCGAGGAGCTGCTGGCAGCCCTGACGTCCCACGGCTTCCACACCTACCACCTGGCCAACGACTACGCCGCCACCAGCTACCCACCCGCCCTGCGCCGCGCCCCCGAGGTCCCGACCCGCTGGCGGGGCCCGGTCACGGCCGAGAGCGACCTGGTCTTCTCCCGGGTCGACGCCGAGACCCTGCCCTGACCGCCGCGGGCGTCATCCCGCCTCGTACCGCCAGCCGTCCATCGCCGCCAGCACGCGGGCGCGGGCCTCGACGACCGCGAAGCGGGCCTCGCGCTCGGTCGCGTCCGCGTGGGACGCGTGGCTGGTGACCTGGCCCGGCCATTTGCGGTAGAGGAGGCCCGTCTCGGCGGTGAACCAGCCGCGGCTGACCGCGCTGAGGGCCAGCAGCAGGCCGGTGTCCTCGGAGGCGGGCAGGGCCATCCAGCCGCCGAGGGCCAGCAGCAGGTCGCGGCGGACGCACAGGGTCGCCGGGTGGACCTGGGCGCGGTAGTCGTGGGCCTTCCAGTGGCCGAGGACGGCGCCGCGCGCGAGCGGGCCCTGCGGCGGGTCGCCCTCGAAGCCGACGGTCGAGCCGTCGGGCAGCAGGTCCAGGGCCCGCGAGGTGGCCCAGCCGAGGCCGGGGTTGCCGGTCAGCGCGCGCAGGTCGCGGGCGAGGGCGCCGGGGGTCAGCATGTCGTCGGCGTCCAGCACCTTCACGTAGGCGCCCTCGGCCCGGGAGAGCCCCATCGTGCGGGCCATGGCCGCCCGCCCGGCCCGGCCCTGGCCGAAGCTGATCCGGTCGTCGTGGGGGACGTAGGGGCGTACGGCGTCGGTCTCGCCGTCCTCCTGGACGACCCACTGCCACTCCCAGCCGTCCGGCAGCTCCTGCTCGCACAACGACGCGTACGCGTCCGGCAGATGACCGGCGGCCGGAGCGTGGACCGCGGTGATGACCGTGATGGTGTTCGGCATGTCACCACCTTGTCAGGGGCGTCGTGAAGACGAGCTCCGTTCGGTCACCTGGCAGTCTCACGTCCGAGACCTCGACGACCCGGCCTGTCGTGTCGGTGCAGACCTTCCGCAGGAGGATCAGCGCTACGCCCTCCCCCAGGCCGAGTTCCCGGACTTCCTCCGCCGTCGGCGGGCGGGCCGTGACGCGCTCCTCGATACGGTCCAGCTCGATGCCGAGCGTGGCGAGCTGGCTCTGGGTGCCCCCGGGCCAGGGCTCGTTGGCGGCGTCGAGCAGCTCGGGGTTCGCGGCCACCATGTCGTGGACGAGATACGAGTGCACCAGCGCGAAGGGGGCGTCCTCCGCCCGGCAGTTGGTGCGGTACATCCGCTCCAGCAGCCGCGTCCCCACCGGCACCCCGAAGGCCGCCGCCAGGCCCTCGTCCGCCGTCGCCTCGCGGTACGCGGCGCGGAAGGCGAGATCGGTCACCTCGAGCCCGGTGTCGTACTCCGTGGCCCCGGTCCTCAGCCGCTCGGCCCGGGGCTTGCGCACCCGGTCCTTCTCCCACTGGTGCCGGTCGCTGCTCCGCCGGACGCGACAGCGCGGCGTCCCGGCGGCCAGCCGCGCGTCGGCGATCTGCTCGTACCTGGGCACGTTTTCAGCGTAATGACAACGGCCCCCGGCCGCGTTTCCGCGGCTCGGGGGCCGTTTTCCCAGCGTGGCGGCGCCAGGATTCGAACCTGGGTAGGCTAAGCCGACGGATTTACAGTCCGCTCCCATTGGCCACTCGGGCACACCGCCTGGGATGTGGCCAGGTGTCCTGCCCCGCTTTCGCGGTGCTGCTCCCTGGCAACGACGTAAACAATACCTGATGCCGGGGGGTGGTCCGCCACCCGGTTGATCGCCTCTGGATCATGGCCGGGATGGCTAGGCTGGCGCCTACGGTCCGCTGGGCCGTGCCACTGACGGATCTACGTACGAGGAGCCAACTCAAGATGGCCGACTCCAGTTTCGACATCGTCTCGAAGGTCGAGCGGCAGGAGGTCGACAACGCGCTCAACCAGGCGAGCCGCGAGATCTCCCAGCGCTACGACTTCAAGAACGTCGGGGCCTCGATCGACTGGTCGGGCGAGCGGATCGAGATGCGCGCGAACTCCGAGGAGCGGGTGAAGGCGATCCTCGACGTCTTCCAGTCCAAGCTGGTCAAGCGCGGGATCTCGCTGAAGGCGCTGGACGCGGGTGAGCCGCAGGCGTCCGGCAAGGAGTACAAGATCTTCGCGTCGCTCCAGGAGGGCATCTCCCAGGACAACGCGAAGAAGGTCGCCAAGATCATCCGCGATGAGGGCCCGAAGGGCGTCAAGGCGCAGGTGCAGGGCGAGGAGCTGCGGGTCACCTCGAAGAGCCGGGACGACCTCCAGTCCGTGATCGCGCTGCTGAAGGGGAAGGACCTGGACTTCGCGATCCAGTTCGTCAACTACCGGTAGGTGGTTCGCGGCCGCTTCACGGCACGCCGGGGCCTTGCGGGCCCCGGCGTTCGCGTGCGGCGGCCCCCTCCCCGGCGGCGGCAGCCGCCGCCAGCCGCTCGCCCCGGCTCTCGGCGATCCGCAGGGCGTCGCGGAGGGCCTCGGTCAGCCGGTGCGCCAGGTAGCGCAGCTCCCCGGCGTGCGCCCTGCGGTCGCCCAGCAGGGCGCGGGCGTGGGCCAGCAGTTCGGTGCCCATGTGCAGCTGCACGGCCTCGACCTCGTCCGCCCGCCGGTTCATCCGGCTGTCGGCGTCGCCGGAGGAGAGGTAGCAGGGCTTGCCGTCCGGGGTGGTCCAGGGCAGTAGGCGCAGGCCGTCCATCGTGCTTCTTCCCTCTCGTTGGTGCTGTTGCGGCCATCCTTGAGGGCGGGCCCGTACCTGCGGGAGTTGACGGACGTTGACTACGCTGAGGAGTCAACGGTCCACGCAGGGGGTCCCGCCATGGGCGATTTCGGATCGCGCGTTCGTGCTCTGCTCGCCGAGCGGGGCATGTCCCTGCGCGCCACCGCCCGTGCGCTCAATTACGACCCCGCCTACGTCTCGCGAGTGATCAACGGCAGACAGCAGCCCTCGGAGGCGCTGGCAGCGGCCCTGGACGGCCTGCTGGAGGCGGACGGAGCGCTGGTCTCGCTCAGAGTGCCCGAGGTGCGCCAGCCGGAGCCGGGCGCCGAGCGGCCCACCGGCGTCGACGGAGACATCGCGCACATGCGTGCCTCCGTCGCCCACCTGCTGGCGCACGACAACCGGTACGGCGGTACGGCGGTGGCACCGGCCGCCGTGCGGGTCTGGCGGGCGGAGCAGCGGAAGCTGGACCGGGGCGCCGTTCCCGACCGGGCGCGGGCCGGGTACCTGTCGGCTGTCGCCGAGCTTGCCGAGATCGCGGGCTGGCTGCTGTTCGACTCCCGGCAGTGGGACGCCTCGCGGACGGCGTTCCTGGAGTCCCATCTGCTCGCCCGGCAGGCCGGGGACAGGACCATGGAGTGGTTCGCCCTGGACATGCTCGCGATGCACGACGTACAGACCGGCCGGGCGGGCGAGGCGCTACGGATCGCGGACGAGTTGCTGACGGGGCTCCGCGTCCCGCCTCGCATCACGCTGCTCGCACGCGTACGCCGGGGCAGGGCGCTCGCCCAAGTGGGCGACCACCGGCGGGCGCTGGCCGAGCTGAGGGGCGCCAGGGCCGGTCTTGAGGACTCGATCAGCCCCCGGGACCCGGCGTGGGCGTGGTGGGTGAACGACAGCGAGCTCACCGGCCACGAGGGCGAGGCGCTCCTTGCCGCCGGTGAGGCCAGGGCCGCGATCCCCAAGATGCAGCGCGCGCTCGAACTGGCCTCGGCGGACTTCCCGGGCGGCCGGGGGGCGCTCTACTACAGCGTCGCCCTGCTGTCGGCGTACGCGGCCACCCGCGCGTGGCGTGAGTGCGAGGCGACGCTGGCCTCGATCAACACCCTGCTGGAGACGGTCACCTCCGAGCGCAGCCGCGACCGGCTGCGCACCACGCTGCTGGTCGTGGCGCACCAACCGGACGCTCCGCCCGCACTCCTGGACCTCGCGAGGCACACCGCGCGGGCGAGCTGAACCGGACGGACCGGCTCAGCGTCCGGTGAAGGGCTGGTCCGTGGGGACGATGTCGTGGCCGAGGGGGGTCAGGGAGATCGGGATCAGCTTGAAGTTGGCGATGCCCAGCGGGATGCCGATGATCGTCACGCACAGCAGGACACCAGTGACGATGTGGCCGAGGGCCAGCCACCAGCCCGCGAGGACGAGCCACAGCACGTTGCCCACGCAGGAGGCGGCACCGGCGTCGCGGCGGGGGACGGCCATGCGGCCGAAGGGCCACAGCGCGTACCCGGCGATGCGGAACGAGGCGATCCCGAACGGGATGCCGATGATGGTGATGCACAGCAGCAGACCGGCGAGCACATAGCCGCACGCCATCCAGAACCCGCTGAGTACGAGCCAGATCAGATTGAGAATTGTCTTCATCGATGGTCCCCCGCCATCTTTTCTAGTCGTGCGATGCGCTCCCGCATGGGCGGGTGCGTGGAGAACAGCTTGGACATGCCGCCACCCGCCCCGAACGGGTTGGTGATCATCATATGGCTGGCGGTCTCCAGCCGGGGCTCCGGGGGCAGCGGAAGCGCTTGTGCCCCTGCTTCGAGCTTACGCAGGGCGCTGGCCAGGGCCAACGGATCACCGGTGAGCTGCGCGCCGGACGCGTCCGCCTCGTACTCGCGGGAGCGGCTGACGGCGAGCTGGATGATGGCGGCGGCCAGCGGGCCGAGGAACATGATCAGCAGCATGCCGATGAATCCGGGGCCCTCGTCGTCGTCGGACCGGCCGACGGGGATCAGCCAGGCGAAGTTCACCAGGAACACCACCACGCTGGCGAGCGCCCCGGCGATGGAGGAGATGAGGATGTCGCGGTTGTAGACATGGCTCAGCTCATGGCCGATGACCCCGCGCAGCTCGCGCTCGTCGAGCAGCCGCAGGATGCCGTCGGTGCAGCAGACGGCCGCCTTGCGGGGGTTGCGGCCGGTCGCGAAGGCGTTGGGGGCCTCGGTCGGGGAGATGTAGAGCCGCGGCATGGGCTGGCGGGCGGCCGTCGACAGCTCGCGCACCATCCGGTAGAGCCCCGGCGCCTCGAACTCGCTGACGGGACGCGCCCGCATGGCCCGCAGGGCGAGCTTGTCGCTGTTCCAGTAGGCGTACGCGTTCGTCCCGAGGGCGACGAAGACCGCGATGATCAGCCCCATGCGGCCGAAGAAGCTGCCGATGACGATGATGAGCGCCGACAGTCCCCCGAGGAGTACGGCGGTCTTCAGCCCATTGTGCCGGCGGTGCACTGTACGCCCTCCCAATGATGCCCAGGGGAACCCCTTGACTGGTGTCTCCACCTTTCAGTGGAACCTCCTGAACTGGTCAACGCCAGCTCGGGGGCACTAGTTCCCTTGTGCACTTTGTGCACCTTGGGCGGCTCTACAGCAGGGCGCCCGAGGCGAATCGGAGGACGAGCTGGGGGGCGCCGGACAGGGCGATGCCGAGGACGGCGGCGAGTCCGATGGCGGCCGTCAGGGGGGCGGTGGACGCCACCGGGGTGACGGCGGTGCCCTCGGCCTCGGGGGCCGCGGCCGGTGCGCGGAAGAGGACCGTCGTCCACTGGAGGTAGTAGTAGAGGGCGATCACCACGTTCACCGCCATCACGACGGCCAGCCAGCCGAGCCCCGCGTGGACGGCCGTGGAGAAGACGGTCACCTTGGCGAAGAGACCGATGACGCCCGGCGGCAGTCCGGCCAGGCACAGCAGGAAGAAGCCGAGCGCGAGGGCGGCGGCCGGGCGGGTGGCGTACAGGCCGCGGTAGTCGGTGATGCGGCCGGTGGGGTGCGTACGGGCGACGAGGGCGACGACCGCGAAGGCGCCGAGGTTCACGGCCGCGTACATGAGGGCGTACGCGACGGTCGAGCCGATGGCGTGGACCGCGTCGTCGGCCGTACCCGCGTATCCGGCGGCCGCGATGGGGACCAGCAGGTAGCCCGCCTGGCCGACGGAGGACCAGGCCAACAGGCGTACGGCGCTGTGCGCGCGCTCGGGGCGCTGGCGCAGGGCGGCGACGTTGCCCGCGGTCATGGTGAGGGCGGCGAGGACGGCGATGGCCGGGCCCCACACGTCGTCGTAGGGCGGGAAGGCGAGGAGGGTCACCAGGATGAGGCCGGAGAAGCCGACCGCCTTGCCGACGACGGAGAGATAGGCGGCCACCGGGATGGGCGCGCCGACGTAGGTGTCCGGGACCCAGAAGTGGAAGGGCACGGCGGCGGTCTTGAAGGCGAAGCCGACCAGGGTGAGGACGGCGCCCGTCCGGGCGAGCGTGTCGAGCCGCGGGTCGACGTGGGCGAGGCCGTCGGCGATCTGCGTCAGGTGCAGGCTGCCGGTGGCGGCGTAGACGAAGCTGACGCCGAGCAGCATGACGGCGGTCGCGGTGACCGAGGAGAGGAAGAACTTCAGCGCGGCCTCGGAGGAGAGCCGGCTCTCCCGGCGGAGTCCGACGAGTGCGAAGGCGGGGAGGGAGGCCACCTCCAGGGCGACGACGAGGGTCGCGAGGTCCCGGGAGGCGGGCAGCAGGGCCGCGCCGGAGGCGGACGACAGCAGCAGGAACCAGAACTCGCCCGCGGGGAGCCGCAGATCCTGGATGCCGCTGATGGACAGCAGCGCGGTGAGCAGCGCCCCGCCGAACACCAGCAGCTGGATGACGAGGGTGAAGGAGTCGGCCGTGTAGCTGCACACGGCGGCGGAGCCGGAGCCGACGCAGAAGGTGGAGCGGTCGTCGTGGAGCAGCGGCAGCAGGCTGAGTCCGGCGAGGACGAGGCCCGCGATGGCCAGCCAGCCCAGCAGCGGCTTCCTGCGCTCGGGCAGGAAGAGGTCGGCGACGAGGACGGCGAGCCCGGCCACGGCGGCGATGGTGGGCGGGGCGACGGCGGGCCAGTCGACGGACTGGACGAGGCCCGCGGCGAGACCAGAGGCGAGCGGTGTCATCAGTTGCCTCCCGCGAGGATCTGCTGCACGGCCGGGTCGGTGAGGCCGAGGAGGGCCGCTGGCCACAGTCCGGCGAGGACGGTGAGGGCCACCAGGGGGCTCCAGGCGGCGAATTCGTAGCCGTGGACATCGGCCAGGGCGGGCCGGGCGGCGCCGTGTTCGGCCCCGGGTTCCACGGGGTGGTCGCCCATGCAGACGCGCCGTACGACGATGAGCATGTAGGCGGCGGTGAGCAGGGTGCCGAACCCGGCGAGCGCCATATAGGTGAGGTAGGCCGGGCGGCTGAGCCCGTCGGCGGGTTCGAAGGCGCCGAACATGGCGAGCATCTCGCCCCAGAATCCGGCGAGTCCTGGCAGCCCCAGGGAGGCGACGGCACCGAAGGCGAGCAGCCCGCCGAGGCGGGGCGCCCGGCCGTAGAGGGCCGCGCCGCTGGCGCCCGAGAGCTGGTCGAGGTCGGTGGTGCCGGAGCGGTCCTTGAGGGCGCCGACCAGGAAGAAGAGCAGGCCGGTGATGAGGCCGTGGGCGATGTTGGCGAACAGCGCGCCGTTCACGCCGGTGGGGGTGAGGGTGGCGATGCCCAGCAGGACGAAGCCCATGTGGCCGACGGAGGAGTAGGCGATGAGCCGCTTGAGGTCGCCGCCCGCGCCGGAGCGGGCCAGCGCCAGGCAGGCGAGCGATCCGTAGATGATGCCGACGACGGCGAACGCGGCCAGGTAGGGCGCGAAGGTGTGGGCGCCCTCGGGGACCATCGGCAGCACGATGCGGACCAGTCCGTACGTGCCCATCTTGAGCAGGACGCCCGCGAGGAGGACCGAGCCGACGGTGGGCGCGGCGGTGTGGGCGTCCGGCAGCCAGCTGTGCAGCGGCCACATCGGGGCCTTGACGGCGAGTCCGACGATGATGGCGAGGGCCGCGATGAGCTGGCTGGTGTGGCTGAGCGCGGCCCCATTGTCGGTGGCGAGTGCCACCATGTCGAAGGTGCCGCCCTTGACCCCGATGAGGAGGAGGCCGAGCAGCATGACGACGGAGCCGAGCAGCGTGTAGAGGATGAACCGCCAGGCGGCGCGCTCCCGTCCGGCGCCTCCCCACCGGTTGATGAGGAAGTACATCGGGATGAGCGTCATCTCGAACGCCAGGAAGAACAGCACCAGGTCGAGGACCGCGAAGCTGGCCAGCGTGCCGCACTCAAGGAGGAGCAGCAGCGAGACAAAACCCTTTGACGAGGGGGCGGAGCCTCCGGCGGGCATGTTCTTGTACGAGTAGAGCGCGCAGAGGAACGTCAGCAGCGCGGTCAGGACGAGCAGCGGCAGCGAGACGCCGTCCACGCCGAGGTGGACACGGATGTCCAGCGCCGGGATCCAGCTGATGTCGGTCTGGGCCTGCATCGTGCCCGGGCGGCCGTGGTCGAAGCCCGCGGCGAGCGCGATGGCGGCGGCGAGCACGGCGCCGGTGACGGTGACGCCGTGGCGCAGCACGGCCTGCTCCGGGTCGCGGCCCTTGAAGCCGGGCGGGGCGGGGAGCAGGGCGGCGACGGAGCCGAGCAGGGGGAGCACGACGACGGCCGCGAGGAGGTATTGCAGGACGGTGTGGTTCACGGGTCAGGCTCCCGCTGCGACGAGGACGGCGGCCACGGCCAGGACGAGGGAGCCCGCGAGCAGCACGCCGAGATAGGTCTGCACGTTGCCCGTCTGGGCGCGGCGGACGGCCGCGCCGAGCAGCCGGGGGGTACCGGCCGCGCCGCGTACGTAAGCCTCCACGACCTCACGGTCGAGGAAGCGGACGAGGGTGGCGGCGGCGCGCACGGGGCGGACGAACAGGGCGTGGTAGACGGCATCCAGGTGGAAGCCGACTGCCGCGTGGCGGTGGAGGGGGCCGAGGAGGAGGCGGCCGGGGTCGGCGGGGTCGGTGGCCCCGGCGATGGAGCCGTACGCGGCCTCGTGGGTGGCGATGGCCTCGACCTCGGAGACCGCGTCGGCGGCGTCGGGGTGGGCGGCCACGGCACCGAGCGGTACGCGGGCGGCCCGGGCCGAGGTGTGCCGCCACGCGGCGTACATGACGAGGACGCCGACGAGGGCGGCGCCGGTGCCGAGCACGGAGGTGGTGAGGGTCGGGGTGAGGGTCTCGCCGTCGAACCAGTCGGGGAGGGTGCCGTAGGACAGCCCGAGGGCGAGCGTGGGGACGAAGAGCACCCACAGGACGATGTTGAGGGCGGCCGGCTGCCTGCCGTGGTCGGGGGCCTGTTCGCCCTTGCCGCGGAAGGCGAGCAGCCACAGCCGACCGGCGTACGCGGCGGTGAGCAGCGCGGTGAGCAGCCCGGCCACGAGCACGGTCCAGCCGACGCCGGTGGGCACGGCGGAGGTGTGGCCGGTGGCGGCGTGCTCGGCGGCGCCGAGGACGGCTTCCTTGGAGAAGAAGCCCGCGAACGGCGGGATGGCGGCGAGCGCGAGCAGCGCGACCGTGACCGTCCAGTAGGCGTCGGGGATGCGCTTGGCGAGGCCGCTCATGCGGGACATGGCGGCGAGGGAGTTCGTCCCGGCCGCGTGGATGATCACGCCCGCGCCGAGGAAGAGCAGCGCCTTGAACGCGCCGTGGGCGATGAGGTGGAAGACGGCCGCGCCGCGGTCGTCGACAGCCAGCGCGCCGGTCATGTAGCCGAGCTGGCCGACGGTCGAGTAGGCGAGGACGCGCTTGATGTCGTCCTGGGCGAGCGCGGCGAGCGCCGAGCCGACCATGGTGACCGCCGCCATGGCGGCGAGGACGGCGAGCGCGGCGGCGGAGGAGACGAAGACGGGCAGCAGCCGGGCGATGAAGTAGACACCGGCGGCGACCATGGTGGCCGCGTGGATCAGCGCGGACACCGGGGTGGGGCCCGCCATCGCGTCCGGCAGCCAGGTGTGCAGCGGGAACTGGGCCGACTTGCCCGCGACCCCGGCCAGCAGCAGCAGCGCGATCAGGGTGGGGTGGTCCAGCGGGACGCCGGAGGTGCTGGCGGTGAGCCGGGCGTAGATCTCACTGATGCGGAACGTGCCGGTGTCCCCGGCGAGCGCGAAGATGCCGATCAGGAACGGGACGTCGCCGAGCTTGGTGACCAGGAACGCCTTCAGGGAGGCTGACCGGGCGGCCGCGGTCTCCCAGTAGTGGCCGACCAGGAAGTACGAGCAGATGCCCATGATCTCCCAGCCGACGAGCAGCACGATCAGGTCGTCGGAGTAGACGACGAGGAGCATCGCGGCGGTGAAGAGGGAGACGAGCGCGGCGTAGGACGGGTAGCGGGGGTCGTCCCGCAGATAGCCGGTCGAGTAGATCTGCACGCAGCACGCGACGACGCCGACGAGGACCGCGACCAGGGCGGCGAACCCGTCGATGTGCAGCGCCAGGTCGATCGGGACCGAGCCGGTGTCGGCGAGCCGGGTGGCGATCGTCAGCGGCGCCTTCCCGGCGCCCTCGCCGCCGCCCTGCCGTACGGCGACCAGCACGGCGAGCACGGTCGCGGCGAGGGTCGGCAGGATGGCGAGGGGGCGTACGAAGCCGGGGGCGCGACGGCCCAGCAGGAGTCCCGCGGCGGCACCGAGGAAGGGCAGGAGCGGGACGAGAACGGCGGCGGTCGTGGTCGTCACGCGGTCTGCCTCCGGGCGCCCTCGGTGTCGGGGCCGTTGTCAGTGGCGGCTGCCATGCTGTCGTCGCCGTCGTCCATGGGGTCCTGACCGCTCGGCGGGGGGTCGGCCAGGTCCCGGAGCCGGTCGACGTCGGAGGTGCCCCGGTTGCGGTAGACGAGCAGGACGATGGCGAGACCGATGCCGATCTCGGCGGCGGCGATGGCGATGGTGAACAGGGTGAGCGCCTGGCCCGCGTGCAGGGTGTCGCGGAGCCAGACGTCGAAGGCGACGAGGTTGAGGTTGACGGCGTTGAGCATCAGCTCGACCGACATCAGCACCAGGATCGCGTTGCGGCGGGCCAGCACGCCGTACAGACCGGTGCAGAAGAGGAGGACGGCGAGCACGGCGGGGTAGGCGAGGTGCATCAGCGCTTCTCCTCAACCTTCTTGCGGGACAGCACGATCGCGCCGACGAGCGCGGCGAGCAGCAGCACGGACAGCGCCTCGAACGGCAGCACCCAGTAGCGGAACAGGCTCTCACCGGAGACCGCGGTGGAGCCCTGTACGCCCTTGTCCAGCTCGATCCAGGTGGCCCGGAAGGCGTCCACGACCACCCACACCAGCGCGGCCGCGGCGGCGACGGCCACCGCGAGGGCGGCCGGGCGGTTGCCCGAATCGGCGTCCGGGGAGCGGCCGATGGGCGCCTTGGTCAGCATCAGCCCGAAGAGGAGGAGGACGACGACGGAGCCGACGTAGATCAGCACCTGCACCCAGGCGATGAACTCCGCGGTGAGCAGCAGATACTCCACGGCGAGCCCGCCGAGCGCCACCACCAGCCACAGCGCGGCGTGCACCAGTTGCTTGGTGGTGACGGTGACGACGGCCGCGCCGAACGTCGCGATGCCCACCAGGAGGAAGGCGATCTCCACGCCGGTGGGCGACAGGAACCCGTGGCCGGTGGCGGCCAGCTGGACCGCGGTGCTCACGAGGCGGCCCCGCTCTGCCCGTCGGCATCGCTGCCGTTGGCCTCGGAAGCCTCGGCGGCCTTGGCCGCCTCCGCCGCGGCGGCCTTCTCGGCGGCCTTGCGGGCGGCGGCGATCTCCTTCGGCTCCTCGGCGGCCGGGTCGAGCGCGGGCGGCGCGGGCACGGTCCACATCCATTCGCGGAGCTTGTCCCGCTCATGGGTGAGGTCGCGGATGTCCTCCTCCGCGTACTCGAACTCCGGCGACCAGAACAGCGCGTCGAAAGGACACACCTCGATGCAGATACCGCAGTACATGCACAGGGCGAAGTCGATGGCGAACCGATCCAGCACATTGCGGCTGCGCTCGCGCCCGCCCGGCGCCGCCGGGGGCACCGTCTCCTTGTGCGAGTCGATGTAGATGCACCAGTCCGGGCACTCGCGCGCGCACAGCATGCAGACCGTGCAGTTCTCCTCGAACAGCCCGATCACCCCACGGGTGCGGGGCGGCAGTTCGGGCTGGGCGTCCGGATACTGCGCGGTGTGCGACCTGCGGGTCATCGTGCGCAGGGTGACGGCCAGGCCCTTGGCCAGGCCGGAGCCGGGAATACCCATCAGGAAATCACCACCTTGACGACGCCGGTGAGGGCGATCTGGGCCAGCGAGAGCGGAATGAGGCAGGTCCAGGCGAGCTTCTGCAACTGGTCCTCGCGCAGCCGCGGATAGCTCACCCGCAGCCAGATCACGACGAAGGCGAGGACGGCCGTCTTGAGCAGCGTCCACAGCCAGCCCACGTCGCCCGAGAACGGTCCGTGCCAGCCGCCGAGGAACAGGACGGTGGTCAGACCGCAGAGGATCACGATGCCCGCGTACTCGGCGAGCAGGAAGAGCGCGAAGCGCAGCCCGGTGTACTCGGTGTACGCGCCGAAGATGATCTCGGAGTCGGCCACCGGGGCGTCGAACGGCGGCCGTTGCAGCTCGGCCAGCCCGGCGGTGAAGAACACCAGCCCGCCGACGATCTGCCACGGCACCCACCACCACTGGAACGCGTCGAGGATGCCGGGCAGCGACACCGTGCCCGCGGCCATCGCCACGGACGCGGCGGTGAGCAGCATCGGCAGCTCGTACGCCATGAGCTGGGCGGCCGTCCGCAACCCGCCGAGCAGGGAGAACTTATTCGCCGACGCCCAGCCCGCCATCAGCGAGCCCAGCACGCCGACGCCCATCACGGCGAGCACGAAGAAGATGCCCGCGTCGACGACCTGCCCGACCGCGCCGCTGCCGGGGCCGACCGGGATCGCGACCAGGACCAGCAGATACGGCAGCAGCGCGACGGCGGGCGCGAGCTGGAAGATCCGCCGGTCGGCCCCGGCCGGCACGACGTCCTCCTTCTGCGCGAACTTCACGCCGTCCGCGACCAGCTGGGCCCACCCGTGGAAGCCGCCCGCGTACATCGGCCCGAGGCGGCCCTGCATATGGGCCATGACCTTGTGCTCGGTCTGGCCGACGAGCAGCGGGAGGACCAGGAACGCGACGAGGAGGACGAGCAGTCGCAGCGCGACGTCGAGGACGTCGTTCACGCGGTGCCTCCTGGTGGGCCGTCGGGTCGGGTCGTCTCGTCGTGCGGTTCGCCGTTGCCGGGTTCACCGGTTTCCGGTTCGTCGCCTTCCGGTTTCGCGGTGCCGGGTTTCGCGGCTTCGGGTTTCGCGGCTTCCGGTTGCTCCGGGGCGCCCGGTTCCGCGGCGCCCTGCTCCGCGTCGTCTTGTGCCGGGCGTGCGTGGTGCCAGGGGGCGTCGGACGAGCGCGGCCGCCGCGCCGGGCGCTCGGTCGTTGCCGCGTCCGAGGCGTCGGGCTTGGCCGCGCTGTCGCCCTCGGGCGCCGGGGTCGGCTCCGGCGCCGTCGGTTCGGCGGCCGCCGCCTGCTGGCTCGCCGAGCCCGCCGACGCGCTGCGCGTGCGGCGGGCCGGGCGCTCGGGCGGGGCAGCGTCGGTGGTCTTCGGCTCGGCGGCCGCTTCGGACTGGGACGCCGAACCGGCCGACGCGGTGCGCGTGCGGCGCACCGGGCGGTCGCCCGCGGCGCGGGCGCCTCGGGCCGGGCGGGCCGGGGCGGGCGGGAGCTGGCCCTTGAGCGGGCCCCATTCGTTGGGGTCGGGCACGCCCGGGGGAAGCATCTGGCGCCGCTTGGGGCCGCCGTGGTCGGACTCCCCCGGCTCCTTCGCGCCCGGCCATGCCTTGGCGACCCGGGCCGCCAGCACGAAGTCCTTGCGCAGCGGGTGGCCCTCGAAGCTGTCGGGCAGCAGCAGCGGCGCGAGGCCGGGGTGGCCGCTGAAGCCGATCCCGAACATCTCGTGGGTCTCGCGCTCGTGCCAGGCCGCGCCCGCGTAGACGCCCACGGCGGTGGGCAGCGTGGCCGCGTCGTGCGGCACGGTGGTGCGGACCAGCAGGCGGCGTATGGCGGCGCCCGGGGTGAGGGCGGCGACGTGCGCGGCCACCCGGAAGCCCACGCCGGGCTCGTCCACGGCGCTCAGCCAGTCGAAGTAGGTGCAGCCGAGGGTGTCGCGGGCGGTCTCCAGCGCCGCGATCCAGGCGTCGGCGGGCACGTCGACCGTGAGCAGGCCGTATGACTCCTCGGCCGTGGCGCCCGCGCCGAACAGCTCGGGGGCGGGGCCCGGCAGCCAGCCCACCGCCTGCTCAGCAGGCTCGACAGGCTCAGCGGCCTCGGTCGGCTCGGTCATGGCGTGTCCTCCCCGGCGGCCGGGGGCGCGACCAGACCGCTGCGCAGCGCGGCCGTGGACGGGCGGCCGCCCTTCGCGTACCGCTCCCCCAGCGACTCGCGGGCGATCTTCTCCTGGAGCTTGAGGATGCCCTGGAGCAGCGCCTCGGGCCGGGGCGGGCAGCCGGGGACGTACACATCGACCGGGATGATCTGGTCGACGCCCTTGGTCACGGCGTACGAGTCCCAGTAGGGGCCGCCGCAGTTCGAGCAGGCGCCGAAGGAGATCACGTACTTCGGCTCCGGCATCTGCTCGTAGAGCCGCTTGACCGCGGGCGCCATCTTGTCGGTGACGGTGCCGGAGACGACCATCAGGTCGGCCTGGCGCGGTCCGGGCGCGAAGGGGATCACGCCGAGCCGGATGAAGTCGTGGCGGGCCATCGAGGCGGCGATGAACTCGATGGCGCAGCAGGCCAGCCCGAAGTTGAAGACCCACAGGCTGTAGCGGCGGCCCCAGTTCAGGACCACCTTCATCGGTTCGGGCGCCAGCCGGGCGAGCGGGCCGAGGCGGCGCGGCTCCGGGAGATCCACGGGAGCCTGCGCGGGGGTCGGTGTCACGTCCATTCCAGGACGCCCTTCTTCCATGCGTACAGCAGACCTACGGCGAGGAACCCGAGGAAGATGAACATCTCCACCAGGGTGGCGGCGCCGAAACCGGGCGCGGCGAAGACCGTCGCCCATGGGAACAGGAAGATCGAATCCACCGCGAAAATCACATACAAGAAAGCGTAGACGTAGTAGCGGACCTGGGTGTGTGCCCAGCTCTCGCCCACGGGGTCCACGCCGCACTCGTACGTCAGCAGCTTCTCGGGCGTCGGCACCACCGGCCGCAGCAGCCGCCCTGCCCCGAAGGCCACGGCCACGAAGAGCACCCCGACCGCCGCGACCAGGCCCACCACCGTATAGGCGTGGAAATAGTCGGCCGCGAGCGGGACGCCACTGGCCGCGCGTACGGTCGTCGCCTCCGGCACGTCCGCCCCTCGCTCCCTGTCCTGCCTGCTGCTCGTCGACCGCGTGTGTTCGACGATCCGTACGCACGGGAGTCTAGGCCCTACCGGCGGTGGGGTGATCCGCCCGTCCGGCATGCGGAGCGCGGAGCCCACGGAGGCTGGGGCTACGGGGGCTAGCCCTACTCGCGTCCGGCGATGTACCCCATGGCGCCGCCCGCCGGGGCGCGGCACTCTTTGGTGCCATGACCTCCAGTTCCCCCGACGGCTCCCCCGCCGGTTCCCCTGCCGGTTCCGGCGACGAGCGCGTCGAGCGGCTGCCGCGCCCGCCCGCCTTCGCCTATCCCGCGCAGACCTGGAAGGAGATCTCCCATCTCCTGCTCAATCTGCCGCTGGGCGTCTTCGGCTTCGTCTACGCCCTGATGTGGCTGGCCGTGGGCGTGGGCATGGCGGTCACGATCGGCGGGCTGCCGGTGCTGGCGCTGGGGCTGCTGGGCAGCCGGTGGTTCGCCCGGTGCGAGCGGAGCCGCGCCCGTACGCTGCTGGCGCTCCGGGTGGACGAGCCCAGCCGCATGCCGCGCGGGCTGGACGACGGCTTCTTCAGCTGGCTGTGGCGGAGCCTGCGGGATCCGGTGGGCTGGCGCGCCACGCTGTACGCGGCCATCCGGCTGCCCTGGGGCATCCTCACCTTCACCCTGACGCTGACCTCGCTGTTCATCGCCTGGCCGGTGCTGCCGTGGATCGCCAGGGCGCTGACCAACGTGGACCGGGTGATGGTGCGCGGGCTGCTGTCGCCGTCGGACGAGCTGGAGCGGCGGATCGCGGAGCTGGAGTCGGATCGGGGAACGGTGGTCGACACCGCCGCCGCCGACCTGCGCCGCATCGAACGCGACCTCCACGACGGAGCACAAGCCCGCCTCGTCGCCCTCGCCATGGACCTCGGCCTCGCCAAAGAAAAACTCGACGAAGACCCCCAAGCAGCCGCCCGCATGGTCGACGAAGCACACGGCGAAGTAAAACTCGCCCTCCAAGAACTCCGCGACCTCGCCCGCGGCATCCACCCCGCCATCCTCACCGACCGCGGACTCGGCCCCGCCCTCTCCGCACTCGCCGCCCGCTGCACCGTCCCCGTCACCGTCACCGTCGACCTACCCCAGCGACCCGCACCCGCCATCGAAGGCATCGCCTACTTCACCGTCTCCGAACTCCTCCAGAACATCAGCAAACACAGCCACGCCCACACCGCCGACGTGTCGCTGTCCCGGTCGGGCAGCCGGTTGCTGATCGGAGTGCGGGACGACGGGCGCGGTGGCGCGGCCCCGGCCGGGGGCGGCGGGCTGGCGGGTCTGGCCGAGCGCATCGAGGCGGTCGACGGCCGGTTCACGGTGGCGTCCCCGCCCGGCGGCCCGACCTCGGTGGACGCCGAGCTGCCGTGGCGCGACCGGGACGGTACGAGCCGTACGGGCGGCGTCCCCCGCCCCCCGGCGACGGCCCGCAAGACCCGGTAGGGCGGTGCGAGGGGTGGGGTTAGCCCCCGGGCGAAGACGCCGACCCGCTTCATGGCCGGGACCGCCGCTCCCCGGGACTCTGGATGACGACGACAGCGGACAAGCCGGGCACCGGCTTCGGTTCGGGAGGACGGACGACGAGATGGCCACCGCATACGGACCGTACGGGCCGGGGAGCGAGCCCCGGGGCGGCCTGGTGCCGCCGGTACTGCGCGCGCCGTTCCAGGCCCGCGTCTGGCGGGAGTTCCTCTATCTGCTGATCAGCCTGCCGATGTCGATCCTGACCTTCACGTACGCGGTCGTCATGCTCTCCCTCGGCGCGGGCCTCCTGATCACCTTCCTCGGCGTTCCGGTGCTCGGCGCCGCCCTGGCGGGCTGCCGGGGCATCGGGGTCGTGGAGCGGGCCCGCGCCCGGGCGCTGCTGGGCCTCGACGTGGCCGAGCCGGAGCCGGTCCGCGCGGCGGGCGGCAAGCGGGGGCCGGTGTCGTGGGTGGGGGCGCTGCTGAAGAGCGGCACGTCGTGGCGGCATGTGCTGTACGCGCTGCTGCACCTGCCGTGGGCGATCTTCGCGTTCACCGTGGGGATCGTGTTCGCCTGCTACGGCTGGGGGTTCGCGACGTATCCGCTGTGGCGGTGGGTCTTCCCCGCGTACCTCGACCGGCCGGGCATGGAACTGTTCGGGGACGACGAGCGAGGGTGGCACCTCTACCTCGACACCTCGTTCGAGATCACCGCGACCTGTGTCGTGGGGGTGCTGTTCCTGCTGGCGACGCCGTGGGTGATGCGGGCGCTGACGTCCGTCGACCGGCTGCTGGTGACCGGGCTGCTGGGCCCGTCCCGGCTGGCGTCGCGGGTGTGGGAGCTGGAGTCGGACCGGGGCACGGTGGTCGACACCGCCGCCGCCGACCTGCGCCGCATCGAACGCGACCTCCACGACGGAGCACAAGCCCGCCTCGTCGCCCTCGCCATGGACCTCGGCCTCGCCAAAGAAAAACTCGACGAAGACCCCCAAGCAGCCGCCCGCATGGTCGACGAAGCACACGGCGAAGTAAAACTCGCCCTCCAAGAACTCCGCGACCTCGCCCGCGGCATCCACCCCGCCATCCTCACCGACCGCGGACTCGGCCCCGCCCTCTCCGCACTCGCCGCCCGCTGCACCGTCCCCGTCACCGTCACCGTCGACCTACCCCAGCGACCCGCACCCGCCATCGAAGGCATCGCCTACTTCACCGTCTCCGAACTCCTCCAGAACATCAGCAAACACAGCCACGCCCACACCGCCGACATCGACGTGTGGCGCGCCGACGGCCGTGTGATGCTGCGGGTCGGCGACGACGGACGCGGCGGGGCGGGCAGCGGGGCCGGGGGCAGTGGGCTGGCCGGTCTTGCCGACCGCATCGAGGCGGTCGACGGGGTGCTGATCGTCCACTCCCCGCCCGGCGGCCCGACGTCGGTGACGGTCGAGCTGCCCTGGCGCTGACACGGTCCGCATGACGCGCGCTATACGCGGCGGATTCGTCCGAATCCTGGAATGCTGGCCCCGACAATTCGAACGGCAACTGGGGGCCGGGCATCGTGGAAGACAGAGTGCGGGTGGTCATCGCCGAGGATTCGGTGCTGCTGCGGGAGGGCCTGACCCGGCTGCTGACCGACCGCGGCCATGAGGTCGTCGCGGGCGTGGGGGACGGGGAGGCGCTGGTCAAGACGGTCCGCGCGCTGGCCGACGAGGGCGCGCTGCCGGATGTGGTGGTCGCCGACGTACGGATGCCGCCCACCCACACCGACGAGGGGGTACGGGCCGCCATCCAGCTGCGCCGCGACCATCCGGGGCTCGGGGTGCTGGTGCTGTCGCAGTACGTGGAGGAGCAGTACGCGACCGAGCTGCTGGCCGGGAACAGCCGCGGCATCGGCTATCTGCTCAAGGACCGGGTGGCCGAGGTGCGCGAGTTCGTGGACGCGGTGGTGCGGGTGGCGAGCGGCGGTACGGCGCTGGATCCGGAGGTCGTAGCCCAGCTGCTGGGGCGCAGCCGTAAGCAGGATGTGCTGGCCGGGCTCACCCCGCGGGAGCGGGAGGTCCTGGTCCTGATGGCCGAGGGCCGGACGAACGGGGCCATCGCCAGGCAGCTGGTGGTGAGCGACGGCGCGGTCGAGAAGCACGTCAGCAACATCTTCCTGAAGCTCGGCCTGTCGCCGAGTGACGGGGATCACCGCCGGGTGCTCGCGGTGCTCACCTACCTCAACTCCTGACAGTGCCGGTCGAGCGCCGGTCGTAGGACCAAAGCGGCACCAAAGGCCGAGTGACGGGGATCACCCGAAATGACACCACGGGGGACGGGGAAAGTCGTGCCACATTGTCATATAGCGGACACTTGGCGCGGGATCCGCCAAGGGATCCGGCCAAGGAAGGCCAGCCTTACCGACGTACGATGGTCATGGGACAACCGGTCGGCACCGACGGTCCAGGTGCGCCGCCTCGAGGGAGGTCCGAAGCAGTGACCAGCCAGGTCAGCCCGGCCGAACAGGCCGAACCAGCCGATCAGCAGGGCGAGCGAGGGCTCGCCGGGGAACGGGGAACACCGGACGGCGGCAAGGAGGTCCGCCGTCTGGATCGTGTGATCATCCGATTCGCGGGTGACTCCGGTGACGGTATGCAGCTCACCGGAGACCGCTTCACCTCGGAGACGGCGTCCTTCGGGAACGACCTGTCGACCCTGCCGAACTTCCCGGCGGAGATCCGCGCCCCCGCCGGAACCCTGCCCGGAGTGTCGAGCTTCCAGCTCCACTTCGCCGATCACGACATCCTCACCCCCGGCGACGCGCCGGACGTCCTGGTGGCGATGAACCCGGCCGCGCTCAAGGCCAACCTGGGCGACGTACCGCGCGGCGCCGACATCATCGTCAACACCGACGAGTTCACCAAGCGCCCGATGGCGAAGGTCGGCTACGACCGCAGCCCGCTCGAGGACGGCTCGCTGGAGGCCTACCAGGTCCACCCGGTGCCGCTGACGACGCTGACGGTGGAGGCCCTGAAGGAGTTCGGGCTGTCGCGGAAGGAGGCGGAGCGCAGCAAGAACATGTTCGCGCTCGGCCTGCTGTCGTGGATGTACCACCGGCCCACGGAGAACACCGAGGCGTTCCTGCGCCAGAAGTTCGCCAAGAAGCCGGAGATCGCCGAGGCGAACGTGGCGGCCTTCCGGGCCGGGTGGAACTTCGGCGAGACGACCGAGGACTTCGCGGTCTCCTACGAGGTGGCGCCCGCCGCGACCGCCTTCCCGGCGGGTACGTACCGGAACATCTCCGGCAACCTTGCGCTGTCGTACGGGCTGATCGCCGCGTCCCAGCAGGCGGATCTGCCGCTGTTCCTGGGCTCGTACCCGATCACCCCGGCCTCCGACATCCTGCACGAGCTGAGCAAGCACAAGAACTTCGGCGTGCGCACCTTCCAGGCCGAGGACGAGATCGCCGGGATCGGCGCGGCGCTGGGGGCGGCGTTCGGCGGGCAGCTCGCGGTGACCACCACCTCCGGCCCCGGCGTGGCGCTGAAGTCGGAGACCATCGGTCTCGCGGTGTCGCTTGAGCTGCCGCTGCTGGTGATCGACATCCAGCGCGGCGGGCCGTCCACCGGACTGCCGACCAAGACCGAGCAGGCGGATCTGCTCCAGGCCATGTACGGGCGCAACGGCGAGGCCCCGGTGCCGATCGTGGCGCCGAAGACCCCCGCCGACTGCTTCGACGCCACGCTGGACGCGGCGCGGATCGCGCTCACCTACCGCACCCCGGTCTTCGTGCTCTCCGACGGCTATCTGGCCAACGGGTCGGAGCCGTGGCGGGTGCCGGAGGTCGACGGGCTGCCGGATCTGCGGGTCCAGTTCGCGACCGGCCCCAACCACACCACCGAGGACGGCACCGAGGTCTTCTGGCCGTACAAGCGCGACCCGCAGACCCTGGCCCGCCCCTGGGCGGTGCCCGGCACCCCGGGCCTCGAACACCGCATCGGCGGCATCGAGAAGCAGGACGGCACCGGCAACATCTCCTACGACCCCGCCAACCACGACCACATGGTCCGCGTCCGGCAGGCCAAGGTCGACGGCATCGAGGTCGAGGAGCTGGCGGTCGACGACCCGACGGGCGACGCCCGCACCCTGGTGCTGGGCTGGGGCTCGACGTACGGGCCGATCACCGCCGCGGTGCGCCGGGTGCGCCGCGCGGGCGACCGGATCGCGCAGGCCCATCTGCGCCACCTCAACCCCTTCCCGGCCAACCTCGGCGCGGTGCTGGCCCGGTACGACAAGGTCGTCGTGCCCGAGATGAACCTCGGCCAGCTCGCCACCCTCATCCGCGCCAAGTACCTCGTCGACGCCCGCTCCTTCACCCAGGTGCGGGGGCTGCCGTTCAAGGCCGAGCAGCTGGCGTCGGTCCTCAAGGAGGCCATCGATGACTGAGACCCTCTCGCAGCCGCCCCTCGCCCTGACCGAGGCGCTGTCCCTGGTGCCCAAGGCCGAGGGCAAGCAGTCCATGAAGGACTTCAAGTCCGACCAGGAAGTGCGCTGGTGCCCCGGCTGCGGCGACTACGCGGTCCTCGCCGCCGTGCAGGGCTTCATGCCCGAGCTGGGGCTGGCGAAGGAGAACATCGTCTTCGTCTCCGGCATCGGCTGCTCCTCCCGCTTCCCGTACTACATGAACACCTACGGGATGCACTCGATCCACGGCCGCGCCCCCGCCATCGCCACCGGCCTCGCGGCCTCGCGGCGCGATCTGTCGGTGTGGGTGGTCACCGGTGACGGCGACGCGCTGTCCATCGGCGGCAACCACCTCATCCACGCCCTGCGCCGCAATGTGAACCTGAAGATCCTGCTCTTCAACAACCGCATCTACGGCCTCACGAAGGGCCAGTACAGCCCGACGTCCGAGGTCGGCAAGATCACCAAGTCCACCCCGATGGGCTCCCTGGACGCACCCTTCAACCCGCTCTCCCTGGCCATCGGCGCCGAGGCGGGCTTCGTCGCCCGGACCGTGGACTCCGACCGCAAGCACCTCACCCAGGTGCTGCGCGAGGCCGCCGCCCACCCGGGGACCGCGCTGGTGGAGATCTACCAGAACTGCAACATCTTCAACGACGGCGCCTTCGAGGCGCTCAAGGACAAGGAGCAGGCCGAGGAGGCCGTGATCCGGCTGGAGCACGGGCGGCCGATCCGCTTCGGCGTCGACGGCGCCAAGGGCGTCGTACGGGACCAGGCCACCGGCGATCTGGAGGTCGTCGCGGTCACCCCGGAGAACGAGGGCCGGATCCTCGTCCACGACGCCCACGCGACCTCCCCTACCACCGCCTTCGCGCTGTCCCGGCTGGCCCACCCGGACACCCTCCACCACACCCCCATCGGGGTGCTGCGGGACGTCCGGCGGCCGGTGTACGACGACCAGATGTCGACCCAGATCGACGCCGCCGTCGAGCGCAAGGGCAAGGGCGACCTCGGCGCGCTGCTCGCGGGGAACGACACCTGGACCGTAGTCGGCTGAGCCGTACCAGGTCCGACAACCAACGCGGCCAGGCCGGGTCTACGCACCCGGCCTGGCCGCTTCGTATGCCTCCCGGGCCGCGTCGTACGTCTCCCGGGCCGCCAGCACCTGCGGGGCGTGCTCCTCCGCCCAGCCCGACAGCGCCCACACCCGGCTCGCCGCCTCCCGGCCCAGCCCGGTCAGCGAGTAGTCCACCCGCGGCGGGATGACGGGGTGCGCCTCGCGGTGGACGAAACCGTCGCGCTCCAGGGTCTGGAGCGTCTGGGCGAGCATCTTCTCGCTCACCGCGCCGATCTCGCGCCGCAGCTCGCTGAAGCGGCGGGGGCCCTCCAGCAGCACGGCGAAGACCAGCACACCCCAGCGGCTGGTCATGTGCTCCAGGATCAGCCGCGAGGGACAGACCGGACCGTCCTTGCTTACGTACATGCCAGTACCTTACTTCAAAGTGGGTACTTTCGAATGGTTAGCGCTGCGCCTAGGGTGGATCACGCATCCAGAAGAAGATCCAGAGGAGAGAGATCCACCCATGAGCATCGTCGTCACCGGAGCCACCGGGGCCCTCGGCCGCCTCGTCATCGACGGCCTGCTGGAGAAGGTTCCGGCCGACCAGGTCACCGCGGTCGTACGCGACGCCGACAAGGCCGCCCCGCTCGCCGCCCGCGGCGTCACCCTGAAGGTGGCCGACTACAGCCACCCCGAGACGCTGCGCGGCGCCTTCGCCGCGGGCGACAAGGTGCTGCTGATCTCCGGCAGCGAGATCGGGCAGCGCATCCCGCAGCACCAGGCCGTCATCGACGCCGCCAAGGAGGCCGGGGTCGCGCTGTTCGCGTACACCAGCGTGCTGGGCGGCCCGGCCGCCGACTTCACGCTCGCCGACGAGCACCGGGCCACCGAGCAGGCCATCACCGCGTCCGGTCTGCCGTACGTCCTGCTGCGCAACGGCTGGTACAACGAGAACTTCACCGAGCGGCTGGCCCCCGTGCTGGAGCACGGCGCCGTAGTCGCCGCCGCGGGCGAGGGCCGGGTCGCCTCCGCCACGCGCGCCGACTACGCGGCGGCCGCCGTCGCCGTACTGACCGGCGAGGGCCACGAGAACACCGCGTACGAGCTGTCCGGCGACACCGCCTGGAGCTTCGCCGAGTACGCCGCCGAGATCGCCCGGCAGACCGGCAAGGAGATCGTCTACCGCGCCGTGTCCGAGGAGGAGGTCCAGGCGATCCTGACCGGCGCGGGCCTGCCCGAGCCGCTGGCCGCCATCCTGGCCGACGTCGACACGGCGATCGGGCGCGGGCTGCTGGCCGCCACCCCCGGCGACCTGTCCCGGCTGATCGGCCGCCCGACCACGCCGATCGCGGACTCCGTCGCGGTGGCCCTCAAGGGCTGAGCGGCCCGGTCCGCCTGTCAGTCCCGTATCGCGGATACGGTGATGACAGGCGGGCCACCCGGCGTTACCTTCGGACGGGCACCTCTTCAGGGCCCGTCACGCCGTCGGGGAGGGGCCTTCGTGCAGCCGCAATCACCGCCGCAGACTCAAGCCCACCAGGACCGCTCCGGGCTCGTCTACGGCTTCGCCGCGTACGGTCTGTGGGGCCTCGCCCCGCTCTACTGGCCACTGCTCCAGCCCGCCGGGGCGGTCGAGATCCTCGCCCACCGCATGGTCTGGTCGCTGGTGATCGTCGGGCTCGTGCTGCTGGTGCTGCGCCGCCGGTCCTGGATCCGCCCGCTGCTGCGGGAGCCCCGGCGGCTCGGTCTCGTCGCGGTCGCCGCGACCGCGATATCCGTCAACTGGGGCCTGTACATCTGGGGCGTCAACAGCGGGCACGTGGTCGAGACCGCGCTCGGATACTTCATCAACCCCCTGGTCAGCATCGGCTTCGGCGTCCTGCTGCTGCGCGAGCGGCTGCGCCCGGCGCAGTGGGCGGCGGTCGGCGTGGGCGTGGTGGCGGTGGTCGTCCTGTCCATCGGCTACGGCAAGCTGCCCTGGATCGCGCTCACCCTGGCGTTCTCCTTCGCCACGTACGGCCTGGTCAAAAAGCGGATCGGGCTGGACGGGCTGGAGTCGCTGGCCGCCGAGACGGCCGTCCAGTTCCTGCCCGCGTTCGGCTTCCTGCTGTTCCTCCAGGCGCGCGGCGACAGCACGTTCGGCAGCGGCGGCATCGGGCACTCGGCGCTGCTGGTGAGCTGCGGGCTGATCACGGCGGTGCCACTGATCCTCTTCGGGGCCGCGGCGGTGCGGCTGCCGCTGTCGACGATCGGGATGCTCCAGTACCTCACCCCCACCTCCCAGTTCATCCTCGGTCTTGTCGTCTTCCACGAGTCGATGCCGCCCGAGCGGTGGGCGGGCTTCGCCCTCGTCTGGCTCGCGCTGGCGCTGCTCACCTGGGACGCGCTGCGGGCCGGGCGGCGGGCCCGCCGGGAGCTGGCGGAGGCCGCCGGGCTGGCGGCCGCGGCCCCGGCCAGGGCGGTGGCGGAGGCGGCGGAGGCACGGCCGGGACCGATATCCGGCGGTTGATGTCCGGTTTCCGCTCTTGACGCGGGGTCAGCCCCACCCGGAGCATCAGCCTCGCGCCATTACGGCGTTCATTTTGTACGACTGCTCCACCACCCACCCCCATGGGTAAACGTACGTACGTGCATCACACAGCGTCACGTCATTCCGTGCAGTTCCCGTTCGGAATCGGAGCCCCCCATGTCGTCATGTGCTGATCCGCACCGCATCGCCACCCCCCGAAGATCCGCGAGGCGTTCCGCGTCCCGCCGGGCGGCCACCGCCGTCGCCGCCGGAGCGGCCATAGCCGCGCTGGTCTCGGCCGTCCCCGCCACCTCCGCGGCCGCCGCGGCTCCCCCGCCGCCCCCGGCGGCCGCCGCCCTCGCCGTACCGGACGTGCCCCTCGCGAACGTCAAGGCCCATCTGACCAAGCTCCAGTCCATCGCCACCGCCAACGGCGGCAACCGCGCCCACGGCCGCCCCGGCTACAAGGCGTCCCTCGACTACATCAAGGGCGCGCTGGACGCGGCCGGGTTCACCACCACGGTCCAGCAGTTCACCTCCAGCGGCTCCACCGGCTACAACCTCATCGCCGACTGGCCCGGCGGCGACACCAACAAGGTGGTGTTCGCCGGTGCCCACCTGGACTCCGTCTCCGCCGGGCCCGGCATCAACGACAACGGCTCGGGGTCCGCCGGTGTCCTGGAAGCCGCGCTCACCGTGGCCCGTTCGGGGCTGAAGCCCACCAAGCATCTGCGGTTCGCCTGGTGGGGCGCCGAGGAGCTGGGCATGGTCGGGTCCCGGAACTACGTCAGCGGGCTGTCGTCCGCCAACCGGGCGAAGATCGACAGCTATCTCAACTTCGACATGATCGGCTCGCCCAACCCCGGTTACTTCGTCTACGACGACGACACCCGGCTCGAAGGGGTCTTCAAGGACTTCTTCGCCACCAAGGGCGTCCCGACGGAGATAGAGACCGAGGGCGACGGGCGCTCCGACCACGCGCCGTTCAAGAACGCGGGCATCCCGGTGGGCGGCCTGTTCAGCGGCGCCGACTACATCAAGACCGCCGCCCAGGCCCAGAAGTGGGGCGGCACCTCCGGTAAGGCGTTCGACAGCTGCTACCACCGGTCGTGCGACACCACGTCCAACACCAACGACACCGCGCTGGACCGCAACAGCGACGCCATCGCGTATGCCCTCTGGACGCTGTCCGCCTGACACTCCGGCATTTCTGAGCGGTCCGTACGCCTGGCGTACGGACCGCTCGGACCGCTCGGCCCGCTCGGCGCGCTCGGCCCGCTCGGACCACCGGACCGCTCAGACCGTGATGTCCTTCGCCGTGAACCGGGCCCAGGCCGCCGAGCCGAACACGGCCAGATACAGCCCCTGCAACTCGGCGTTCTTGATCAGCTGGTCCCAGTAGACCGGCTGGCGGAGCAGATCCGCGAAGCTGAGCCAGTAGTGCGGGAAGAGATACGGATGGATCGCGTGCAGCTGCGGGATCGTGTCCAGGATCTGCACCGTGACCACGAGCCCGACGGTGGTCGCCATGGCCGCGATGCCGCTGTTGGTGAGGGTGGAGATGAACAGGCCCACCGTCGCGATCCCCACCAGGGACACCGCCACGACGCCCGCCACGCCCAGCGCCCGCACCAGCGCGTCCCCGAAGGACACCGAGGTGCCGGAGATCAGCGTGACATCGCCGAGCGGGAACAGCATCGCCCCGGTCGCGAGCCCGGCGGCGGCCACCGCCAGGGTCGCGGCCAGGCAGAACGCCAGGATGGTGACGAACTTGGCGAGCAGCAGCCGGGTGCGCCCGGCGGGGGCGACCAGCAGATAGCGCAGCGTCCCCTGGCCCGCCTCACCGGCGATGGAGTCTCCGGCGATCACGCCGATGGCCATGGGCAGGAAGACGGGCAGCGTCGCCGCCAGCGCGGCGAAGACGAGAAAGATCCCGTTGTTGGTGATCTGGGAGAAGAAGGCGGGCCCGTCACCGCTTCCGCCGCCTCCCCCGCCTCCGCCGCCCCGGCCGAAGCCGCCGCCGTCGCTGGTCTCGATCTTCACGGCGACGCCGATCAGGACCGGGACGGCCGCGAGCACCCCGAGCAGCGCCAACGTGCGCCAGCGGCGGAAGGTGGTGGACAGCTCGCTGCGGAAGAGGGCCAGGGTCCACAGCGGACGCGGCCGGGGCACCCCGTCCGTTTCAGCCACTCCCGTCGCTTCAGCCGCTCCCGTCGCTTCAGCCCGCGACATCGAATCCCTCCCCGGTGAGCGCGACGAAGGCGTCCTCCAGCGAGGCGCCCTCGGCGCCGAAGGCCCGTACCCGCACCCCGGCGCGCACCAGGGCGGCGTTCAGGTCGGCCGGTTCGGGCGCGGGCGTGGGCAGCTCCCCGGAGACCCGCTCCTCCAGGACCACCAGGTCCGTCACCCCGTGCTCCTTGAGGACGCGGACGGCGTCGGCCGGGTCCGGCGTGGTGACGGACAGCCTGCCGCGGCTGCCCGCCGCCAGCTCGGCGACCGTGCCCTGGGCGATCAGACGGCCCTGGGCCATGACCGCCGCATGGGTGCAGACCTGTTCGATCTCGTCCAGGAGGTGCGAGGAGAGGAAGACCGTGGTGCCCTCCCGGGCCAGCTCGCGCACCAGGGTGCGGATCTCGCGCATGCCCTGGGGGTCGAGCCCGTTGGTCGGCTCGTCGAGCACCAGCAGCTCACGCGGCTGGAGCAGGGCGGCGGCCAGACCGAGGCGCTGCTTCATCCCCAGCGAGTACGCCCGCGCCTTCTTCCCCGCCGCGGCCCCGAGCCCGACCCGGTCCAGGGCGGCCGCGGCGCGGGCGGCACGGGTGCGGGGGTCGGCGGTCGGGTCGGCGGCGTCGTAGCGCAGCAGATTGTCCCGGCCGCTCAGATACGGGTAGAGGGCGGGCCCCTCGATGAGGGCGCCCACCCTCGGCAGCACGCTGCGGGCGGCACGCGGCATCGGCCGCCCCAGCAGCCGGGCGCCGCCCGAGGTGGGCTCGATCAGGCCCATGAGCATGCGGATCGTCGTCGTCTTCCCCGAGCCGTTGGGCCCGAGGAAGCCGAAGACGCTGCCGCGCGGCACGGTCAGGTCGAGCCCGTCCACGGCGAGCTGTCCGCCCCGGTAGCGCTTGGTGAGCCCGCGGGTCTCCACCACGGCATCGGGGGACGGCTCGTCCACGGGCTCTCCTTCCCGGTTCTTCTACTTGGCCTTGTTGGCGGCCGCGACCAGGGCGTCCTTGTCGACCGCGCCGACGAAGACCTTGCCGTCGTCGGTCATCAGCGCGTTCACCAGGCGGGTGCTGAACACCGTGCCGGAGCCGAAGTCGCCCTTGACCTTCTTGCCGAAGCTGCCGAGGAGGCCGGAGGCCGCTCCGCCGTCGCCGCTCTTCGGGGCGGAGGGCGCCTCGCCGCTCGCACCGGACTTCTGGCCGTCGTCGAGGCGGGCGATGGTGTCCCAGCCCTCGCCGGTGACGTTCAGCCCGGACAGCGACCCCGCCATGGCGTCCGCGCCGCCCGGCCGGCCCTTGAAGCCCTTCTCCTGGTGGCCCGGGCCGCGGGCGCCGTCCTCGGTGACCTTGGCGCCCTTGGGCGGGGTGAAGTCGAAGGTGCCCGCGGCGGGCTTGCCGAAGTCCACCTTGGTGAAGCCCACGTCGATGGCGGCCTTGCCGCCGCTCTTCGGGGTGAGGGTGAACTTCAGCGGCACCCCGTTGTCCGCGTCGACCGCGATCCGGACCGAGCCGACCGTGGACGCGCTCTGCTTGGGCTTGATCAGCAGCTGGTAGGCGTCCCGCCCGGCGACGCTGGTGGTGCCGTCGACCGTCACCTCGGTGGTCTTGTCCACGGCGGCGAGCATCTGCTTGGCGAACTGCTGCGGGGTGGCGTCCCCCAGGTCGCGGGGCGTCTCGCTCCGGTGGTCGCGCTTGCCCCCGGCGTCCTTCGAGTGGAAGACGGAGTTGCTGCCGCTGTCGTACGCCCACAACTGATCACCATTGTGGATCATGCTGTACTCGGCGGCGTTCTCGACGATCGACACCCGCTGCTTGTCGGGGCCGTCGGCGGCCACCCGCAGCGTGTGCGTCCCGGACACCAGCTCGGTGAGCTTGGACTCCGGCGAGGCGGTCGCGCCCTTGTCGCCCGCGAGGTCGTTCGCGGCCCCGGCGAGGGAGCCGCCGCCCGGCAGCGTGGGCAGACCCAAGTCGGTGGTGATCTTCAGCGAGCCGGACACCTGCTGCTGGTCCGAGGCGGCCATCTTGCTGATCAGCTGCTGCGCCGTGATCTTCGGCAGATCCGGGGCACCGCTGCTGGCCAGCGCCGGGACGAGCCCGATCGTCGCGGCAGCGATGCCCGCCACCGCGACCGGCGCCCCGTAGCGGAGCGCCTTGGTGCGCCGTGTTGGTCGTTCCTCGTCCCAGAAGCCGTCGTCGGCGACCTGTATCGGTCGGATCCGTGCCATGTTGCTCTACCTCCGTCGTCGGCGGCGGTTGTCAGCCTGCACTCGTCCACCTCTCGGGCCATTGTCTCCCGATCCCGCCATGTGGTGGTGTTCTCATCCCACCAAATCGGAAGGCCCGATACGTCAGCCCGCAGGATCAAGTCCGCGTACCTCTCGGGTATGACGATCCGCGCCACGGGGCGGATCCCCCTCGGGGTATCCCGTAGGGGGTCTCGCTACCGCGAAAACGCCCGGATCATCCGGCGCGGTGGGCCACCGCGTCGCACAGGCCCTCCAGGGCCGACTTCGCCGGGCCCGCCGGCAGCGGGGCCAGCATCGAACGGGCCTCCGCCGCATAGCGCAGCGTGTCCTGGCGGGCCTGCTCCAGGGCGGGGTGGGCGCGCAGCCGCCGCAGCACCTCCGCGTGGCGGGCGTCGTCGGTGAGGTCGCCCGCCAGCAGCTCGCACAGCTCCCGGTCCTCCGGCGCACCGGTCGCCTCCGCCTGCGCCCGCAGATGCAGGACGGGGAGGGTGGCGATACCCTCCCGCAGATCGGTGCCGGGGGTCTTGCCGGACTCATGGCTGTCGCTGGCGATGTCCAGCACGTCGTCCGCCAGCTGGAAGGCCATCCCCAGCCGCTCCCCGTACTGGGTCAGGATGTTGACGATGGACTCGTCGGCGCCCGACATCATCGCGCCGAACCGCCCCGAGACGGCGATCAGCGAACCCGTCTTGCCCGCGAGGACGTCGAGATAGTGCTCGATGGGGTCGCGGCCGCGCGGTCCCGCTGTCTCCAGGATCTGGCCCGTCACCAGCCGCTCGAACGCCTCGGCCTGGACCCGCACCGCCTCCGGTCCCAGATCGGCCAGGACGTGGGAGGCGCGGGCGAAGAGGAAGTCACCGGTGAGCACCGCGACCGAGTTGCCCCAGCGGGCGTTGGCGCTGGGCACCCCGCGCCGCACGTCCGCCTCGTCCATCACGTCGTCGTGGTAGAGCGTGGCCAGATGGGTCAGCTCGACGACGACCGCCGAGGGCACCACACCGGGGGCGTACGGATCGCCGAACTGCGCGGCCAGCAGCACCAGCAGTGGCCGGAAACGCTTGCCGCCCGCGCGCACCAGATGCTGGGCGGCCTCGGTGATGAAGGGCACGTCGCTCTTGGTGGCCTCCAACAGGCCCTCTTCGACAGCCGTCAGCCCGGCCTGGGTGTCGGCTTCCAGAGTCTGGTCCCGCACGCTCAGCCCGAAGGGCCCGATGACGCTCACGGGGTACTCCTGTCTGCCTACGTTCACGCGGAATGTCGATGTGTCGCCGCCTCCACCAAAAGGCAGCGTATCCGGTCGGGTATCGATCACTGTGGGCGCCTTCCCGCCTTGTGCGCCGCACAAGGCCCTCGCCCGGATCGACCGGCTCACCCACCCGGTACCGCGATCACCAGCAGATCATTCATCATGCGGCCCCAGGCCGTTCACCGGCCGGGGGCCGCGGCCGGGCCCACGGGGTGTCCCGGGGCCCGGATCGCCTAGCCGTGCGTGGCGGCCACCGCCTTCGCCAGCCGGGGCGACGCGTACTCCGTGCCGCAGACGAACCGCATCACCGGGCCGAAGGAGGCCGCCGCCGGGAGCCCGGTGAAATACAGCCCCGGCACGGACGAGCCGTACCCCGCGTCCAGCCGGGGCCCGCCGGCGCCGGTCTCCACTTGGGCGCGCAGCTCGGCGCCGAGGAAGCCGAGCGCGGCCAGATCCATCCGGTAGCCCGTCGCGGCCATGACGTGGTCCGCGGCCAGCTCGCCGACCCGGCCGCTGCCGCGGCGCAGCGTGAGCACCGGCCTGCCGCCGCTCTCCACGGTGACCCGGGTGATCCGCACTCCCTGGGTGACCTGCACCCGCCCCGCGAAGCGCCCGCGCAGCCACCAGGCGCCCTTGGGCCCGAGCACCGAGCGCACCAGATACTCCCGGACCGGTGCGGGCAGCCGCCGGAAACCCGCCGCGTGGTACGACAGCGCATACAGCGACCAGGCGCGCCCGAAGGGCGATTCGGGCCGCAGCCGGGGCTGACGGTCCGGCGGGGCGCCGAAGGAGACGGCGGCCTTCCCCCGGGCCACCACCCGCACCGAAGCGGCGCCCGCCTCGGCCAGCAGCACCGCGCTCTCCAGCGCCGACTGCCCGGCGCCGACCACCACCACCGTGCGCCCCGCGAACCGCCCGAGGTCCCGGTGGTGCGAACTGTGCGAGACCGGCCCGGCGGCGGACGGTCCGTCGGGGACGGCGGCGGCGAACTCGGCGGGCAGATGGGCGAGCCCGTCGAGCCCGCTGGCCACGACGACCGCCCGCGCCGTGAACTGCTCCCCCGAGTCCAGCTTCAGCTCGAAGCGGCCGCCCCGCCGGTCGACGGCCACCACCCGGGTCCGCTCCAGATCCGGCACCAGCCGCTCCTGGAACCACAGCCCGTACTCCGCGAAGGTCTCGACGGGGATGATGTCCCAGTCGGACTGATACCGCTCGCCGCCCACCGCGTGGCAGTAGTCCAGCAGGGTGTGCCCCGGCTGCGGTGCGTCGATGGTCGACGCGACCGGGGTGGACTTGAGCAGCATGCCCGCGGGCATCTGCTCGCGCCAGCTCACCATCGGCTCCCCGAAGACGCGGACCGGCAGGCCGCGGGCGCGTAAGTGGGCGGCGGTCGACAGACCGTACGGACCGGCCCCGATGACTACTACCGGATCGTTCACGAATCCCCTCCCCTGGGTGTCACCTGTTCTTGGCGCGCCACATCCGGTACAGATGCGCCGCACCGGGCCCCACGCAGCGCGCCAGCATGGTGAAGAACGGCCGCATGTCGTCACGCGCGGCCCAGGCCAGCTCGGTGCCGCTCGCCCGGGCGGGCGCGTGCGGCGTGGTGTATCCACTGCGGCGGTAGGCGAGCAGGGCGGGCAGGTCGATGTTCTCCACGACGAACCGCCGGTCCGCCAACTGCTCGGC
Source organism: Streptomyces sp. NPDC021115 (assembly GCF_044333065.1). NCBI lineage: Bacteria > Bacillati > Actinomycetota > Actinomycetes > Kitasatosporales > Streptomycetaceae > Streptomyces > Streptomyces sp. NPDC021115. The sequence continues at coordinate 46,467 of NZ_JBIRQF010000021.1, forward strand.
CTCGGGCACCGTGCGCCCCGTCAGATCGAGGTGCTGGGCCCGGACGACGTCGAGTCCCGCCTCGTTCTCGAAGAGCCGGAACTGCGCGCCCATCCGCGGGTTGAAGTCCAGCAGCTTGTACCGCCCGTCCCGCCGGTCGAAGCGCCAGTCCAGATCGACGATGCCGCTGAAGCCGATCCGCCGGATGAACCGGGCCGTCATCCCGGCCAGCTCCTTGTTGTCCACCGCGTACGCACACGCCGTCATGCCCGCGTGCGGCGGCCAGGACCGCACCTTGACGCCGGTGAACATCGCCAGCGGCGTGGACTCCGCGTCGAAGTAGGCGTGCACGATCCAGTCCTCGGCGGACTCCCGCGGCAGGTACTCCTGGAGCACCACCCCGGGCCGCGGCCCCCAGTTCCTGGCCAGCGCCAGCAGCTCGCGCGGCCCGGCGATCCGGGTCGTGCCGCCCACCGCGGGCTGCCGCCGCCGCTCGAACGCCTCCCGGTTCTTGGCGACGACCGGAAACCGCGCGCTCACCGCGAACGCCTTGACGTCCGCGTACGAACCGGGGAACGCCGCCTCCGGGGTGGGCACCCCGTGCTCGACGCACAGCCCGTGCAGCCCCTGCTTGCTGGCCAGCCGCCTGGGCAGCCCCGGCTCGGTGCGCGGGAAGAGGAACCGGCCCTGCCCGGCGAGCACATCGGCATGCTCGCCGATCAGCACCGCCGCCTCCTCGTCCGTGGGCAGCAGGACGGCCGGACGGCCGATCGCCCGCCCCGCCCGCAGCAGCCCCTCCACCAGCCGCTCCGGCCGCTCCCTGCCGGTGGTCGGCCAGACGAAGGCCCGCCGCAGATAGCGCGATCGGGCGGCCGGGGTCCAACGGTCCTCGGTGACCGCGTACATGGGGACGCCGAGACGGCCCAGGGAGCGAATGGCCCCCACGCCCCCGTGGTGCAGCGGGTAATCGCCTATCTTCACGATCAGCCCCGGCACGGAACGGTCCACCGCGAACGGCACGGCACTGCTCGCCACAAGCCCCCCTCGGTCACCCCACCGCAGTGGTCCCCCCACTGTGCGTGACCTAGTGAAGGACGCTACTTCGGAATTACTCCCTCCAGCAAGGATTATCCGGACATTGCCATCCCTTTAGGTGGCAGTCACCCCACAAGGGTGGCGGCCCCTCGCGCCATAGGGTGTGGACCGGCCCACCCTGGCGACGAGGAGAAGGCGAGGCACCACCCATGGCGCAGCGAAGCCCGCTCGACCTGCCCGAAGGCGATCCCTTCGGACCGGACAACCTCCCCTATGGCGTGTTCACCACCTCCGACGCCCCTCATCTGCGGAAAATCGGCGTGCGCTACGGCGGCCACGTACTGGACGCGGGCGCCGCCGCGGCGGCCGCGGCCTCCCCGCACGCCGAACTGCTCGGCGCCTCCTCCCTCAACCCGCTGATGGCCGCGGGCCGTCCGGTCTGGCAGGCCGTCCGCGCGGAGCTGCGCGACTGGCTGACCAACCCGGCGCACCGGCCCGCCATCGAGCCCCTGATGCACCCCCTCACCACCCTGGCGCTCCACCTCCCGATCGAGGTGGCGGACTATGTCGACTTCTTCGCCAGCGAGCATCACGCCTCCAACGCGGGCAAGATCTTCCGCCCGGACGGCGACGCCCTCACCCCCAACTGGAAGCACATGCCGATCGGCTACCACGGCCGGGCCGGCACCGTGCTCGTCTCGGGCTCGCCCATCGTCCGCCCCCACGGCCAGCGCCTGCCCGCGCCCTCGCCGGATGCCCCTCCGCCGGATGCCCCTCCGTCGGATGGCCCCACATCAACTGCCCCCGCATCGCCCGCTCCTCCCCGGCCGGTGTTCGGCCCCTCGCTGCGCCTCGACTTCGAAGCCGAGGTCGCCTTCGTCGTCGGCGCGCCCTCACCTCTGAATACACCGCTGCCGCTCGCCGGGTTCCACGATCACGTCTTCGGCGTCTGCCTCCTCAACGACTGGTCCGCCCGCGACATCCAGGCCTGGGAGTACCGCCCCCTCGGCCCCTTCCTCGGCAAGTCCTTCGGCACCTCCCTCGCCGCCTGGATCACCCCGCTGGACGCCCTCGCCGCGGCCCGTACCGCCCCGCCCGCCCGCGACGTACCGCCGCTGCCGTACCTCGACGACTCGGCCGCCGAGCCCGGCGGGTTCGATCTGCGCATCGAGGTCGCCGTCAACGGCCACACCGTCTCCCGGCCCCCCTTCTCCGCCATGTACTGGACGGCGGCCCAGCAGCTCACGCACCTGACCGTGAACGGCGCCTCGCTGCGCACCGGCGACGTCTTCGCCTCCGGCACGGTCAGCGGCCCGCGCCCGGACGAGCTGGGCTGCCTGCTCGAACTCACCTGGGGCGGCCGCGATCCGCTGCGCCTCCCCGGCGGCACCCGGACCTTCCTGGAGGACGGCGACGAGGTGACCCTCACGGCCTGGGCACCGGGCCCTGGCGGGGTCCGCATCGGTATGGGTGAGGTGACCGGCCACGTTGTTCCGGCGGCGTCATGAGCGACTGCTAATTTGTCGTGCTCCTGCCCTGATAGCCCTGATACCTGACAGCCCTGGATTTCCGAGGAGACGCGCGTGAAGAAGGCAGCGAGCATCGCCGGGACGGTGGCCGCGGCCGCCCTCCTGCTGACGGCCTGTGGCAGTGACAGCGACGAGGGGACGAAGGACACGTCCAAGGACACCCCCTCGGCGCAGGAGTCGAGCGCCCCGGCGGAGGGGGGCGCGGACTCCAAGATCACCGGCGCCTATGTCGCCAAGACCGGCGGCCAGACGGTCATCCTGTCCATCGGCGGTGAGAAGGCCACCCTGATCGCGGGCAAGCACATGTGCACCGGTGAGTACACCGACACCGGCGAGAAGATGCTGATGTTCAAGTGCGCGGACGGCAACACCGACCGCACCATGGGCAAGGTGGCCCCGAGCGGGGACGGCAAGACGCTCACGGTCGACTGGGACGCGCTCTCCGAGAACGACACGTTCACCCGGACCACCTCCCCCAGCGACTTCCCGTCGAACATTCCGACCAAGCTCCCCTCCGACATCCCCACCGACCTGCCGACGAACCTCCCCTCCAGCTGATCCACCGCCCCGCGAAACCCCCGCGAGCCCCCGGCGCGAAACGCCGGGGGCTCGCCGCGCACAGTGGCAGATCTTGCTTCCTCGCCCCCGGAAGCCGCAGGTCAGACCGGTTTCCAACGGTCCGCCAGGTGGCGCAATGTGCTGGCAACACCATCGCACCGGCCCCGTCGGTATGGTCCGAACACGACATGGTCCGAAGACGAACCGCCGCCCACCCAGCACACCCCGGAGCCGGCCGATGCCAGCCGAACGCACCCGCGAGCACGCCCCGCCGCTCGCTGCCGCGCGCCGTCGCCGGTTGCGCGCCGACCAGGCCCGGCAGCTCGCCGATCTGCTCCGCCACCAGATCCTGACCGGGGGCTTCCCCGGGGGCGTCCTGCCGCTGGAGGACGCGCTCGGCGCGGACTACGGCGCGTCCCGCAACACCGTGCGCCAGGCGCTCGGACTGCTGCGCGCCGAGGGCCTGGTGGAACGGCAGCCGGGCGTGGGCACGGTCGTCGTGGCCGAGAAGTATCCGCACGGCCTCGACCGGCTTCAGGGGCTGGCCGAGACCCTGAAGGAACACGGCCGGGTCACCAACGAGGTGCGCACCGTCGGTCCGGTGCCCGCCCCGGCCTGCGTCGCCGACCGGCTGCGCGTCCCCGTACGCTCCGATGTGCTCTACGTCGAGCGGCTGCGGCAGCTCGACGGACTGCCGCTCTCCCTCGACCTCACCTACCTCCCCATGGACATCGGCACCGAGCTGCTGGGCGCCGATCTGGAGAACACCGATGTCTTCCGGCTGATCGAGAAGATCACCGGACAGCGGCTCGGCACCGCCGAGATCACCCTCGAGGCCGTCAACGCCGACGCGCACTCGGCCACCGTGCTCCAGGCTCCGCGCGGTGCGGCCGTCCTCATGCTGGAACGGCTCAGCCACCTGGCCGACGGACGCCCGGTGGACCTGGAGTTCATCCGCTTCCGCGGCGACCGGATCACCATGAGCGGGCTGCTGCGCCGTACCGCCTGAACCACCCCCCTTCACCACCCACCCTTAGCGCCCTCCCTGGAGACAGCCATGCCTCTGACGCCTCAGCGTGCCGACGTTCCCGTGACGATCGACGAGTCGAAGTGCATCGACGGCTGCACCCTGTGCGTGGACATGTGCCCGCTGGACTCCCTCGCGATCCACCCCGACAGCGGCAAGGCGTACATGCACGTGGACGAGTGCTGGTACTGCGGCCCGTGCGCCGCGCGGTGTCCCACCGACGCGGTCACGGTCAACATGCCCTATCTCCTTAGGTGAAAGGCCCCCCGATGCAGCGCACGACCCTTCCGGCCGCCCTTGCCGCCGGTGCCCTGCTGCTGTCCCTGACCGGCTGCGGCGGCGACGCGGAAGCGGGCGGCAAGACCGTGACCGTCACCGTCGGCTACCAGTCCAAGACCATCAACACCACGACCGCGGGAACCCTGCTGCGGTCGCTCGGCTACTTCGAGCGCGAACTGCGCGCGCTCGGCCACCGCAAGGGCATCACGTACAAGGTGAAGTGGCAGGACTACGCCACCGGGGCGCCCATCACCGCGCAGATGGTGGCCGGGAAGGTCGACATCGGCTCGATGGGCGACTTCCCGCTGCTGATCAACTCCGGGCGCGGTACGCAGCTGAACGCCCCCACCCGGCTGGTCTCCGTGACCGGCTACAACCTGCGCGGCGGCCTCAACACCGTCGTCACCGCGCCGAAGTCGAAGCTGCGCGACCTGTCGGGACTGCGCGGCAAGAAGGTCTCCACCAGCGTCGGTTCGGCCGCCGACGGCACACTCGTCCGCGCGCTGCAAAAGGCCGGTATCGACCCCGAGGGCGGCATCGAGAAGCTCAACCAGCAGCCCGCCGTCGGCGCGTCCGCCCTGGAGTCGGGCAGCGCGGACGCCCTCTCGCAGTTCGTGGCCTGGCCGGGGCTGCTGGCGTTCCAGGGGAAGGCCAAGGCGCTGTACGACGGCTCCCGGCTGGACCTGCCGACGTTCCACGGGGTCACCGCGCGCGACGCGTTCGCGAAGGAGAAGCCGGACGTCCTCAAGGCGTTCCTGTCCGCACAGATCGACGCCACCCGCTATCTGGACGACCATCCGCTCCCCGCCGCTCAGAAGGTGGCGAAGGCGACCGGGCTGCCGCCCGAGGTGGTCTACCTCTACAACGGCGAGGGCGGCATATCGACCTTCGACCCCGCCCTCAAACCCGCGCTGATCTCCGCCCTCAAGAAGGACGTCCCGATCCTCCGCAAGGCCAAGCTGACCGGCCCGGTGGACGTGAACTCCTTCGTCGACGACAGCTACCTCAAACAGGCGTACGGGAGCGCGGGGGCCTACGCGAAGGCGCTGCGCGCCGCCCCGCCCGCCTCCCCCGACCAGGTGTGGCTCAAGGGCGAGAACACGGTCCGCGGCTTCCGCTCCTCCGCCGAGCTGCTCCGCTTCACCGCCGCCCACCAGGGCAAGGTCCGGGCCGCTTACGTGCCCGACGCGGCCACCGGGACGCGCTGGTTCGCGGACCGGGCGGTGTGGGCCGAGGACGGCGGGCAGCCGCACGCGTTCGTCACGGCGGACAACGCCCGTACGTGGATCGCCGCGCATCCCGGCGCCCGGCTCGTGTCGTACGCCACGGCGCTGAAGGAGGCGAAGTGACCGCCTCCGCCACGTCCGCCGCCTCCGCCGAAGAGGGCACGGTGGCCACCGCCCCCGTACGCCCCGCACCCGCCCCACCCGCCGCCGCACCGCGGCACCGCCGCCCCTGGCCGCGGTACGCCCTGCGCGCCGCCTCCCTGCTGGCCGCGCTCGGCCTGTGGCAGCTGCTCACCACGCAGAAGGTCACCCTGTGGCTGCGGTTCGCCCAGTTCCCGACCGTCACCCAGGTCGCCCACACCTTCGCCGGGCGCCTGGCCACCGGCGCCTACTGGCAGGACCTGACCGACAGCCTCACCCGCATCCTCACCGGCTTCGCGCTCGCCGCCGTCCTCGGCGTCGTCGTCGGCACCGCGATCGCCCGCTCGCCGCTGGTGTCCGATCTGCTGAGCCCGGTCCTCGAAGTGCTCCGCCCGATCCCGGCCATCGCACTCGTCCCGGTCGCGATCCTGCTGTTCCCCAGCAATGAACAGGGCATCGTCTTCATCACCTTCACCGCCGCCTTCTTCCCCGTCATGGTCAGCACCCGGCACGCGGTGCGCGCCCTGACGCCGGTGTGGGAGGAGGCCGTGCTGACCATGGGCGGCGGGCGGTGGCGCGTCCTGCGCTCGGTGGTGCTGCCGGGCGCGCTGCCCGGCATCCTCGGCGGTCTTTCGGTCGGCATCGGCGTCTCGTGGATCTGTGTGATCTCCGCCGAGATGATCTCCGGCGCGTACGGGGTCGGCTACCGCACCTGGCAGGACTACACGATCGTCGACTATCCGGGCGTCTTCGTCGGCATGACCACGATCGGCCTGCTCGGCTGGCTGACCTCCACCGCGGTGGAGGTGGCGGGCCGCAGGCTGACCCGCTGGCTGCCGCGCACCGAGAACACGGCCCCGTCGGCGCACCTCACAGGGAAGGGCACACCGTGACCACGTCCGATGTCACCACCCAGCAGGAGGCCGCCCCGCGCACCGCCGCCCCGGCCCCACCCGGGCTGCGGCTGCGGCTGCACGACGCCGTCCTCGGCCGCCCCGGGGCGCCGGTCCTGCACGGCCTCGACCTGGACGTGGCCCCCGGCGAGGTGCTGACCGTCGTCGGCCCGTCCGGCTGCGGCAAGTCGACCCTGCTGCGCACCCTGGCCGGGCTGCTGCCGGTCCTCGGCGGGCGGGTCACCCAGGACGGCGAACCGCTCACCCGCCCCCACGCCGACCGCGCCCTGGTCTTCCAGGACGACGCACTGCTCCCCTGGCGCACCGTCGGCGCCAATGTGGAACTCCCGCTCGCCATCCGCGGCGTACCGCGGGCCGCGCGCCGCGCCCGGGCCGCGGAGTGGCTGGAGCGGGTCGGGCTCACCGACCACGCCCGGCGCCTGCCGCACCAGCTGTCCGGCGGTCAGCGGCAGCGCGTGCAGCTCGCCCGCGCGCTGGCCGGTGCGCCGCGCGCCGTCCTGATGGACGAGCCGTTCGGCGCGCTCGACGCCCAGACCCGGGCCGGGATGCAGCGACTGCTGGTGGAGGTGCTGGACGGGACGCACGCCACCGTCGTCTTCGTCACCCACGACGTGGACGAGGCGGTATTCCTCGGCGACCGCATCGCCCTCCTGGACGGCGCGGGCACGGCCCGGGTGCTCGGCGTACCGCATCCGCGCGAGCGCGCGGCGCACGACGCCGCCGCGACCGTCGCGCTGCGCCGCCAGGTCCTCGAATCCCTCGGTACGTGAAAGGCGCACCCGTGACAACCGAGCAAACCCTGGAGATCCCCTCGCTCGACGCGGCCGAGGAGCTGTCCTGTGACGTCCTGGTCATCGGCGGCGGCACGGCCGGGACCATGGCCGCGCTCACCGCCGCCGAGCGCGGGGCCTCCGTCCTGCTGCTGGAGAAGGCCCACGTCCGCCACTCCGGCGCGCTCGCTATGGGCATGGACGGCGTCAACAACGCCGTCGTCCCCGGCCGGGCCGAACCGGACGACTACGTCGCCGAGATCACCCGCGCCAACGACGGCGTCGTCGACCAGTCCACCGTCCGGCAGACCGCCACCCGGGGCTTCGACATGGTCAAGCGTCTGGAGCGGTACGGGGTGAAGTTCGAGAAGGACGAGCACGGCGAGTACGCGGTCCGCCAAGTGCACCGCTCCGGCTCGTACGTGCTGCCGATGCCCGAGGGCAAGGACGTCAAGAAGGTCCTCTACCGGCAGCTGCGGCGGCGCGAGATGCGCGAGCGCATCCGGATCGAGAACCGGGTCATGCCGGTGCGCGTCCTCACCGCGGGCGGCCGGGCCGTCGGCGCCGCGGGCTTCCACACCCGCACCGGGCACTTCGTCACCGTACGGGCCGGGGCCGTGATCCTGGCCACCGGCGCCTGCGGGCGGCTCGGGCTGCCCGCCAGCGGCTATCTGTACGGGACGTACGAGAACCCCACCAATGCGGGCGACGGCTACGCCATGGCGTACCACGCGGGCGCCGAGCTGACTGGGATCGAATGCTTCCAGATCAACCCGCTGATCAAGGACTACAACGGCCCGGCCTGCGCCTATGTCGCCAACCCCTTCGGCGGCTACCAGGTCAACCGGCACGGTGAGCGGTTCGTCGACTCCGACTACTGGTCCGGGCAGATGATGTCCGAGTTCGCGGCGGAGGTGGCGAGCGAGCGCGGCCCGGTCTATCTGAAGCTCAGCCATCTGCCGGAGGAGTCGGTGGCCGCGCTGGAATCCATCCTGCACTCCACCGAACGCCCCACCCGCGCCGCCTTCCACGCGGGCCGCGGCCATGACTACCGCACCCACGACGTGGAGATGCACATCTCCGAGATCGGCCTGTGCGGCGGCCATTCGGCCTCCGGCGTACGGGTCGACGACCACGCGCGCACCACGGTGCCGGGGCTGTACGCGGCCGGGGACCTGGCGTGCGTACCGCACAACTACATGATCGGCGCCTTCGTCTTCGGCGATCTGGCGGGCGCGGACGCCGCCCGGTACCGCGCGTACGACGGCGAACTCCCGCGCGACCAGCTCGCCGAAGCGCACGCCCTCGTGTACGCGCCGCTGCGGAACCCCGACGGGCCGCCGCAGCCGCAGGTCGAGTACAAGCTGCGGCGCTTCGTCAACGACTACGTCGCCCCGCCCAAGAGCGGCGCCCGGCTGTCGCTCGCCGTCGAGGCGTTCGAGCGGATGCGCGGGGACATCGCCGCCATGGGCGCCCGCACCCCGCACGAGCTGATGCGCTGCGCGGAGGTCAGCTTCATCCGCGACTGCGCCGAGATGGCCGCCCGGTCCTCGCTCGCCCGCACCGAGAGCCGGTGGGGGCTCTACCACGAGCGCACCGACCATCCGCGGCGCGACGACACGGACTGGCTGCACCATCTCGACCTGCGGAAGTCGGCCTCGGGGGCGATGGAGTTCACGGCCCGGCCGGTGGCTCCGTACCTCGTGCCGATCGACGAGTACGCGCCGGTCGGCGGCGCGTCCCGGCCGATCGGCGAGGTGCACCCCGAGCAGGTCGCCACGGCGGGCCCGCGCGAGACCGCGCCGCGCGGATCGGGACGGCCGGTCGACGGAGCCTCGCCAGAGCGTACGAAGGCATCCACCCCGACCTCCTCCCCCCGCATCCTCGAACTCCTCGCCCTCGCCGACGAACAGCCCGAACTCCCGGCCCTGCGGCCCTACCTCACCGACTCCGACCCGGCCGTCCGGCGCGCCGCCGTCGCCACCCTCACCGAGACCGCCCCACCGGGCACCGGCCCGGCGCTGGCGGCGGCGCTGGCCGACGCGGACGCCGGCGTACGCGCCGGGGCAGCCGCTTCGCTGCGCGAACTGGTCGAGGTCCTGCCCCCGGACGCCGCCTTGCGCGACCCCCTGCTGCACGCCCTCACGGTGCCCGACCCGTCGGTGCGCGCCGCGTCCCTGGACGTCCTGCGCGCGCTGAGCCTCGGCGACGCCGAGCTGTTCGCGGGGACGCTGACGGACGCGGCGATCGAGGTCCGCCTCCAGGCCGTACGGGGGCTGGTGTCGGTGGACGCGCTCACCGCGCTGGAGCCGGGGGCCGCGGACGCGTCGCGCGAGGTGCGGGTGGCGACCGCGGGCGCACTGGGCACCCTGGCGCCCGGCGGCCCCGCGGCGGAGGCCAGGCGACTGCTCACGCCGCTGCTGCGGGACGGGGACGTCCTCGTACGGGCCGCCGCCCTGGAGGCCCTGGCCTCGGCCGGATGCCCGCCGCCGCTGGACGCGGAGGCCCTGGCGGCCCAGGAGGACCCCGCCTGGCAGGTCCGCCGGGGCGCGGCGACGGCCCTGTCCGCCGCCGCGCCGGACCTGGGCATCCCCGCCCTGGCCCGGGCCCTGTCCGACCCGCACGCCGACGTCCGCAAGGCGGCAGTGCTGGCCCTGCTGCCCCTGGCGGAAGCCGACCCGGCCGCCCGCGAAGCCCTGTCCACGGTCCACGCCGACCCGGACGCCGACGTCCGCGCCTACGCGGCGAAGGCGGCGGTCTAGCGGGGCCTTCCCCACCCCGCGCCGACGTGGGGCCCAAGGGCGCCGCCCCGGCGCGGGCACCGTCGTGGTGCCCGCACCGGGGCGGGACGGGGTTGGCCAGGGGGCGGCTAGCGGACGAAGACGCCCGCCTGGCCCGCCAGGTCCAGGAAGTACTGCGGCGCCACGCCCAGCACGACCGTGACGGCGACGCCGATCGCGATGGCCGACGAGGTCAGAGGGCTCGGGACGGCCACGGACGGCCCGTCCGTGCGGGGTTCGCTGAAGAACATCAGCACGATGACCCGGATGTAGAAGAAGGCCGCGATCGCCGACGAGATCACACCGACCACGACCAGCGCCCCCGCACCCCCGTCGGCCGCCGCCTTGAAGACCGCGAACTTCCCCGCGAAACCACTGGTCAGCGGGATACCGGCGAAGGCCAGCAGGAAGACCGCGAAGACGGCGGCCACCAGGGGCGAACGGCGGCCGAGCCCGGCCCACTTCGACAGGTGGGTGGCCTCGCCGCCCGCGTCGCGCACCAGGGTGACGACGGCGAAGGCGCCGAGGGTCACGAAGGAGTACGCGGCGAGGTAGAAGAGGACGGACGAGATGCCCTCGGGGGTGGTGGCGATGACACCGGCGAGGATGAACCCGGCGTGGGCGATGGAGGAGTAGGCGAGGAGCCGCTTCACATCGGTCTGGGTGACGGCGACGATCGCGCCGCCCAGCATGGTGACGATGGCGACGCCCCACATGACCGGCCGCCAGTCCCACCGCAGCCCCGGCAGGACGACGTACAGCAGCCGCAGCAGCGCGCCGAAGGCCGCCACCTTGGTGGCCGCGGCCATGAAGCCGGTGACCGGGGTGGGTGCGCCCTGGTAGACGTCGGGGGTCCACATGTGGAACGGCACGGCGCCGATCTTGAACAGCAGCCCCATCAGCACCAGCGCCCCGCCGATGAGCAGCAGCGCGTCGTTGCCCATGGTCCCGGCGAGCGCCGGGGTGACGTTGCGGACCTGGCCGCCCACGACGTCGGCGATACCGGCGTAGCTCACGGTGCCCGCGTACCCGTACAGCAGGGCGATCCCGAAGAGCAGGAAGGCCGAGGAGAAGGCGCCGAGCAGGAAGTACTTGACGGCGGACTCCTGGGAGAGCATCCGGTGCCGCCGGGCGAGCGCGCACAGGACGTACAGCGGGAGGGAGAAGACCTCCAGCGCCACGAAGAGGGTCAGCAGATCGTTCGCGGCGGGGAAGACGAGCATGCCGCCCACCGCGAAGAGGACCAGCGGGAAGACCTCGGTGGTGGTGAACCCGGCCTTGACAGCGGCCTTTTCGGCGTCGCCGCCGGGTACCGCGGCCGCCTGGGCCGCGAAGTTGTCGACGCGGTTGCCGTGGACGACCGGGTCGAGCCGCCGCTCGGCGAAGGTGAACACCGAGACGAGCGCGACCAGCAGGATGGTCCCCTGGAGGAAGAGCGCGGGCCCGTCGATGGCGATGGCGCCCATGGCCGCGACATGGGCCTTGCCCGTGCCGTAGTCGCTCGCGGCGAGGCCGATGACGGCCGCGAAGGCCGCGGCGAGGGAGACGACGGAGACGAACAGCTGCGCCGCGTACCGCTGGGCGCGCGGCAGGAACGCCTCGATCAGCACGCCGACGATCGCGGCGCCGAGCACGATCAGGGTGGGCGCCAGCTGCCCGTACTCGATGTGCGGCGCGGGGATCTTGTCGGGCGCCGCCGCCGCTGTCGTCCACAGGCTGTGGACAGTGGCCGCGTGGGTCACTTGGCACCTCCGGAAGCACCGTCGTGGGACGCGCCCTCGGGCTTGGGGCTGTAGTGGAACCAGCCCGCGTCGGTGACGGGGTGAGCGGGCTTGGGATCCTTCTCGTCCACCACGGACAGCGTGTGGTCGACCGCCGGGTTGACGATCTCCGTCAGCGGCTTGGGGTAGACGCCGAGGAAGAGCAGCAGCGCGATCAGCGGCGCGACGACGAGCAGTTCGCGCGGCCGCAGATCGGGCATGGACCGCACCTCCTCCTTCACCGGGCCGGTCATGGTGCGCTGGTAGAGGATCAGGACGTACAGCGCGGCGAGCACGATGCCGACGGTGGCGACGATGCCGGCGGCCGGATAGCGGCTGAACGCGCCGACGAGGACCAGGAACTCACTGATGAAGGGTGCGAGCCCGGGCAGCGAGAGGGTGGCCAGACCGCCGATCAGGAAGGTGCCCGCGAGCACCGGGGCGACCTTCTGCACACCGCCGTAGTCGGCGATGAGCCGGGAGCCGCGCCGGGTGATGAGGAATCCGGCGACCAGCATCAGCGCGGCGGTCGAGATGCCGTGGTTGACCATGTAGAGGGTCGCGCCGCCCTGGCCCTGGGTGGTCATGGCGAAGATGCCGAGGATGATGAAGCCGAAGTGGGAGATCGAGGCGTAGGCGATCAGCCGCTTGATGTCCCGCTGGCCGATCGCCAGCAGCGCGCCGTAGATGATGCTGATGAGCGAGAGCACCAGGATCACCGGGGTGGCCCACTTGCTGGCCTCGGGAAAGAGCTGGAGGCAGAAGCGGAGCATCGCGAACGTGCCGACCTTGTCGACGACCGCGGTGATCAGCACGGCGACGGGTGAGGTGGACTCGCCCATCGCGTTGGGCAGCCAGGTGTGCAGCGGCCACAGCGGCGCCTTCACCGCGAAGGCGAAGAAGAAGCCGAGGAACAGCAGCCGCTCGATGCCGGTGCCGATGTGGAGCTGGCCGCTCGCCCGGGCGTCCACGATCTGCTGGAGCGAGAAGGTGCCGGTGCCCAGGTCGTCGGCGGTGACCGCGTAGAGCCCGACCACCGCGGCCAGCATGATCAGTCCGCCCGCCAGGTTGTACAGCAGGAACTTCACGGCGGCGTAGGAGCGCTGGGTCGCCGTCTCCTCCTCGGACCGCTCCCCGGCCCGGTCCCCGAAGCCACCGATGAGGAAGTACATCGGGATGAGCATGGCTTCGAAGAAGATGTAGAAGAGGAAGACATCGGTGGCCTCGAAGGAGATCACCACCATCGCCTCGACCAGCAGGATCAGCGCGAAGAAGCCCTGGGTGGGCCGCCAGCGGCGGTTGGGCCGGGCGCCCTCCAGCGGATCGGCGTCATGCCAGCCCGCCAGGATGATGAAGGGGATGAGCACGGCGGTGAGCGCGATCAGGGCGACCGCGATGCCGTCCACGCCCAGTTCGTAGCGGACCCCGAAGTCCTTGATCCAGGCGTGGGATTCGGTGAGCTGGAAGCGGGCGCCTCCGGGGTCGAAGCGCACCGCGACGACCGCCGCGAGGGCGAGGGTGAGCAGGGAGAAGGCCAGCGCCACCCACTTGGCGGCGGCACGCTGGGCGGCGGGCACCGCGGCGGTGACGACCGCGCCCAGCGCGGGCACCGCGGCCGTGGCCGTCAGCAGGGGAAAGGACATGACTCAGACCGCCCTCATCAGCAGGGTCGCGGCGATGAGCACCGCCGTACCGCCGAACATCGAGACCGCGTACGTACGGGCGTAGCCGTTCTGGAGCTTGCGCAATCGGCCGGAGAGTCCGCCGACTCCGGCCGCGGTGCCGTTGACCACGCCGTCGACCAGCTTGTGGTCGACGTAGACCAGGCCGCGGGTGAGGTAGCGCCCTGGCTGGACGAGCGCGACATGGTTGAAGTCGTCCTGGAGCAGGTCGCGGCGGGCGGCCCGGGTGAGCAGGGAGCCGCGCGGCGCGGTGCGCGGCACGGGCTTGCGCCCGTACTGCGCCCAGGCGAGGGCGACGCCGATGACCAGGACGACCATCGTCCCGGCGGTGACGGTCGCCGCGCTGAGCGGAGAGTCGCCGTGGCTGTGGCCGGTGACCGGCTCCAGCCACTTCAGGAACGCGTCGTTCAGGCTGAACAGACCGCCCGCGAAGACCGATCCGACCGCCAGGACGATCATGGGGATCGTCATGGACGAGGGCGACTCGTGCGGATGCGGCTCGTTGCCCTGGGCGTCGCGCTCCCACCGCTTCTCACCGAAGAAGGTCATCAGCATCACGCGGGTCATGTAGTACGCGGTGATGGCCGCGCCCAGCAGGGCCGCGCCGCCGAGGATCCAGCCCTCGGTGCCGCCCTTGGCGAAGGCCGCCTCGATGATCTTGTCCTTGGACCAGAAGCCGGAGAGCCCCGGGAAGCCGATGATGGCGAGGTAGCCGAGCCCGAAGGTGACGAAGGTGACCGGCATGTACTTCCTCAAGGCCCCGTACTTGCGCATGTCGACCTCGTCGTTCATGCCGTGCATGACCGACCCGGCGCCGAGGAACAGCCCCGCCTTGAAGAAGCCGTGGGTGACCAGGTGCATGATCGCGAAGACATAGCCGATCGGGCCCAGCCCTGCGGCCAGGATCATGTAGCCGATCTGCGACATGGTCGACCCGGCCAGGGCCTTCTTGATGTCGTCCTTCGCGCAACCGACGATCGCACCGAAGAGCAGCGTGACCGCGCCGACCGCGACCACGGCGGCCTGTGCGTCGGGCGCCGCGTTGAAGATCGCGCCGGAGCGGGTGATCAGGTAGACGCCCGCGGTCACCATGGTCGCCGCGTGGATCAGGGCCGAGACCGGGGTCGGGCCCTCCATCGCGTCGCCGAGCCAGGACTGGAGCGGCACCTGGGCCGACTTGCCGCACGCGGCGAGGAGCAGCATCAGCCCGATGGCGGTGAGCTTGCCCTCGCTCGCGTCGGTCGCGTTCGCCAGCACGGGGGCGAAGGCGAAGGACCCGAACGTCGTGAACATCAGCATGATCGCGATGGACAGGCCCATGTCGCCGACGCGGTTGACGATGAACGCCTTCTTCGCCGCCGTCGCCGCGCTCGGCTTGTGCTGCCAGAAGCCGATGAGCAGGTACGAGGCGAGACCGACGCCCTCCCAGCCGACGTACAGCAGCAGGTAGTTGTCGGCGAGGACGAGCAGCAGCATGGCCGCGAGGAAGAGATTGAGATAGCCGAAGAAGCGGCGGCGCCGCTCGTCGTGCGCCATGTAGCCGATGGAATAGATGTGGATCAGCGTGCCCACGCCCGAGATCAGCAGGACGAAGGTCATCGACAACTGGTCGAGCTGGAAGGCGACGTCCGCGCGGAAGCCGCCCACCGGAATCCAGCTGAAGACCTGGCTGTGCAGGGCGCGGTCGTGCTCGCTCCGGCCCAGCATGTCGGCGAAGAGCACGGCTCCGATCACGAAGGAGGCGCCCGCGAGCACCGTGCCGAGGTAGTGGCCCGTGCGGTCCAGCCGCCGCCCCCCGCACAGCAGCAGGGCCGCGCCGAGCAGCGGGGCCGCGACGAGCAATCCGATGAGGTTCTCCACTTGAACGCGACCCCTTCTAGAGCTTCATCAGGCTGGCGTCGTCGACCGAGGCCGAATGGCGGGAGCGGAAGACGGTCACGATGATCGCGAGGCCGACCACGACCTCCGCCGCCGCGACGACCATCGTGAAGAACGCGATGATCTGGCCGTCGAGGTTGCCGTGCAGCCGGGAGAAGGTGACGAACGCGAGGTTGCACGCGTTCAGCATCAGCTCGACGCACATGAAGAGGACGATCGCGTTCCGCCGGATCACGACCCCGGCCGCACCGATGGTGAACAACAGGGCGGCCAGGTAGAGGTAGTTGACCGGATTCACTTGGCGACTCCCTTGTGGTGCTCGGCGTCGTCGGAAGCGCTGTCGGCGTCCTCACCGGTGGCGGCGCCGTCTTCGGGCTTACGCCGCCCGAGCCAGCGCTCCGAGCGCTGCTCCAGCGCCGCCAGTTCCGCCAGCGCCTCCCCGGAGACGTCCCGGACCTGGCCGCGGGCGCGCAGCGTCGCGTTGACGCTCAGGTCGGAGGTCGTCCCGTCGGGCAGCAGACCGGGGATGTCCACCGCGTTGTGCCGGGCGTACACGCCGGGGGCGGGCAGCGGCGGGACGTGCTTGCCGGTGCGCACCCGCGCCTCGGACTGCTCGCGCTGGCTGCGCGCGCGCTCGGTGCGCTCGCGGTGGGTCAGCACCATCGCGCCGACCGCCGCGGTGATCAGCAGCGCGCCGGTGATCTCGAACGCGAAGACGTACTTGGTGAAGACGAGGGCCGCCAGGCCCTCCACATTGCCGCCGGAGTTGGCCTGCCCCAGCCCGGTGAACGTCTTCAGCGACGCGTTCCCGATTCCGGCGCACAGCAGGATGCCGAAGCCGATCCCGCACAGGGCGGCGAGCCAGCGCTGCCCCTTCAGGGTCTCCTTCAGCGAATCGGCCGCGGTGACGCCGACGAGCATCACGACGAAGAGGAAGAGCATCATGATCGCGCCGGTGTAGACGACGATCTGGACGACGCCCAGGAAATACGCCCCGTTGGCGAGGTAGAAGACCGCCAGGACGATCATGGTGCCGGCCAGGCTCAGTGCGCTGTGCACGGCCTTGCGCATCAGGATCGTGCACAGCGCGCCGATCACCGCGACCGTGCCGAGCACCCAGAACTGGACGGCCTCTCCTGTGGAGGTGGTGGAGGCCGCCGCGGCCAGAGCGCCGCTCATGCCTGCACCCCCTCTTCGGCCTGCTCGCCGTCCTCCTCGGAAGCCTCCGGCGGCTCGGGCGTCTCCCCCTTGCTGACCGCGGTCTGCCGGGTGGTCCCCGGCGCGGCCTCGGTCACCAGGCCCCGGTAGTAGTCCTGCTCGTCCATCCCGGGGTAGATGGCGTGCGGGCTGTCGACCATGCCCTCCTCGAGGCCCGCGAGCAGCTCCTCCTTGGTGTAGATGAGCGATTCGCGGGTGCGGTCGGCCAGCTCGTAGTCATTGGTCATGGTCAGCGCCCGGGTGGGACACGCCTCGACGCACAGGCCGCACAGGATGCAGCGCAGATAGTTGATCTGGTAGACGCGGCCGTAGCGCTCGCCCGGGGAGTAGCGCTCCTCCTCGGTGTTGTCCGCACCCTCCACATAGATCGCGTCCGCCGGGCAGGCCCAGGCGCACAGCTCGCATCCGATGCACTTCTCCAGCCCGTCCGGATGCCGGTTGAGCTGGTGACGTCCGTGGAAGCGGGGCGCGGTGGGCTTCTTCTCCTCGGGGTACTGCTCGGTCAGCCGCTTCTTGAACATGGCCTTGAAGGTCACGCCGAAGCCGGCCACCGGGTTCTGGAAGTCAGACACCATCGGCCTCCTTTCCGTCACTTACAGTGTCGGGGCCACCACTGACAATCAGCTCCCGGTCCTGTCGGGAGCGCCGTCGCGGTACGGGCGGCAGGGACTGGCCGGGCAGCGGCGGCACCGGGAATCCGCCCGCCATCGGGTCGAACGCGGGCTCGGGGCCCTCCTCCGCCGCTCCGGCCCCGCCCTTCGCGGCCGCCCCGCGGTCGCGGAAGACGTCGACGACGAAGGACAGCAGCAGCAGCGTGATCACCGCGCCGCCGACGTACAGCACGATCGACTGGTTGTCGTAGTTCTCGTTGCGCAGCGCCCGCACGGTGGCGACCAGCATCAGCCAGACCATCGAGATCGGGATGAGGACCTTCCAGCCCAGCTTCATGAACTGGTCGTAGCGCACGCGCGGGAGCGAGGCGCGGATCCAGATGAAGACGAACAGCGACGAGACGACCTTGCCGATGAACCACAGCAGCGGCCACCAGCCGTGGTTGGCGCCCTCCCAGAAGGTGCTGATGGGCCAGGGTGCCCGCCAGCCGCCGAGGAAGAGGGTCACGGCGACCATCGAGACGGTGACCATGTTGACGTACTCGGCGAGCATGAACAGCGCGAACTTGATCGACGAGTACTCGGTGTTGAAGCCGCCCACCAGGTCGCCCTCGGACTCCGGCATGTCGAACGGCGCCCGGTTGGTCTCCCCGACCATCGCCACGATGTAGATGAGGAACGAGACCGGGAGCAGCACCACGTACCAGCGGTCCTGCTGGGAGGCGACGATCTGCGAGGTCGACATCGACCCGGAGTAGAGGAACACCGCCGCGAAGGACACGCCCATCGCGATCTCGTAGCTGATCATCTGGGCACAGGAGCGCAGGCCGCCGAGGAGCGGATACGTCGACCCGGACGACCAGCCCGCCAGCACGATGCCGTAGATGCCGACCGAGGCGGTGGCGAGGATGTAGAGGACGGCGATCGGCAGATCGGTCAGCTGCATCGCGGTGCGGTGACCAAAGACCGACACCTCGCCGCCGGACGGGCCGAACGGGATCACCGCGACCGCCATGAAGGCCGGGATGGCCGCGACGATCGGCGCCAGGACGTAGACCACCTTGTCGGCGCCCTTGACGACCACGTCCTCCTTGAGCATCAGCTTCACGCCGTCCGCGAGGGACTGGAGCATGCCCCAGGGGCCGTGCCGGTTCGGGCCGATGCGCAGCTGCATCCAGCCCATCACCTTGCGCTCCATGACGATGGAGATCAGCACGGTCAGCATCAGGAACGCGAAGCAGAAGACGGCCTTGATCAGGACCAGCCACCACGGGTCCTGGCCGAACATCGACAGATCCTCTGCGGCGAGATACCTCATGCCGCGCCCCTTTCATTCGCCCCGCTGCGCCAGCAGCTCATGTCACGGTCGCCCGCGCGGCGCAGAGGCGCGCCTTTCGTGACCATCCGCGGCCCGGCGGCCGCACGTGCGTCGCTCATAGAGACACCTCCGGCTCTGAAGCAGCTGCGGTGATCGTGACGACGTCACCGGGGCGGGCCCCCAGATCGCGCTGCGCACCGCCGCCGGTGGAGTTCAGCGGCAGCCAGACGACCCGGTCGGGCATCGGCGTCACGCACAGGGGCAGCTGGACGGAACCGGCCGGTCCTGTGACGCGGAGCGGCTGTCCGTCGCGCACCCCGGCCTCCTCGGCGGTCGCCTCCGAGAGCCGGGCCACCGCGGCGTGCCGGGTCCCCGCCAGCGCCGGATCGCCCTCCTGGAGCCGTCCCTGGTCGAGCAGCAGCCGGTGCCCGGCGAGCACCGCCTCGCCCTCGGCGGGCCGGGGCAGCGGGCCCCCGGTCTCCAGCGGGGCGGTGGCGCGCAGCCCCTGCCAGGTGCCGAGCCGGGTCAGCTCGGCGCGGGCGGCCGCCACGTCCGGCAGGCCCAGGTCCGCATCGAGCGCGTCGGCCAGCATGTGCAGCACCCGGGCGTCCGGGAGGGTGTGACGGCGGGTCATCTGGTCGGGTTTGAGCGCGGCCTCGAACGGCCGGGCCCGGCCCTCCCAGTTGAGGAACGTGCCGGACTTCTCGACGGCCGCCGCGACCGGAAGTACCACGTCCGCCCGCTCGGTG
This sequence comes from Streptomyces sp. NPDC021115, assembly GCF_044333065.1. Taxonomy (NCBI): domain Bacteria; kingdom Bacillati; phylum Actinomycetota; class Actinomycetes; order Kitasatosporales; family Streptomycetaceae; genus Streptomyces; species Streptomyces sp. NPDC021115. The sequence continues at coordinate 65,921 of NZ_JBIRQF010000021.1, forward strand.
ACCTCCGAGGGCCGCTGCTCCAGGCTGACCACGAACTCCGCCGCGTCCAGGGCGGCCACGGCCCGCGCCGGATCGGGCAGGTCCGCCACCTCGACCCCGCCGACCAGCAGCGCGCCGAGCCCGCCGGTCGCCGCGGCCTCCACGATCTGGCCGGTGTCGCGGCCCACCTGGTGCGGCAGATCGGACGTCCCCCACACCGCTGCGGTCTCCTCGCGGGCCCGCGGGTCGTGCGCCGGGCGGCCGCCGGGCAGCAGCCCGGGCAGCGCGCCCGCCTCGATCGCGCCCCGCTCACCGGCCCGGCGCGGAATCCACGCGAGCGTGGCGCCGGTGGCGGCCGCGGCCCGTACGGCGGCGGTCAGTCCGCCCGCCACCGAAGCCAGCCGCTCGCCGACGACGATGACCGCGCCCTCCTGGCGCAGCGCGTCGGCGGCCCGCTCACCGTCCTCGTCCAGACCCGTGCGTCCCGCGATCGCGTCCAGCCACTCGGTCTCGGTGCCGGGCGCGGCCGGCAGCAGGGTGCCGCCGGCCTTCTCAAGGCCCCGGGTGGTGTGGGTGGCGAGGGAGAAGGTGCGCTGGCCGTGCTTGCGGTGCGCCTTGCGCAGCCGCAGGAAGACCCCGGGCGCCTCCTCCTCGGACTCGAACCCGACGAGCAGCACCGCCGGTGCCTTCTCCAGCGTGGCGTACGTCAGTCCGCTGCCGTCCAGGTCACGGCCGCGGCCCGCGATGTGGGCGGCCAGGAAGTCGGCCTCCTCGTCGCTGTGGGCGCGGGCCCGGAAGTCGATGTCGTTGGTCTCCAGGACGGTCCGCGCGAACTTGGCGTACGCGTACGCGTCCTCCACCGTCAGCCGGCCGCCGGTCAGCACGCCGGTGCGGCCGCGCGCCGCGGCCAGCCCCTCGGCCGCCGCGACCAGGGCCTCGGGCCAGCCCGCCGGTTCCAGCTTCCCCGACTCCGGGTTCCGCACCAGCGGGGTGCTGAGCCGGTCGGGAAGCTGGGCGTAGCGGAAGCCGAACCGCCCCTTGTCGCAGATCCACTCCTCGTTGACCTCGGGGTCGTCGGCGGCCAGCCGCCGCATGACCTTGCCGCGCCGGTGGTCGGTGCGGGTCGCGCAGCCGCCCGCGCAGTGCTCGCACACGCTCGGCGAGGAGACCAGGTCGAAGGGGCGGGAGCGGAAGCGGTACGCGGCCGAGGTGAGCGCGCCCACCGGGCAGATCTGGATGGTGTTGCCGGAGAAGTACGACTCGAACGGGTCGCCCTCGCCGGTGCCGACCTGCTGGAGCGCGCCGCGTTCCAGCAGCTCGATCATCGGGTCGCCCGCGATCTGGTTGGAGAAGCGGGTGCAGCGCGCGCACAGCACACAGCGCTCGCGGTCCAGCAGCACCTGGGCCGAGATCGGGACGGGCTTGGCGAACGTGCGCTTCTGGCCCTCGAACCGGCTGTCGGCCTGTCCCGCGCTCATCGCCTGGTTCTGGAGCGGGCATTCGCCGCCCTTGTCGCAGACCGGGCAGTCCAGCGGGTGGTTGATCAGCAGCAGCTCCATCACCCCGCGCTGCGCCTTCTCGGCGACCGGCGAGGTGAGCTGGGTCTTCACGACCATGCCGTCGGTGCAGGTGATGGTGCAGGAGGCCATCGGCTTGCGCTGGCCCTCCACCTCGACGATGCACTGGCGGCAGGCGCCCGCGGGGTCGAGCAGCGGGTGGTCGCAGAAGCGCGGGATCTCGATCCCGAGGAGTTCGGCGGCGCGGATGACCAGCGTCCCCTTCGGGACGGAGATCTCGATCCCGTCGATGGTCACGGAGACCAGATCTTCTCGCGGCACCGCCGCCTCCCCGCCTCCCGAGGGTGCGTTGGTGGTCACGGTCATGCGGTCACCCCCAGAGTGGTGCGCGGTTCGTCGGCCCAGACGGTGGACTTGGCCGGGTCGAAGGGACAGCCTCCGCCGGTGATGTGCTGCTCGTACTCCGCGCGGAAGTACTTGAGCGAGGAGAAGATGGGGCTGGCGGCGCCGTCGCCCAGCGCGCAGAACGACTTGCCGTTGATGTTGTCTGCGATGTCGGCCAGCTTGTCGAGGTCGGACATCCGCCCCTTGCCCGCCTCGATGTCGCGCAGCAGCTGCACCAGCCAGTACGTGCCCTCGCGGCAGGGTGTGCACTTGCCGCAGGATTCATGCGCGTAGAACTCGGTCCAGCGGGTCACCGCCCGCACCACGCAGGTGGTCTCGTCGAAGCACTGGAGCGCCTTGGTGCCCAGCATCGACCCGGCCGCGCCGACACCCTCGTAGTCCAGGGGGACGTCCAGGTGCTCCTCGGTGAGCAGCGGGGTGGACGAGCCGCCGGGCGTCCAGAACTTCAGCCGGTGGCCGGGGCGCATGCCGCCGCTCATGTCGAGCAGCTGGCGCAGGGTGATCCCGAGCGGGCCCTCGAACTGGCCGGGGCTGGCCACATGGCCGGACAGCGAGTAGAGCGTGAAGCCCGGGGACTTCTCGCTGCCCATCGAACGGAACCATTCCTTGCCCTTGTTCAGGATCGAGGGAACCGAGGCGATGGATTCGACGTTGTTGACAACAGTGGGGCACGCGTACAGACCGGCGACCGCGGGGAAGGGAGGCCGCAGCCGGGGCTGGCCACGGCGCCCCTCCAGCGAGTCCAGCAGTGCGGTCTCCTCACCGCAGATGTACGCGCCCGCGCCCGCGTGCACCGTGATGTCGAGACCGGGAAGCCCATCCACCCCGAGCTTCTGCCTTCGCCGCTCGGCCGTGCCCAGGTAGCCCGCCTCGTACGCCTCGCGCACGGCCTCGTGCAGCCGCCGCAGCACCGGCACGGTCTCACCGCGCAGATAGATGAAGGCGTGTTCGGAGCGGATGGCGTGGCAGGCGATGACCATGCCCTCGATGAGGGCGTGCGGGTTGGCGTAGAGAAGGGGGATGTCCTTGCAGGTGCCCGGTTCCGACTCGTCGGCGTTGACGACGAGGTAGTGCGGCTTGCCGTCGCCCTGCGGAATGAACTGCCACTTCATTCCGGTGGGGAAGCCCGCGCCGCCGCGGCCGCGCAGTCCGGCGTCCTTCACCAGCGCGATCACGGCGTCGGGGTCCATGGCGAGCGCCTTGGCGCTGCCCTCGTAGCCCTCGTGCCGCAGATAGGCGCGCAGGGACCAGGAGTTCGCCTCGTCCCAGTGCGCGGAGAGCACGGGTGCCAGCAGCTTCTCGGGGCTGTGCTCGGATCGCTCGGTCGTCACGGTCATCACTCCCCCTCCTCGGCGGCCGGACCTGCCGGGTGGTGCGGATCGGAGGCCGAGGTCCGCTGCGGCGCGTCGTGCGAACTGGGATGCGTCGGCGGCGTCTCGTCCTGCGGTGCGCCCCCGTGCCGCGGCGAGACGACCCGGCCGGGCGTCTCCTCGCCCTTGGCGAGCCGCAGCCCGGTGAGCGAGGCGGGCCCCGCGGAACCACCGGCCTCGACGGCCCCGGGGCGCGGGTCGGGGAAACCGGCGAGGATGCGCGCGGTCTCCTTGAACGTGCACAGCGGCGCGCCACGGGTCGGGGTGACCTCGCGGCCCGCCCTGAGGTCGTCGACCAGCCGCTTGGCGGAGTCGACGGTCTGGTTGTCGAAGAACTCCCAGTTGACCATCACCACGGGGGCGAAGTCGCAGGCCGCGTTGCACTCGATGTGCTCCAGGGTGACCTTGCCGTCGCCGGTGGTCTCCCCGTTGCCCAGCTCCAGATGGTGCTGGAGCTCCTCGTAGATCGCGTCCCCGCCCATCACCGCGCACAGGGTGTTGGTGCACACCCCGACCTGGTAGTCGCCCGAGGGCTTGCGGCGGTACATCGTGTAGAAGGTGGCGACCGCGGTGACCTCGGCGGTGGTCAGGTCCAGCACCTCGGCGCAGAACTGGATGCCGGTGCGGGTGACATGGCCCTCCTCGGACTGCACCAGGTGCAGCAGCGGCAGCAGGGCGCTGCGGCTGTCCGGGTAGCGGGCGATCACCTCCGCGGCGTCCGCCTCGAGCCGGGACCGCACCTCGGCCGGGTAGTCGGGGGCCGGCAGCTGCGGCATCCCCAGGGAAACGTCGGTCACCGGTCGACACCTCCCATCACGGGGTCGATAGAGGCGACGGCGACGATCACGTCGGCGACCTGGCCGCCCTCGCACATGGCCGCCACGGCCTGGAGATTGGTGAACGACGGATCGCGGAAGTGGACCCGGTACGGCCGGGTGCCGCCGTCGCTGGCCATGTGCACGCCCAGTTCGCCCTTGGGTGACTCGACGGCCACGTAGGTCTGTCCCGGCGAGACCCGGAACCCCTCGGTCACCAGCTTGAAGTGGTGGATCAGGGCCTCCATCGAGGTGCCCATGATGTTCTTGATGTGGTCCAGGGAGTTGCCGAGCCCGTCCGCTCCGAGCGCGAGCTGCGCGGGCCAGGCGATCTTCTTGTCCGCGACCATCACCGGCCCGGGCTCCAGCCGGTCCAGGCACTGTTCGACGATCCGCAGCGACTGGCGCATCTCCTCCAGCCGGATCAGGAAGCGCCCGTACGCGTCGCAGGTGTCGGCGGTCGGCACCTCGAAGTCGTAGCTGTCATAGCCGCAGTACGGCTGGGCCTTGCGCAGATCGTGCGGCAGCCCGGTGGAACGCAGTATCGGGCCGGTCACGCCGAGCGCCATGCAGCCCGCGAGGTCGAGGTAGCCGACGTCCTGAAGGCGCGCCTTGAAGATCGGGTTCCCGGTCGCGAGCTTGTCGTACTCGACCAGGTTCTTGCGCATCGTCTTCAGGAACGCGCGGATCTGGTCGACCGCGCCGGGCGGCAGATCCTGGGCGAGGCCGCCGGGCCGGATGTACGCGTGGTTCATCCGCAGGCCGGTGATCAGCTCGTAGAGGTCCAGGACGAGTTCGCGGTCGCGGAAGCCGTAGATCATGACGGTGGTCGCGCCCAGCTCCATGCCGCCGGTGGCGATGCACACCAGATGGGAGGAGATCCGGTTCAGCTCCATCATCAGCACCCGGATGATGGAGGCGCGGTCCGGGATCTGGTCCTCGATGCCGAGCAGCTTCTCGACGCCCAGGCAGTACGCCGCCTCGTTGGAGAAGGGCGTCAGATAGTCCATGCGCGTCACGAACGTGGTGCCCTGCGTCCAGTTCCGGAATTCGAGGTTCTTCTCGATACCGGTGTGCAGATAACCGATTCCGCAGCGGGCCTCGGTGACCGTCTCGCCGTCGATCTCCAGGATCAGCCGGAGCACCCCGTGGGTGGAGGGGTGCTGCGGACCCATGTTGACGATGATCCGCTCGTCGTCGGCCTTCGCCGCCGCGGCCACGACCTCGTCCCAGTCGCCGCCGGTGACGGTGTAGACGGTGCCCTCGGTGGTCTCGCGCGCGGAGGCGGAGGAGGGGTTCGCGTGGGTAGCAGACATCAGCTGTACGACCTCCGCTGGTCCGGAGCCGGGATCTGGGCGCCCTTGTACTCGACGGGGATGCCGCCGAGCGGGTAGTCCTTGCGCTGCGGGAAGCCCTGCCAGTCGTCCGGCATCATGATCCGCGTGAGCGCGGGGTGACCGTCGAAGACGATGCCGAAGAAGTCGTAGGTCTCCCGCTCGTGCCAGTCGTTGGTCGGATAGACGTCGACGATCGACGGGATGTGCGGATCGCCGTCCGGGGCGCTCACCTCCAGCCGGATCACCCGGTTATGGGTGATCGACCGCAGGTGGTAGACGGCGTGCAGCTCACGGCCCTTGTCGCCGGGGAAGTGGACGCCGCTGACGCCCGTGCACAGCTCGAAGCGGAGCGCCGGGTCGTCGCGCAGGGTCCTGGCGACCCTCGGCAGATGTTCGCGGGCGATGTGGAAGGTGATCTCGTCGCGGTCCACGACGGTCTTCTCGATCGCGTTGTCCGGGAGCAGGTCCTGCTCCTCCAGCGCGCCCTCCAGCTCGTCGGCGACCTCGTCGAACCAGCCCCCGTACGGGCGGGACGCCTGGCCCGGCAGCCGTACGGGGCGCACCAGGCCGCCGTAGCCGGTGGTGTCGCCGCCGTTGTTGGCGCCGAACATGCCGCGCTGGACGCGGATGGCCTCGCCCTGGTCACCGCGGTGGCCGGGGAGGTTCTCGGCGTTGAGGTCCTTCTCGGGATTGACCCCGTTACCGTTCGCTGTCACCTCAGCAGCCCCTTCATCTCGATCGTCGGGAGCGCCTTCATCGCCGCTTCCTCCGCCTCACGGGCCGCGCGCTCGCGGTTCACGCCGAGCTTCTCCTCGCGGATCTTCTGGTGCAGCTTGAGGATCGCGTCCATGAGCATCTCGGGACGCGGCGGGCAGCCGGGCAGATAGATGTCGACGGGGACGATGTGGTCGACGCCCTGCACGATCGCGTAGTTGTTGAACATGCCGCCGCTGGAGGCGCACACGCCCATCGAGATGACCCACTTCGGGTTCGGCATCTGGTCGTAGACCTGCCGCAGCACCGGGGCCATCTTCTGGCTGACCCGCCCGGCGACGATCATCAGATCGGCCTGCCGGGGCGAGCCGCGGAAGACTTCCATGCCGAAGCGGGCGAGGTCGTACCGTCCGGCACCCGTCGTCATCATCTCGATGGCGCAGCAGGCCAGGCCGAAGGTGGCCGGGAAGACGGAGGACTTACGGGCCAGCCCGGCGGCCTGTTCGACGGTGGTCAGCAGGAACCCGCTCGGAAGTTTCTCTTCGATACCCATGCGCTGTTTCCCCTATCTCCTCTTGAGCCCCTTGATCCCCTTGAGCCCCTTTAGTCCCACTCAGTCCCACTCCAGGCCGCCGCGCCGCCAGACGTACGCGTAGGCGACGAAGACGGTGAGCACGAAGAGGAGCATCTCCACGAGCCCGAACAGCCCCAGGGCGTCGAAGGTGACGGCCCAGGGGTAGAGGAAGACGATCTCGATGTCGAAGACGATGAAGAGCATCGCCGTCAGGTAGTACTTGATGGGGAAGCGCCCACCGCCGGCCGGATGCGGAGTCGGCTCGATGCCGCACTCGTACGCCTCGAGCTTGGCCCGGTTGTAGCGCTTGGGGCCGATGATCGCGGCCATGACCACCGAGAAGATCGCAAAGCCTGCCCCGAGTGCTCCCAGTACGAGGATGGGCGCGTATGCGTTCACCGTCCTCGCTCCCTTCAGTCGACGATGACTGGCTGGCGGACCGCACGGACATGCCGTCGCCCCCCACGAAGATCGTGCTCATGTGAGGCAGTTCACAAGCCCGTAGCGCCTGCATCTTATGCCCGTCGGTCTGTGATCTGCGACACGGGGTACGCCAACGTCTTTGTGATCTCCACCACCTGACGAAGGATCATGAAGTCGGATGAGCGGTGATCTTGTACGTGAAGCATCCATTCGGTCACGAGAGGTGACAACCGAGGACGTCATCACAGGTGAGCGCGTCGCGCCCCTACCAAGATATGGTACATACATGCAAATTTGAGAGGCGGGACGTCAGCTGATATTGCCCCCCCATCCGCATGGGTGACCCCGCACTCGACCCCACCCGCCATCGATCCGGTCCAGTGATCCGGATCGCCCTCGCGCACGACTCGGCCACCGCTTCGCGACTCCGTTCACGAGCGTCACAAAATGGGCACGAGCGAGTGAGGTATCCCACCTCGGAAAGAGTTGTGGATCTCGATTTGACGGGAACCCTTGGTATGCGGGCCGCATCGGTGATAGGCCGCCCGCCGTGACCGCGTGACGCCAAATGCCATGCGTACACACATGATCGAGGAATTCGGACATGGCATCGGCGCCCGCGATGAAGATCATTTAGCCCGGATTCTGGGCGTGTGCGCGTCAAATGTGGTGCAGACCACTTTTGTTGATCCGGGCCTTTGGGCCCTGGTACCCAGTGACCTATGTCCCCGATCGCACACATACCCAGCCACCGGAAGCCCCGCCGTGCCGCGGCTCCCACGCGTGCACTCCGCGCAGGGGTGACCGGTGGCTTCCTCACCCTCGCGGTGGCCGGCGCCGCGGTGCCCGCCTCCGCCGCCGAGCCCGCCGCCCACGAGGCGACGCTCGAAATGCCGACCGTCAGCGACACGCTGGCGAACACGGCAGCCCAGACGGCCGCCGCCACCCAGCAGGCGGCTTCCGGTTATGAGCTCCAGGCCCAGCAGGACCAAGCCGCCGCTCAGGCCAAGACCGCCGCCAAGAAGGCCAAGGCGGAGGCCGACAAGAAGGAGCGCGAGGCCGAGGCCCGCCGCGCGGCCGCCAAGCGCGCCGCCGAGGCCCGGGCCGAGAAGGCGTCCCGCTCCGCCGAGCGCGCCACCCTGTCCACCACCTCGGTCTCCAACGCCACCGGCAACGCCGCCTCGGTGATCAGCTTCCTCAAGGCACAGCTCGGCAAGGCGTATGTGCTCGGGGCCAGCGGCCCGTCCTCGTACGACTGCTCCAGCCTGACGCAGGCCGCGTTCAAGCAGGTCGGCATCGACCTGCCGCGGGTCTCGCAGGACCAGTCCACCGTCGGCACCCAGGTGTCGCTGGACAACCTCCAGGCGGGCGACCTGCTCTACTGGGGCAGCTCCGGCAGCGCGTACCACGTCGGCGTCTACATCGGCGACGGCAAGTTCATCGGCGCCCAGAACCCGAGCACGGGCATCGTGGAGCGTCCGCTGGACTACGACCAGCCGACCGGGGCCGTGCGCGTCCTCTGAGCCGCCTGAGAGCCGCCTCCGGCTCGCTCCAGCTGATCTCAGCTGTTTTCGGCCATGGGGCCGCCGTTCCTCGCCGCTCGTAGCGGAACGGCGGCCTCACGCCTGTCTACGTGGCGTAGACCTTCTCCACGAACTCCCCGATCTGGTGCTCGGAGAGATGCCGGGCCAGGTCCGCCTCGCTGATCATGCCGACCAGCCGCTTGTTCTTGTCGATCACCGGCAGCCTGCGGATCCGGTGATCCTCCATCTCCCGCAGCACCTCCGAGACGTCGGCGTCCGAGCTGATCCAGCGCGGAGTGCCCTTGGCGAGGTCCCCCGCCGTCATCCGGGACGGATCGCGGCCCTGGGACACACAGCCGACGACGAGGTCGCGGTCGGTGAGAATGCCGCACAGCCGCTCCTGGCTGTCGCTGATGGGCAGCGCACCCACGTCCAGATCGCGCATCAACTGCGCGGCGCGTTCCAGGTTCTCCGTCGCCGGAATCCACTGCGCGCCCGGGTGCATGATGTCTGCGGCCTTCGTCATGGCGTACCTCCTGAAAGGCCCACCGGCAACGGAACCGGCCCGTGGGCCCGATCGATCCGGCGTCGCCGCGGCGGACGCGCACGGCGCCCCCTCACCTTCATTGTCACCACCGCCGGCGGGCCCGCGCGACCGCCCGGTGCCAGACTGAGAACTGTCGTCAGAGCACCATATGAGCCCCTTGCGCACGATCGTTGAAGGAGCAGCCATGCTCACCACCGATTTCGTCCCCGGCGCACCCAACTGGCTGGATCTCGGCGCCCCCGACACCGAGGCGGCCCGCGCCTTCTACAGCGGGCTGCTGGGCTGGTCCTTCGAGTCGGCCGGTCCCGAAGCGGGCGGATACGGCTTCTTCACCCATGACCGCAAGACCGTCGCCGCCCTCGGCCCGCTCACCGACGCCGGGGCCAGGTCCGCCTGGACCCCGTACTTCCACACCCCCGACGCCGACGCCACCGCGCGCTCCGTCCAGCAGGCGGGCGGCCGGGTGCGCGCCGAGCCGTTCGACGTCTTCGACGAGGGGCGGATGGGGCAGTTCACCGATCCCGGCGGCGCCCGGTTCGCGGTCTGGCAGCCCGGCAAGACGGCCGGTCTCGAGGCGGTCACCGAGCCCGGCTCGCTGTGCTGGACCGAGCTGCACTCCCCCGACCCGGCCGAGGCCCGCGCGTTCTACCGCACCGTCTTCGGCTGGGAGACCGAGGAGATGTCGTTCCCCGGCGGGACGTACACCGTCCTGTCGACGGCCGACGGCGGCAAGGACGGCACATTCGGCGGCGTCGCACAGCTCCAGGAGGGGCATTCGACGCCGCCGCAGTGGCTGCCGTACTTCGAAGTGGCGGACTGTGACCGGGTGGTCGCGAAGGGTCAGGAGCTGGGCGGGTCCGTGCTGATGCCCGCCATGACGTCGGAGGGAATCGGACGGATGGCGTGGCTGACGGACGTGGCGGGCGCCCCGTTCGGTGTGATCACCAGTTCGGGCCCCGACGCGGCCTGAAGCCGTGCCCTGAAGCCGTGGCCCGTCAGGCGCGCGGGGCCACCTTCGTCAGGCCGTTGATGATGCGGTCCATCGCGTCGCCGCCCGTCGGGTCCGTCAGGTTGGCCAGCAGCTTCAGCGTGAAGCGCATCAGCATCGGATGCGTGAGCCCGCGCTGCGTCGCCAGCTTCATCACCTTCGGGTTGCCGATCAGCTTCACGAACGCGCGGCCCAGCGTGTAGTAGCCGCCGTACACGTCCTTGAGGACCTGCGGATAGCGGCGGAGGGCCATCTCGCGCTGGGCCGGGGTGGCGCGGGACTGGGCCTGGACGATCACGTCCGCCGCGATCTGCCCGGATTCCATCGCATAGGCGATGCCCTCGCCGTTGAACGGGTTGACCATGCCGCCCGCGTCGCCGACCAGCAGCAGCCCACGGGTGTAGTGCGGCTGCCGGTTGAAGGCCATGGGGAGGGCCGCGCCGCGGATCGGTCCTGTCATGTTGTCCGGGGTGTAGCCCCACTCCTCCGGCATGGACGCGCACCACGCCTTGAGGATCTCGCGCCAGTCCAGCTCCTTGAAGGAGTTCGAGGTGTTGAGCACCCCGAGGCCGACGTTGCTCGTGCCGTCGCCCATGCCGAAGATCCAGCCGTAGCCGGGGAGCAGCCGGTCCTCGGCGCCGCGCCGGTCCCACAACTCCAGCCAGGATTCGAGGTAGTCGTCGTCGTGGCGGGGCGAGGTGAAGTACGTGCGCACCGCGACGCCCATCGGGCGGTCCTCGCGCCGGTGCAGGCCCATCGCGAGGGAGAGCCGGGTGGAGTTGCCGTCGGCGGCGACGACCAGCGGGGCGTGGAAGGTGACGGGCGTCTTCTCCTCGCCCAGCTTCGCCTCGACGCCGGTGATGCGTCCGGTGCGGTCGTCGACGATCGGCGCGCCCACGTTGCAGCGCTCGTACAGCCGCGCCCCGGCCTTCTGGGCCTGCCGCGCGAGCTGGTCGTCGAAGTCGTCGCGCTTACGCACCAGGCCGTAGTCGGGGTACGCGGCCAGATCCGGCCAGTCCAGCTCCAGCCGTACGCCACCGCCCATGATCCGCAGGCCCCGGTTGCGCAGCCAGCCCGCTTCCTCGGAGATGTCGATGCCCATCGCGACGAGCTGCTTGGTCGCGCGCGGGGTCAGCCCGTCGCCGCACACCTTCTCGCGCGGGAACGCGGTCTTCTCCAGCAGCAGGACGTCGAGCCCCGACTTGGCCAGGTGGTACGCCGTCGTGGAACCGGCCGGTCCGGCGCCGACGACGATCACATCGGCGCTGCGCTCCGAGATCCCGGAGGATGCGCTTCCGGTGGCGCTCGCGGTGGGTGCGGTCTCGCTCACGCAGGGTCTCCCGTGGCCTGGGTAACAGCGTGCCGGTCGCGCCGGGCACTGGACACGTGCAGTCTATGGGGGCGTACTCGGGCACCTGCGACGGGCGGGCCTCCCTGACCGTGACTCAGCCTGTGATACGGCTGCCGCCGTGGCGTCAGGGGCGGGTGGCCCGGTGCAGGGCCACGACGCCGCCGGTGAGGTTGCGCCAGGCCGGGCGGGCCCAGCCCGCCTCGCGCAGCCGGGCGGCGAGCCGCGGCTGGTCGGGCCAGGCGCGGATGGACTCCGCGAGGTAGACGTACGCGTCCGGGCTGCTGCTGACCGCCGTCGCGACCGGCGGCAGCGCGCGCATCAGGTACTCGGTGTAGACCGTGCGGAACGGCGCCCAGGTGGGGTGGCTGAACTCGCAGATGACCAGCCGCCCGCCCGGCCGGGTCACCCGCAGCATCTCGCGCAGCGCGCCCTCGGTGTCCCGCACGTTGCGCAGCCCGAAGGAGATCGTCACCGCGTCGAAGGTGCCGTCGGCGAAGGGCAGCCGGGTCGCGTCGCCCGCCGTCAGCGGCAGCCGCGGGTGGCGGCGCTTGCCCTCGCGGAGCATGCCGAGCGAGAAGTCGCAGGGCACCACGTACGCACCGGCCGCCGCGTAGGGCAGCGATGAGGTGCCCGTACCGGCGGCGAGGTCGAGCACCCGGTCCCCGGGGCGGGCGTCGACGGCGCGGGCGACCGCCTTGCGCCACAGCCGGGCCTGGCCGAGCGACAGCACGTCGTTGGTCAGGTCGTAGTTGGCCGCCACGTCGTCGAACATGGCGGCGACTTCGTGCGGCTGCTTGTCCAGGGATGCTCGGGTCACCCGCCCATTGTTCACCTCGCGCCGCGCGGCTCCGTGCGGGGGTCAGCGGCGGCGGTGCACCAGGCGCCCGGCGAGCACGGTGGCCAGACAGGCCCCGTCCGCGCCGAAGACCGCCAGATCGGCGCGGTCGGCCTCGGCCAGGGAGGGCGGCCGGGCCTCGTCGAGGACGGTGACGTCGTTGCGTATCGCGGCGGCGCGCAGCCCGGGGTCGGTGACGTGCTCCGCCAGGACCGCCGTCGCGCCCAGCCGCAGCAGGGCGTGGACGCGCTCCCGGGGCGTCGGCGCGTCGGGCACCGGACCGTCGTGGACGAGGGCGGGGCCGAGGGTGCCGGGCCACTGCCGCACCCGGGCCTGCGGATGCGCGGCCCGCAGCTCCTCCAGCGGGCCGATGGCGGCGATGCGGCCGCCGTCGACCAGGACCGCGCCGTCGCGCAGCGGGGCCGCGCCCTCGCCGAGGCCGTACCGGACCTCCGGCGCGGCGTGGAGCGTGCGCATCAGGAGGCGTCGATCAGCTTCAGCTCGGGGTGGGCCTTGCCGGAGTCGATCGCCGTCGAGGACAGGTGCGAGACGACGTGGTCGTCCACCGGGTCGTTCGCCGGGTCGTCGTGCACCACCAGGTGCTCGTACGTGGTGGCGCGCTGCGCGGGCACCCGCCCGGCCGTGCGGATGAGGTGGAGCAGTTCCATCCGGTTGGAGCGGTGGCGGGCACCGGCCGAGGAGACCACGTTCTCCTCCAGCATCACCGAGCCGAGGTCGTCCGCCCCGTAGTGCAGCGACAGCTGCCCGGCCTCCTTGCCGACGGTCAGCCAGGAGCCCTGGATGTGGGCCACGTTGTCGAGGAAGAGCCGGGCGATCGCGATCATCCGCAGGTACTCGAAGACGGTGGCCTGCGTCTGGCCCTTCAGGTGGTTGTTCTCGGGCTGGTAGGTGTACGGGATGAAGGCGCGGAAGCCGCCCGTCCGGTCCTGTACGTCGCGGATCATGCGCAGGTGCTCGATCCGCTCGGCGTTGGTCTCACCGGTGCCCATGAGCATCGTCGAGGTGGACTCGACCCCGAGGTTGTGGGCGATCTCCATGATCTCCAGCCACCGCTCGCCGGACTCCTTCAGCGGGGCGATCGCCTTGCGCGGCCGCTCGGGCAGCAGCTCGGCGCCCGCGCCCGCGAAGGAGTCCAGACCCGCGGCGTGGATGCGGCGGATCGCCTCCTCCACCGGCACGTCCGAGATGCGTGCCATGTGCTCGACCTCGGAGGCGCCCAGCGAGTGGATCACCAGCTGGGGGTACGCCTCCTTGATGGCCGAGAAGTGCTTCTCGTAGTACTCGACGCCGTAGTCCGGGTGGTGGCCGCCCTGGAACATGATCTGGGTGCCGCCCAGCTCGACGGTCTCGGCGCAGCGCCGCAGGATGTCGTCGAGGTCGCGGGTCCAGCCCTTGGCGGTGTCCTTGGGCGCGGCGTAGAAGGCGCAGAACCGGCACGCCGTCACGCACACGTTGGTGTAGTTGATGTTCCGCTCGATGATGTACGTCGCGATGTGCTCGGTACCCGCGTAGCGACGTCGGCGTACGGCGTCGGCGGCGGCCCCCAGGGCGTGCAGCGGCGCGGACCGGTAGAGGTCCAGCGCCTCCTCCGGGGTGATGCGCCCGCCGGCGGCAGCGCGGTCGAGGACTGCCTGAAGAGTGGCGTGTGCGGTCACCGGGGCGTCCCTTTCGGAGGTGTACGGGCGGACCGACCCAGCGTACGCCCCCGCGTCTCAGCCCAGTCTGCGCAGGGTGCCGGTCGGATCGCCCGCCCGCGGGTCCTTCGCCCGGTACTTCAGGGTGCCGTCGGAGCCGAGGCTGTACTGCTCGTCCGTCGAGCTGTCGCTGCACCCCTCCTGGGGTTCGTCGCCGCGGAAGCGGGCGTCCAGGTGCAGCTCCTTGGCCGAGGCGGAGACCAGCTTCCAGGTGAAGTCGCACCGCAGCACGGACAGCTTCACCCGGCCCGACGCGACCTGCTGGCCGGTGGAGCCGCGCTGGAAGGTGATGGTCATGGTGCCGACCGGGATGCCGTTCTTGGAGGTGAGGTCGCCCTGCCAGGTGCCGAGGAACGCCTTGGGCACATCCGAGCCGCCGGGCTTCGACGCCGCGTCGGACGGCGTGTGGGTGGGGGTGGCGGCGCTCTTGTCCGACGCGTCGTCGCCGCCGCCGGACCCGGGGAGCACCTGGAAGAGGACCACGGCGGTCGTGGCGACCGCGAGCGCGCCCGCGACGGACAGCACCAGGGAACAACTGAGCGCCTTGGGCCGCTTCCTGCCGCCGAGCGCGGCGGAGAGCGCGAAGCCGCGACCGCCCGTCCCGCCGCCGTCGCTCTTCTGCGGCTGGCTGGGCGGCGGGGTCGCGGGGTCGCCCGGGCCGTGGCCCGGTTGCGGGTACGCGTACGACGCGGGCGGCGGGCCGAACGCGCCCAGCACGGGGGCGGGCGGGGCCGACGCGGACGATGCGGAGGACGTCCCAGGGACGGGCGTTCCGGGGACGGGCGTTCCGGATGCGGGCGTGGTGGGCACGGGCGTTCCGGACGGGGGCGTTCCGGGCGTGGCGGGCAGGGCGGGCGGGGTCGCCGAGGGCGGCGGCGTCACCGCGTCCGCCTCCAGGTCGAGCAGTTCGACCGCCTGTCGGCTCACCCGCTCGATCAGCACCCCCGGCAGCCAGCCGGACCGTACGAGCCCCGAGGCGCCGTCTTCGGGGGCCAGGCGGCGCGCGATCTGCTCCGGGGTGGGGCGGTCCGCGGGGTCCTTGGCCAGGCATTCGGCGACGACGTCGCGCAGCTCACCGGTCAGCTCCGGCCCGAGCCGCGGCTCCTCGTGGACCACCTTGTAGAGCAGCGAGGCCGAGCTGTCGCCGGGGAAGGGCTGCTCGCCGGTGGCCGCGTACGTCAGCACGGCACCCAGCGAGAAGATGTCGGCCGGGCCGCTCACGTTCTGGCCGAGGATCTGCTCGGGCGCCATATAGCCGGGCGAGCCGATGGACGCGCCGGTCGAGGTCAGCGAGACGGTGCCCTCGGTGGCCCGGGCGATGCCGAAGTCGATCAGCCGGGGGCCGTCGAGGGCGAGCAGCACATTGGACGGCTTGACGTCGCGGTGGACCAGGGCCAGCCCGTGGACGGCGCCCAGCGCCTCCGCGAGACCGGCGGCCAGGGCCCGTACCGAGGACTCGGGCAGCGGGCCCTCGTCGCTGATGGCCTGGCTGAGCGAGGGGCCCGCCACATAGCCGGTGGCCACCCACGGAATGCGTGCCTCCGGGTCGGCGTCGAGGACCGGCGCGGTCCAGGAACCACCGACCCGGCGCGCGGCGTCGACTTCGCGCCGGAAGCGCGCGCGGAACTCCTCGTCGAGCGCGAAGTGCGCGTGCACCATCTTCACCGCGACCGTGCGCCCGCCCGCACTGCGGCCCAGGTACACCACGCCCATACCGCCGGAGCCGAGCCGTCCGAGCAGCCGGTACGCCCCGATGACCTGCGGGTCCTCCGCTCCCAGCGGATGCATGTGCCTCCCCCATCGCCTGCGCCGGACCAGCTTAGGCGGGCATCACGACACGGACCCAGCCCGGTCGGCTAACCCTTCGCGGCGGGGGCGTCCAGCAGGTCCACCCGGACGTCCGCCGGGAAGCCGGTCGTCGGGCCGGTCCGGCGGGCGAACTCGGCGATGCCCTTCAGCTGCTTCGTACCCAGGGAGAAGTCGAGGGTGGTGAAGTAGCGCTCCAGCACCGCCGCGTCCAGGTCCTCCCAGCGGGCCGCGTGCTCGGCGACCTTGCCCGACTCCTCAAGGGACAGGTTCCGGGACTCCAGGAACGACCGGTGCACCTCCCGCACGATCTCCGGCTCACGCTCCAGATACTCGCGGCGGGCGGCGAAGACGGCGAAGACGAAGGGGAGGCCGGTCCACTCCTTCCACATCTGCCCCAGGTCATGGACCTGGAGGCCCAGCTTCGGGGCGTGGTGGAGGTTGGCCCGCAGCGCGGCGTCGCCGATCAGCACCCCCGCGTCGGCCTCCTGCATCATCAGGCTGAGGTCGGGCGGGCAGGTGTAGTAGTCGGGCTCGATCCCGTACCGCTCGGCCAGCAGCAGCTGGGCCAGGCGTACGGAGGTGCGCGAGGCGGAGCCGAGGGCGACGCGCGCCTTGTCGAGCCGCTCCAGCGGCACCTTCGAGACGATCACGCACGACATGACGGGCCCGTCGCAGCCCACCGCGATGTCGGGCAGCGCCACCAGGTCGTCGGCGTTGCGGAGGAACTCCACGAGGCTGATCGGGCCCATGTCGAGGCCGCCCGCCACGAGCAGGTCGTTGAGGGTGTCCGGGGCGGCCTTGGTCAGCTCGAAGTCGAGCAGCGAGCCGGTCCTGGCGAGGCCCCAATACAGCGGCACGCAATTGAGGTACTGGATGTGGCCGACCCTCGGTCTGTCACGGCGGCCCAGGGAGCCGGGGATGACGCTTTCGGCGGTGTCCGGTGTACTCCGCGAGGGGGAACTCGGTGAATTGTCCACAACCGGAGGCTAGCGCCGCTCTTCCCGCGAACCGGCGGCGGGGTGACCCGGATGGCCCGAAAACTCGCGGCCCGCGGGCTCGACCTGCGTGCCTATCCGTCCCGCGAGGCCCGGAAACCCCGCGCATTCGTGATCTTCGACTCTTTCCCCTTGGACACGGAGCGTGCTAAGCTCGCCGCAAGTTGCAGTTTGGTTTCCCTTGCAGTACAGAGCCTGCGGAGCATGTAACCGCGGGCTTTTGTAGTTTTCAGACTTCTTGCAGGTTCTGGAGCAGGGCAACCCTTTGGCCCAAGGAGGGCTTTATGGCTACCGGAACCGTCAAGTGGTTCAACGCCGAGAAGGGCTTCGGCTTCATCGCCCAGGACGGCGGCGGCCCCGATGTCTTCGTTCACTACTCCGCGATCAACGCGTCTGGCTTCCGCTCCCTGGAGGAGAACCAGGCCGTGACCTTCGACGTCACGCAGGGCCCGAAGGGCCCGCAGGCCGAGAACGTCAGCGCGGTCTGATCTAGCAGCACCCAAGGAGCCCTGCTCCCCCGCATCGGCGGGGTGGCGGGGCTCCTGCCTTTTCCAGCTTTTCCTATTCACGGACCGTTCATTTTCTTTCGAAAGCGAAACCCCAAGCCTCACGCTGCGTAGGGATGCCACGACACACCGTCGACATGGCCCACCCGATCGGGCTACCGTTTTGGACCATGGGGCTGACCAGGGGTCGGGGGCGGCGAACGGTCACGGTGCACCACGTACGGGCCGCGGTGCGCGGGGCGCAGCGCCTCGGCGTGGACACCGCACCCCTCCTCCAACGGGCCCGGATACCGCCGCTGCTGCTCGGCGACGACCGCGCGCGCTTCTCCCCCGAGCAGTTCGCCCGGCTGGTGCGCGCCCTCCACCGGGCCACCGGGGACGAGTTCCTGGGGCTCGGATCCGCGCGCAGCCGCCCCGGCACGTTCGCCATGATGTGCTACGCCTCGCTCGGCAGCCCCGACCTCGGCACCGCCCTGGAGCGCGGCGCGCGCTTCTACCGGCTCTTCCCCGGCGGGCCGGATCTCGCGCTGGAGCGCGGCGAGGGCGACGAGGCGGTGTTCGGCATCCATGGGCGGTTACGCACCCGCCATGAGAGCCAGATCGTCGCCGAATGGCTGATGCTCATCTGGCACCGGCTGGCGGGCTGGCTGATCGGCCGTCGGATCCCGCTGCTGTGGACCCAGTTCGCCCACCCCGCGCCCCCGCACGCGGACGAGTACGAGCAGCTGTTCGGCTGCGTCCCGTACTTCGGCGGCGACCGTACGGCGGCCGGATTCGATCCCCGCTGGCTGTCCGCGCCCGTGATCCAGGACGAGGCGTCGCTCCAGGCGCTGCTGCGCCGCGCGCCCGACGGGCTGCTCGGCCGCCCCGAGTACGGCACGACCGTCGCCCAGCAGGTGCGGCAGGTGCTCGCGGGCGGCCTGCGGACCGGCGGGAGCGGGCCGGGCAGCCGCGGCCGCGCCGGTCGGCTGCCCGGGCGGCTGCCGGAGCTGCGGGAGGTCGCGGCCCGGCTCGCGGTCAGCCCCGCGACGCTACGGCGGCGGCTGGACGAGGAGGACACCTCGTTCCAGCGGCTCAAGGACCAGGTGCGGCAGGACGCGGCGATCGGCAGCCTGCGCGGGACCGGCGAGCCGATCGAGGAGCTGGCGGTGCGGCTGGGCTTCTCCGAAGGCGCCGCGTTCCACCGGGCGTTCCGGCGCTGGACGGGGATGACGCCCGGCGCCTACCGGCTGACGTACGGCCGCAAGGCTGGATGAGCCGTACCGGATGAGACGCGCCGGGTGAGTCGCGCCGGGTGAGATGCGCCGCGTGAGACACGGGTGAGACATGAGGCCAGCGAATCTGAGCGCTCCGGTCATCAACCGACAAACCGCACGTCCTTACGGTCCCCCTCACAGCACCGCAGCACCATCGCACCCTTGGGAGAGCCGTATGCGCACCCGCACCACCGTGCTCGCCGCCCTCGCCGCCCTGGCCCTGCCGGCCGCGCTGTCCATCGCACCACCGGCCCTGGCCACGGCCGCGGGCGACACCACCGGGACCGCCACACTCCAGGGCGAGCCCGGCGACATCGTGTCCAAGTCCCCCACCTCGTTCCGCACCGTGCCCGGCGCCCCGGTCACCACCCGGTCCTGGCACATCACCTACCGCTCGACCACCGCCCGGGGCGGTCCGAACGTCGTCTCCGGCACCGTCATCGTGCCCGACGACGGCAAGACCGGCCCCCGGCCGCTCGTCACCTGGGGCATGGGCGCCGTCGGCCTCGCCGACGACTGCGCCGCCTCCGGCCGCTTCCCGCAGGGCACCAGCTCCGAGGGCCAGCTGATCGACCTCGCGCTGCGCCGCGGCTGGGCCGTCGCCGTCAGCGACTACGAGGGCCTGGGCACCCCCGGCGACCACACCTACACGGTCGGCCGGTCCGAGGGGCACGCCCTGCTGGACGCGGCGCGCGCCGCGCAGCGGCTCCCCGAGGCGGGCCTCTCACCGGACGGCCCGGTCGGGATCATGGGCTACTCGCAGGGCGGCCAGGCGGCGGGCTGGGCCGCCCAGCTGCGCTCCTCGTACGCGCCGGAGCTGCGGGTGAAGGGCACGGTCGCCGGGGGCGTGCCCGCCGATCTCCCCGCCACCCTCGACTACAACGACGGCGGCGTGGGCGCCGGGCTCGCCCTGATGGCGCTCGCCGGGCAGGACGCCGCCTTCCCCGAACTGTCGCTCGACTCCTACCTCAACCAGAAGGGCAAGGACGACGTCGCCTTCATGCGGAACAACTGCGTCTCGATCAGCACCATCGCCGGGCTCTTCACCAACCTGTCCGACGTGACCGTCCGCGATCCGCTGGCGTCGCCGCTGTGGCAGCTCGCACTGCGCGCCTCGTATCTGGGCGACAGCGCCCCCGACCGTCCGGTCTACCTCTACCAGGGCACGGTGGACGAGCTGATCCCGTACCGGGTCGGCGCCGAGCTGCGCGACCGGTGGTGCGAGAAGGGCGCGCCGGTGGAGTGGAAGAGCTATCCGACCGACCATGTGACGACCGCGATCACCGGGGTCCCGGCGGCCATGGCCTGGCTCGGCGCGCGGCTCGCCGACGAACCGGCCACCGGTAACTGCACCACCTGAGCCAGGGCCTCCGGTTCCCCCGGGAGGCCCCTTTGCGCATGCGGCGCCCCGCGGCCCCTCGTACGTTGAAGCTCTCGGGCCTCACACGAACGAGGGGTTTGCGGACGTGGGTCGATGTAAGGGCGCCCGTTTCGCCCGGCGGTGTATACGCGTCGTGGTCAGCGCGTCCCTGGCCGCCGGGCTGTGCGCGGGGCTGCCCGCGCCACCGGCCGTCGCCGCCGACTGCCCGGACGACCCGAACACGACCGGATCGGTGGACGGTTCGGAGCTGACGTACACCCTGCACACCAAGTACACCGCGGAGTGGGCGCGGGCCCGGGCGGAGTGGAACGCGCTGGGCAAGGTCGACATCAAGCCGCACAGCGGCACGGCCTACGCGGACGTCGACGCGACCGACGTCGACCGTGCGGACATCGGCTGGTCCGGGCTGTGGGAGTCCCATGAGCTGGGCTCGGACGACATCGTCCTCAACGACCACTTCCTCGGCGCGTACCCGGCCGATGTGAAGCGCGGCATCGTCACCCATGAGCTGGGCCACGCCCTGCGGCTGGGCCACCGCTCCTCCCGGGGCGCGGTCATGTACTGCAACGACACCCGCACCGCCGTCGCGCCCTCGGCCGCCGACATCGCCGCGTACCGGGCCGTGTGGGGCAAATGAGCGCCCGCACCGGGACGATCGCGCTGGCCACGGCCCTGGCGGCGGCGGGCGGCTGCGCGGTGGCCTGGTTCGAGGTCCCGTACGGCAGTACGCACTACCACCCCACCTACGCGGTCCGGCTGGACACCCCCGGGCTGGCCGCGGGCTGGGCCGACGACGTGTTCGTCGGCAAGGTCACCGCCCGCCAGGGGGTGCGGCGCACGAACGGCGACCGGCTGCTGTGGACGACGTACCGGGTCGAGGTCCAGTCCACCCTCAAGGGCAAGGTGTCAGGGGACGTACGGGTCGCCCAGGAGGGCGGCGACGATCCGCTGCGGCGGCAGCGGGTCGTGGTGGGCGAGGCCCCTGAGCTGCGGCCCGGGCGGACGTACCTGCTGGCCACCCGGGTGGCGCCGGACGGCTGGCACACCGCCCCTTCCAACTTCGTGCCGCTGGAACTGGCGCCGGACAAGGCGGGCTCGGACAGCGGAACTGACCCGTCCGCGGCCTGGCGGGAGGGCGTCGGGCATCCGGTGTCCCAGCGGGACGCGCACCCCTCGGCGGTGTCCCGCGCGGCGGACCCGGCGGCGCTGTACGCGCGGGCGCGGATCGGCTGACCCGCCCGGTCACGGTGCTGCCGGGCCGGGCGACCAGCCCTGGCCGCGCAGCAGGTTCCCGAGCCCCGCCCAGGCGAAGTTCATGAGGGTGGCCGCCGCCTCCTGGGCCGAGGGCCCTTCCGGCTCCGCCGCGTCCCCCGCCCAGTCCGCGAGCGACTCGGCCGCCCCGACCAGCGCGTGCGCGAGCCCGGACACCTCGGCCGCCGCCAGCCGCCGCTCCCGCGCGCCCCTGCGCGCCGCCGCCGCGATCAGCTGGGTCACGAACGTCACGATCTCTGCCCGCATCGCCGCCACTTCCTGTGCGTAGGGGTGGCCGTGGGTGCGCGCCTGGACGTGCAGCAGCGCCCATCCGTCGGGGTGCCGGGCGGTGTGCGCGAAGAAGCCGCTCAGCCCGCTCCACAGCTGACGGTCCGCCGGAGCGCCCCGCTCGACCGCGCACCGCACCGCGTCCACCAGCGAGACCGCCTCCCGCCGGACGCACGCGGCGAACAGCTCTTCCTTCGAGCTGAGGTACAGATAGACCAGCGGTTTGGACACCCCGGCCAGTTCGGCGATGTCGTCCATCGAGGCGTGGCTGTAGCCGCGCCGCGCGAAGGTGCGCACCGCCGCGTCCAGCATCTGCTGCTCCCGCACCACCCGCGGTACGCGCTTGCTCCTCGTCGCCCCGCCCACGCGGACCGCCCCCTCCGACAGTGCCCCCGCACACTCGTACGCCCACCAGCCTACGGCGGACCACGACGAAGATCACGGGGTCGGCGCCCCACTCTTGTCACGGCCCGCCGACCCCTTCACAGTGTCAACAGAGCTCGCGCAACGCCCCGTTCAGCTCCGCACGCACCAGCGAAGGAGATACGGACGATGCCCTCCCGCCGCCGCGCCGCCGCCGCTCTCGCCGCACTGGCCGCCGCGCCCCTGCTCCCCACCCCCGCCGAGGCCCGCGCCCTGCCCCGGCCCGCCGACCTCGCCCGAGGCACCACCGGCCGGGCGCGCGCCACAGCCACCGAACAGGCACGCATCACCGCCGCCGACCGCGTCGGCGAGCGCGTCCTCGACCTGACGATCCAGTCCCCCGCCCTCGCCCGCGACGGCCACGCCCGGGTGCTGCTGCCCCGCGGCTACGACCGCCTGCCGCACCGCAGCTGGCCGGTCCTGTACCTCCTGCACGGCTGCTGCGACCCCGGCCCGGGCTGGGAGGCGTGGACCCTCAACACCGACGTCGAGGGGCTGACCACGTCCTTCCCCGCGCTGGTGGTGTGCCCGGAGGGCGGCCCCTCCGGCTTCTACTCGAACTGGTGGAACGGCGGTGCCTACGGCCCGCCCGCCTGGGAGTCCTTCCACCTCGGCGAGCTGCGCCCGCTGCTGGAGCGCGCGCTGCGCGGCAACGGCCGCCGGGCGGTAGCGGGCCTGTCGATGGGCGGCTTCGGCGCCCTGTCCTACGCGGCCCGCCACCCCCGTCTCTTCCGCGCGGCCGCGTCGTTCAGCGGCGTGATCCACCCGCTGCGCGACCCGAGCGGCGTCCAGGGCATCGTGCGGCAGTACGGGGACGACCCCACCGCGCTGTGGGGCGACCCCGGGGCCCAGTCCGCGCTGTGGGCCGCGCACGACCCGTACACCCAGCTCACCCGGCTCCCCCGCGGCTACCCGGTGTACGTCTCCTGCGGCGACGGCAGCCCCGGGCCGCTGGACCCCGCGGACCGCCCCGTCGACCCCACCGAACGGGGCCTCGGGCTGATGGCCGAGGACTACGTACGCCGCGCCCGGGCCCATGGCCTGGCGCTCACCGCCCGGCTCTACGGCCCCGGCACCCACACCTGGCCGTACTGGGAGCGCGAACTGGGCCGCGCGCTACCCCTTCTGACCACCGCCCTCACCGGCCACCGGGTCCGCCCCTGAACCGCTGGGCGCGGGCACGTCCTCGAAGGCCACCAGGCGCGGTGACGCGGGCGGATTCCCGACCTCGCGCCGCGCCCGCGCCGAGGCGGCCAGTTCGTCGCGGAGATCGGCGAGTTCGACCACGCGCCGCTCTCCGTGCCGGGCCACGGCCGCCGCGGCCGCGGCCATGACGACGTTCACGATGTCGCCCCCGGCCATGCCCTCGGATTCGGCCGCCAGGATGTCGGCGGTGACCTCGGGGTGCAGCGGCAGCTCCTTCGGGAGGAGTTTCGTCCACAGGTCGCGCCGTCCGGCGAGGTCGGGCAGTTCCAGCCGGATATGCGCCAGGATCCGCCGGACGAACGCCACATCGTAGTTTTCCGGGAAGTTGGTCGTGAAGACGACGACGCCGTCGAAATGGTCCAGTTCGGTGAGCATCACCGAGCGGGACACATTGACGCTGTGGTCGGCGCTCTGGGTGACCCGGCTCAGCCGCCGCCCCAGAATGGAATCCGCCTCGTCGAAGACGAGCACGGCATCGTGCCGACGGGCCTCGGCGAAACAGCGCACGATGTTCTTCGGCGTCTCCCCGACGTACCGGGATTCAATCTGGGCGTAGCTGACCCGGAGATACGGGCGGCCGAGCCGGTGGGCGACGGCCTCCGCGCACGCCGACTTACCCGTACCGGGCGGCCCGTACAGGCTCACCACCGCGCCGCCGCGGTGCGGGGAGATCGCGGCCAGATTCCATTCCTTGAACAGCACCTCCCGGTGCGCGACCACGTTCAGCGCGGTGTCGACGCGTCTGCGCACCTCCTCCGCGAGGACGAGATCGCCGAACGTCCGGGTGGGCCGCTCCACCCGGAAGTCGACCGTCTCCGGTGATCCGGGCTCCGCGGAATTCCCGTCGCGTCCGGCAGGCGCCGCATTCCCGGGCACGGTCGCGGTCGCCACCGGTCCGGCCGTCCCGCCGCCGGAATCGGTGAACGTCCAGCGCCGTGGCACCGTGTTGCGTCCCTCGTCCATTCACTGCCCCCCGTATCAGTGTGTGCCGGCGAATCTGTTTCAGCCCGCCAGGGTCCAGCGGCGGCTGACCTCGTCGATTTCCTCGCGGATGAACTCCGCGCGGACGCCGTCGGGAATGTCGTCCCAGCCCGTGACGGTCTCGGTCACCGATGCGCTTTCGGGATTCCCGAAGACGCAGCGGACGACGGTGTGCGAGTCCGGCCGCCCGGTGGCGGGCCTGATGAACACGACCTCCACCTCGCGCACTTCCGATGCCAGCCGGGCACGCAGCTCAGCGGCTCCGGAGCCGAGAACGGCGGCCCGGACGTCGTCGGGACGCGCATCCACGCGCGCCGCCCAGTCCTCGGCCAGGGCGTCCAGGACGACGTCGGTGAGACGGCCGTCCCGCGCCCGCCCGCCGGGCCGCGGCCATCGCCGCGACACGACCAGGGCCACCGCCACCACCACTACACCGACGCCCGTCCACCACCACAGCGACATGTGCCCGTTTCTCTCTCTGCGGGTCATTCTTGGAGTTCCTGGTCGCGCATCCTGGTCACGTCCATGCGATAACTGCCCCCGTCGCCCGCGAGGAGCGACTGACGGTATTTCTCCGGAAGGTCGTCCCAGGTGACGTCCTCCTCGACCACGATCCGCTTGATCGGGGCGTCTTTGCGCAGATGGCTCTTCATCAGCGCGGTCATGCGCCTGAGGTAGGTGTTCGGGGCCACCCCCTTCTCGAACTGGACGACCTGTTCGAGCAGATAGGCCCGCAGCTGATGCCAGGCTGCCTTCACATTTCTGCGGATCGCGGTGGCGTACTTGTCCAGCTCGGTGAAGGCCAGCTTCACCGTGTCGGACATCCAGGGAAGGTGCTCGGCCACCCAGGGGAAAAGCTGATCCCGGGCCCAGACCATGATCTGATTCCACATCGCCAGACCGATGGCCAGGATGATCAGCGGAATGAAGAACGCCATCAGGCCCTCCCCACCGGAAGGCTCAAGGTGACGCCCTCATCGTCGTCACGGATCATCCGCGCGCGCACTTCCTCGGGAATGTCGCCCCAGTCGATCTCCTGCTTGATGCGCTTGCGCCGCACCTTCTGCCGGTCGGCGCCGTACAGCATCTCGATGATCCGCACCCCCGTCTCCCCGGGCCGGGCCCGGTATTCGACGGTCACCGCGACGATCTCCCGGCGGATCGTCTCGATCACCGACCGCTTCGCCCGCGGCAGTTCCGGCCGGATGGCCGACCCGTGCGGTTCACCGCACATCTCGACCAGCGCGCTGAATACGTCACTCGACGGCAGCCCGAGAACGGGCTCGCACTCTTCGGCGAGGATGCCGTACACGACGATCGAGTCGGATTCCGGCGGCGCCTCCAGGGCCGCGATCACGACATCGATCATCTTCAGGATGTGCCGCAGCGCGATTTTGCCGACAACGCCCCGATCGGCGCCCGGTTTCGGCAGCACGGCCTTGTCCGCCATCTCCCGGATCGCTTTTTCGATCATGTCGCGCGCGGAGCGCAGAGATTTCCCCGCTGTGGTGTCAGGCATGCGCGTTCCCCCCGTTACGACCGCATGTACACGAAGCACATATTAGCGCCGTAACACTTAATAACACATACCCTGAAAGGAATTGACAGTAACGCAGCATTCTTTGATCGAAGGCAGACATCCCCTGTCACCGAGGCACCCGGACATCACCTGAGCCTCCCTACCTAGGCGCCCTCCGCCCCCGCACGGATGTGGCGGCCCGGTCCGGCGCCATAGCTTCCGGTCATGCCCACACCCCGCCAGCGCCCCACCCACCCCGACCCCCCGCAGCTGGAGCTGGGACCAACACCCGAATCCGAGTTCGTCGGCCCCCGCAACGCCACCACATCGGCCCTGGTCGCGCTGCTCATCCTGTTCCTGTGCGGCATGTGCGCGCTGCTCTACCTGAACTGGTCGGTGAAGCGTGACATGGAGACCCACGACGGCAGCATCGACGTGACCGGCGAAAACCCGGAGCGTGACGGGGTCCTGCAACCGTACGAGAACGGGGTGGACGTGACCTTCGGCACGCCCCGGCGCATCCGCCCGGTCCCGGGTGACGACAACAACGAGCCCGGCGACCTCACCTACACGTACACCCTCTTGATCGTCAACGGCAGCGGCAAGGCCGTCGACCTCGTAGGCGGCGACCTCCACGAGAGCCTCCACGAAGGCCAGGCCCTGCCCGACGGCTCGATCGTGTACGGCACCTGGAAGGTCGACGGCATGAAGCGCGAAACCCTGCCCGACCACCTCGCCGACGACGAGCGCATGGAGGCCACGGTGCGCGTCAACGTCCCGCCCGGTACCGAGTTCCTCAACTCCGAGCTGAGCATCGCCGACGGCTACGAAACGATCTACATGAAGCTCGGCCTCGACGCCTGAACGACCCCCCGCTGATCTTCGAAGCCCCGGCGGATGTCGCGGTCCTGGCGCCCGCCACCTTCAACACGATCAACCAATGGGCGCTGGGGATCACCGAGAAGTTCATCGTGGGATTCGTGGCCGAGGCCATCGGCAAGGGCATCCCCACCGTGACCATGCCGTGCGCCCTACGGCGGCGTGACAGCAGTCAGCCATGAGCTGTTGGCCACCAAGGCACTGAGGCTCACCGCCGACGATGAGCCCGCAGCACAGCACATCGCCCCCGCTCTCTGCTGAGAGCGGGGGCGATGTCGAGGCTGTACAGGGGCTGCCGCTACGCGGTGGCGAGTTGACGCTCCGGGGCATCGGCCTCGTCGCGGTCGTCCAGGGGCGACGCGCTGGCGTGGTGGTAGGCGTCGTGGTCGAGGATCTTCTCGCGGGCCGACACCAGGACCGGCACCAGGGCCTGGCCCGCCACGTTGGTGGCCGTCCGCATCATGTCCAGGACCGGGTCGATCGCCAGCAGCAGGCCGACGCCCTCCAGGGGGAGGCCCAGGGTGGAGAGGGTCAGGGTGAGCATGACCGTCGCGCCCGTGAGACCGGCCGTGGCGGCGGAGCCGATGACCGAGACGAAGGCGATCAGCAGGTAGTCGCCGACGCCGAGGTGCACACCGAAGATCTCGGCGATGAAGATCGCCGCGAGCGCCGGGTAGATGGAGGCGCAGCCGTCCATCTTGGTGGTCGAGCCGAAGGGCACCGCGAAGGACGCGTACTCCTTGGGCACGCCGAGGCGTTCGGTGACCTTCTGGGTGAGCGGCATGGTGCCGACCGAGGAGCGGGAGACGAACGCCAGCTGGATCGCGGGCCAGGCGCCCTTGAAGAAGCTCAGCGGGTTGACCTTGGCGACGGTCGCCAGCAGCAGCGGGTAGACGCCGAACATCACCAGCGCGCAGCCGATGTAGACGTCGGCGGTGAAGGTCGCGTACTTGCTGATGAGGTTCCAGCCGTACTCGGCGATGGCGGAGCCGATGAGGCCCAGGCTGCCCAGCGGGGCGAGGCGGATGACCCACCACAGGGCCTTCTGGAGCAGCTCCAGCACCGACTGGCTCAGGGTGAGGATCGGCTGCGCCCGCTCACCGAGCTGGAGGGCGGCGACGCCCGCGACGGCGGCCATGAAGACGATCTGCAGCACCTGCAGGTCGGTGAACGGCGTGATGACGTCCGTCGGCACGATGCCGGTGAGGAAGTCCAGCCAGGACCCGGCGTCCTCGGGCTTGGCGCCGTCCTTCGGGGTCAGGCCGGTGCCCGCGCCCGGGTTGGTGAGCAGGCCGATGGCCAGGCCGATGGCGACCGCGATGAGCGAGGTGGCCATGAACCACAGCAGCGTGCGGGTGGCCAGCCGGGCGGCGTTGCTGACGTTCCGCAGGTTCGTGATCGATATCAGGATCGCGAAGAAGACCAGCGGGGCGACGGCGAGCTTCAGCAGCTGGACGAAGATCGAGCCGATCTTGTCGAGCGTGGTGGCCAGCCAGCTGACATCGCCGCTGCGGGCGATCCAGCCGAACACCACGCCGAGGACGAGACCCAGCAGGATCTGCGCCCAGAACGGCACCTTGGGCAGGCGGAAGGACGACGTCCGGCCGGACGTCTCGGGGAGGGGCGACAACGGACACACTCCGGGGGAGGTCAAGAGGGGAAGAGAAAGCCAGGAGTCCGTACGGGATCTCCGGCCGCTGTACGAGAGGGGTCAGCGGCGTTGACAGGCCGCGGACCGGCAGCGGCAAAGATCGATGTGCAGGCGCGCCACGAGCGGAACGCTCGCTGCGATACGGGGCGCGGCTGCTGTCTTCATGACAAGTACATTAACACCGCGCCTTTGGGGAACCCAAAGAAAATCTTTGACCTTTCGGACCGTCCGGGGCCGGGCGGGGTGGCCGGAAACAGCTCAACGCCCCCTGGGCCAGCGGCTGCCGGCCCAGGGGGCGTCGGAAAGGTGTGCGGGGTGTGAGGAGCCTTACACCGGGTTACGCCTCGGCGCGCGAGCCCTCCGGCGCGGTGGACGTGGCGTCCTCCTGGCTCTGGCTCGCCGCCAGCCGCTCCTTGGCCCGGTCCACGCGCTCGGCGACCTGCACCGCCATCGCCTCGCGCTGCTTGCGCAGCAGGACGAAGCTGAGCGGGGCGGAGACGATCAGCGCCAGCAGGACGACCCAGAACAGGTTGGAGGCCCCGAGGCCCGCGGGCACCACACGGAAGTACACCAGGGCCCACATGACCAGAAAGCAACCGGCGAAGATCCCCAGGCGCATGCTGGTGTAGCGGAACGTGGCGCTCGGCTTGAGAGACACGGCGGGGTCCTCTTTCTGCTGGAAGTTCCTGCCCTCCCAGTGAATCACGTCCGGTTTCTGATCAATTCAGTGGAGGTCGGTTCAGCCGAGGTCGGCCCAGCGGAGGTCAGTCCAGCGGTAGCCACATGGTGATGTCGTCGCGGAAGTCGTCGTCCGCGACCTTGATCGCCCCCGGCACCCGGCCGACCTCCCGGTATCCGCACCCGGCGTAGAACCGGTCCACACCGGTGCCGCCCCGGCAGGTGAGCCGTATCCCCCGGATGCCGTCCATCCCGCGTGCGGCCTTCTCCACGGCGGCCATCAGCTCACGGCCGTACCCCTCGCCCTGGTGGGAGGGGTGCACCATGACGCTGTAGAGCCAGCACCAGTGCCGCATCAGCCGGTGGGTGTTGAGGGTGAAGAAGGCGGTCGCGGCCGCCGCGCCGGTCCCGTCCCGGCCCACGAGCAGCCGGGTGCGCCCCTCGGCCATCGCCGTGAGGTGCTTGATCAGCTCGGGCCGGACGTCCTCCGTGGTCACCGGCGGCACGAAACCGACGGCGCCGCCCGCGTTCGAGACATCGGCCCAGAGCGTACGGATCGAGTCGAGCAGCTCAGGGGTGGTCTCGGGGTCCAGGTCGAACGTCAGCGGCATGCGGACGACGATAACCGAGCGACTGTACGAACCCGGCCCCCGGCCGTCTCACACCCGCATCGGCTGCGGCGACTCGCGGCGGGCCGGGTCCGGGCCCTCGTACTCGCGGATGGTCTCGTACCGGGTGTTGCGCTCCACCGGGCGGAAGCCCGCGTCCCGGATGAGGTCCAGCAGATCGTCGCGGGTCAGCTTGTTGGGCGTGCCGTAGTTGTCCGCGTCGTGCGTGATCTTGTACTCGACGACCGAGCCGTCCATGTCGTCCGCGCCGTGGTTGAGGGCGAGCTGCGCGGTCTGCACCCCGTGCATCACCCAGAACACCTTGACGTGCGGGACGTTGTCGAACAGCAGCCGGGAGACCGCGAAGGTCTTCAGCGCCTCGGCGCCGGTCGCCATGGAGGTGCGCGCCTGGAGCCGGTTGCGGATC
The DNA here is from genome assembly GCF_044333065.1 of Streptomyces sp. NPDC021115. NCBI lineage: Bacteria > Bacillati > Actinomycetota > Actinomycetes > Kitasatosporales > Streptomycetaceae > Streptomyces > Streptomyces sp. NPDC021115. Next base: position 95,872 of record NZ_JBIRQF010000021.1, read on the forward strand.
TTGCCGTCCTGCATGTCCACGAAGTCGTGCTGGTAGCGCAGCGGGATGAAGACCTGGAAGCCGCCGGTCTCGTCCTGGAGCTCACGCAGCCGCAGCACGTGGTCCACCCGGTGCCGGGGCTCCTCGATGTGCCCGTACAGCATGGTGCACGGGGTCTTGAGGCCCTTCTCGTGCGCCAGCCGGTGGATGCGCGACCAGTCCTCCCAGTGGGTGTCGTGGTCGACGATGTGCTGCCGGACCTCCCAGTCGAAGATCTCCGCGCCGCCGCCGGTCAGCGACTCCAGACCGGCGTCGATCAGCTCGTCCAGGATCTCGGACGCGGACATTCCGGAGATCTTCTCGAAGTGGTGGATCTCGGTGGCGGTGAACGCCTTCAGCGACACCTCGGCGGGCAGCGCCTCCTTGAGCGCCTTCAGCGACCGCGGGTAGTAGCGCCACGGCAGGGTGGGGTGCAGCCCGTTGACGATGTGCAGCTCGGTGAGCTTGTCGTTCTCCATCGCCTTGGCGAGGCGGACGGCCTCCTCGATGCGCATCGTGTACGCGTCCTTCTCGCCCGGCTTGCGCTGGAAGGAGCAGTAGGCGCAGGACGCGGTGCACACGTTCGTCATGTTGAGGTGACGGTTGACGTTGAAGTGGACGACGTCGCCGTTCTTGCGGGTGCGCACCTCATGGGCGAGCCCGCCCAGCCAGGCCAGGTCGTCGGACCCGTACAGGGCGAGACCGTCCTCACGGGTCAGCCGCTCGCCCGCGAGGACCTTCTGCTCCAATTCCCGCTTGAAACCCACATCGTGTGTCGCTGCGCTCATGCGACGGCCGCCTCCCATGCGTCTGGCCCTACGTCGTCGTGCCGGTGTCGGCCTCAGCCGAGACTACGCCTCGGCGTCCTCGGGAAGTTCCCCGACCCGGTTCTCCCACTTCGTGGACAGCACGATCGTGGAACGCGTCCGGGCGACGCCCTTGGTCAGGGACAGTCTGCGGACGGTGCGCTCCAGACCGTCCACGTTCGAGGCGCGCACCTTGAGCATGTACGAGTCGTCGCCCGCGATGAACCAGCAGTCCTCGATCTCGGCGAGGTCGCGCAGCCGCTGCGCCACGTCCTCGTGGTCGGCGGCGTCGGAGAGCTGGAGGCCGATGAGGGCGGTGACGCCGAGGCCGAGGGAGGCCGCGTCCACGGTCGCGCGATAGCCGGTGATCACCCCGGCCGCCTCCAGGCGGTTGATCCGGTCCGTGACGCTCGGCCCGGAGAGGCCGACGAGCCTGCCGAGCTCCGCGTACGAGGCCCTGCCGTTCTCCCGCAGGGCCTGGATGAGCTGCCTGTCCACCGCGTCCATATGCCGTGCGCCTTCCATTATTCAGGGTTAGAGCGTCATTACATGTAGAATCTAAGGCATCAGGACCACAAGTCCTGCAAATCCTCTAGGCGTTCGGCCTGTTACCTCAGGAGATGAGAACTCACCGTGTACACGATCGAAGGTCTTGAAGCCCGCATGCTGGAGCTGCGGGAACTGGCCGGCCGCTCGCGTGCCGTGGTCCGCAACACCGACCGTCCGGCCGGATCCCGCACGGCCCGCCGCGCCGCCGTCGTCGCGGCCCGCGCCGCCCGCGCCAGGAAGCGCTGGACGCGCTAGCACCCGGAGCGCCCGGCCCGGGACGTCTCCTAACCGGACCCCGGTCCCCGGTCGCCACCGAGTTCCCCCTCCCACCGGCGGTACAGCTTGTGCGGCACCCCCGCCGCGTCCAGCGCCCGCCCCGCGACGAAGTCCACCAGATCCTGGATGTGCGTCGCCCCCGCGTAGAACGCCGGCGAGGCGGGCAGCACCACGGCGCCCGCCTCGTCCAGGGTCACCAGGTGCCGCAGGGTCTGCCCGTTCAGCGGGGTCTCCCGCACCGCCACCACTAGCGGACGCCGCTCCTTGAGCGTCACGCTCGCGGCCCGCTGGAGCAGATCCTTCGAGAGCCCCAGCGCGACCCCGGCCACACACGCGGTGCTCGCCGGGACGACCAGCATCCCCTTGGTGCCGTAGCTGCCCGAGGACGGCCCGGCGGCCAGGTCCCCGGCCGCCCAGTGACGGACGTCCGCCGAGTCGACGGGTACGTCGAAGGCGTCGGGCGTGCCGTCCGCGCCGCGCGCCAGCCAGCGGCGCAGATCCTCCCGCCAGTGCGCGTCCCGGAAGCCGATCCCCGTCTCGTCCAGCAGCGTCAGCCGCGAGGCGCGGCTGATCACCAGGTCGACCGCCTCCCCCGCGTGCAGCAGCGCGCGCAGCACTGAGGCGGCGTACGGCGTCCCGGACGCGCCGGACACGCCGACCACCCAGGGCCGGCGTCTGCTCACTTCTTCGTGCGGCCTGTTCGGCCCGTGCGGCGGCTCCACACACCGAGCCTATCCGGCGGGTCTCACGGGCCGAGGCCCCGCATCACCAGGTCGAGCAGAGCGCAGCAGAACAGGGCGATTCCGATGAAGCCGTTCACCGTGAAGAAGGCTCGGTTCAGCCGGGACAGATCGTCCGGGCGCACGATCGTGTGCTCGTACGCGAACGCCGCCGCCACGATCACAAGACCCAGCCAGAAGAAGGCCCCGGCGCCGGTGGCCAGCGCGTACCACACCAGCAGCAGTGTGGTGATCACATGGCAGACGCGCGCCCCGTACAGCGACCCCGCGATGCCGAAGCGCGCCGGCACCGACCGCACCCCGTGCGCCCGGTCGGCGGCCACGTCCTGGCAGGCGTAGATCAGGTCGAACCCGCCGATCCAGATGCCGATCGCGAGGCCCAGGATCACCGCGTCCCACGACCACTGGCCGGTGACCCCGATCCAGGCGCCGATCGGGCCCATGGCCTGGGCGAGGCCCAGGATGGCGTGCGGGAAGTCGGTGAACCGCTTGCCGTACGGATAGACCACCATCGGCACGACCGCGACCGGCGCCAGCGCCAGGCACAGGGGGTTGAGCAGCGCGGCGGCGCCCAGGAAGACGACGAGCGCGACCAGCGCCCCGGTCCAGGCGGTGCGTACCGAGACGGCTCCGGTGACCAGCTCGCGGGAGGCGGTCCTGGGGTTCCGCGCGTCGATCTCGCGGTCGATGATCCGGTTGGCGGCCATCGCGAAGGTGCGCAGGCCCACCATCGCGACCGTGATCAGCAGCAGCCGCGTCCAGTGGAGGTGCTGGTCCCACTGGAACATCGCGGTCAGGGCGGCGATGTAGGCGAAGGGCAGGGCGAAGACGGAATGCTCGATCATGACCAGCCGCAGGAAAGCCGGAACACCCCCGCCTCCGCGGGGACCGGTCTCCGCCCTGCCGTCCCCGATAATGGCGTCGCCGCTCACAGCCCGTACTCCTTCCAGCGCCGCGTCACCCGATCGGCCGTCTCCGGATCGGACTCGACCATGTGCGGCCAGCCGCCGTCGCGCGTGTAGCCCTCCTCGGGCCACTTGGCAGTGGCGTCGATGCCCGCCTTGCCGCCCCAGAACTGCTGGTACGAGGCGTGGTCGAGATGGTCGACCGGGCCCTCGACCACGTTCAGATCACGGGCGTAGTCGGTGTTCCCCAACGCGCGCCAGGACACCTCGTGCAGATCGTGTACGTCACAGTCGGCGTCGACCACGACGATCAGCTTGGTCAGCGACATCATGTGGGCACCCCAGATGGCGTGCATGACCTTCTGCGCGTGCTTGGGGTACTTCTTGTCGATCGAGACGATCGCACAGTTGTGGAAGCCGCCGGACTCGGGGAGGTGGTAGTCCACGATGTCCGGGATGATGATCTTGAGGAGCGGGAGGAAGAACCGCTCCGTGGCCCGCCCCAGCGGCCCGTCCTCCGTCGGCGGACGGCCCACCACGATCGACTGGAGCAGTGGGCGGGACCGCATCGTGACGCAGTCGATGGTCAGCGCCGGGAACGGCTCCTGGGGCGTGTAGAAGCCGGTGTGGTCGCCGAACGGGCCCTCCGGCAGCATCTCCCCGGGCTCCAGCCAGCCCTCGATGACGACCTCGGCGGCGGCCGGGACCTGGAGCGGCACCGTCTTGCAGTCGACCATCTCGATCCGGCGGCCCTGCACGAACCCCGCGAACAGGTACTCGTCGATGTCCCCGGGGAGCGGGGCGGTCGACGCGTACGTCACGGCGGGCGGCGCACCGAAGGCGATCGCGACCGGCAGCTTCTCCCCGCGCCTGGCCGCGACTTGGTAGTGGTTGCGGCTGTCCTTGTGGATCTGCCAGTGCATGCCGATGGTGCGGCGGTCATGGCGCTGGAGGCGGTAGAGGCCGAGGTTGCGCACCCCGGTCTCGGGGTGCTTGGTGTGGGTCAGGCCGAGGTTGAAGAACGAGCCGCCGTCCTCGGGCCAGGTGAACAGCGCCGGGAGCGCGTCGAGGTCGACGTCGTCGCCGGTCAGCACCACCTCCTGGACCGGTGCCTCCTTCACCTTCTTCGGCGGTACGTGCGCCACGGAGCCGAGCTTGCCGAACGCCTCGCGCAGCCCGCCGAAGCCCTGCGGCAACTCGGGCTTGACCAAGCCGCCGATCTTCTCGCTGATCTCGTCGTACGAGCGCAGGCCCAGGGCCTTGAGGAGCCGGCGATCCGTGCCGAACACGTTCATGGCAAGCGGCATCGCCGCGCCCTTGACGTTCTCGAAGAGGAGCGCGGGACCGCCCGCCTTGTTGACGCGGTCGACGATCTCGCCGATCTCCAGATACGGATCGACTTCGGCCTTGACGCGCTTGAGGTCGCCTTCCCTGTCGAGCGCCCGCAGAAAGGAACGAAGATCGTCATAAGCCATGCGTCCCAGTATCCGGTACGCACTACCCTGGTCCCGTACCTGGGGCCCGTACGACCGGCCCCGAACACCACACGCAGGGGGATCGCCTCATGCTCCGGGTGCTGATGATCCTGGTGCCGCTGGCACTCAGCATCTACGCGTTCATCGACTGCATCACCACCGAAGAGCAGGACGTCCGCTACATCCCCAAGCCGCTGTGGGCGATCCTCGTCCTGCTGTTCCCGGTGGTGGGATCGATCTCCTGGCTGCTGGTGGGCCGCAAGCGGACCGCGGCGGCCGAGACGCGCCGCGAATGGGTCGCCCCGGACGACAACCCGGAGTTCCTGAAGTCCCTGGGGGACGCGCCGAAGGACCGCGGCGCGGATGCGCCCGAGGTCCGCGACGAGGAGCTGCTGAAGGACTGGGAGGCGGATCTGCGCCGCCGCGAGGAGGAGCTGCGCCGCAAGGGCGGCGAGGGCCCGGACGACACGCCGCCGCCCGCGGCGTCCTGAGACGGCGCGGGCGGCGGGGGGCTGGACGCCGGAGCCGGACTCCGGCGGCGGGTCAGACTCCGGCGTAGGAGTGCTTGCCGGTGATGAAGATGTTGACGCCGTAGTAGTTGAAGAGGAAGCAGGCGAAGGCGATCAGCGCGAGGTAGGCGGCCTTGCGCCCCTTCCAGCCCGCGGTGGCCCGGGCGTGCAGATAGCAGGCGTAGGCGACCCAGGTGATGAAGGACCAGACCTCCTTGGGGTCCCAGCCCCAGTATCGGCCCCACGCGGCCTCGGCCCAGATCGCGCCCGCGATGATCGTGAAGGTCCACAGCGGGAAGATCGTGGCGTTGATGCGGTACGCGAACTTGTCCAGCGACGCCGCCGACGGAACCCGCGCCAGCACGGACTTGACGCCTCGGCTGTACTGCTTGGCCTCCGGGTTCTCCAGCTGCGTCTCGTAGCGGTCGCGGAAGAGGTAGAGCAGCGTGGAAACGGCCCCCATGTAGAAGGCGGCGCCGGAGAGGATCGCGCAGCTCACGTGGATCCACAGCCAGTAGGAGTGGAGAGCGGGAACCAACTGGTCGCTGTCGGTGTACAAGACAGAGACGGCGAGTCCGAGGTCGAGGAGGACCGAGGTGGTCAGGGGCAGACCGATCCAGCGGACGTTCTTCTTGAGCAGGAGCAGTGTGAGGTACGTGCCGACCGCGACCATGCCGAAGGTCGTGGAGAACTCGTACATGTTGCCCCAGGGAGCCCGCTGCACGGACAGCGCGCGCGTGAGGACGGCGCTGGCATGAAGGACGAACGCCAGGACGGTCAGGCCGATCGCGATCCGGCCGTACACATCGCCCTGCTCGGTGCCGCCCGCCGCGCCCGGCCCGTCCGGCACGTCACGGCTGCCGGCCGCGGCCCGGGTGATGACCTTCGGTCGCTCGAGCACGGCCGTGCCGCCGCCCTTCTCGGCCGTCTTCACCGTGACCGACGATCCGCCGTCGGCGGCCGCGGCCCCGTTGGTGATCGCGGCGGCAGTGCGGCCGACAGCGCTACGGCTGCCGAAGACCCACTCGGCGATATGGGCGAGGAAGGCGAGGGTGTAGACCGTGATCGCCGAGTAGATCAGCCAATTGCTGTACTGGGCGAGGCTTTCGTTGACTGCGGCCGCGAGGTTCACGCGCGCGCTCCTTCTGCGGGATCTGCGGGGTCTGCAGGCTCTGCGGTATCTCCGGGTTCCGCCGCGGGAGGCGCGTCCGTCTGCAGCCGGACGGCCAGATCACCCAGCTCCTCGGGGAGCTTGGCGTATTCGCTGCGGCCGAGCCCGGCCATCTCGACGACGGTCACGCCGTCGGTGCCCTTCACCGCCCGGACCCAGACCCGGCGGCGCTGGATGAACAGCGAACCGACCAGGCCCACCAGGGCCCCCACGGCGCCCAGCAGGGCGGTCTGGTCGCCCGGCTTGTGCGAGATCTGGAAGCTGGCCCAGCTCTTGACCCCGTCGAAGGTCAGGGTGCCCTCGCCGTTCGGCAGCTTCATGGTGTTGCCGGGCGCGAGCGCCCGGGCGAACTTGGTCTTCCCGTCGGACTCCCGGTACTGCTTCATCCGCGACTTGTCGAGCTGGTACACGCTCTGCGGGGTACCGCCGTCGATGCCGAGGCTGCCGTGGTAGGCCGTCAGCACCAGCGTCGGATTGTCCAGCGCCGGGAACTGGGAGAACATGCCCTTGCTGCGTTCCCAGGTCGGCAGGAACTGCCCCTGGTACGCGACCTGGTCACGCTTGCCGTTCTTGTCGCGGTAGTCACCGAGCTTGATCACCAGGCTCTCGGTGAGGTTGGCCCCGTCGATCGGCAGCCCGACCACCGGCCCCTGGTGCACCACGTTGCCCTGGCCGTCCCGGATGGTGACGACGGGCGAGTAGCCGTGGTTCAGCAGGAAGACCTTGTAGTTCTGGATCTCCAGCGGCTCGTTCACCTTGATCGAGGTCTTGCGGGCGGGCCCGTCCACCCCGTCCCAGTAGGTGACGTCGGCGCGGAAGGTGCGCGGCGTGCGCATCTGGGGGCCGCTGCGCTCGTAGGTCGCGTGGAAGCGGTCCAGCTGGAAGCTGAAGGGCGCCAGGTCGTCGCTCTGGAACAGCTGCCCCGTCTTGATGTCGTCGTACTGGGTCAGGCTGTTGGAGAAGCCCCCGCCCTCGGTGATCAGGCTGCTGCCCTCGGTCTTCCACAGCTGGCCCGCGGCGAAGGAGACCAGCAGCACGATCAGCGCGGCGTGGAACAGCAGATTGCCGACCTCACGCAGGTAGCCCTTCTCGGCGGCGACCGCGTTCCCCGTGAGCTGGCTGCGGAAGCGCCTCCGCTTCATGATCCGCTGCGCCGCCTCCAGCACCTTCTCCGGCTCGGCGTCGCTGCGCCAGGTGGTGTACGCGGGAAGCCGGGTGAGCCGGCGCGGGGCGGCCGGCGGACGGCCGCGCAGCTGGCCCACGAACTGCCAGGTGCGCGGCACGATGCAGCCGATGAGCGAGATGAACAGCAGGATGTAGATCGCCGAGAACCACACCGAGCTGTAGACGTGGAACAGCTGGAGCTTCTCGTAGATCGGCGTGACCGTCGGGTGCTTGTCCTTGAAGTCCTGGACCTTGAGCTGGTCGATGCTGGTCTGCGGGATCAGCGAGCCCGGGATCGAGCCCAGCGAGAGCAGGAAGAGCAGCAGCAGCGCGACCCGCATCGAGGTCAGCTGCCGCCAGAACCACCTGGCCCAGCCGAGCGGCCCCAGCGAGGGGACGCTGATCTCCTCGGCGGGGGCGGTGGACAGCTGCGACCCCGCGGCGCCCAGCTCGCGCTCCTCGGCGCCGCCAGCGCCGCCCGCGCCGCTGTCGGCCGCCTGCTCGGCCGCCTGTCCAGCCGCCTTCTCGGCCGCGGAGTCGGTATCGGTGGTGGACATGGATCAGATCCCAACGTTGAAGCCCTGAGCCCAGCTCTGCGTGTCGCTCATGATGCTGTCCCAGACACCTGTGAGCAGCAGCACCCCCAGCGCGATGAGCAGACCGCCGCCGGTCCGCATCACCCACACGTAGTGCTGTTTGACCCAAGCGAAGGCGCCCAGCGCGCGCCGGTACGCCACCGCGACGGCGACGAACGGCAGCCCGAGCCCGACGCAGTAGGCGACGGTCAGCAGAGCGCCGCGCCCCGCGCTCCCCTCATTGAACGCCAGCGCCTGGACGGCGGTGAGGGTGGGCCCCAGGCACGGCGTCCAGCCGACGCCGAACAGGGCGCCCAGCACCGGCGCGCCCGCCAGTCCCATCGTGGGTGTGATGTGGAAGCGGAACTCCCGCTGTCCGAAGCCCTTCAGCAGCCCCATGAAGGCCAGGCCCATCAGGATCGTGACGGCCCCGAGGATCTTGGAGAGGGTTTCCTTGTGCTCCTGGAGGGTCCAGCCGAAGTGGCCGAACAGGGCGCCGCCGGAGACGAAGACGGCGGTGAAGCCGAGCACGAAGAGCGAGGCGCCCGCGACCATCCGGCCGCGTCTGGCCTCGGCCAGGTCCGTACCGGTGATCCCGGTGACATACGACATGTAGCCCGGCACCAGGGGCAGCACACAGGGCGAGAAGAAGGAGACCAGTCCGCCGAGGACGGCGATCGGCAGGGCGAGCAGCAGCGCCCCGGTCAGTACGGTCTCGTTCGCACCGGTGGCGGCGAGCGTAGTCACAAGGGGTCACTTCTCCGCGATGAGCGGGTCGAGCATCTTGCGCACGCTCTCCTCGGTGAGCGGAGTGAGCGCACGAGCCGCGATCTTGCCGTTCCGGTCCAGGACGATGGTCGACGGGATGGCCTGCGGGTTGAGGCTTCCCTTGGGGAAGCGCAGCATCAGCTTGCCGATCGGGTCGTACAGGCTCGGGTAGTCGACCTTGAACGCCTTCTCGAACCTGAGCGCGGGGGCTCGGTTGCTGTCCCGGGTGTTGATCCCGATGAACTGGACGCCCTTGGCCTTGGTGTCCTTGGCGACCTTGGCGAGGTTCGGTGCCTCGGCCCGGCAGGGCGCGCACCAGGAGCCCCATACGTTCAGGACGACGATCTTGCCCTTGTAGTCGGCCACGTCGAGCGGCTTGCCCTCGAGGGTCTTGCCGGACAGCTCGGGGGCGTCCTGGCGGTCCCCCTTGGGCACGGTGTCGACGCCGCCCTTGCCCTGGACGAACTTGGTGTCGGCGGAACCGCCCGAGGTGCCGCCGCTACCGCAGGCGGTGAGGGACAGCGCGGCAACCACGGCCCCGGTGGCCAGCACGGTTGCGCGACGGCAGGTCGCGAGGCGCCGAGGGGCGCGGCAGGCACTCATGTGAAAAGTTTCGCATGGCCCATTTGCCGATCTTCGCCACCCCCCTCGCCCCCTCACCTGCCCCCGCGCCGGGGACCCCGCGGTGCCGGAGCCGGGCGGCGGTCAGCTGCCCGCGTGCCACGCCTCGCCCACGCCGAACCCCTGAAGATCGGCGAGCACCTGCGGGTCCTGCGCGTCCAGCCAGTCCGTGAGCTGCTTGAAGGACACCAGCCGCACGTCCTTGTGCTTCTCGTCGGCCATGTGCTTGAGCGCTTCCTCGACGGCGTCCATATAGATGCCACCATTCCACTTCTCGAAGTGGTTGCCGATGAAGAACGGGGCGCGATTGGTCTCGTACGCGCGCTGGAAACCGGCGATGTAAGCGTCGGTGGCCTGCTTGCGCCAGCCCGGGTAATTGGCGGGCGGCGCATTCGTCGAATTCCGCGACTGATTGGCGAGGATGTTGTAATCCATCGACAGCACTTCGAAGGAATGGCCGGGGAAGGGAATCTGCTGGAGCGGATAGTCCCACAGCCCCGACTTCTTCGTCGGCCACACCTGGCGGCCGCCGGGCGAACTGGCGTCATAACGCCAGCCGAGCTTGCGTGCGGTCGGCAGCAGATTCTGCTGTCCGAGCAGACAGGGGGTGCGTCCGCCGATCAGTTCCTCGCGGTAATCGAAGGGCAGCGGATCGACATCCTTGAATCCGGTGTTCGTACGCCACTGCGTCACGAACGACACGGCCTGCTCGACCTCGGACTCCCACTGGTCGGGCGTCCAGTCGGCGACGGTGCCGCGGCCGGAGCAGAAGTGCCCGTTGAAGTGGGTGCCTATCTCATGCCCCTCCAGCCAGGCCAGACGCACGTTCTTCAGCGTCGCCTTGACGTGGTCGTCGCTGAGATAGCCGATGTCGGAGGCGCCCACCGGGTTGTTCGGCGGCTTGTAGAGGGACTTCTTCGACTCCGGCAGACAGTAGAGCCCGGACAGGAAGAACGTCATGGTCGCGCCGTGATCCTCGGCGAGCTTCCGGAAACGCGGGAAGAGGCCGTTTCCGACCTCTCCCGCGCCGTCCCACGAGAAGACCACGAACTGCGGCGGCTTCTGCCCCCGCTCAAGACGCTCCGGCTTGGGCTCCTTCGGCCGGCTCACCCCACGGGAAGTTGAACCGTCACCGATCGGCTTTGCCTGTGCCGTCCTCTTCGGCGCCGCCTTGCCCGACCCCGACGACGAACAGCCGACGGCGGTCAGTGACGCGACCGCCCCCATACCGAGACCGAGGATCCCCCTCCGGCTGACCTCACGCATAGCGTCCTCAATTCGCACTCGCCGTTCCGGTTGTCCGGGCTGCGGACGACCTTTGAGATGGCGAGACGAATAGCGGGGTTCCGGACGGACGCGGTCAATTACAGTTCCGGCACAAAACTCCGGAACGATGACCGAATGCGATGAGACGCCTACGGTGCGCTGATTACGCACCGACCCCCTTGGAGGCCCCCTTCACCCGCTTCGCACCCGCGAGGAGATGGGCGGGGACGAGATCACGGGCCGGTTCGCTGTAGCCGACCGACACGATCTTGTCGCCGCGATAGGTGAAGCTGGTGAGGCTGGCCAGGGTGCACTGCCGCTTGCGCGGGTCGTGCCACAGCCGCCGCCGCTCCACGAAGCTGCGCACGATCCAGATCGGCAGCTGATGGCTGACGCAGACCGCCTCGTGCCCGCGGGCCGCGTCGCGCGCCGCGCCCAGCGCCCCCATCATCCGCACCACCTGATCGATGTACGGCTCGCCCCAGGAGGGACGGAAGGGGTTGGTGAGATGACGCCAGTTGGCGGGCCTGCGCAGCGCGCCGTCGCCCACCCCGAAGGTCTTCCCCTGGAAGGCGTTCGCCGCCTCGATCAGCCGCTCGTCCACGGCCACGTCCAGACCGTGCGCCTTGCCGATCGGCGCGGCCGTCTCCTGGGCCCGCTCCAGCGGGGAGGCGACGACATGGGTGATGTCGCGCTCAGCGAGGTGCTCGGCGACCCGGTCGGCCATGCGGCGCCCCAGCTCGGACAGGTGGTAGCCGGGCAGGCGCCCGTACAGGACGCCCTCCGGGTTCTCCACCTCGCCGTGGCGCATCACATGGACGACGGTGATGTCGTTCTCGCTCTGTGTCATGTCACCCATCATTCAGTCGCCTCGGCGGCGGCCCGCGCCGCCCCCGGCAGAGCCTCCGCCACCCGCTCCAGCGCCCGCTCGTCATGAGCCGTCGAGACGAACCACGACTCGAAGGCCGACGGCGGCAGATAGACGCCCTGGGACAGCATCGAGTGGAAGAAGGGGGTGAAGCGGAACGCCTGCTGCGCCTTCGCCTTGGCGTAGTCCGTGACGTCCTCGTCGGTGAAGAAGACGGAGAACATGTTGCCCGCGGTCTGGAGCCGGTGGGCCACGCCCGCCTTGTCCAGCGCCTCGGTCACCAGCGCCCGCAGCCGCGCGGAGGCCGCGTCGACCTTCTCGTACGCCGCGTCGTCCAGCAGCCGCAGCTGCGCCACACCGGCCGCCGTCGCGATCGGGTTCCCGGACAGGGTGCCCGCCTGGTAGACCGGACCGGCCGGGGCGAGCTGCGCCATCACATCGCTGCGGCCGCCGAAGGCCGCGGCCGGGAAGCCGCCGCCCATGACCTTTCCGAAGGTCATCAGATCGGGTACGACTCCGTCGAGCCCGAACCAGCCGGCCTTGGAGACCCGGAAGCCGGTCATGACCTCGTCGGAGATGTAGAGCGCGCCGTTGTCGGCGCACAGCTGCTTCAGGCCCGCGTTGAACCCCGGCAGCGGCGGCACCACGCCCATGTTGCCCGCCGAGGCCTCGGTGATCACACAGGCGATCTCACCCGGGTGCGCGGCGAACGCCGCCCGCACCGCCTCCAGGTCGTTGTACGGCAGCACGAGGGTCTCCCCCGCCTGCGCGCCCGTCACCCCGGGGGTGTCCGGCAGCCCGAAGGTCGCCACCCCGGACCCGGCCGCGGCCAGCAGGGCGTCCACATGGCCGTGGTAGCAACCGGCGAACTTGATCACCTTGGGGCGGCCGGTGAACCCGCGGGCCAGCCGGATCGCCGACATCGTCGCCTCGGTGCCGGACGACACCAGGCGCACCTGCTCGACGGGGCCGACCCGGGCCACGATCTCCTCGGCGAGTTCGACCTCGCCCTCGCCCGGGGTGCCGAACGACGTACCACGTGCGACGGCGGCCTGCACGGCCGCGATGACCTCGGGGTGCGAATGGCCGAGGATCATCGGTCCCCACGAGCACACGAGGTCGACGTACTCGCGTCCGTCGGCATCGGTGAGGTACGGACCGTCACCGGACACCATAAAGCGGGGCGTACCTCCGACGGCGCGGAAAGCCCGGACCGGAGAGTTCACGCCGCCGGGCGTCACGACGGCCGCACGATCGAAAAGCGTCTGCGAAACTGGGGCTGCGTACGGATAGCTCACGCAAGCCATGTTGTCAGAGGGTGACGGAGTCCTGCCGCCGGGCGTTTCACAACGCCGACGCGGGGGAGGTCTCAGTCATATTGATCAGTTTGATCAGTGGCAAAGATCGGGTTGCGCGGCGGCGGCTGCGAGTGGTCGGGTGGAGATATGCATCGCGGTGGCGAACTGGGTGAAGGGACTGACGATCGAGGCCCCGAGCGTGCCCGCCCCGGACGCCATCGGCGAGAAGACGCGGGCAGGGCAAGCAGGAGCGGGGGCCGCATGGGGGTGACCTACAAGTACTTCGGCGCGCCCGACGGGGCCACCGCTGCCCGGGTCCCCATCTCCATGCGCCCCGAGGAGCTCGGCGGTGACGAGCTGGGTCACGGCATGTTCACCAAGATCAAGCCGGAGACGGTGGCCGCGATGGTCCTCACCGGCATCGAGGGCGTGCCCCTGCACAAGGTGCCCCCGCTCGAACTCGTCGTCCTGCACCCGGACTACGCCGTCGTCAAGCTGCCGATGACCGCCGTCGACCCGCTGCGCGGCGTCGGCGAGGAGGCGGTGGGCGCGGCGGCCTTCATCTGGTCCACGGTCCCGGACCGCGGCGGCCCGCGGGACGCCTTCCTGGTCTACCAACTGCTCCACGAGTGGCAGGACTTCAGCCACCGGCTGCACGAGGCCGGCCACCAGCCGTACTGCCTGGTCTGGCCCTGAGGCCGGTCGGTCCTCAGCATCGTCCTAGCCTTCCCCCATGCTCATCGCACGCTCCGTCGTCCTGTTCGTCCTGGCCGCCCTCCTGGAGATCGGAGGCGCCTGGCTGGTCTGGCAGGGTGTGCGCGAGCACAGGGGATGGGCCTGGATCGGCGCCGGGATCGTCGCTCTCGGCGCCTACGGTTTCGTCGCCACGCTCCAGCCGGACGCGGAGTTCGGCCGCATCCTCGCGGCGTACGGCGGCGTCTTCGTCGCCGGATCGCTCGCCTGGGGCATGGTCGCCGACGGCTACCGGCCCGACCGCTTCGATGTCCTCGGAGCGCTGATCTGCCTGGCCGGAGTAGCCGTGATCATGTACGCGCCTAGAAGGTGAGCGGGTGGCCGTGCTGACCGTGGTCGCCGTTGTCCTGCTGCTGAGTTGAGCTGAGCACGCAGCCGGTGTCCGGGTCGATCAGCACCCGGGTGATGGTGTCGCCGCACTCGACGTCCACGGCCCACACCTGGTGCGGACCCTGCTGCTTGTGCTCGTCCCGCTGGCCGTGCTCGTCCTGCTGCCTGTCGCCGTGGCGCTGCTGGTCCTGGTGCTGACCGTTCTTGCGGTGGTCGCCCTTGTGGTGGTCGTCGTGCCGCTGGTCGTCCTCGGGGCAGTCGTCCACCAGGTCGACGCTGACGGCCTGGCCGCCGGCCTCGCACTCGGCGATCTCCACGGCCTGCTGGAGCGTGACCGGTCCGCTCGCGCTCTGCGCGCCGCTGCCCTGCTGCTGGTTGTTGTGCTGGTTGTTGTTCTGCTGGTGCTGGTTGTTCTGGTGGTCACCGTGGGCGGACGGGGCGCCGTAACGGTCCTGCGGCATGACCTCGGCGGCCTGCGGGGCCGCCTCCGGCTGGACCATGGCGCGCTGCTGGTAGCCATGGCCCTGCGGGGCGCTGTTCTCACGCTGCCAGCGGTTCGGGCGGGCGTTGGGCCGGGCGCCCTGGCCCTGGTTGGCGGCGGCCTGACCGTTGGCCTGCTGCCCTTGGGCGGCCTGGCCGTTGCCCTGCTGCATGTGGCCCGCCTGGCCGTTGCCCTGCTGCATCTGGCCCGCCTGGCCGTTGCCCTGCTGCCCGTTGCCGTGCCAGCCGTTCCCCGACTGCCCGTTCATCTGCTGGCCGTTCATCTGCTGGCCGTTGGCCTGCTGCCCCTGAGCGGCCTGACCGCTGCCCTGCTGCATGTGGCCCGCCTGGCCATTGCCCTGCTGCCCGTTGCCGTGCCAGCCGTTCCCCGACTGCCCGTTCATCTGCTGGCCGTTGTTGTGCTGCTGGTTGTTGTTGCCTTGCTGCTGCTGACTGTTGTTGCCTTGCTGCTGGTGGCTGTTGTTGCCTTGCTGCTGGTGCTGGTTGTTGTTGTGCTGCTGGCCGTTGTTGCCTTGCTGCTGGTGCTGGTTGTTGTTGTGCTGCTGGTGGTTGTTGCCTTGCTGCTGGTGCTGGTTGTTGTTGCCGTTCTGCTGCTGACCGTTGTCGTGCTGGTGGTGGTTGTTGTTGCCTTGCTGCTGGTGGTTGTTGTGCTGGTTGTTGTTGTCGTGCTGACGGCCATCCCCATGGTCGCCGTGCCGCTCGTGGTCCTGGGGGCATGCGGAGGACGACGACTGGTGCGGGCCCGGCGTACCCGCGGCCCACGCGACCGACGGAGCGCCCGCCACCAGCGCCGCGGCCGCGAGGGCACCGGCGGAGGCGACGCCCCAACGGCTGAGGGACCGACGGGACCGGGACACCATTCTGTTCTGATGGGTCATGACCTGAATTCACTCCTTGGGCATGGGAGAGTCCGAGACCGGCGGCACGCCGGACGCAGTGCACCCTTCCCCGGGGTCATGAGCGGATAGCGGTTTCCGATCCCCAGTCCCCCGATCGGCCGTAGATCAGAAGGTCATATCCTGCGTATGGATCACGGTGTGATTTCCGTACCGTGATCGTGTACGCCACGTCGCCACAGGAGGGCCGATGACCACCCGTACCGCAGTCATCACCGGTGCCAGCAGTGGGATCGGGGCGGCGACCGCCCGCAGGCTCGCCGCGGCCGGATTCCGCGTCGTCCTCGCCGCCCGCCGCAAGGAGCGGATCGAGGCGCTGGCCACGGAGCTGACCGAGGCGGGGCACGAGGCCGTGCCGTACGTCCTGGACGTCACCGACCGGGACGCCGTGACCGCCTTCGCCGGTCAGCTCGACCGCTGTGACGTACTGGTCAACAACGCGGGCGGGGCCATCGGAGCCGAGACCGTCGCGGCCTCCGACCCGGCCGACTGGCGCGCGATGTACGAGGTCAACGTGATGGGCGTGCTCCATGTGACGCAGGCCCTGCTGCCCGCCCTCGTCGCCTCCGGCGACGGCACGATCGTGGTGCTGTCCTCCACGGCGGGCCACGTCCAGTACGAGGGCGGCGGCGGTTACGTGGCCGCCAAGCACGGCGCGCACGCGATCGCGGGCACGCTGCGGCTGGAGCTGTGCGGCGAGCCGGTGCGGGTGATCGAGATCGCGCCGGGCATGGTCATGACGGACGAGTTCGCGGTGAACCGGTTCCGCGGGAACGAGGGTCAGGCGGCCGCGGTCTACGAGGGCGTGGCCGAGCCGCTGACCGCAGACGACGTCGCCGACACCGTCGTCTGGACGGTCACCCGGCCCTCCCACGTCAACGTCGACCTGATGGTGCTCCGCCCCCGCGCCCAGGCCGCCCAGCACAAGCTCCACCGGGAGTCGTGAGCGGCCCAGGGCGCGTGACCGGCGTCACCCCTTGACGCAGACGACCTGCTTGAGCCGGGCCACCACCTCGACGAGGTCCCGCTGCTGGTCGATGACCTTCTCGATGGGCTTGTAGGCCCCCGGGATCTCGTCCACGACGCCGGAGTCCTTACGGCACTCCACGCCCTGGGTCTGCTCCTCCAGGTCCCGCGTCGAGAAACGCTTCTTCGCCGCGTTCCGGCTCATCTTCCGACCGGCGCCGTGCGAGGCCGAGTTGAAGGACGCCTCGTTCCCCAGGCCCCGGACGATGTACGAACCAGTGCCCATCGAACCGGGGATGATCCCGTAGTCCCCGCTGCCCGCGCGGATGGCGCCCTTGCGGGTCACCAGCAGGTCAATGCCCTCGTACCGCTCCTCGGCCACGTAGTTGTGGTGGCAGGAGATGACCGGCTCGAAGACCGGGCGGGCCTTCGCGAACTCCTTGCGCACGACGTCCTGGAAGAGCGACATCATGATCGCGCGGTTGTACTTGGCGTACTCCTGCGCCCAGAACAGATCGTGCCGGTAGGCGGCCATCTGCGGGGTGTCCGCGATGAAGACGGCCAGGTCGCGGTCGATCAGATCCTGGTTGTGCGGCAGTCCGCGGGCCTGTCCGATGTGGTACTCGGCCAGCTCCTTGCCGATGTTCCGGGAACCGGAGTGGAGCATCAGCCAGACCGAACCCTCATCGTCGAGACAGAACTCGATGAAGTGGTTGCCCGATCCGAGCGACCCCATCTGCTTCGTGGCCCGCTCCTGGCGGAACTTGACCGCCTCGGCCACTCCCCCGAACCGCCCCCAGAAGTCGTCCCATCCGGCCGTCCCGAATCCGTGCAGCCGCCCCGGGTCGACCGGGTCGTCGTGCATCCCCCGGCCCACCGGAATCGCCTGCTCGATCTTGGACCGCAGCCGCGACAGATCGCCTGGAAGATCGTCCGCGGTGAGCGACGACTTGACCGCCGACATCCCGCAGCCGATGTCCACGCCGACCGCCGCCGGGCACACGGCCCCGTGCATCGCGATCACCGAGCCGACGGTGGCGCCCTTTCCGTAGTGCACGTCCGGCATCACGGCCAGGCCCTTGATCCACGGCAGCGTGGCCACGTTCCGCAGCTGCTGCATGGCGCCGCCCTCGACCGTCGCGGGGTCCGCCCACATCCGGATCGGGACCTTCGCCCCGGACACCTCGACAAACGACATGTTTTACTCATCCCCCGTGAAAGTCGAATAACGCAAAAAACGGGTCCATGACCCATTCACGACGACCGACCGGCAGACGCGACGGCCCGTGAGGTACACATTGTCTTCAGCCATCGCCCAGGGACGGCAAGCAGTTTTCGCTCGAAGGGACACGGAATAGTGCAGCCAGCGCAGCGAACGGCCCGTGGACGGCGCGCCTCCACGGCCGCCGCCCTGCTCATCGCCGTGCTCGCCGCCGCGGGACTCAGCGGATGCACCAGCTCCGACGCGAAGCCCGGAGCCGACGACAGCGCCTCCGGCGACTCCGGTTCGACCGTCTCGGCCGAGCCGGGCCGCTATCGCACCCTTCCCGAGGCATGCGGCGCCGTGAGCCCCAAGACCCTGCGCCGACTGCTGCCCGGTGCCGCCCAGGACGACAAGGCGTACGAGGGCCAGGCGACCGTGACGTACGACATAGACCGGCGCGACGGCTGCCGCTGGAAGCTCGCGACGCCGAGCGGCACCCGCTATCTGACGCTCGACTTCGAGCGCGTCGTCTCGTACGACCCGTCCGTGAGCGACGACGACCGGGCGCTGGAGCTGTACGAGAAGAAGGCGGCCGCCGCGGGCATTCCGGACACCCCGCCCTCGCCCTCCGCCGGCGCCTCGGACGAGGACGAGTCGGCCGGGAGCGACGCGTCCGCCTCCTCGTCGCCCGACTCGGAGGCCGGCGCGTCCAGCGGATCGAGCGCGTCCAGCGGCAAGGGCGGCGCGAGCCCGGACAGCAGCGGCGGCACCGGAAGTGAGAAGGGCAACACCAGCGGGAAGGGCGGCACGGGCACCCCGGGCGCGGGCGACGATGAAAGCACCGCAAGCGAGGGGGACGCGTCGGAGAACCCGGACGCCACCGCCCCGCGTCGCCTCGACGACCTCGCCGACGACGCGTTCCTCGACGACCAGCTGATCACCAAGGACTCCGGAATCCACCGCGACATCACGGTCGTTTTCCGGTCCTCGAATGTGATTGCCACCATTGAGTACGACCAGTGGTCGACCAACAAAAAGGACATTCCCGAAAGCGAAGAACTCCAGCAGAACGCCCAGGACTTGGCCCAGGAGCTGACCGGGCGTCTCACCGAATAGCGAGCCGGGCCGCCCCCGGGCGGGAGACCTCGGGGATTGGGCCGCCCGCGATCGGCCGCGTACCGTGCCGGTAATGACGCGGGCGGGACCACCGCCCATCGACAGAGATTGAGCGAAGGAACCATGCACCGTTCAGCCCCGCGACTCGCCCGAATACTCGCCTGCGCGACCGTCCCGGTCATGCTCGTCGCAGGCTGCTCCTCCGGCTCCGAGGACAAAAAGGACGCGGAGAGCTCGTCGAGACCCTCCTCACCCAGTGCCTCGCCGTCCGTCGCGGCGGCAAAGTTCAGCAAGCTCCCCGATGTGTGCTCGGCCCTGTCCGGCCGCACCATCGACGAGCTGGTGCCCAAGGCGAAGACCAAGAAGGGCAAGGCGCTCCCCTCGGCCGACACCAACACGTCCGCCACCTGCCTGTGGAACGGCCTCGACGGCTTCAAGTACCGCTCGCTGTCCCTCTCCATGAAGCTCTTCCCGTCCGACGCGGGGCTCGGCGCGGGCGACAAGCGCGCCCAGGAGTACGCCACCCAGCAGGCGAGCAAGGTCACCTCCGCGAAGGGGGTGAAGAACCCCAAGACCGAGCAGGCGGCCATCGGTGACGCGGCGACCACCGTCCGTACCGAGGAGAAGAAGGACGGCGACGACTTCCGGAACCAGACCGTCGTCGCCCGGACCGCCAACGTCGTGGTGACCATCGAGTACGACGGCGCGGGCTACGAGACCGAGAAGACGCCGGACGCCAAGAAGCTGATGGAGGACGCCAAGTCCGCGGCCAAGGAGGTCGTCGAGTCCGTCGCGAAGGGCACCGAAGGCGGCAAGGGTTCCCCCAGCGCCGACGGGTCCAAGGCCGCTGACAAGTCCAAGGACGACAAGGGCTCCAAGGACTCCTGAGGCGGCGCCCGACCACCTCCGCCGACCCCTTCCCGTCAGTGGCGCTTGACGTGTATGCGACCCTGGGCGCGCTGCATGCCAAGGCTTGTCGCCAAGGACGGGGAGGGATCGCGGGTGGCCGCGATGCAACTGACACGAACGCATCGAATACTTATCGGCGTGGTCGTCACCGGAGCGGTGCTGATCGCCGCGATCGGCTTCGCGGGGTCCTACTCCGCGGTTCGCGACCTCGCCGAGAAGAAGGGCTTCGGCGCCTTCTCCAACGTCTTCCCCATCGGGATCGACGCCGGGATCTGCGTCCTGCTGGCCCTGGATCTGCTGCTGACGTGGATCCGTATCCCCTTCCCCCTGCTGCGCCAGACCGCGTGGATGCTGACCGCGGCCACCATCGCGTTCAACGGCGCCGCCGCCTGGCCGGACCCGATCGGCGTCGGCATGCACGCCGTCATCCCGGTGCTCTTCGTGGTCTCCGTCGAGGCCGCCCGGCACGCGATCGGCCGGATCGCCGACATCACCGCCGACCGGCACATGGAGTCGGTCCGCATCGTCCGCTGGCTGCTGGCCCCGATCCCGACCTTCCGGCTGTGGCGCCGGATGAAGCTGTGGGAGCTGCGCAGCTACGACGAGGTCATCCAGCTGGAACAGGACCGGCTGGTCTACCAGACCCGGCTCCAGGCCCGCTACGGGCGGCAGTGGCGCCGCAAGGCCCCGGTGGAGGCGCTGATGCCGCTGCGGCTGGCGCGCTACGGGGTGCCGCTGTCCGACACCGCCCCGGCGGGGCTCGAGGCGGCCGGTCTCGAGGCGAACGCCTTCTCCCCCGCCGCGCTGCCGTCGGGCGGCGCACCGGGCGGCGCCGGGCGGACGCCGGACACGGCGTACCCCGGGGCGCAGCCGGGCGTCTACGGCGCGCCGGACGGCACCGGCTTCGCCGCAGGTCCCGGGCCCGGGCAGCAGCAGCCGCCCCAGCCCCAGCAGCCGCAGGAGCTGCCCCTCTCGCTGCCGCTGCCGGTGTACCAGCAGCCCACGGGGCAGGAGCACGACGGCCGGGGCGCCGTCCCGTACGACCCCGCCGCCTCCCATCCCGCGCAGCACGAGCAGCCGGGACCGGCGCAGCAGCCGGACCAGGCCGCGCAGTCGCAGGTCACCGTCCCGGTCGGCCCGAACCGGGTCCGCCAGCTCGGCGGCCAGGGCGTGGGGAACGCACAGGGCGCGTACGTCCCGGAGCAGCGCGGCCAGGAGCAGCCGTACGCCGAGTACGCGCAGCCGGAGCCGTCCGCCGCCGCGGCGATGCCGGACGACGTCCCGCGCGACGAGGTGTTCTACGCGACCTTCCGCCAGTTCCTCGCCGACAACGGGAAGTACCCCTCGGCGTACCAGTTCGGGCAGCGGCTGCGGGAGACCTACGGCGTCGCCGACCTCGGCATCGACGAGCTGAACGCGTACGTGAACGACTTCAAGGAGCGCTACCGCATGGAAATGCAGGTGGAGCACACCCCGTAAAGCACCCCGCAACGCCTCAGGAACGCGTGAGCCGGGCGGGCCGCGGGCCCGCCCGGCTCAGCCGTCTCCAGCGGGCTCAGGCCGCCAGCAGCTTGCGCACCCGGTCCGCGCCCACCGCCAGCAGCAGGGTGGGCAGCCGCGGCCCGGTGTCCCGCCCGACCAGCAGCTTGTAGAGCAGCGCGAAGAACGCCCGCTGGGCGACCTTCAGCTCCGGCGTCGGCTTGGCGTCCGCCGACAGCCCCGCCTGGAGCTTCGGCACGCCGTAGACCAGTGTCGTCAGCCCGTCGAGCGACCAGTGCTCGTCCAGCCCGTCGAGCAGCAGCCGCAGCGACGCCCGCTCGGTCTCGCCGAGCGAGGCCAGCAGCTCGCTGTCCGGCTCCTCCCGGACCCGGGTGCGCTGGTCGGCCGGGACCTGGGTGGTGATCCAGCGCTCGGCCCGGTCGAGCCGCGGCCGGGTCTCGTCGAGGGACTTCACCGGGTTCGCCGGGTCCAGCTCGCCGAGGATGCGCAGCGTCTGCTCGTCGTGCCCGGTGGTGATGTCCACCACGGAGGCGAGCATCCGGTACGGCAGCGGGCGCGGGGTGCGGGGCAGCTCACCGGAGGCCGTGCGGGTGGCGCGGCTGTACGCGGCGGCGTCCGCGGGCTGCGCCGAGCCGTCGCCGATCTTGCGCTCCAGGGCGTCCCACTCGTCGTAGGTGCGCTGGATCTCCTGGTCGAAGGCGATCTTGAAGGACTGGTTCGGCCGACGGCGCGCGTACAGCCAGCGCAGCAGCGGGGCCTCCATGATCTCCAGCGCGTCGGCCGGGGTCGGCACGCCGCCCTTGGAGGAGGACATCTTGGCCATGCCGCTGATGCCGACGAACGCGTACATCGGGCCGATCGGCTGGTCGCCGCCGAAGACCTCGCGCACGATCTGCCCGCCGACCACGAAGGAGGAGCCGGGCGAGGAGTGGTCGACGCCGGACGGCTCGAAGACGACGCCCTCGTAAGCCCAGCGCATCGGCCAGTCGACCTTCCAGACCAGCTTGCCGTGGTCGTGCTCGCTGAGCAGCACGGTCTCGCCGTGGCCGCAGGCGCAGGTGTAGGTCAGCTCGGTGGTCTCGTCGTCGTACGCGGTGACGGTCGTCAGGTCGCGCTCGCAGACCGAGCAGTACGGCTTGTACGGGTAGTACCCGGCGGCGCCCGCGCTGCCGTCGTCCTCGGCGGCCGCGCCCGAGCCCTCGGCGGCCTCCAGCTCGGCCTCGTCGACCGGCTTCTGCTGCTTCTGCTGCTGCTTCGCGCCCTTCGCGGCGGGCTTGTCCTTCGTGCGGTACCGGTCGAGCACCGCGTCGATCTGCTCGCGGTGGCGCATCGCGTGCAGGATCTGCTCGCGGTAGGCACCCGAGGTGTACTTCTCGGTCTGGCTGATGCCGTGGAACTCGATGCCCATCGCGCGCAGGGCCTCGATCATCGGCGCCTTGAAGTGCTCGGCCCAGCTCGCGTACGTGGAGCCGGGCGGGGCCGGGACGGAGGTCAGCGGCTTGCCGATGTGCTCGGACCAGGACGGGTCGACCCCGGCCGGGACCTTCCGGTACCGGTCGTAGTCGTCCCAGGACAGGATGTGGACGCAGTCGTATCCCCGGCGGCGGATCTCGTCCGCGACCAGGTGCGGCGTCATGACCTCGCGCAGATTGCCGAGGTGGATCGGGCCGGACGGGCTGAGGCCCGAGGCGCAGACGATCGGTTTGCCGGGCGCGCGTCGCTCCGCCTCGGCAATGACCTCGTCCGCGAAACGGGAGACCCAGTCGGTCTCGGTGCTCTGAGCCACGGTCGGCACTTCCTTCCTAGCGGTCATGGCACCGACCATTGTCCCAGACGGAGGAGGGGCCTTCGGGGTTGCCCACAGGTTGTCGGAATCCACGGCGAAGTTGTCCACAGCCCGGAGAAAGGGTTGGACGGCCCGTGAAATACTGAGGTGGCCAGATTGGTAACCCAGCCCTCTATAGGAACGGCACCTCACCCATGGCCTCGGTCCCCTCCCTTGCCGCTTCGGTCCACCAGCGCGTCGCGAACGCCCTCACGGCTGCCCTGCCGGAGGCCGCTGCCGCGGACCCGCTGCTGCGACGAAGCGACCGGGCCGACTTCCAGGCCAACGGGATGCTGGCGCTGGCGAAGCGGCTGAAGGGGAATCCGCGCGAGCTGGCGGCGAAGGTCGTGGAGCGCCTTCCGGTCGCCCCGTCCTCCGCCGACCCCGACTCGGTGATCGCCGACATCGAGGTCTCGGGACCCGGCTTCCTCAACATCACCGTCGCGGACTCCGCCATCACCGCGACCCTCGCCGCGCGCGCCGCCGACGACCGGCTCGGCGTCCCGTTCGCGGCCGACGCGGGCACGACGGTGATCGACTACGCCCAGCCGAACGTGGCGAAGGAGATGCACGTCGGCCATCTGCGCTCGGCGGTCATCGGCGACGCGGTGGTCAGGATCCTGGAGTTCACCGGCGAGCAGGTGGTCCGGCGCCATCACATCGGCGACTGGGGCACCCAGTTCGGCATGCTCATCCAGTACCTGATCGAGCACCCCCACGAGCTGGACCACAAGGACGCCGCCTCCGGCCAAGAGGCGATGTCCAATCTGAACCGGCTCTACAAGGCGGCGCGCGCGCTCTTCGACTCCGACACGGAGTTCAAGGAGCGCTCGCGGCGGCGGGTGGTGGACCTCCAGGCCGGGGACGAGGAGACCATCGCCCTGTGGCGGAAGTTCGTGGACGAGTCGAAGATCTACTTCTACTCGGTCTTCGACAAGCTCGACATCGAGATCCACGACCCCGACGTGGTCGGCGAGTCCGGTTACAACGACATGCTGGCCGAGACCTGCCGCCTGCTGGAGGAGTCCGGCGTCGCGGTCCGCTCCGAGGGCGCGCTGTGCGTCTTCTTCGACGACGTCAAGGGCCCGGACGGCAACCCGGTGCCGCTGATCGTCCAGAAGTCCGACGGCGGCTTCGGCTACGCGGCCACCGACCTGTCCGCGATCCGCGACCGGGTGCAGAACCTCAAGGCCGACTCCCTGCTGTATGTGGTGGACGCCCGGCAGTCGCTGCACTTCAAGATGGTCTTCGAGACCGCCCGCCGGATCGGCTGGCTGAACGAGAAGACCCACGCCGTCCAGCTCGCCTTCGGCACGGTCCTCGGCAAGGACGGCAAGCCGTTCAAGACCCGTGAGGGCGAGACGGTCCGGCTGGAGGACCTGCTGGACGAGGCGACCGAGCGGGCCACGGCCGTGGTCCGGGAGAAGAGCGAGAAGCTCGGCCTCACGGAAGCGGAGATCCAGGAGCGCGGCGGCCAGGTGGGCATCGGCGCCGTGAAGTACGCCGACCTGTCCACCTCCGCCTCCCGCGACTACAAGTTCGACCTCGACCAGATGGTCTCGCTCAACGGCGACACCTCGGTCTACCTCCAGTACGCGTACGCCCGCATCCAGTCGATCCTGCGCCGCGCCGACGAGACGCAGTCCGCGGCCGCGCACCCGGAGCTGCGGCTCGCCCCCGCCGAGCGGGCGCTGGGTCTGCATGTGGACCAGTTCGCGGAGACGCTGGCCGAGGTGTCCGCGTCGTACGAGCCGCACAAGCTGGCCGCGTACCTCTACCAGCTGGCCTCGCACTTCACCACCTTCTACGACCAGTGCCCGGTCCTGAAGGCGGAGGGCGGCCCGTCCGAGGTCGAGAACCGGCTCTTCCTGTGCGACCTGACCGCCCGCACCCTGCGGCAGGGCATGTCCCTGCTGGGCATCCGCACCCCCGAGCGCCTCTGAGCGTCCGCTCCTACGGCGCTTCCGGCGCTTCGTCCGGCCCCGGGCAGGACACGTCACGCTCGGGGCGTTCGCCGCGCACCAGGTAGTCCGTCACCGCGCGGTCCGCACAAGGGCTGGCGTACGGGGCCGGGACATAGGCCGCGCCGTGGCCCGTGGCGTCCACGCTGACCATCCGCGCCCGGTCACCGAAGGCGCGGCGCAGATTGAGGGCCCCGCTGTACGGGGTGGCGGGGTCGCGGCGGTTCTGGACGAGCAGGACGTTGGACGGGCCCCGGTCGGTGATGCGGACCGGCTTGTCCTGGGGCTTGTACGGCCAGAAAGAACACGGCGTGATGTTCACCGGCATGCCCGCGGTGAGCGGGTGGGACGCGCGACTGGCGGCGACGTCACGGGCGTAAGCCGAGACCGACGTCGGCCACTCCACGTCGTTGCAGAGGGTGCCGAACGACACGGCCGCGGAGTCCTGCGTCAGATCCGGCGGCACCGCGCCGGGCACCTTGCCGTCGTCCGCGCCCTCGATGAGCCGGGCCAGTCCCTCGAACTGGCTCTGGGAGTACAGGGCCGTCAGCACGCTCTGGCGGAACACATTGCCGTTCAGCTCGGGCGGGTTGGCGCCCTTCCACTCCAGCGGCTCGGCGTCCAGCCGGGCAGCCAGGCCGAGGACGCGGTGGCGCACCCCGGCGGGGGTGTCGGCGAGGCGGACCGGACTGCCGGGGTCCGAGGCCCACTTCGCGAAGGCGGGGAAGGTGTCCTCGGCGCCGACCGCGAAGTTGGCCAGCCAGCCGCGCCCCACCCGCGTCGGGTCCGGGTCGTCGTTGCTGTCCAGCACCCAGCGGTCGGTGCGCTCCGGGTACAGCTGCGCGTACACGGATCCCGGGTACGTCCCGTACGAGATGCCCCACGCGGACAGCTTCCGCTCGCCGAGCGCCCGGCGGATGCTGTCGACGTCACGCGCCTCGTTGACGGTGGAGAGGGTGGGCAGCAGGTCGCCGCCGTTGCGGGCGCAGGTGTCGGCGATGCGGCGGGCGGCGGTGACGTTCTCCGTGATGTCGCCGTCGGCCGCGGGCCAGGGGCGGGCCCGGGCCAGGGACCGGTCCTCAGTCGCCAGTTCGCAGCTCGCGGGCGTGGACCGGCCCACTCCGCGCGGGTCGAAGCTGACCAGGTCGTACGCGTCCCGCACCGACTGCGGAAGCCGCTTGCCGAGCGTGGACGGCTTGTTCAGGCCGGACCCTCCTGGGCCGCCGGGGATCAGCAGCAGCGTGCCGCGGCGGGCGTCCGGCCGCTCGCTGCGGACGCGGGAGACGGCGAGCGTGATCCGCTTCCCGTCCGGGTCGCGGTAGTTCAGCGGCACGGAGAGCGTGGCGCATTCCTGGCGGGCGTCATGTCCGTCGCCGCCGCACGGCCCCCAGCTGAGGGCCGAGGGGGTGGCCGGGGCCGCGTCCGCGGAGGACACGGTGGCCAGGACGGAGGCGGTGGCGGCGAGCGCGAGGCCCAGCGCGGCGGTCTTGCCGGTCATCAGTGGCATGGGCCCGAGCCTGTCCGAACCGGACGCGCGTGCCCATACGGCCATCCGGCCGGTGGGTCCTGCGGACAACCCCACCCGTAGGGGACCGCCCCGACCGTAACCTTTGCGACAGAGTCCCCGAATGGGGACAACCTCCGGACCCCACTACCCGTCAAACCTCATGCATCATCCGTCAATCGAGACACTTGGGGGTAGGACATGCGACGGTGGGGAACCTCGTTCGCGGCGCTCGTGCTGGCAGGCGCCGGACTGGCGGTGACGGCCGGAACGGCGGAAGCGGCGCAGGCCACCGGTGCGGGCACGGCCGCGGCGTGCGCGACCGGCTGGGGCAGCGGCGACAAGACGGCACCCTCCGGCAACCACAAGCCGCTGGAGAACATCAGGACCGGTCAGCACGAGTGCTTCGACCGCATGGTCTTCGACGTGAAGGGCGGCACCGCCGCCGAACAGGTGCGCTATGACGTGCGGTACGTCGACGCGCTGCACCAGGACGGCTCCGGGGACCCGATCGCCGTGGGCGGCGGCGCGATCCTGGACATCCGGGTGGGCGCGCCCAGCTACGACTACGAGGCGCGCGAGCGGACGTACCCGGGCAAGGCCCGGCAGCCGCTGCCCGGCGTGGACGTCTCCGGCTACAAGACCTTCCGGGACACCCGCTACGCCGCCAGCTTCGAGGGCGACACCCAGATCGGCCTCGGGGTGCGGGCGCGGCTGCCGTTCCGGGTCTTCCAGTCGGACGGCAAGGTGATCGTGGACGTCGCCCACTCCTGGACGACCGCCGCCCGCTGAGCCGGACCGGACCGGACAGGACCGGACCGGACCGGAAGCTAACGCAGCCGGGCGTCGACCGTCGCGGGGTCGAAGAGGGCGTCGGCGACCATGTGCGCCGCGCCCGTGACGCCCGCGCGGGTCCCCAGCGGGGACAGCACGACGCGCAGATCGCGGGTGGCCAGCGGCAGGGACCGCCGGTAGGTGACCTCGCGGATGCCCGCGATCAGATGTTCCTGGGCGTGGGCGAGCCCGCCGCCGACGACCAGGATGGACGGGTTGAGCAGGCTGACCGCGTCGGCCACGCCCTGGCCGAGCAGTCGGCCCGCCTGCCGCAGCAGCCTTACGGCGTCGCCGTTGCCGGAGCGGACGAGCGCCACGACGTCGTCGGTGGTGGCGACGTCGTGCCCGGCGGCGGTGAGGTCGCGGACCAGGGCCCAGCCGCCCGCCAGGGCCTCCAGACAGCCGGAGTTGCCGCAGCGGCACACCGGCGCGTCCGGCGAGGTCTCGTCGAGCCCCGGTGCGGGGATGTGGCCGATGTCGCCCGCGGCGCCCTGTGAGCCGTGGTGGAGCGCGCCGCCGAGGATCAGGCCGGAACCGATGCCGGTGCCCGCCTTGACGAAGAGCAGATGGCGGCGGTCCGGCCAGTTGACGCGGTGCTCGCCGAGGGCCATCAGGTTGGTGTCCTTGTCGGCGAGGACCGGGCAGTCGTAGGCGCCGCGGAAGAAGTCCGGCACGGTGTAGCCGTCCCAGCCGGTCATGATGGGCGGGCTGACGACGCGTCCGGTACCGGCCTCCACCGGCCCGGGCACCCCGATGCCGATGCCGCGCACCCGATCGGCGGGCTCACCCGCCTCCTTCAGCAGCCGCCGGAAGTCGGAGGCGACCTGTCCCAGCACCGCCTCCGGGCCTTCGGCCACGCTGAGGTCGCGGCGGTGCGAGACCAGGACCTCGCACGCCATGTCGGCGAGCGCGGTGTGCACATGGCTGCCGCCGATGTCGGCGACGAGCAGCACCCCGGCGTCGCGGCGCAGCCGGAAGGAGCCCGCGGGGCGGCCGCCCGTGGAGTCGGCCGCGCCGGACACCTCCAGATATCCGGCCTCGCTCAGTGCCTCCAGTCGGGAGGCCATCGTGGACCGGGACAGTCCGGTCGCGGCCATGAGCTGGGCGCGGGTGGTGGCCCGGCCGCCGCGGATGAGCGCCAGCACCGCCCCTGGGCCCGTCGGATGCGCCTGACCTGCCGAGACCGCCTCCGCCACTGAGCCCTGTCCTCCGTGTTCACGCTGTTCACGCTGTGTTCGGTACCGCCCACACCGTACCGCCCTTTACGACCAGCCCCAAGCACACTTATGTATTGCCTTCACGCAAAAGATGCGTAGCATCAGGCAGGCATCACGCACCGAAGCAAGCGAAGGGACCTCGATGAACGACCTCGGAGTGCACGCCCTGGTGTGGACCGGCGACTGGACGCCCGAGGGCGCCCGGACCGCCGCGGCCCGCAGCCGCGAGGCCGGATACGACCTGGTCGAGATCTCCCTCCACGACCCGGATCTGGTGGACGTGAAGGACACCCGCCGGGTCCTCGCCGACCACGGCCTGCGCGTGGCCTGCTCCCGCGGCCTCTCCTTCGACTCCGACGTCTCCTCCGACGACCCGGAGACCGCGGCCCGCGGCGAGGCGCTGCTGCGCCAGGCCCTGCGCATCACCCACGACCTCGGCGGCGACTACTTCGGCGGGGTGCTCTACAGCGCGCTCGGCAAGTACGGCCGCCCCACCACCGCCCGCGGGCGCGAGCACGCCGTCCGGGCGCTGCGCGGGCTGGCCGCCGAGGCGGACGGCCTCGGGGTGACGCTCGGCCTGGAGGTGGTCAACCGGTACGAGAGCAACGTCGTCAACACCGCCCGCCAGTGCCTGGACCTGATCGACGAGATCGGCGCGGGCAACGTCGTGGTCCACCTGGACACGTACCACATGAACATCGAGGAGCAGGACTTCTCCCGCCCGGTCCGCGCCTGCGGCGACCGCCTCGGCTACGTCCACATCGGCGAGTCCCACCGCGGCTACCTCGGCTCCGGCACCATCGACTTCCCCGCCTTCTTCCACGCCCTCGCCGACATCGGCTACCAGGGCCCGGTCACCTTCGAGAGCTTCTCGTCGGCGGTCGTCGCCCCCGGCCTCTCCCACGACCTCGCCGTCTGGCGGAACCTGTGGGCGGACGGCCCGGACCTCGCCGCCCACGCCCGCTCGTACATCGCCGGCCAGATCAAGGCCGCCCACGCCCACACCGTGGCCTGAAGCACCCACCCGGACTCCCCGAAAGACCCGCCATGACTCCCCAGCAACTCCTCGAGCGCGCCCGGCGCCTGGCCGACTCCGGCCACCGCCGGCTGCTCGGCATCGCCGGACCGCCCGGGGCCGGAAAGACCACCCTCGCCGAGTACCTGGTCGGCGCGCTCGGCCCCGAGCGCGCGGTCCTGGTCCCGATGGACGGCTTCCACCTCGCCGACACCGAGCTGCGCCGCCTCGGCCTGCTGGGCCGCAAGGGCGCCCCGGAGACCTTCGACCCGTACGGCTACACCGCGCTGCTGCGGCGCCTGAAGGACCCGCGCCCCGGCGAGCCGGTGTACGCGCCGGGCTTCGAACGCGAGCTGGAGCAGCCCATCGCGGGCTCCATCCCGGTGGCCCCCGAGGTCCCGCTCGTCATCACCGAGGGCAACTACCTGCTGCTGGACGACGCGCCCTGGCGCCCGGTCCGCGACCTGCTGGACGAGACCTGGTGGGTCGAGCTGGACTCCGAGGAGCGGGTACGGCGGCTGATCGACCGCCACGAGCGGTTCGGCAAGGAGCGCGCCGAGGCCGAACGCTGGGTCCTCACCACGGACGAGGCCAACGCCCGCCGCGTCGCCCCGGGCCGCGAGGCCGCCGACCTCGTCATCGGCTCCACTCCCGATCCGGGGGAGACCCGGACATGACCGGCACCCTGAACCTCGGGGCCGTCGACTGGTTCCTCCTCGCCGTCTACTTCGGCGCGATCATCGCCATCGGCCTGACCACCAAGCGCGCCGTCCACACCAGCGGCGACTTCTTCCTCGCCGGGCGCTCCATGCCCGCCTGGATCACCGGCCTGGCCTTCATATCCGCCAACCTCGGCGCCCTGGAGATCATCGGCGGCGCGGCCAACGGCGCCCAGTACGGGGCCGCCGCGGTGCACTTCTACTGGCTCGGCGCGATCCCCGCGATGGTCTTCCTCGGCGTCGTGATGATGCCGTTCTACTACTCGACGCGGGTGCACAGCGTCTCCGAATATCTGCGCCGCCGCTTCAACAACCAGACCCACCTGCTCAACAGCGTCGTCTTCGCCGTCGCGCAGATGCTGCTGGCGGGCGTCAACCTCTTCGCCCTCGCGCTGATCGTCAAGCTGCTGATCGGCTGGCCGCTGTGGCTGTCCATCGTGCTGTCCGCGGTCTTCGTCCTCGCGTACATCACCCTGGGCGGCCTGGCGGGCGCGATCTACGGCGAGGTGCTCCAGTTCTTCGTCATCCTCGCCGGGCTGATCCCGATCGTGGTCATCGGGCTGCACACCGTCGGCGGCTTCGGCGGCCTCAAGGACGCCGTCCAGGACCCCGCCCTGCTGCACACCTGGCAGGGCACCACCCCCGGCCACTGGACCAACCCGCTCGGCGACTGGATCGGCCTCGCCATGGGCGAGGGCTTCGTCCTCGCCTTCGGCTACTGGACCACCAACTTCGCCGAGGTACAGCGCTCGCTGGCCGCCAAGGACCTCAACGCCGCCCGCCGCACCCCGCTCATCGCGGCCTTCCCCAAGATGGCGCTGCCGCTGTTCACCGTGGTCCCCGGCATGATCGCCCTGGTCATCATCCCCAGGCTCGGCCAGCCGGGCGGGCCCACGTACAACGACGTCATCCCGGAGATGATGCAGCGCTTCCTGCCGACCGGGGTGCTCGGCATCGCCCTCACCGGCCTGCTCGCCGCCTTCATGGCGGGCATGGCGGCCAACATATCCGGCTTCAACACCGTGTTCACGTACGACATCTGGAAGCCGTACGTGGTCCGCGGCCGCGACGACCGCTACTACCTCAGGGCCGGGCGCTACGCCACGGTCGCGGGCATCGCGGTGAGCGTCGCGGCGGCGTTCGTCGCCTCCGAGTACGACAACATCCAGAACTACATCCAGCTCCTCTTCTCCTTCTTCAACTCCCCGCTGTTCGCGACCTTCCTGCTGGCGATGTTCTGGAAGCGGGTCACCCCGTGGGCGGGCTTCTGGGGCATGCTCTCCGGCACCGCCGCGGCCGCCGTCGCCCACCTCTCCGCCTACCACATCGGCTGGTTCTACCCCGGCGGCGAGGTCGGCCCGCACGACACCATCAACGCCCAGATGGCCAACTTCTACGGCGCCCTCTTCGCCTTCGTCGTCGACGCCGTCGTCACGGTCGCGGTCACCTTCGTCACGAAGCCGAAGCCGGAATCCGAACTCCGCGGCCTCGTCCACGGCCTCCCCGACCCCGACTCCCCCGACGCCCACGAGGCATCCGTACGCCAGCCCTGGTGGAAGTCCCCGGTCGTCCTCGGCTGCATCATCCTGGCCCTGACGGCGGCCCTGAGCGTCTGGCTGGTCGTAGCCGTATGAACGGAGAGAGCCCCATGACCCCGGGAAAGACCTTCGACGTCCGCTGGCTCATCGCCGCACTCCTCGGCCTGTACGGCGCCGTCCTCACCGTCCTCGGCCTCACTGACGGCCCCGCCGAACTCGCCAAGGCCGACGGCATCCGCATCAACCTCTGGATCGGCCTCGGCCTGCTGGCCGTGGCGGCGGCGTTCGCCGCCTGGGCGAAGCTCGCCCCGCAGCGCCGGGACGACCACTGAGCGGGCGGGTTGTGGCCGTTTTCGCAGCGCACGAGTAGGTCCCGGCTGCTCCGGCTGGCGCACGTCGGTAAGCTTCACTCCGGGTCGTCGATGGGCGAAAGGAAACCTCTGGGTGCGGCAGACAGGGAGTTCACTCCCACCGTGAGCTCATAGGTGGGACTCAGCCCGACCGGCAGGGTGGTCTTGGCCCTCGCCGACACAATCCGCATGGTTTCCAGGACCGGGTGAGGCACCGTCAGTCGCTCGATCCGATTGGGGAGCGTGAACGTCTCCGGGCTAGCGCCACCGCGGGACCTGACGCGGTTACTCGGGCGGATTGGCCTACGAGCCCCGGGGTACAACGCCGCGTACAGGCCAGCGTAGGTGAGCACGTGGTTGGCGCCCGGGGTAGAGAGACGGCACACCTGGACATCTTCGACACTGCCTTGCTCGACCAGATAGGGGGGCAGCACCTGGGGCTCCGTGCTCAGCAGGGTGGTGACCGCCCACGTGCCAGCATCGGAGGGTCCGAGGGCATCGACGTTCAAGAGGTCGACCAGGAGTTGCCAGACATCCGAGGGCTGAGCAGTGCGGTGGAATGACTCCAGGCGCCCGGGAAGCCGGAACAGCTCTCTTTCGAAGACTTCATGCCAGCGGTTCAGCGCATGCCGAGCACCGGCCTGGCGACTGAGGTCGGTGTCGTAGTCCGCGATGACACGCTCGCGCCGGGCGCGTACTTGACTCTGTCGGAGTTCGCCCAGTTCGTATATCAGGACGCGGCGTATCCGCTGGACGGGTCGGCCGTACGCGGCCGCCAGTTCGATCAGATTCGGGTCATTGAGTGCTGGCCCCACCCATGGCCCGGGCTTGGGCACGTAGCGCTCGGCCATGGCCACGACCAGCTCGAAAGCACGGGCCTGGCGACGTTGCACGGCCGGCGTCCGGTCGATGGCCATGACGACCATCTGACGGGGCATGCTCATGGCCGCGGCGACCTCGTCGATGAACTGAGGACGGCGGCTCGGCACGATGCCCTCGGTCTCAAATCGGCGGTAGTTCTTGGGTGAGATTCCAAGGCGGGCTACGACGTCCTGGGCTCGCAGCCCGGATGCGCGGCGGAAATCGGCGAGCGTCCACGTGTCACGCTCATCGAGGTTCATGAGCTGCCAAGGATGGATCCCCAAAGCCCGAGCGAGAGTTCGCACGCGCGGAGGGTCTGGCACTCGATGCCCGTTCTCATAGGCGAGGATCTGTGCTTTCGTCGCGCCGACAGCTTCAGCGAGCTGCTCGGCAGTCATCGACACCATGTTCGGACGCGCGTAGAGGTTCATTCGGTGGGCTCGCAGCTCGGTGGAGCTGAAGTTGGCCAAGCCCCGTGCCATCCGTGTGCTCTCTCTCGTCGACAGGACCAGTTTAGAGGTACCATCCGAATGCCACAGCCGGGACACATCGTCGGCTTCCCGGGGCTCGACCTGGACTGCCGTGTCTTTTAGCGGCAGAACTGGTAGATGCTCAAGCGGAAATGCGCGACGTTAGACGTCGTTGGCCGCACGGTTGGGACCGCGGTCCGCGTGTATCGGTTATGGAAGAGGCCCTGTATCTCCACGGTTCATGACGCCGTTGGCGGAGGCACAGGGCCAGCGTCTGGGAGCGGGCTCCCGGAAGGCCCTCTGTTGCAGCAGGGGGCCTTAGACGTCTAAAGGGAGCTGTCGATCAGATGACGCAGCCAGGCACTCAGTGCCTGAAGCGTCAGCCAACCGATCACCTTCTTGACGATCTCCGGGTCTTTCCGCTCCCCGCCATCCGGCGGGTTCTCCATACGCAACACCTCCTCTCGATAGCGGAGCCGATCGGCCCCGATCGGGTCAACCGACCGACGGATTACGCCGCGAGAGAAGATGTTGAGACGAGCATATCGGGTCCCGCGCACAACACCGGTCCGCCGGTGACCACTGCGGCATCAACTCTGGCCGCAAAACGCACGGTGACGGGTAGTTGCTTACCTCACCTTTAGGGGTTCACTGGGCTTAGCCGCAAAAACCTGCGCGAACAACCGCTGCTGGGACGGGGTTTCGGAAGGGGCGGCATCGCGTTCGGCTCAGGCTTGAGTAAATCGTCTACGCCATATGACGCAGCCCTGACCGTTGCCACATTCACGGAATCTCAGCCATGTGGCGCCTATCACTACCTGCGCATTCTCTCGGGTCGTAGGGTGCGGGACGGCGAACTGCCCCCTACGACTGGAGGGCACTCCGCGGCCAGGGCACGGACTTCCCACGTCGCCGCGCCGCCTCTTGGTCTCAACTCGGCGATGCCCCGACGACCAGACCTACGCCGTTGGGGAGGGCTTCTCGGCCACCTGGCCGCTGTCCGGAAGTCGCATGACACGGTCGCCGCCGACTACTTCGAACAGGTCAAGCCCGCAGCCCGGCCAAGTGACGGCATACCTTGCCGAGCAGGGAGTGCCTGCATTTGGTATTGGCTTTCGGCCCTCAATGATCGAACCCAGGCGTGTGGGGCACAGGGTCAGGTTGTGAGAAGTCGGCTGTCGCATCCCGAACGAAGGAGTCGCTCGTAGGCGGCAAGGACATCGCCCGGTACTTCCTGCTCGATGGCGAAGCCCGATTTCGGATACTCGATCACTCGCTGCAAGTCGCCGACCATCGTGTCGATGACCAGCTTCTCGTCGCCGATGGTCTTGACGTAATCGGCGAAGTCCAGTGGATCGGAGGCACACACGACCTCGGCCTCGGGCCACACTTTGCGGCACGTCGCGTACGCGCGCCGCTCCATGTACGGCATGGCGATCAGCATCACCGAGTCGACCTCGACGCCTGCCTTGCGCAGCACCTCACGCGAGAACGTGATGTTCTGGCCGGTGTTTCCAGCGTTGGGCTCAAGAAGGATCGCGTCAGCGGGTACACCGAGGCCGAGTGCCTGTTCACGGAAGTGCACGGCCTCGCCACGGGGGTAGAGGGGCGCCGTGGTCGGACTGTTGCCACCGCTGAACACAAGCACGGGAAACAGACCGGCGTGGTATTGCCTGGCCGCGAACGTCGCGGCTCCGAGATCGTGGCTGCCGAGGCAGATCGCCGCCGAGCAGGGGCGCGCCTCGTGCCCCATCTGGTGAAAGTCCCAAATCAGCTTGGCGTCGTCCCACTGCGCATCAGTGATCACGCGCTGCTCTCGGTCCGGCACTGACACTCCCTGAATCATCCGCGCTGGCCACTTACCTCGACAGTGCGGCCGACGGGCCGTCGCACGACCGCCGGATGCCCTCGATGCTGCGTAGCTGGTGTCTCAGCCCGTACTGCATCGCCACCTGCGCCGCGCCGTCGAGGACGGAAAACCCATCATCCCGGGTGGCAGGGTCGGACAGAAGGATGTGCCCGTGCGCGGTGTCCAGCCGCACGCGCTGCATGGGAGAGTCGACCGTAGCGGAAGAACGCGCGATGTCGATGTACTGGAGTGCTTGAGTGAGGTCACCCGCTCCGCGGTAGGCAAGTGCGATCTTCTGATGCGCGACCGCCCAATCCTCGGGCTCCACCAAGTCCTCGAAATCGTAAGTCGTGGCCGTCATCACCTTGACCGCGTAGTCATTGCTCCCGCCCTTGCTGAGGGCCGTACCCACCCACAGACGGGCTCGGGCACGGTCGCGCCCACTCAGGCGCTCGTCGGTGGCGAGCCGCTCGTACTGCCGGGCGGAGACATCGAGCTTCCCCGTCATCTCGTCGACCACAGCAAGCGACAGCTCAATCTGCGCGACGCGACGCGGAACGTCGAGCTCAGCGAACAGGCTGCGCGCGGTGTTGTACGAGTGGTGCGCCGAGAGCGGGCCGAGGATCGCGCCCTGGTCGCGTTGGAGGTCGCCCAGGAGGACCAGCGACCGACCGTAGAGATACCGGCCCTTGTCGTCGAAAGAGCGTGGGTCGTGACCTCCGATCCACCGATTCAGCAGGGTGTACGCGAACGAGAAGTTCTGACGATTGAGACACACGACGGCTCGGTCGATGTCCTCCGTCCACGTCTCGTAATCCGCTGGCCAAACCGCGGTCCTCCCCTCTCGGGCGTCCGTGGACCCCGAGAGCAGCACGTCGAAACGCCCGTGCGCCAGCGAGTCAGCATGCGCGAGCGCAGTGTCGAGGATGGCCTGCGTATCCGGCCTCGGAACGGTGCCCGCGCCGAGCTTCTCCCACTTCGCCACCGTGCGCAGCGCGACTCCCAGGTGCTCAGCGAATGCACGCGTACTCATCCGGAGCGCAGCGCGCAGAGCACTCGCTTCGCGGCCGGTCCACAGCGGCACGCTGGTCACGGACTACCTCCCTCTTGTCACGTTATGGAAGCACGCTCCGTGATGGCTGTGGCCCGGAAGTGCAACAGAAGTACAACGGCCAGTCATTCCGAGGCCGTTGGTTCGGCGCGATGCTCAAGCCATGGAAGACATCACAGAGCGACACCTCATCGTGGTCCGCTCCACCGAACTGAGGCTCGGTGGCATGCGCCTCGTCGATGCCGGTCGCATCGTCCAACAGAGAGGGGGCACGTGATGTGCCTGCGCGAGGCGCTGCGCGCCGCTCCGCTCATCAAGGATGTCGTACCCGGCTTGCACCTGCTCGCGATCGGCCAGGAGTGGGATGTCGCGCGGGTGCCCGCCGACGCCGGATTCCTCGCGCTCGCACGGCTCAGAGAAGCCGGGGAACGGATCGGCCCGGTGCTCTACGACCGGCCGGGCGAGCACCTCTACTTCGCCGTTCCGACCAGCAGCCGGGGCGGGTGGGCCGACTCTCCGGTACGGCTGCTGTCAAAGGGCTCATGGCTCGTCGCCCCGAATCCGTACCAGTGCGGCGAGTGGTTCGGCGGATGGTGCGAGCTGCCCCAGGACGAAAGGCTCACAGCTCCTGACAGGCTGCGTTGGGCCCTGGAGCAAGCGCAGATCGGCTCAGCACGACAAACCGGTGCCGGGAGCAGAGGCAGGAATGGAATCCTTCGAACGTGCTCATCTTGACGCCTACTTCGGACGTGTCACCGCGCGCTTCGCTCCAGTCGAGCGTCCGGCGTCGTTCCTGATCACACACCTTCTTCCCGAGCGTCCGGCGTTCGTGCGGGCCGTGGCGAGCGTGACCGATCTGCGTGCCGTACTGCCCAAGCCGAAGTCCGTACGAATCGAGGCGCTACGCCAGGTCGAGGCCGACGGGCACACCTGCGACAGGCTGTCCCGTGAGATGTTCGCCGACGTCGACCGCTCTGTGCGCTACGTCGAGACGCGTGCGGCCAACCGCCCGGTCGTCCTGCTCGATGTCGGCGGGTACTTCACTACAGCCCTCGACGCACTGTGCGACCGCTTCTCGGGCCGCATCCTGGGCGTGGTCGAGGACACCGAGAACGGGCACAGGCGTTACTCCGATCTGGAGAAGCTTCCCTGCCCGGTCGTGTCCGTGGCCCGCTCGCCCCTGAAGGATCCGGAAGACTTCCTCGTCGGGCAGTCGGTTGTGTTTTCGACCGAGGCGCTCATGCGCAGCCGCGGCGACATCCTGCATGGTCGTACGGCCCTGGTGATCGGCTTCGGAAAGCTCGGTTCGAGCATCGCCCGTCTGCTGCACGCCAAGGGCGTAC
The DNA here is from genome assembly GCF_044333065.1 of Streptomyces sp. NPDC021115. Taxonomy (NCBI): domain Bacteria; kingdom Bacillati; phylum Actinomycetota; class Actinomycetes; order Kitasatosporales; family Streptomycetaceae; genus Streptomyces; species Streptomyces sp. NPDC021115. The sequence goes on from NZ_JBIRQF010000021.1 coordinate 133,593, forward strand.
GGGTGACTGTCTACGACATCGACCCCGTGCGCCGCACACAGGCGCTCTCCCAGGGCTTCTCCGTGGCCCGCGACCGGATGAGCGGCCTTGGGGAAGCTGGTCTCGTACTGTGTGCGACCGGCTCGCTCTCACTGCGCGGTGAGGACTTCCCCCGGCTGCGGAACGGGGCGTACGTGGCGACCGTGACCAGTAGCGAGGACGAGCTCGAGCTCGGCGGATTGCCGGACGTGTACGAGCGCGCCCACATCGGCGAGAACGTCACCCGGTACCTGACCACCGGACACTACTTCTACCTGCTCAACGGGGGCAACGCCGTCAACTTCCTGCACGGAGCCAGCGTGGGACCGTTCATCTTCCTCGTACAGGCCGAGATCCTGGTCGCTTCCACCATGCTCGCCCGCGGTGAGCTGGCGCCCGGTATGCATGAGCTCGGCCCGACCGATCGTGCCGCAATCGCAGGGACATGGCTCGACTACTTCAACCGATAGGAGACCGCCCGTGCCCATCACGGCCGAACACATCCGTGAGACCGTCGACGACTACCTCAAGAACCACCCAGGCGAGAAGGAGCGGCTCGCACCCCTTCTCGACCTCCTGAATGCCGGGGCCGACCTCACCTCACGCAAGGAGTTCCGGGGGCACGCCACGGCCGGGGCGATCCTCGCCGACCCCGCCGGCCGCGTGCTGCACATCCGGCATCTGGCACTCGACCGCTGGCTGCTGCCCGGCGGGCACCTCGAGGCCGACGACGTTCGGCTCATCGACGCGGCACAGCGTGAGCTGACGGAGGAGACCGGCATTCCTGCCTCCGTTGTCGTCCCGGCCGGGACGAGCCCATTGCACATCAACGTGCACCCCATTCCTGCGAACGACGCCAAGGGCGAACCCGAGCACCAGCACATCGACTTCCGGTTCCTCTTCCGCACCGCGGCCGATGTCGGCGAACTCCAGACCGAAGAGGTCACCGCCGCGGCTTGGCGCGATGCCGAGACGATCGCAGATGAGACGCTGTGCAACCGCGTCATGCAGGCCCTGCGCTGACGCCAGGGTAAGGAAGCGCGGGCTTCACGGCCGAGGTGAGCTGAAGGATGTAGTGCCGGATGTGGGGCGGCATGGGCTCAGGCAAGCGGTCAAGCGGAACCAGCCGTAGCGCTTGGCCTTCACCGAGGACGAGTTCGCCCTCCTCGCCGTCCCAGGTGCCCAGGAACACGTGTGGCGGAGTCTTGAGGGGGTCGTACGGGGTCACCGCGGCCTCCTCGATCGTGTCCGGCACGATGCCGGTCTCCTCCTTGATCTCGCGGAGGATGGTGTCGATCGGAGCCTCACCCGGTTCCCGTCCGCCTCCCGGGAGGGACCAGTGCCCCGGCCACCAGATGTCGGGCTTCTCGTCCCGGAGTTGCAGGATGATTTCCCTGCGGCTGGTGAGGAGCACGGCCAAGCATCCGGGGTTCTTCTTCGGCGGATCCTCAGCCACAACCGTCCTCCCCCACGACGTATACGCAGCGATGGCCCCCACCATAGCGGTGGGGGCCATCGGCGGCTCGGACGAACTACTCGCCGCGGTTCAGCCGCTGCGCGGCCTCCGTGGCCCAGTAGGTGAGGATCATCCCCGCGCCCGCGCGGCGGATGGAGGTCAGGGTCTCCATGATGGCGCGGTCGCGGTCGATCCAGCCGTTGGCGGCGGCCGCCTCGACCATCGCGTACTCGCCCGAGATCTGGTACGCGGCCACCGGCACGTCCGTCGCCTCGGCGATGCGGTGCAGGATGTCCAGGTACGGGAGGGCGGGCTTGACCATGACCATGTCGGCGCCCTCGGCCAGGTCGAGTTCCAGCTCGCGCAGCGCCTCGCGGGCGTTGGGCGCGTCCTGCTGGTAGGTCTTGCGGTCGCCCTTGAGGGACGAGCCGACCGCCTCGCGGAACGGGCCGTAGAACGCGGAGGCGTACTTGGCGGTGTAGGCGAGGATCGACACGTCCTGGTGCCCGGCGCCGTCCAACGCCTCGCGGATGACGCCGACCTGGCCGTCCATCATGCCGCTCGGGCCGACCGTGTGGGCGCCCGCGTCGGCCTGGACGCGGGCCATCTCGGCGTAGCGCTCCAGGGTGGCGTCGTTGTCGATCCGGCCCTCGGCGTCCAGGACGCCGCAGTGGCCGTGGTCGGTGTGCTCGTCCAGGCACAGGTCGGACATGATCACGAGGTCGTCGCCGACCTCGGCGCGCACGTCGCGGATGGCCTGCTGGAGGATGCCGTCGGGGTCGGTGCCGGGGGTGCCGACGGCGTCCTTCTTGGACTCCTCCGGCACACCGAACAGCATGATCCCGCCGATGCCCGCCGCGACCGCGTCGGCCGCGGCCTTCCGCAGGCTGTCCCGGGTGTGCTGGAGGACGCCCGGCATCGACTGGAGCGGCACCGGCTCGCTGACGTCCTCCCGCACGAACGCGGGCAGGATCAGCTCGGCCGGGTGCAGCCGGGTCTCGGCGACCATGCGGCGCATCGCCGGGGTGGTGCGCAGCCGGCGCGGCCGCGCTCCGGGGAAGCCGCCGTACGTGGTGCTCAAGAGCGTGCCCTCCTTCGCGATCCGGGCCGTCGCTCGCTCGGGCGCGTGACCGGGTCCCCGGCCTCGACCGCGGCCTGACGCCGCGCCGCGCCGAAGTCCGCGAGCGCCTCGGCCAGCTTGAGCACCGAGGGCTCGGGCGACAGCACGTCCACCCGCAGGCCGTGCTCCTCCGCGGTCTTCGCGGTGGCCGGGCCGATACAGGCGATGACAGTGACGTTGTGCGGCTTGCCCGCGATGCCGACGAGGTTCCGCACGGTGGACGACGAGGTGAAGAGCACCGCGTCGAACCCGCCGCCCTTGATGGCCTCACGGGTCTCGGCCGGGGGCGGCGAGGCGCGCACGGTGCGGTACGCCGTGACGTCGTCGACCTCCCAGCCCAGCTCGATCAGCCCGGCGACCAGGGTCTCGGTGGCGATGTCGGCGCGCGGCAGGAACACCCGGTCGATCGGGTCGAAGACCGGGTCGTACGGCGGCCAGTCCTCCAGCAGCCCGGCCGCGGACTGCTCACCGCTGGGCACCAGGTCCGGCTTCACACCGAAGTCGATCAGCGACTTGGCGGTCTGCTCGCCCACCGCCGCGACCTTGATCCCGGCGAAGGCGCGGGCGTCGAGCCCGTACTCCTCGAACTTCTCGCGCACCGCCTTGACCGCGTTGACCGAGGTGAAGGCGATCCACTCGTAGCGCCCGGTGACCAGGCCCTTGACCGCGCGCTCCATCTGCTGCGGGGTGCGCGGCGGCTCGACGGCGATCGTCGGCACCTCACTGGGCACCGCGCCGTACGAACGCAGCTGGTCCGAGAGCGAGGCGGCCTGCTCCTTGGTGCGCGGCACCAGGACCTTCCAGCCGAACAGCGGCTTGGACTCGAACCAGGACAGCTGATCGCGCCGCTCGGCCGCGACGCTCTCGCCGACGACCGCTATCACGGGCTGCGAGCCCTGCGGCGACGGCAGCACCTTCGCGGACTTCAGCACCTGCGCGATGCTGCCGAGCGTCGCGGTCCAGGTGCGCTGGCGGGTGGTGGTGCCCGCGACGGTGACCGTCAGCGGGGTGTCCGGCTTGCGGCCCGCGGACACCAGCTCGCCAGCGGCGGCCGCGACCGTCTCCAGGGTGGCGGAGACGACGGCCGTCGCGTCGGACGAGCCGACCTCGCTCCAGCAGCGCTCGTCGGCGCTGCGGGCGTCCACGAAGCGCACATCGGCGCCCTGGGAGTCCCGCAGCGGCACACCCGCGTAGGCGGGCACGCCCACCGCGGACGCGACACCGGGGACCACCTCGAAGACGACGCCCTCGGCGGCGCACGCGAGCATCTCGTCGGCGGCGTTCCCGTCGAGGCCGGGGTCGCCCGCGACGGCACGGACGACCCGCTTGCCGCCGCGCGCGGCCGCCATGACAAGATTGGTGCTGTCCCGGAGTACCGGGACCTCGGCGGCGCCTGACGACACGTCAGAGCCCGCCTGCCCTGGCGTGCCCTGAGCTTCCGCGGCCACGCCCGGCCTGACGTGCGTACGTACCACGTCGAGCACGTGCGGGTCGGCGATCAGCACGTCAGCGGCGGCGAGTGCCTCCACGGCCCGCAGCGTCAGTAGGCCCGGATCTCCGGGGCCCGCACCGAGGAAGGTGACGTGCCCGCAGCCGGGGTGGTTAGGGGCATTGGGGTTCAAAGTGCTCGCTCCCCCATAAGACCGGCCGCACCCTTGGCGAGCATCTCGGCGGCGAGTTCGCGACCGAGGTCCGCGGCCTTGTCGGGCGACGCGGGTACGGGACCGGTGGTGGACAGCTGCACCAGCGTCGAGCCGTCGGTGGTGCCGACGACGCCGCGCAGGCGCATTTCGGTGACAACCTGACCGTCGCCCAGCAGGTCGGCCAGCGCCCCCACGGGTGCGCTACAGCCGGCCTCCAGGGCGGCGAGCAGGGAACGCTCGGCGGTCACGGCGGCCCGCGTGTGCGGGTCGTCGAGGCCGGCGAGCAGGGCAGTCAGCTCCGCGTCGGCCGCGGCACATTCGACTGCCAGGGCCCCCTGGCCGGGGGCGGGCAAAACATGGTCGGCGTCGAGGATCTCGGTCGCCTCGCCGATCCGCCCGATGCGGATCAGCCCGGCGGCGGCGAGCACCACGGCGTCCAGTTCACCGGAGCGGACGTAGCCGATCCGGGTGCCGACGTTGCCGCGGATCGGCACGGTCTCGACATCGAGCCCGAACGACCGCGCCCACGCGTTGAGCTGCGCGGCACGGCGCGGCGATCCGGTGCCTATCCGGGCGCCGGGCGGCAGCTGTTCGAAGGTGAGGCCGTCGCGCGCGATGAGCGCGTCGCGCGGGTCCTCGCGCCGCGGGATCGCGGCCAGGGTCAGGCCCTCCGGCTCGGCGGTCGGCAGGTCCTTCAGCGAGTGGACGGCGAAGTCGATCTCGCCGCTCAGCAGCGCCTCGCGCAGCGCCGAGACGAAGACCCCGGTGCCGCCGATCTGCGCCAGCTGCTCGCGCGAGACATCCCCGTACGTGGTGATCTCGACCAGCTCGACGGGGCGGCCGGTCAGCTCGCGCACCGCGTCGGCTATGAGGCCGGACTGGGCCTTGGCGAGCGCGCTGCGGCGGGTCCCCAGCCGCAGCGGGGTGGCGGGGGCGGTGGTCATGCCCGGCCTCCCTTCGGGTCGTTCGGTTCGGCGGCGGCCGCGGCGGCCGAGCCCGTATCGGCCCGGCTGACGGCGGCAACCGCCTGGGGGTCGAGGTCGAAGAGCTCGCGCAGCGCGTCCGCGTAGCCCGCGCCGCCCGGAGTGCTCGCCAGCTCCTTGACCCGCACGGTGGGCGCGTGCAGCAGCTTGTCGACGACCCGGCGCACCGTCTGGGTGATCTCCGAGCGCTGCTTGTCGTCCAGATCGGGCAGGCGACCGTCGAGCCGGGCGATCTCACTCGCGACGACATCTGCCGCCATGGTACGCAGCGCGACCACGGTCGGCGTGATGTGCGCGGCGCGCTGGGCCGCCCCGAAGGCGGCGACCTCGGCGGAGACGATTCCGCGGACCTTGTCGACGTCGGCGGCGAGCGCCACCGCGGAGGAACCCGAGTCGTCGTCGGGGGTGGCGGCCGCCTCGGCGAGGGACTCGATGTCGACCAGCCGCAGCCCCTCGATCCGGTGCGCCGCCGCGTCTATGTCGCGCGGCATCGCCAGATCCAGCAGCGAGACGGTGGCGGTGTGCCCGGCGGTGGGACAGCCCGCCCGCTGGGTGAGCGCGGTGCGCAGATCGTCCTCGGTCAGCACCAGGCCGGTCGCGCCCGTACAGGAGACGACGATGTCGGCGTGCGGCAGTTCGTTCGCGACCCGGTCGCGCGGCACGGCACGGGCGATCAGGCCGGGCCGCTCCGGGGCGGCCTCGCGCGCGGCGTCGGCCGCGAGGTCGGCGACGGCGATGCCGTCACCCAGCCCGGCGTGCTGGCCCGCCAGGGACTCGGCGAGCCGCAGGGCCCGCTCCAACGTCCTGTTGGCGATCACCAGTTCTGCCACACCGGCCCGCGCGAGGGTCGTCGCGGCCAGCGAGGACATCGACCCCGCGCCGATCACCAGCGCGCGCTTCCCGGCCGCCCATTCCGGCACCGGCGCGTCCCCGGCCAGCTGCTCCAGGCCGAAGGTCACCAGCGACTGCCCGGCCTTGTCGATCCCGGTCTCGCTGTGCGCCCGCTTGCCGACCCGCAGCGCCTGCTGGAAGAGGTCGTTCAGCATCCGGCCCGCGGTGTGCAGCTCCTGCCCGAGCGCGAGCGCGTCCTTGATCTGGCCGAGGATCTGGCCCTCGCCGACGACCATCGAGTCCAGCCCGCAGGCCACCGAGAAGAGGTGGTGAACGGCCCGGTCCTCGTAGTGCACATAGAGATAAGGGGTCAGCTCGTCCAGGCCGACGCCGGTGTGCTGGGCGATCAGGGTGGACAGTTCGGCCACTCCGGCGTGGAACTTGTCCACATCGGCGTACAGCTCGATCCGGTTGCAGGTGGCCAGCACCGCGGCCTCGGTGGCGGGCTCGGCGGCGAGCGCGTCCTGCAACAGCTTCGCCTGCTCGTCCCCCACCAGGGCAGCGCGCTCCAGCACGCTCACGGGCGCGCTGCGGTGACTCATACCGACGACGAGGAGGCTCATGCCGGCATCACGGCGGGCACGTCCCCGTCAGGTCCCTGCCGATTGCCGTCGCCACCGGCGGCCGGGCGGTGCGAGGCGGCGGCGGTCGGCTTCGGCGTCGTCGCGACACCCGGCTCGCCGGTCCCGGCCGTCTCCCGCTCGGGCGGGGTGGCCTCCTCGCCCGCCTTGCGCTGCTCGTGGAAGGCGAGGATCTGAAGCTCGATGGAGAGGTCGACCTTGCGGACGTCCACGCCCTCCGGAACGGACAGCACGGTCGGCGCGAAGTTGAGGATCGAGGTGATCCCGGCGGCGACGAGGCGGTCACAGACCTGCTGCGCGGCACCGGCGGGGGTCGCGATGACACCGATCGACACCCCGTTGTCGTCGATGATCTTCTCCAGCTCGTCGGTGTGCTGCACCGCGATGCCCGCGACCGGCTTTCCGGCCATCGCCGGATCGGCGTCGATCAGCGCGGCGACCCGGAAGCCACGGGAGGCGAAACCGCCGTAGTTGGCGAGCGCGGCGCCGAGATTACCGATACCGACGATCACGACCGGCCAGTCCTGGGTGAGGCCGAGCTCCCGCGAGATCTGGTAGACGAGGTACTCCACGTCGTAGCCGACACCCCGGGTGCCGTACGAGCCGAGGTACGAGAAGTCCTTGCGCAGCTTGGCCGAATTGACCCCGGCGGCGGTCGCGAGTTCCTCGGAGGACACCGTGGGCACCGAGCGCTCGGAGAGCGCGGTCAGGGCGCGCAGATACAGCGGTAGCCGGGCGACGGTGGCCTCGGGGATTCCTCGGCTTCGGGTCGCCGGTCGGTGAGTTCGGCCAGTTGCCACGGTGCTCCTGCGGGTAGAGCGGGGCTGCGGGCGGCCGGTTGGCGTGAGGCCGCCCCATCGACGCCAGGCTATGTCTTTGTGAACGCGTGCACAAAGATGGTGTCCGCTTTGTCCGAGCAAAGTGACCGGTGTCACGCACCCATTCGACCTGGCCACGGAACCACCACCAGCGTCGCACCGTTCCCCGTGGACACGCATGCACCGCGAAGACACCGAGGGGAGCACGGGCCCTCACTCCTCACCGCTTTACCCCCGGACAGCAACAAATCGCCCACGATCGTAAACCGGTCCGGGCCCCACCGCCGAACGCGGCGGAAGCGGCCGGGAGGGCGCGCACAATGGGACGCATGAGTCCGCTGCTGCGTCGCACCCCCCGCAAGAAGCCCAGCGAGCGCACGGTGACGCTGATCGGCAAGCCCGACTGTCACCTCTGCGAGGACGCCGAGGCCGTGATCGAGAAGGTCTGCGGCGAGCTGGGCACCCCCTGGGAGAAGAAGGACATCACCCAGGACGAGGAGCTGTACCGCAAGTACTGGGAGCAGATTCCGGTAATCCTGGTCGACGGCGCCCAGCACGACTTCTGGCGGGTCGATCCCAAGCGGCTGCGCACCGCCCTCGGCGGCTGACGGCGGCCCGCCTCCGGATGCCCGCGTCCGCCCCCTTTCGCGCAACCTGAATCCGCTCGACACCGGGGCGTAACGGGAAGCACCTCGGGCGTGACTATGCTCGCTCCATGGCCGCACTGGGATGGTTCACCCGACGTCGACAGCCCGCTACGGAGCGGAGTGTCCTCGCTGGTGAGGCCTCGGCCGAGGCGGCGCGCAAGTCGTCGGCCGGGACTCCGCCGCCGCAGACCGCCGCCGAGCCGGAGTTCCCCGTCGTCGGGGACGAGCAGGCGGCCGCCTTCTTCGACCTGGACAACACGGTCATGCAGGGCGCCGCGCTCTTCCACTTCGGCCGCGGCCTCTACAAGCGCCATTTCTTCCGCAAACGCGAGCTGGCCCGCTTCGCCTGGCAGCAGACGTGGTTCCGGATGGCCGGGGTCGAGGACCCGGCGCACATGGAGGACGTGCGCAGCAGCGCGCTGTCGATCGTCAAGGGCCACCGGGTCGCCGAGCTGATGTCGATCGGCGAGGAGATCTACGACGAGTACATGGCCGACCGCATCTGGCCCGGCACCCGGGCCCTCGCCCAGGCCCACCTGGACGCCGGGCAGCGGGTGTGGCTGGTGACCGCGGCCCCCGTCGAGACCGCCACGATCATCGCCCGGCGGCTTGGGCTGACCGGGGCGCTGGGCACGGTGGCCGAGTCCGTCGGCGGCGTCTACACCGGCAAACTGGTCGGCGAGCCGCTGCACGGCCCGGCCAAGGCGGAGGCCGTACGGGCGCTGGCCTCGGCCGAGGGGCTCGACCTGAGCCGCTGCGCGGCGTACAGCGACTCCTCCAACGACATCCCGATGCTGTCGATCGTCGGCCACCCCTACGCCGTGAACCCCGACGGGCAGCTGCGCAAGCACGCCCGCGAGCGCGGCTGGCGGCTGCGCGACTACCGCACCGGCCGCAAGGCGGCCCGCATCGGCATCCCGGCCGCGGCGGGCGTCGGCGCCGTGGCGGGCGGTACGGCCGCGGCCGTGGCCCTCCACCGCCGACGCCGCTAGGTACACCCCGGCGCCCTCCGGCGGCGCCCCGTCACCGTGACCGACCGTCGCCGAACGAGGGTGACCGGGCATGCCCGGCCTTGACTGATCGTCGCGCTGCGTGACGGCATGGGCAGCGATCCGGACGGTCATCGAGCGACCGCTCCCGTCCCGTTTCAGTCAATCCGCGTTTGCTGCCCCATAGCGCCCCCGCCAGTCCCCTTACCGCTGGTTTGTCACAACACGCCATACCAGCGCACAAGCAGCGAAGCTTTTCGATCAACTCTCTTACTTCATTCGGCACTTGATCCGTCATCAATCCATAACGAAGCAGACGGAAACGATGATTTGAGCAACTGGGTGTAGCACCGCCTATACGAAGCGTTATTCTCCTTAGACGCAAACCGGTACCCACGCGTCCCTACGGCGGGTGAACGGTCCCGTACTGCACGTGATGGAAGCTCTGCCTCTGGGAGTCCCGTGTACCCACACGTCGGGGTTGACGCCTCGGGCCTGGCTACGCTGCGCGCAACGGTCCTCGACTGTCTGCGCGGCTTCGTCCCCACCGCGTATGCCGTCCCCGCCCTCGCCCTCGCCTCGCCCGTGCCCGCCGGTGCGGCCGGTGCCGCACGTCCGGCCGGTCCCGCCCACGGCACGGTCAGCCGGTCCGGCACCGCCGGTCCGTGCTATGCCCTCACCGACGGCGGCGCGGCGGTCGGCAGACGCTCCCGCGGCTCCACCTCCACCTCCACCTCCACCGCCCGGCGGCCCAGCGCGGACAGCGACAGCCGCCGGATGATGGACCTCGTGGAGCGCGCCCAGGCGGGCGAGGCCGAGGCCTTCGGCCGGCTCTACGACCAGTACGCCGACACGGTGTACCGCTACATCTACTACCGGGTCGGCGGCCGGGCCACGGCCGAGGACCTCACCAGCGAGACGTTCCTGCGCGCCCTGCGCCGCATCGGGACCTTCACCTGGCAGGGCCGCGACTTCGGCGCCTGGCTGGTGACGATCGCCCGTAACCTCGTCGCCGACCACTTCAAATCCAGCCGCTTCCGGCTGGAGGTCACCACCGGCGAGATGCTCGACGCCAACGAGGTCGAGCGCAGCCCAGAGGACTCCGTCCTGGAGTCCCTCTCCAACGCGGCGCTGCTCCAGGCGGTGCGAAAACTCAACCCGCAGCAGCAGGAGTGCGTGACGCTCCGCTTCCTCCAGGGCCTCTCGGTCGCCGAGACCGCCCGCGTCATGGGGAAGAACGAGGGCGCGATCAAGACGCTTCAGTACCGGGCCGTGCGCACCCTGGCGCGGCTGCTGCCGGACGACGCGCGCTGACCCCGCAGGCCCCGGACGGCGCGGCCGCGAGGTGTGGTCCGATCATCGGGAGGGCGTAACCCCTGTGCCGCGCCGCTCGTTGTGGGAGATGCAGGCACCTCGCGGTCGTACCCTGCCCGTAGTTCCCTCACTCGATCGGGTGGACGCGCGCATGGCACGGAACCTCCAGGTGTCCTGGGGAGTCGACCGTCACGAGAAGAGGAGGTGCCGCCCGTGATCGCGAACGTATCGGCGCACCGGCGGGCGAACGCCTTCGCCGAGGCGCTGGAGGCCCTGGAGGCTCTGGAGAGCCGGCACCAGGCGTCCCAGGACACGACCGGGGCGACCGGAGCCGAGACCGGGGCCGCGGCCGCCCCGTCCGGCCCGGCGGCGGACCACCACGGCCAGCAGCGGCTGGTGGGCCTGACCCGGCAGCTCGGCGAGCTGCCCACGCCGACGCTGTCCGCCGAGGTCAAAACCACCCAGCGGGCCCAGCTGATCGCCGCCATGGAGGCCGCCTTCGCCGACGGCGCGTCCCATGTGCCCGAGCAGCGCCGCCGCAGCAGCGGTGCCCACCGCGCGAAACCCCCGGTGGCCAGACTCCGGCCCCGCTCCCGCTGGTCCAAGGGGCTCGCGGCCGGGGGGCTCACCGTGGGAGTCGCGGCGGGCGCTTTCGGCGGGGTCGCCGCTGCCAGCTCCGACGCGCTCCCGGGCGACACCCTGTATGGGGTCAAGCGGGGCATGGAGGACCTGAAACTGGAGATGGCCGACGGCGACGCCGACCGCGGCCGGATCTATCTCGACCAGGCGTCCACCCGGCTGAGCGAGGCGCGCAGGCTGATGGAGCGAGCCCGCTCCGGCGACCTCGACCACGATCAGCTCGGCGAGGTCCGCCGGGCCCTGTCGGGGATGCGGCATGACGCCTCCGAGGGCCACCGGCTGCTGCGCGCGGTGTACAAGCGGGACGGCTCGCTCGGCGCGATGCGGGAGCTGTCCACCTTCGCCACGGCGCACCGTGACGGCTGGAGCCGGTTGCGCGAGCAGCTGCCGGTCCAGCTGATGGACGTCGGCGAGCAGGTCAGCTCGGTCTTCGACGCCATAGACGATGAGGTCGGTCCGCTGCGCTCGCTGCTGCCCACCTCCCGGGACCAGCACGGGCAGTCCGGTCAGCCGAGCGGCGAGCTGCCGCCGCGCCCCGGCGTGGTGGAGCCGGAGCGCGGTCAGTCCGCGTCCTCCCCGGCCCCGCCGAGCCACAGCCACGCCGGTGACGCCCCCGACCGGCCGCGCCCGTCGGCGTCGGCCGACCCCGAGGAGCAGGGCCTGGTGGGCGGCACCGGGGGGCTGCTGGAGCCGCCGACCGGCGCGGAGACGCCGAGCCCGTCCACGGGCAAGGGCGACACGGGCGGCGGCAAGCCGTCCCAGCCGGACATCACCATCCCGCCGCTGCTGCCCGACCTGCTGCCGGGGCTCGATCTCGACGGCGACGACACGCGGTGACGCGGTGAGGGTCCGGCGGTCCCGCCGCCGGACCCTCACCGCCAGCGCTCAAGAAAGCGTCGGCCTCAGAAAAACACCGAGCGGCGCTGCACCAAGAGCTTGTACAGCGTGTGCTGGATCGTTTCCCTTACCTGATCCGTCAGGTTGAACATCAGCATCGGGTCGTCCGCGGCCTCCGGCGGATGCCCGTCCGTCGGGATGGGCTCGCCGAACTGGATCGTCCACTTCGTCGGCAGCGGCACCGCCCCCAGCGGCCCGAGCAGCGGGAACGTCGGCGTGATCGGGAAGTACGGGATTCCCAGCAGCCGGGCCAGCGTCTTCGCGTTCCCGACCATCGGATAGATCTCCTCCGCGCCCACGATCGAGCACGGCACGATCGGCGCCCCGGCGCGCAGCGCCGTCGAGACGAAGCCGCCCCGCCCGAACCGCTGGAGCTTGTACCGGTCGGCGAACGGCTTTCCGATGCCCTTGAAGCCCTCCGGCATCACCCCGACGACCTCGCCGCGCTCCAGCAGCGTCTGGGCGTCCTCGGAGCAGGCGAGGGTGTGACCGGCCTTGCGCGCGAGTTCGTTGACGACGGGCAGCACGAAGACCAGATCGGCGGCGAGCAGCCGCAGATGGCGCTGGGCCGGGTGGTTGTCGTGGACGGCGACCTGGAGCATCAGCCCGTCCAGCGGCAGCACCCCGGAGTGGTTGGCGACCACGAGCGCGCCGCCGTCCTCCGGGATGTTCTCGATGCCCTTCACCTCGACCCGGAAGTACTTCTCATACATCGGGCGGAGCATCGACATCAGCACCTGGTCGGTCAGGTCCTCGTCGTAGCCGAAGTCGTCGACCTCGTACTCGCCGGTGATCCGGCGGCGCAGGAAGCTCAGCCCGTGGGCGAGCTTGCGCTCCCAGTCACCGCCGCCGGGCGCCCGCTTCGGCGGGTTCGGGGGCGGTGGCGGGGCGGCGGCCGCTGAGGTCTCGGGGTGGTGCTCCAGCTCCTCGTCGCGCTGCTGCGGTACGGGCTTCAGCGGACCCTGGGACCGGTTCGAACGGCCCGTGCGCAGTCCCTTCCGCCGGGACCGGGGTTCCTCACCGAACGGAATGACCTTGGCGTCCGCCATGGTGGTCGCGCTCCTCATTTCTGGGCGCCGGCGGGCAGCAGCGCCGCGAGCCGGTCGATGGTACGGGCGAGGGTCTCGGGCGGGAGCAGCCCGGGACCGCGGCTGTGCGCGTAGTCCGCGAAGGCGCCTGCGGTGGTGTACTCGGGGTCAAAGCCCAGCGTCTCGCGCATCTGGGTCGTGGCCACCACCCGGCCGTGGGTGAGCAGCCGGATCTGCTCGGGCGAGAAGTCGGTGACGCCGACGGACCGCAGCGCGGTGCGGGCCCATCGCAGGGTGGGCAGCAGCAGCGGCAGGGTGGGGCGGCCGAGGCGCCGGGCGGCCTGGGAGAGCAGCAGCACCCCGTCGCCCGCGATGTTGAACGTGCCGCTGTTGAGCGTGCCGCGGCGCGGCTCGGAGGCGGCGATCCGCAGCACCTCGATGGCGTCCTTCTCGTGGACGAACTGGAGCCGCGGGTCGTAGCCGATCACGGTGGGCAGCACCGGCAGCGCGAAGTACTCGGCGAGCGGGGAGTCCGCGCACGGCCCCAGGATGTTGGCGAAGCGCAGCACGCACACCGCGACGTCCGGGCGGCGCCGGGCGAAGCCGCGTACGTACCCCTCGACCTCGACGGTGTCCTTGGCGAAGCCACCGCTCGGCAGCGATTTGGGCGGGGTGGTCTCGCTGAAGACGGCGGGGTCGCGGGGCGCGGAGCCGTACACGCTGGTGCTGGACTTCACCACGAGCCGCTGGACCGAGGGCGCCTTCTGGCAGGCACCGAGCAGCTGCATGGTGCCGATGACGTTGGTTTCCTTGACCGAGGTGCGATTGCCGCGGGTGCCGAGCGGGGTGCCGTTGATATCCATGTGGACGACGGTGTCGACGCCGAATTCGGCGAGCAGCTTCCCGACCGTGGGGTGGCGGATGTCGGCCCGGACGAAGTCGGCCCCGCCCAGTTGGTGTTCGGGGGCGACGGCGTCCACCCCGATGACCCGGTCGACGTCCGGCTCGCGCTGTATGCGCCGCACGAAGCGGCCCCCCAGCCGACGGGCGACTCCGGTGACGAGCACGACCTTTCCCAAGATCAGCGCCTTCCTTCCCACCCTCGTCCGAGCTGGGGCTGTCGAGCTGGGTTGTGCGGAACACCGTAACCGCTCGATGTTGCGCTGTGATGACCACTCGCCGCGCGGTGCGACCTTTTGAGCCGGACCCCCGCCCGCACGCACCGCAGCCCTTCCACCCATGGGTGGAAGGGCTGCGGGACGAACACAGCGCCGCTGGTCCTACTTCTTGTTACGACGCTGGACGCGCGTGCGCTTGAGCAGCTTGCGGTGCTTCTTCTTCGCCATCCGCTTGCGCCGCTTCTTGATAACAGAGCCCACGACTACCCTCGCTCACTTCGAATCACTCGGTGCGGGGCGTCCGAGCCCACACGACCTACATCGGGCCAGCCTACCCGCCACCGGGCGAACCACGTAATCCGAGGGTCGTCGGCTTAAGCGGACTCCACCCCCACATAGGACTCGCGGAGGTACTCATGCACCGCTTGCTCCGGGACCCGGAAGGACCTGCCCACCCTGATCGCCGGCAGATGACCGCTGTGCACCAATCGGTACACGGTCATCTTGGAGACTCGCATCACCGAGGCGACTTCCGCCACGGTCAGAAACTGAACCTCATTCAGAGGCCGTTCGCCAGCAGCCATGACACACCACCTGAACCTTCCGCACATGTCGGGCACCGGCTTCCCCTCCGGTGACTCCTGCTCGCATGCGCGCTCATCCCCAGGTTAGGGGCGGGTGATGCGAGTGGGGAAGAGGAGTAGCGATCGCACGCCTACTGTGACAGACACGCTCGATTGAGTACATAGCGAGTAAGCGGCCGGTAGTAACCAGACCGCACAGCGTCATCAAGTGGAACGGCGACGGACACCTGCCCCTCGGCCTCCCCGACGAACAGCGCGGGGTCGTCGGTGTCGCCAAGGCCGATGGCGGCAAACCCCAGTTGACCTGCCCCGCAGACCCATCCGTGGTCCCCGATCACCAGCCCCGGCAGGGGGCCTCCGGACTCCGCGGCACAGGCGAGGGCGACGCGAACCGGGAGCGGCGAATGGCTGTGGGCTCCCGGCTCACTCGCGGTCGCGCGGGCGCCGGGCTCCCGCACCATCGCGACTCCCCGTACGTAGGTGAGCTGGTACGTACGTACGCCAAAGCGAGTCGTTATGTCGACACATCTACCCTGCGCGGGGGTGAGGATCGGGCATCCCGCCGCCGAGAGGGCCGACGCCAACGCGGCGTAGAAGCCCAGGAGGCGGTGGGGGTGGCCGGTGCCCAGGAGCACCGGCGCCCGGGTCTCGGCGGCCACCCGGAGGCGGTCGGCGAAGGTCTGGAGGGCGGCGATCGTACGCTCCGGGTCGATCACGTCGTGACCGGAGACATGGGCCGGGTTGACCGAAACCCCGCATTTACTCCCCATGAGGCGAAGTAATTCGGCGAAGGACCAGTCGTATTCGGGCTCAAGGCCGAGCAACACCCGGGGGTCGCGGGCGGCGAAGAGCCGATAGCGGCGCAGGCTCTCCTCCCGGCTGGTGGCCACCGGCCCGGCGAGCCGCGCCGCCAGCAGATGCGCACGCAGCGCGGCGGTACTCAACACCCCACCGATGCTGCTGGATCACCGTCCGCGCCCGAAGGGGAACGCCCCGAGTTACCACGGTCGGCCTAACACTGGCGTACGAGAGCGCGGTGCGCCCCGGGCTCAGGGCAGCAGGCCGCGGTGAGGGAAGACGGCCCGGCGGGTCGCGAGAATCGCCTGGTCCAGGCGGTCCGCCGGGTCGTAGCCGGACTCGTGGAAGTCCTGCCAGCGCGGCTCGCGGCCGTCCGTCATCCGCCGCGGCGCCTCCAGCCGTGTCCGCCGGTACACCTCGTGCCGCCACTCCTCCGGCACCGCCGACTCCGGTTCCACCGGCCGCCCCGCCGCGATCGCCACCAGATGCGTCCACGACCGCGGCACCACGTCCACCACCGCGTAGCCGCCGCCCCCGAGGGCGATCCAGCGCCCGTCCGCGTGCTCGTGCGCCAGCCGGTGGCAGCTCTCGGCCACAGCGCGCTGCGCGTCCACGGTCACGCCCAGGTGCGCGAGCGGGTCCTCGACGTGGGTGTCCGCGCCGTGCTGGGTCACCAGCGCCTGCGGGCGGAAGGCGGCCAGCAGCTCCGGCACCACCGCGTGGTAGGCCCGCAGCCAGCCGGCGTCGCCGGTCCCTGCCGGGAGCGCCAGGTTCACCGCCGAGCCCTCGGCACCGGCGCCGCCCGTCTCCTCGGGCCATCCGGTCTGCGGGAAGAGGGTGCGCGGATGCTCGTGCAGCGAGATCGTCAGCACCCGCGGATCGTCCCAGAAGGCCGCCTGCACGCCGTCGCCGTGGTGCACGTCGACGTCCACGTACGCGACCCGCTCGGCGCCCAGCTCCAGCAGCCGGGCCACCGCGAGCGCCGCGTCGTTGTACACGCAGAACCCGGCGGCGCCGCCGGGCATCGCGTGGTGCAGTCCGCCCGAGAAGTTCACCGCGTGCAGCGCAGCACCCCGCCAGACGCTCTCCGCCGCGCCCACCGACTGCCCGGCGATCAGCGCCGACGCCTCGTGCATCCCGGCGAACGCCGGGTCGTCCATGGTCCCGAGCCCGTACGAACCGTCCGCGCCCGCCGGATCGGCGGAGGCCCGCCGCACCGCGTCGATGTACTCCTGGCGGTGGACGAGCCGCAGCGTCGAGTCACCGGCCGCCTTGGCGGCCACCACCTCCACCGCCCGGTCGAGCCCGTACGCCTCGACCAACCGCATGGTCAGCGCGAGCCGGACCGGGTCCATCGGATGCCCGGCACCGAAGTCGTATCCGGTTACTTCCTCATCCCACATCAACTGTGCGCGGCCGCTCATGTCCGTCACCGTATCGGGCTGGTGCAGGGGTGAACGACCTCGCGTAGGCCAGCGTCACGAGGACGAGCGCCATCGGCACGAGCATCGCCCCGCGGTAGTTCCACGCGCCCCCCAGCGCGCCCACGAGCGGCGAACCGATCAGAAAGCCCACATAATTGAAGATGTTCAGGCGCGCGATGGCCGCGTCCGATGCCCCGGGGAACAGCCGCCCGGCGGCGGCGAACGTCTGCGGCACCAGCACGCACAGCCCGAGCCCGAGCAGCGTGAACCCGAGCATCCCCACCCAGGCCCCCCGCGCTGCCGCGACCACGGCGAACCCGCCCGCCGCGAGCAGCGCCCCGGCCCGCACGACGGCGGCCGCGCCGAAGCGCCGCACCCCGAGGTCGCCGAAGGAACGGCCGAGGAGGGTGGTGACCATGTAGACGTTGTACGGCACCGTCGCCAGCTGGTCGGAGCTGTGCAGCACGTCCTCCAGGTACTTGGCGGACCAGTTGGAGACCGTGGAGTCGCCGATGTAGGCGAAGGCCATGACGAGGCAGAGCGGCAGCAGCGGCCTCATGCTCACGGTGCCGTGCTCCGCGGCGCCCTCTCCTTCCCCGTGCGTGCCGCCCGCGTCGTCCACGTACCACCGCGAGGCGACGAACGCGACGGGCACGAGGGCCGCCACCAGCGGCGCGTAGAGCACGGGCAGCGGCAGGTCCCAGTGCGCGCCCACCCAGGCGAGCGAGGCCCCGGCGATGCCGCCCAGGCTGTACGCGGCGTGGAAGCCGAGCATGATGCTGCGCCCGTACGCGCGTTGCAGGCTCACCCCGAGCATGTTCATCGACGCGTCGAGCGCCCCCACGGTGAGGCCGAAGACCGCGAGCGCCACGGCGAGCTGCCACACCGCCGAGCCCGACCCCGCCGCGAGCAGCGCGAGCGAGACGACGGGCTGGACCCAGCGCAGCACCCGCCCCGGCCGCACGCGCTTGACGAGGTGTTCGGTGGCCACGCTGCCCGCCCCGGCGAGGACCGGCACGGCGGCGAGGAAGAGGGGCAGCAGCCCGTCGGATATCCCGTAGCGGTCCTGGAGCGCGGGTATCCGGGTCACGAGCAGAGCGAAGATCGCGCCCTGGACGAAGAAGCTGATGGCCAGCGAGGCCCGGCCATGCCGCAGCCGCGGGCCCGGGCGCGTATCCGTCATGGCCGAGGAGCGTAGGCCCCCGACGCTACTTGTGGGTAGAGCTGAGCAGTATTCGCAGTTCGGCCATGTCCGAGAAGTGGGCGCGGACGCCCGGGAGCCGGTCGGCCGGGGTCATGGCCGTGTAGCCGTACGCGTCCATCCCGGCCGCCGCGGCCGCTTGGACGCCGAGCGGGCTGTCCTCGACGACGGCGCACTGGTCGGGGGAGGCGCCCATGCGGCTCGCCGCGTGGAGGAAGAGATCGGGTGCGGGCTTGCCACGGCCCACGTCCTCGGAGCTGAAGATGCGGTCCTCGCCGAAGTAGTCGTAGAGCCCGGTCTTCCGCAGGGCGACGCGTATGCGCTCATGGCTTCCGGAGGAGGCGACGCAGTACGGGATGCCGTCCGCCCGCAGGCCGTCCAGCGTGGCGGCGATGCCCGAGACGGGTTGCAGCTCCTGGCGGAAGGCGGCGAAGACGCGGGAGTGGAAGGTGGTGTCGAAGTCGGCGGGCAGCCGCTGCCCGGTGCGCTCGAGGACCAGGTCGTGGATGCGGTGCATGGCGGAGCCCATGTAGTCGCGCAGGGAGTCCTCGTAGCTGGTGGGGTGCCCCAGCTCGGTGAGATAGGCCGCGAGGAGCCGGTTGGAGATCGGCTCGCTGTCGACGAGGACGCCGTCGTTGTCGAAGATGACCATGTCATAGCGCATGGGCCTCAGCCTACAAAGACGAAAAGGCCCGGTCCGGAGCCAAAGCTCCCGACCGGGCCTTTTCTTAAAATTTGTTCGGCGGCGTCCTACTCTCCCACAGGGTCCCCCCTGCAGTACCATCGGCGCTGAAAGGCTTAGCTTCCGGGTTCGGAATGTAACC
>NZ_JBIRQF010000022.1:0-146571 GCF_044333065.1 Streptomyces sp. NPDC021115
GGATCGGCGTAGACGGCTACGCTCGCGATCCCGGCATCCCGGCAGGCACGGGCAACACGGACAGCGATCTCGCCACGATTGGCGATGAGCACCTTCTGCATGCTCTCTCTTCCCTCTTCAGAAGTTGCCGTCCGGCGCGGACGGTCACGTTGCTACCCCAGGGCCCGCTTGAGGAAATCCAGTACCACGCTCGCGTAGCCTTCGGGATCGCTTTGCAGCCCGAGCAGGTGCTCGGCTCCCGGAAGGACGTGCGTCTCGGCCTGCGCATAGCGCTCGGCCAGCGCGTCCACCGAGGAGGGCGGCACGATCGCATCGTGCTCGCCCGACATGAACAGGAGTGGGATCTTGGCGAACTTGCCGGTCGCCGGCGGTGGCCATTGGGCGCGCAGCATCGCGGGCCCCAGGGCGCACAGGGCCCGCGTCACGACGGAGCGGGACGGCTCGCCGCTCAGCGCGGGCGGCATCGGCAGCGCCTCCGCCTCCAGGTACTTGCGCAGCAGCGGCGGGACGTCGTGCCCCGGGCCGCTGTCGCACACCAGCGCGTCGAACTCGAACCCGTCGTGGGTGAGCGCCCACATGGCCGAGAAGCAGGAGAAGGAGAAGCCGTAGACGGCGATGCGCGCCGTGGCGTACCCCTGCTTGCCGCGCAGCCAGGACACCACCGAGGTGACATCGCTGGCGAACCGGTCGCCGAGCCCGAACAGCGCCCGGTCGTCGCTGCTGGCCCCGTGGTTGCGGTGGTCGAACAGACAGACCGTGTACCCGGCGTCGTGCAGGAACTTGGCGTGGCCGAGGCTGTGGTCCTTGCCCGCGCCCAGGCTGTGCGCGAGCACCACGACCTTCTCGGTGGAACCGGGGCAGAGCCAGGCGTGCACCCGCTTCCGGCGGCCGAACGGGATCTCCAGATCCGTGCAGGGCAGCCCGTGGTCCCGGGGGTGCTCATGCTGGGTCCGGTCGCGCGGATGGAAGGCGAGATACGCCAGCTGGGCCCCGTACAGCGGGGCTATCGGCAACGCCGCGACCGAGAGGGCGCGGGACACCGGCGAGGGTGGCCGCACCGGCGTCCGGGGTGGCTCGGGCATCGGCGTCCTCCGGGAGGGGGTGGAGTGTCCGTCGGCGGTCAGGGCGGTCTCGTCTCGGTCGGTGCCGTGCGGTGGGGCAGCGGGGCGGGTACGTCAGGATGGCGGTTACGCGGGAGTACGGGGCGTCACCCGCAACCCCCGGCGTGGCCCTGGTCGCCGGACCGGGCGGCCACGAAGTCCGCGTCGGCCGGTGGCCCGGGAACGGGCGTACGGGCGGTGGGGGGAGCGGAAGGGGGCGCGTCGCGGGAGCGGACCGCCCCGGCGAACGCCGGAAGCCGGTCCACGCCCCAGTACTTGTCGTAGCCGAGGGTGAAGAACGGCACGCCGAACGCCCCGTCCCCGCTGAGCTCCAGCAGCGCCCGGAGCCCGCGCCCGGCGCGCAGTTCCGGGTCGTCGGCGGCCCCGGCCAGCCGGTCCGCCGCCGCGGCGGTGAGGCCCAGGCCGGTGGCGATGTCCGCGATGACCTCGCGGTCGCAGATGTCCCGGCCCTCCTGCCAGCGGGCCCGGTACACCCGTTCGATGTACGCGGGGCCGACCCCCGCGTCCAGCGCGGGAAAATACGCCAGATGCGGTACTTCCCAGACCGGGTCCCGGTCCACCGGCCAGGTGACGGCGAGCCCGCGCTCGGTGGTCAGGCGGCGCACGTCCTGGAGGATGTACAGATGCTTGTCGCGTGACATCGGCGTGTACGGAAAGGACCGCCGGTGCTCGGCCATGCGGTGCTCGCTGTCCGCGTCCGGCTCCCACCAGGGGTGCCATGCCACCGCCTGGGCGACATCCGGAAAGCGGTCCATCAGATCACGGTAGGCGATCCAGCTGTACGGGCTGCGGAAATTGAAATAGAACCGCGGCACCCTACTGCGCCTGGCCGTCATGTCCGTCCCCCTTCACCGGGACCGCTCGGATCGTTCCGACCGCCACCCGCTCGCTCACTCGCTCAGATCACGATCCCACCGTCGACCTGGAACACCGCTCCGGTCACATACTCCGCCCCGACCAGGTACGCGACCATGTCGGCGACCTCCTCCGGGCGTCCGAAGCGGCGCAGCGGGATGCTCTGCTCCGCCTCCTTGCGCACACTCTCGGACAGCGCCGCCGTCATGTCCGTCTCCACGAAGCCCGGCGCGACCACATTGGCCCGGATGCCGTACCGTCCGACCTCCTTGGCGAGCGATTTGGTGAAGCCGATGATCCCGGCCTTGGAGGCCGCGTAATTCGACTGTGCCGCATGGCCGTGCACGCCCGCCACCGAGGAGATGTTGATGATGCATCCGGACTTGCGCTTCATCATCCCGAATACGACCGAACGGCATATGTGGTACGTGCCGTCGAGGTTGACTTCCATGACGCCCCGCCACTCCTCGTCCTTCATCAGCAGCAGCGGATTGTCCCGCGCGATGCCCGCGGACACCACCGCCACGTCGAGGGGGCCTAGCCGGTTCTCGGTGAACGCCACGAGGTCGCGCACCGCGTCCGCGTCCCGTACGTCCGTCTGGCGGCCGACGACCCGGCCGCCGCCGAGCCCCGCCGCCTCCTCCTCCAGGGCGCGGGCCGCGTCGGGGCTTGACTGATGGCAGAACGCCACGTCGTAGCCGTCCCGGGCCAGCCGCAGTACGGTCGCGCGGCCGATGCCCCGGGAGCCGCCGGAGACCAGGGCCACCTTGCTGTGCGCGTCGGACATGGTGTTACGTCACCTCTCCCGCCGGGGCCTTCAGTTCGGCCGCCGGGCGCATCGTCATCACCAGTCGTCCGACGGTGAGCACGGTCGCGTCGCCGACCAGGCTCTCCCCCTCGAACATGTACGTCCCCCCGACCTGCCGGTCCAGCCGGACATGGTGTTCGACCACGTCGCCGGGGAGGACCGGGCGGTGGTACCCGGCGTCGGTGATCCCGCCGAGCAGCATCGCCATGCCCTCCAGCACATCCGGATTGGGTTCCTCCCAGGCCACCAGCACCCCCGCCACATGGCACCAGGATTCGAGGAGCACCGTCCAGGGGTAGTGGTACGCCTCCGCGGGCGCGTCGTCCGGGATCGCCTCGTACCAGGGCTCGTTGCAGGTGACGGCCTTGAGGCCGGAGGCGCGCATCCCCGGGACCAGTTCGGTGACCCGGTCGACGAGCAGCATGGGGTAGCGGTGCGGCAGCACCCGCTTGATCTGATCCACGGTGATCATCGGGTGGCCTCCCGTTCCTCGCGGGCGGTGAAGCGCAGCCGGACGCGGGCGGCGACCCCGCGCTCGGTGGTGGCCTCGGACCGGCAGCGCCACGCGCCCGTCGCGTCGTCCCGTGTCCAGGTGAACTCGCAGCTCAGGGTGGAGCCGGGGAAGACCGGGCCGAGGAAGCGGGCGGATTCGACCGCCGCCAGGGTGCCCCCCGGCTCGGGCAGCGTGGCGAGGGCGCCGCGCTGGACGTACTCGACGACGCACACCCCGGGGAAGATCGGGAACCCGGGGAAGTGGCCGGCGAACACCTTCTCCGTACCGCCGACCACGGCCACGCACCGGGCGGGCCGCTCCCCCGGCACCCCGGGGTCGAGCACCTCCACGGTGCCGTCGACGGGTCCGCACGCGGTCGCCGTCACCTCACTTCTCCAGCTTCGCGGCGAGCAGGTCGTGCACCTTCCGCAGGGTTGTGATGCTCTTCATCTCCCGCTCCTCCAGCTTCACCGCGTACTTCTTCTCCAGCTCGACCATGACCTCCAGGGCCATGAGCGAGTCGACGCCGAGGTCCTTGACGAAGTCGGCCTCGTCGGTCACCTCCTCCTCTTCCACATCGAGGACTTCCGCGACGAACGTGCGCAGTTCGTCGAGGTCCAGCGCGGCGGTGGCGTCGGCCATGGGGTTTCCTTCCGCTCTCGGGGGTCTTCAGGGGGCTCGGGGATCTCAGGGGGACGCGGCCGGCGCGGCGGGCGACTCGACCGGGACGGTGGCCGCGTCCTTCGCGATCCGGCGGATCATCCCGGTCAGCTGGCGGCCGGGGCCCAGCTCCACGAACCGGGCGCAGCCCAGTCCGGTTTCGAGGGTCCGGACGCTCTCCTCCCAGCGCACCGGGCTGGTGAGCTGGGCGAGTTCGCGGTCCCGCCACCCCTCGCCGCCACGGTGGGGGCGTGCGTCCACATTGGCCACCACCGGGGTGTGCGCGGGCGCGAACTCCACGGTTTCCAGGGCCGCGCGCAGTTCGTCCGCGGCGGCGGCCATGAGCGGGCTGTGGAACGCGCCGCCGACGGCGAGCCGGATCACCTTGCCCCCGCCGTCCGCGGCCAGGGCGGCGAACCGGTCGACGCCCTCGGCGGTGCCGGAGACGACGAGGTTGCCGGGCGCGTTGAGGTTGGCGAGCCACACCTCCGGACCCTCCGAACGCACCCGGCCGGTCAGCGCGTCCACGGTGTCGGCGTCGAGCCGGACGACGGCCGCCATGGTGCCGGGCGCGCCCTCGGCGCAGCGGCGCATGGCGCGGCCGCGGGCGGCGACCAGCCGAGCCGCGTCGGCGAGCGGCAGCGCCCCGGCCGCGTACAGGGCGGTGTACTCACCGAGGCTGTGCCCGGCGTACGCGGCCGCCTCGCCCAGCAGCCCGGCGGCGGACGCCTCGTGATGGGCGATCACCTGGTACGCGAAGACGGCGAGCTGCGCCAGGTCGGTGCGGCGCAGCGTGGCGTCGTCGGCCGTCAGCAGCAGCTCCTCGACGTCGACCCCGGTGTGCTCGGAGATCCCGGCCGCCAGCGGCCAGGACGCGGTGTCCCGCCACGCCCTGCCCATGCCCGCCTTCTGGGCGCCCTGCCCGGGGAAGACGACCGCGGTGCGCACGCCCGCCGCGGATGTCTCACTGCCTGTCATGGGCACTCCTTGTGTTCATCGGCCCGTCACCGGGTCCGCAGCAGCGCCGCGCCGACCACGCCGTCCCGGTCGACCGTGGTGACCAGGGCGGGGTTGCCGGGGGCGATCTCGCCGCGCTCGGCGAGCGCGAGGACGGCCGCGATCTGGAAGGCCGCCGAGGCGGCGCAGGTGTCGCCGATCGCGTCGGCCGTCGCCACCCGCAGCGGCTGGTGGCCGCCGAGGACGTCGGCGAGGGCGGCGCGTTCGGCCTCGCCCCCGGCACCGGGCGCCTGGGCGTCGGCGAGGACCGTCACGTCGCCGGGGGCGGTGCCGGTACGGTCCAGCAGCCGCGTCACGGCGTCGGCGAGCGCCGTACGGGCCGCCGCCGGGTCCGTGGCGAAGCCGAACTCCACGCCCGCGACCTCGGCGAGCCCGCCGCGGCCGTGTTCGCGGGCCTCGTCGGCGGTCTCCAGCAGCCAGACCGCGGCGCCCTCGCCGAGCACCGCCGTGGCATCGCCGTCGGCGCGGGTGTGCCACTCCAGCCAGGCGCGCGCGGAGGTGAACTCCTCGACCGCCCCGCACAGCACGGTCCGGGCGCGGCCCGCGCGCTGGAGCCGCAGCGCGTACCGCAGGGTGAGCAGCCCGGCGGCCCTGCCGCCCGCGATGGTGGTGTTGGGGCCCTTGAGGCCGTGCCAGATGGCGGACTGGCCCGCCGCGCAGTTCATCACCGTGTTGGGGAAGCGGGCCGGGTCCACGAAGAAGGGCTTGGCGCCGACGAGCGAGTCCCGCGTGAAGTCCATGATGGACTGGGCGCTTCCGGTGCTGGTGCCGAGCGCGATACCGGTGTGCTCGCCGACGCCCGGCAGCCGCTCGGTCCCGTCGCCGCCGCCCGTGCCCTCCGGCTCGCCGGACAGCAGATGGCGGATCGCGGTGACGGCGAGGCCGGTGACCCGGTCCATGGAGCGGGTGTTCTTGCGGCCGAGGATCTCCCGGATGTGGAAGTCGGGGACGAGGCACGCCTCGCGGAACGGCACCGACCACTCCTCGGGGTCGAGCGGCTTACCGGTGCCGCGGCCGGACCCCAGCCCGCTGCTGAAGTCCGCGGCCCGCAGCCCGAGGGGCGATACGGCGGTCCAGGCGGAGATGACCGGGCTGACCGCGGCGGGAGCGTTGACCATGGGTGCGGATACTCCTTCGGTAGTGGCCCGGGGGCCGGACGGGGTGCTCACAGGAACCACACCTGTTCGTAGGAGGGCCATCGCGCGGCGAGCCCGTGCGCCTCGATCACCCGCACGCCGGGCAGCAGCCGGTCGGCGGCGGTGCTCCCCAGCGCGGCCAGGTCGGGCCGTTCGACCAGCACGGTCACCCCGGCGTCCAGCACCTTCGCGACGGACGCGCGCGGATCGGGCAGGGTGTCCAGGGTGCGTCCGCCGAGGCGCAGCGGCGGCTGGGGCGCGGTGCGCAGGGCGTAGCCGACGGCGGGTCCGCGCAGCGCCAGATCGCAGCCCCCGCCGCTCTGCCGGTGCAGATCGGGGACGACGTAGAGGGCGTCGGCGAACTGGGTCTCGACGGAGCCGCGGTACGCCTTCTCCATGATCAGCAGCCAGCGGGCCTGGTCCGGCATGGCTCAGCACACCCCCATGACCAGGGCCTTGTCCGCGGCCTTGACGTGCTCGGCGAACAGGAACGGGGAGCGCTTGCTGACCTGGGGGATCTGGTCGGCGGCGCCCCGGTCGTCGGCGCAGAAGCGGCAGACGTACCAGTAGAGCCGGTCGGGGTGGTCGGCGAGCAGATCGCGGACGATCAGCGCGGTGGACGGATGGCGGCGCTCCAGGTCGGTGAGGTCGCGCGGCTTGGTGTCGCCGAGGGCCGCGCTGGTCAGCCCGGTGGCGTCGCCGCACGTCCAGATCTGCACCCGGGCGCCGCGGTCGAGCAGCGCGGTGGCCAGCCGCAGCGCCGAGGTGACCAGGTCGCTCTGGTGGGGCGCGCCGAAGAGGTTGAGCAGCACGTCGGTGGCGGGGATCGGCCGGGCCATCAGTGCCACACCGCCCTCACCTGGGGTTCCAGCAGCTTGGCCGCCACGTCGTCCATCTCCACCATGCGGACGTCGGGGGCGAGATCGTACGCGGGCAGGGCGCGCTGGGCGGTGGAGAAGGCGTCCACCCACACCTCGCCGCCGTCGCGCAGGAACGCCTCGATGCCGGGCGCGGCACCGGGCAGGGCCGCGCCGACGCCGTTCTCGACGAGGAACAGCACCACCCGGTGGCCGTCCCCGGCGAGCCGTGCCGCGTCGCCGACGAAGCGCTCGCAGGCGGGCCCGGTCTGCGGGCCGCCGCTCTCGATCAGCAGATGGTCCGTCATGTCAGCAGCTCACCGCCGTCCACGCCGATCACATTGCCGGTGATCCAGGAGGAGTCGGTGCGGGACAGCAGCGAGACCGCCTCGGCGACGTCCTCGGGGCGGGTGAGCCGCCGGTGCGGGTTGAGGTCCCGGGCGTACTCGGCGAGCCGTTCGCTGTCGGGGATGCGCTCCATGGACGGGGTCGGGGTGACGCCTGCGCGCAGCGCGTTGACGGCGATGCCCGAGGGGGCCAGCTCCAGGGCGAGTTGGCGTACATGGGACTCCAGCGCGGCCTTGGCGGCGGAGACGGCGCCGTAGTGGGGCATGACGCGGGTGCCTCCGGCGGAGGTCATCGCGTACACCTTGGAGCCCTGGCGCAGCAGGCCCGCGGTGAACAGGTCCTGGGTCCAGTAGACGAGGGAGTGCGCCATCACATCCAGCGTCATGTTCATCTGACGGGACGTGAGGCTGTCCTCGCCGTCGGGAGCGACGTACGGCAGCAGGGTGCCGAACGCGAGGGAGTGCACCAGGACGCGCACGCCGTTGCCGCCGGTCAGCTCCTCGAACCGGGGCAGCAGCTCCTCGCGGGTGCGGGCGGAGGCGGCGTTGGCGTTGAAGAAGTGCGCCTCGACGCCGTGCGCACGCATCTCCTCCTGGGCGACCGCCGCCTTCTGCTGGCCCTCGGTGGTGTCGAAGTGGACGCCCAGGACGCCGACGCCCGCGCGGGCCATCTCGTGCGCGATGGCCAGGCCCATGCCGCTGGAGGCGCCCAGGACCAGGCACCAGGATCCTTCGAGTGAGGTGATCATCGGCCGCTCGCCCTCCGTAGTCCGCCTGGTCGGCTGCTCGCTTCCGTACCGCCCGGTCCATCAGGGGTGATGAGGCAGACGGCGGTGTTGCCCTCGGCCGCCGCGGTGACGACGGCGTGTGCGTGGTCCGGGGGCCGCCGCAGGGCGGCGGCTACGCGCGCCAGCGGCGCCAGGCAGCCCGAGCCCGCCGGGACGCGTGCGGCCCCGGGGAACGCCGCCGCGACGGCCTCGCCCACCGGCGATTCGTCCAGCACGGCGGTGACGGTCAGCGGGTCGCCCGGCCGGTGGCCGAGGGCGGCGAGCGCGTCCCGCAGCGCCTCCGCGGCCTGCGGCGCGCCGTCGGCCGTGGCGGCGAGGGCGGGCGGCAGGAAGGCCGTACGGACGCCGACGCGCCCGTGCGCCCGGCCGCCGCGCTCCGCGACGGCCGCCGCGGGCTCCAGCAGCAGCGCGACGGCACCGGCCTCCGAGGCGTACGCGCCCGGCTCGCCCTCCGGCAGCGCCTCCTCCGTCGCCCCGGCGAGCAGCCGGGAGGCGCGGCCCGCGGCGACGGCTCGGGCGCCGGTCTGGAGCGCCTCCAGGCCCGCGACGCGGGGGCTGGTGACGGTGAGGTTGAAGCCCTTGAGGTCGTGTTCGGTGGCCAGTCGGCTGCCGAAGAGGTTGATGGAGAAGTAGGGCGCGGTGACCGGGCTCAGCTCGGCGGCGCTCGCCCCGGTGACCGTACGGTCCATCGCGTGGTGCAGGGCGGTGGCCGCGCTGTTGGTGCCCACCGCGGCGCCCCGGCGCTCGGGCCCGGCCGCCGTCAGGGCGTCCTCGCCCGCGTCGGCGAGCGCGCGCTTGGCGGCGGCCAGCACGTACTGGGAGGCACTGGGCAGGTACTTGTAGCCGCGGCGGCCCAGCTCCACGCGGAAGTCGAAACCGTCGGCGTCCACCTCGCCCACGCCCGTGACCAGGAGATCCATCAGCGGGCCTCCCCGAAGACGAGGGAGATGTTGTTGCCGCCGAACGCGTAGGCGTTGACCAGCCCGTAACCACCGGTCAGCGGGGTGCTCGCGGACGGCAGCGGCACCGCGCACTGCGGATCGGGCGCCCCGACCGGCACGTTCGGCGGCAGCGTGCGGTGGCGCAGCATCAGGGCGGCGGACAGCGCGGCGAACGCGCCCGCCGCGCCGCCGGTGTGGCCGATGAGCGCCTTCAGGCTGTACAGCGGGGGCGGCCGCGTGCCCAGGACCGTGCTGAGCACCCGGCTCTCCACCACGTCGTTGAGGTCGGTGCCGGTGCCGTGCGGTACGACGAAGCCGACCTCGCCCCCGCCCGCCTCGCGCAGCGCCTCCCGCAGCGCCCGCTCGATCTGCTCGCCGCCGGGTTCGGGCGCGGTCGCGTGGTGCGCGTCGCAGCTCCAGCCGGTGCCCGCGAGGCGGGCGTAGCCGGGCCCGGCGCCCCGCGCGCGGGCGTGCCCGGCGGACTCCAGCACCAGCACGGCGGCGCCCTCGCCGAAGACCGTGCCGCGCCGGTCGGCGGCGAACGGGCGGCAGCGCTCGGGGTCGATGGCGCCCAGCCGGTTGAAGCAGGCGAGCGCGACCCGGGAGTACGCCTCGGCGCCGCCCGCGAACACCACGTCCGCCTCGCCCGAGCGGATCAGGTCGGCGGCCACCGACAGGGCGTAGCCGCTGGCCGAACAGGCGTTGCTGACACACACGTTGGGGCCGCGGGCGCCGAGCAGCCCGCCGACCACCGAGGCCACCGGGAAGACGGGCGCCCAGCGGCCGGAGTCCGGGGCCTCGCCCGTCCACCACGTCTCGTGCAGGTCCGTGTCGCCCATGCCGCTGCTGATCGCGACGGCCACCCGGCGCGGATCGACGCTCCCCGGCTCCGCGAGCCCCGCGTCCCTGGCCGCCTGCCGGGCCGCCTCGACCGCGTACCGCGAACCGCGCCCCAGCGGCAGCCCCGCCCACTCGGCCGGTCCTTCCGGCACGTCGGCCTCGGGCACCAGATACATCCGCGGATGGTCCATGTGGGCGAGCGGGTCGGGCACCCGGGACGGGGCGGGTGGCGCGGTGTGCATGCCGCGCCAGAAGGCGTCGACGCCCGTCCCCAGCGGGGACAGCGCGCCCACTCCGGTGACCGTGATGTCGTCCATCAGGTGCCGCTCGGCTTTCCGGACAGCGCGTCCAGCACCCGCTGGTCGAAGGGGACCAGATGCCAGTCGCGGCGGTTTTCGATCAGCGCGTAGCCGTGCACGATGGAACCGGTGGCGGTGCGGGTGAGCGCGCCGTCGCGGACCGCGTAACAGTCCATGCGGGCGGTGTAGGTGAGGTCCTTGAAGATCTCCTCCACCGTGTAGACCGTGTACAGGTCCTCTTCCATCAGCGCCTCGTCGGTGATCCGTATCGAGGAGCGCGGCACGACCGGTATCCACCGGCGGTCGTCCAGCAGCGTCTTGATGGAGATGCCGCGGGACTTCACGAAGCGGTCCTTGGCCTCCTCCATCAGCCGCAGATAGCCGGACATCTGGAGCCGCTCGGTGAAGTGGCAGTAGGGGTAGGTGATGTTCCACTTCCAGGCGTGGGCGTTACGGCCCTCCGTGAGCGCCGCCAGGACGGCCCGCTCGTCGCCGTCCGCCACCGCCGGAACCGCCGGAACCGGCGCGGTGAGCGCGTCGGAGCCCAGCCGGTCCACCGTGAACCGGCCGAACTCGCCCGGCGGTTCGGCGGGGCCGGTCAGATAGGTGTCGGCGCGCAGCGAGACCCGGGCCGTGGCGGTGACGGCCTTGAGGGTCGAGCCGTCGCGGACGACCCGCAGGGTCACCCGGAAGGTGAGCTCCGTATCGCCGTCGGAGGTGTGCGGGACCACCTCGGCATCGGCCTCGTCGTCCATGTGGAAGGCGTGCAGGATGCGGCTGTCCAGCGCCACGATGTCCAGCCCGAGTCCGTGCTCCTCGTACAGCCGGCGGGCGGGCGCCCCGGAGCGGGCGAAGTGGACCAGCACCGCCTCCTCCAGCAGGTAGTTGACGTGCTTGAAGCCGATCCACGTGCAGATGTTGGAGCCCTCGTACCGCGGCCGGAGCCGCACCGTGGTGGTGTCGGCCAGCAGGGCCTTCGTCGACATCGGCGGGGCGGCGGCTCTCATCAGGTGCACTCCATGGCTGAAATCTCCGACATCGCTGGAACCTTCGACGTCGCTGAAACCTCTGACATCCGCCGCTCGCCCGGCCCGCGCAGCAGCATCCCGGCCACCGCGTCCGCTGTGTCGTCGCCGCTGGTGATCAGCGCCTCCCCGGGGCCGGTCCCGGTCCCCGCCTCCGCCCCGGCCGTGCCGAGCCAGCCGACCGCGGCGGCGCACTGGAGGACGCCGAGCGCGCCGGAGGCGCGGCCGAAGGCGGCGGTGACGTCGTGCCGCGGTACGGACGGGGGCAGCGCGGGGCCGTCGGCGCCCGGCTCCTCGTAGCGCTCCGGGGTGAACCAGACACCCGGCCCTTCGCCGCCCTCCGGCAGCAGCGCCCGGACGCAGCCCGCGAGTCCCGCCCGGCGCTGATACGGCCCGAGGACGGCCACCGCGCGCCCCCCGCGCTCCTCCGCCCAGCGCGCGCCCTCCACGACGAGGGCGGCCGCGCCGTCCAGCAGGTCGTCGGCGGGCCGGGCGAGCAGGTCCGCCACGACGGCGTTGTGGGTCTCGACGCCGACCACCAGGGCGCGGCGGACGCGGCCCGCGGCCACGAGCGTCGCGGCCCAGTGGACGGCGTCGAGACCGGACGTCGGGCCGTTGCAGAGCATCAGATTGGGGCCGCGCAGCCCGTGCCGGATCGCGATCCAGGAGGCGATCACATTGCTGGAGGCGTTGGGCAGGCTCATGGGGCTCAGCGAGCGGGCCGAGTCCTCGGCGATCGCGGCGGCGGTGAGGCACGCGGTGTCGAGGTTGCCCAGGTTGGAGCTGGCCACCACGCCGACGGTGTCCCCCGGCACGGTCAGTTGCCCGCCCTGAGCGCCGGGTGCGCCGTCGGCGGGGACGAGGGCGGCGTCGCATAACGCGTCGAGCGCGGCGCACAGCGCGAGCTGGGTCGCCCGGTCCTTGTAGCGGTGCCCGCGGCGGCCGATGCGGGCGCCGGTGTCGAACGGCTCGGGCGCGTGCCCGGGGGCGTGCGAGGCGCGCAGCAGCGCGTCCGGGGTGTCCGCGCCGGGCAGGGCCAGCCCGACCCCGGAGACGACGACGGGGGTGCCGGGCGCGTTCACCGGCCCGCCCTCTCCACGATGGCGACGGCGTTGACCCCGCCGAACCCGAACGCGTCGATCTGGGCGAACCGCAGGCTCTCGGCCGCGCCGGGTTCCCGGACGAAGCGGAAGTCCGCCGCCTCGGGCAGCGGATCGGTGAGGCCGAGGGTCGGCGGCACCCGGCCCGAGGTCAGCGACTTCAGCGCGACGATCAGGCTGACCAGGCCCGAACTGCCCGAGGTGTGGCCGGTCATGGATTTGATCGCGGTCATCAGCGGCGTCGTCACCTCGGGCCCGAAGACCTCGGCGATGGCGGCCGCCTCCGCGGTGTCGTTGAGCTGCGTACCGGTGCCGTGCAGCAGCACCAGGTCGATGTCGCCGGGGGTGACGCCCGCCCGCTGCTGGGCCTCGTGCACCGCCCGTACGATGCCCTGCGCGTCGGGCGCGGTGACATGGCGGGCGTCGCAGTTCATGCTGACGGCGCGCAGTCTGCCGAGCGCGCCGGAGCGCGCGCCGGACTCCTCCCGGCGCAGCACCACCGCGGCGGCGCCGTCACCCATCAGCACCCCGCGGCGCTCCCGGTCGAACGGCCGGACCCGGTCGGGCGGTTCGGCGTTCACCCGGTCCAGCAGCCCGTACATGGACTCGGTGAGGGTGTCGACCCCGGCCACGATCACGGTGTCCTCGGCGCCGGTGGCCAGCAGGTCGCTGCCGAGGGCGAGGGCGTACAGCGAGGCCGAGCAGGCCCCCGCGAAGGTGTGGGTGCGCACCGCGCCGAAACGTTCTCTCAGCGCGGTGCCGAAGTGCAGCCGCGCCTCGGTGTCGAACGCGGTGCCGTCGCGCCAGGCGAGCTCCGCCGAGCGCAGCTCGCGCAGCCCGGTGCCGACGAGGACGGGCACCCCGCTCAGGTCTTCACCGAGCCCGGCCTGCCGCGCCGCCTCCCCGACAGCGCGGAGCAGCCAGGCGGTGGCCCGGCCGGGCACATCGGCGCCGGGTCCCGGCCGGTCGTCGATCTCGTACGCGTGCCGCCCCCGGTAGCGGCCGGCGTCGAAGCCGCGCAGTTCACCGAGTCCGCTGGTGCCCGCGCACAGGGCCGCGAAGACCTCGTCGACGCCCTCCCCCACGCTCACCACGGCGCCCGCGCCGGTCACCAGCTGACTCATGGTCAATTCCAGTCCGTGCCGCGCTTGCCGAAGATCACGACGGCGTTGTTGCCGCCGAAGGCGAGCCCGTTGTTCTGTACGACCCTCAGCTCGGCGTCCACGGCCTCGTTCGGCACGACGTCCAGGCCGCACTCCGGGTCGGTCTCCACATGATTGATCGTCGGCGGGATGAACCCCTCGGTGAGGGCCAGCGCGCAGGCGATCGAGGCGAGCGCCCCGGCGGCGCCCATGGAGTGGCCGATCATCGACTTGATGGAGACGGTGCGCGGCGGCGCGGCCTCGCCGAAGACCTGGCGGATGGCGCGCGCCTCGGTGATGTCGTTGGCCTTGGTGCCGGTGCCGTGCGCGGAGATGAAGTCGACCTCCTCCGGCTTGATCCGGGCGTCGTCCAGGGCGAGCCGCATGCAGCGGGCCACGCTGTCCTGGTTGGGCGCGACGGGGTGGTCGGCGTCGCAGTTGAGGCCGTAGCCGAGGACTTCGGCGTAGATGCGGGCGCCGCGGGCCAGCGCCGACTCCAGGCTCTCCAGGACGAGGACGCCCGCGCCCTCGCCGGTCAGGATGCCCTTGCGGTCCTTGTCGAACGGCTGGCAGCGCTCCGGCGCTATCGTCCCCAGCCGGTAGAAGCCGGTGAAGGTCTTGCGGCACAGCGCGTCGGCGCCGCCGCACAGGGCGATCTCCACGTCCCCGCCGCGGATGGCGTCGTAGCCGTAGCCGATGGCGTAGTTGCCCGCCGCGCACGCCGTGGGGAGGGTGACCGCCTCCGTCCGGCTCAAGCCGAACTCCTCCGCGATGACGGCCGAAAGGCGCCCCGCGGGCACCCGGCGCGCGACGGTGGGGTCCATCCGCTCCGGTCCGAGATCGACCTCCGTCTCGACGAGCTGGTCCAGATCGCCCGACTCCCCGTCGGTGGTACCGATGGAGATCAGGGACGGGACGGCGCGCAGCGCGTCCTCCGCGATACCGGCGTCGGCCACCGCCATGCGGGCCGCCGCCACCGAGAACTGGCTCGCCCGGCCCAGGTTCTCCACGTCCAGATTGCGGATCCACCGCCCGGGTTCGAAGTCCGGGACCTCGCATGCCATCGCATGCTCGAAACCCTCGGTGTCGAACGCGGTGACCGGCCGTGCCGCGCTCTTCCCTGCGCGCAGTCCGGCGAGGAATTCCGCGGTGCCGATGCCGATGCCGGACACCGCCCCGAGACCGGTGACGACGACCCTGCGACCCGACTCACCACGCATATCGCTCTGCCTTCCGAGGAGTTGGCCTAGAGCCCCGTCACCAGCCTGCCGCGTCGGAAACGACCTCGTAGACGCCCTCGAGGTTCACCATCCGGCCCAGCTCGGACTGGTCGATGACGACGTTGAACGTTTTTTCGAGCGCCGCAAGTATTTCAATGGCCCGCAGCGAATCCGCGTCATGCTCTTCTTTGAAGAGGCTGGTCTCGGTGACCTCGTCCGGATCGATCTCAAGGATATCCGTGACGATTTCCTTGATGGTTTCCCGACGCTCTTCGACGATGGCGGCCATTACCGCGCACCTCCATTTTCGGCATGGGCAAAGCGACGACTGACGTTGACGCTATGCGGCGGTTCCGGGGCCGACAAGCCCCGAGTCCACTACCTGTCACACCGCCCGTGAAGCCAACCGCACGACAACCACGGCTGTCATAAAGCTGCACTGCGCAGCGGGTTACCGGAACGTCAGGATGCCCAATCGGCAGCAAGCTGCCACGGTGATACCCACAGACCGCGCAAATCAGCCGGAATCCGGCTACCCGTCGCAGCAGTCCACTAGTCGCGCTCCGCCTCCATGAGCCCCGCGCGCACGGCCCGCACCCCGGCCTGGAAGCGTGACTCCACGTTCAGGTCCCGCATGATGTCGGCCACGTAGCGCCGGTACGTACGCACCGAGAGACCCAGCTTCCGGGCCGCCGCGTCGTCCTTGTAGCCCTCGGCCATCAGCGTCAGCACCTCGCGCAGCACCCGGCCGCGCGCCCCGCCCTCGAACGACAGCGGCCGCATCGGGCGCAGCGCGGTGTCCCACATCCCGCACAGCAGCCGGTGCAGCATCGCGGCCACCGTCGAGTTCTGGATCATGGAGGCGCGGGAGCCGCCGGGCTCGCCAGGGGAGCGCTCGGGCGCGATCACCGCCACGCCGTCGACCGCGACCAGTTCCTGCCGTACGGAACCGCACACCCGTACCTCCAGGCGCGGCACCGTGCCGACCGTGCGCTGCCACATCGCCCCGCGGATCACCCGCGGCGGGCACAGCATCCGGGTCCGCACGCCCTTGCCGGACAGCTGTGCGAGGGTCTGCGCGACCAGCCGGGCGTGCTCCTCGTTGGTGACCTCGGGCAGGCTCCAGATCACGTCACGCTCGGCCCGCAGCACCAGCCGTGCCACCCATCCGGCCACGACCTCGCCGTCCACCGGGAGTTCCGCGGTCGCCGAGGCGAGCACGGAGCGGCGGTGGTGGTGCACGGCCGACTCCACCAGCCGTAACGCCTGGCCAAGGGCCTCCTCCAGGTTGTCCGACCTGGCTTCCGGCTCCATACGAACCGCTCTCCTCGTGCCCGTCTCGCCGTCAATACCGTCGATACCCTCAATGGGCGTACGGTCATTTGGTTGAATTCCAAAATGGCTCAAAGGACACCCCCCGTTCCCCAGTCGGGGCACAGTAACGAGCCATCTGCCGAAACGGCAAGGAACATCATGGCTCAACGGGCGGTCACCGGGGTAAATATCACCGCCCTCGTGTGACGGAAGACCCCCGGGCGGGGTCAAGGGGCTGCGCCCCGGCTCGGCAGATTGGTAACTTCCTCTTTGAGCCAGCAAGCGTTGAGCCCCAGTCAGCAAGCCTTGAGCCAGCAAGCCGTCCCTTGCCGTACGAGCGCGGACCCCCCACCCTTCAGTGGTCCCCGAAAGGCGCCGCCCCCATGGCTGCACAGAACACCGCGATCACCGACACGGCACCGGCGGGCACACCAGGATCGCCCACCGGTCGTCAATGGCTCGCCCTCGCGGTGCTGGTCTTCTCCCAACTCGCGGTTTGGCTCGACAACACCGTCCTCAACGTCGCGCTCAAGACACTGGCCGACCCGGACGAGGGGCTCGGCGCCAGCCCCAACCAGCTCCAGTGGAGCATCAGCTCCTACACGCTGGTCTTCGCCGTCCTGCTCTTCACCGGCGGGGTCCTCGCCGACCGCTACGGCCACCGCAATCTGCTGCTCACCGGCATGCTCGTGTTCGGCGGCGCCTCCGCCTGGGCCGGATACGCGGGCTCCGCCACCGAACTCATCGTCGCCCGCGGGGCGATGGGCGTCGGCAGCGCCCTCATCATGCCCGCCACGCTCGCGCTGATCGCCCAGGTCTTCGACGAACGGCACCGGGCGACCGCCATCGCCATCTGGTCCGGCTCCAGCGGCATCGCGATCGCCACCGGGCCGATGCTCAGCGGGGCGCTCCTCGACCACTTCTGGTGGGGCTCGGTCTTCCTCGTCAACGTGCCGATCGTCGTGCTGTGCGTCGCCGGTTCGCTGGTGTTCCTGCCCGGGGCGGCCGCCAAGGTGCGGCAGAAGTTCGACCCGCTGGGCGTGCTGCTCTCCACGGTCGGGCTCTTCGCCGTCGTCTGGGCCGTCATCGAGGGCGGCCACCGCAACGACTGGAACGATCCGGCCATTCTCGGCGCGTTCGCCGTCGGCGCGGTGCTCGTCCTGGTGTTCGTCCTGGTCGAACTGCGGGTCGCCAACCCCAGTTTCGACGTACGGCTCTTCCGCAACCGCCGGTTCACCGGCGCGAGCGTGGCCGTGATGCTGACCTTCTTCGGCCTCAACGGCTCGATGTACTACACCAGCTTCTATCTCCAGGGCGTCCACCGGCAGACCCCGCTGGAGTGCGGGATGTCCATCGCCCCCGTCGCGATCGGCGTGCTGCTGGGCGCCCCGCTCTCGGCGAAGCTCGTACGGGCGTACGGGGTGCGTGCCGTCGTGGGCGTCGCCATGGTCATCGCCACGGTCGGCTTCTTCGCGTACGTCTTCCTCGACGAGCACAGCGGGCTGGGGCTGTTCTGGGTCTTCCTGATCCTCCAGGGGCTCGGCATGGGCGCCGCCGTGGCCCCCACCACCGAGACCATCATCTCCGTCCTCCCCGAGGACCGCACCGGCGCCGGGTCCGCCGTCAACAACGCGATGCGGCAGATCGGCGGCGTCCTCGGCGTCGCGGTCCTCGGCTCCGTCCTGGCCGGTGTCTACCGCGGCGAGATCACCCCCAAGCTGGACGGGCTGCCGCCGGGCGCCGCCGACGCCGCCGAGGAGTCCCCCGAGGCCACCCGGCTCATCGCCGACCGGCTGCGGATGCCGCGGCTGTCCGACTTCGCCGACCAGGGCTTCGTGCACGCCATGCACGTCGCCGCGGTGATCGGCGCGATCGCCGCGGCGGTCGGCGCGGTCATCATCTGGTGGACCTTCCGCCGGGCCTCCTCGTACGCCGAGAGCACCCGCTGACGGACCGTGATCCTTTCCTTGCCTCCCCGGGGGTACGGGCATAGCCTCCCGGCACAACGTCCGTATTCCGGAAGGCTGTTCCCATGCGTACAGCGGTCATCACCGCGGCAGGCGAGGTCGAGTTAAGACGGATACCCGTGCCGGAGGTCGGGGACTCGGACGTGCTGGTGCGCATCGCGGCGTGCGGCATCTGCACCATGGAGGCCAACCTGTACGCCGGGCGCATGACCGTCTACCCGGCCGCCGCCGGACACGAGATCTCCGGCTGGGTCGAACGCGTCGGATCAGCCGCCGCCGACCTCGAGGACATGCCCGCCGTCGGCTCCCTCGTCACCCTCGACGGCCTCCCCCGCTGCGGCGCCTGCCGCGCCTGCCGCCGCGGCCAGTCCGCCATCTGCGTCGCCCTCCAGGGCCGGGTCCGCGAGGCGGACGGCGCGATCGCCATGGGCGCCGGACTCGCCGACCACATCGTGCTCCCCGCCTCCCGCGTCTGGTCGGTCGGCGACACCGACCCTGCGGTCGCCGCCATGGGCGAACCCCTCGCCTGCGTCGTCCACTCCCTGCGCCGCGGCGGCTTCCGCCCCGGGGACCGGGTGACCGTCATCGGCGCCGGGTACATGGGCCATCTGCACCTGGCCGTGGCCCGCGAACTGGGGGCGCGCGGGGTCGCGGTCGTGGAGCGCGACGAGCAGCGCCGCGCGGCGGTCGCCTCGTCCGGCGCCGACGCGGCCGTACCCCCCTCGGACGTGGCCGAACTCCCCGGCGCCGACGTCGTGTTCGTCACCATCGCCAGCGCCGAGTGCATCGCCGCCGCGCTCGCCGCCGTCGCCGACGGCGGCACGATCGTCCTCTTCGGCGGCCCCCCGGACGGCCCGCCCGCCGACCTCCCGGGCTACGAGGTCCACCGCCGCCAACTGACGGTGACGGGCTCCTTCAGCCACGAACCCGCCGACTGGCGCACCGCCGCCGAACTCCTCCGCGGCGGCACGCTGGCGCCCCGCCTGGAGAGCCTGGTCACGGCGCGCTACGGGCTGGACGAGGTCGAGCAGGCCCTGAAGCAGGCATCCACGACCCCGGTCTACCGAGTGATCGTCGCCCCGTAGCCCCCACGGCCCCCGTGTGCCCCGGTGACTCCTACGCGGTGGCCAGCGCGCCCCGGCTGCCGACAAGCCACGGCAGCACCCGGTGCAGCGATACGGCGAGCGGCGCCCGCCCGCCGAGGCCCCCCGGCAGGGGGAACACCCAACAACCCACCCGACGAGAGCAGCCCCGCCCCCGGCAAGACGCCCCGCCCGGCAGCGGCCCTCCGCCAGGAAGCGCGGCCCCTCCCCCCGCGGGGCGCGGGCCCGCCTCCCCCCGCGGGCCGGGGGGCTCCCGCCGGGGGCGGGGTCCAGGGGCGGAGCCCATGGCTCGGGAAGGGGCGGGGCTGGGGAACAAACAACCACCGAGAGGAACCCCCTTGCGCATCGGCGTACAGCTCCACCCCCAGCACACCGGCATCCAGGACCTCCGCGCCGCCTGGCGGCAGGCGGACGCCCTCGGCGTCGACTCGCTCTGGACGTGGGACCACTTCCTCCCGCACACCGGCGACCCGGGCGGCACCCACTTGGAGTGCTGGTCGCTGCTGGCCGCGATGGCGGTCGAGACCCGGCACGCGACCATCGGCCCGCTCGTCACCTGCACCGCCTTCCGCAATCCGCACGTCCTCGCCGACATGGCCCGCACCGTGGACCAGCTCAGCGGTGGGCGGCTGGTGCTGGGGATGGGGGCGGGGTGGTTCGAGGCGGAGCACACCGCGTACGGCATACCGTTCCCCGGCCCGGCGGGGCGCATGGACGCGTTCGCCGCGTCCGTCGCGGCCGTCAAGGAGCGGCTGGCCACGCTCAACCCGGGCCCCGCGGGCCCGCTTCCGCTGCTCATCGGGGGCGCCGGGCGGCGGCGCACCCTGGAGCTGGTGGCCCGCGAAGCGGACTGGTGGAACTGGTACGGCTGGGCCGCCACCGACCCGGTGGCCGAGTTCCGGGAGCTGAACGGCGTCCTGGACGCGTGGTGCGAGCGGGTCGGCCGCGATCCGGGGCAGGTGGCCCGTACGGTCATGGTCGATCCGGATCAGCTGCCGCTGGCCGAGGCGTTCGCGGAGGCCGGGGCGGTGCACCTCGTGCTGTCGCTGCCCGCTCCGTACGACCTGGGGGCGGTCGAGAAGCTGCTCGCGCTGCGCGCCGCGCTCACCCCGTGACCCCCGTGCCCCCCGTGACCGGCAAGCAGCAGCCGCTGGGGCACCGCTTCACCCTGCTGATGGGTGCCCTGCTGGTGTCCACCCTGGGCAACGGCCTGTGCTTCCCGTTCACCGCGATCTACGTCAGCGAGCTGCTGGGCCTCGGCGCCCGGGCCGCGGGCGGGTACTTCGTCGCTATGGCCGCGGCCAGCTTCGCCGCGGCCCTCGTCGGCGGCCCGCTGGCCGACCGGCACGGGCCGCACCGGGTGGGGGTGCTGGGCGGGGCGGCGCTCGCCGCCGGGTACGGGATGCTGGCCCCGGCCGACACCACGTCCCTGGTGCTGGCCTCGGGGGCGTGCGTGGGCGTCGGCTTCGGGCTGTTCTACGCGTCGATCGTGGGCGTCGTGGACGCGGCCGTGCCGGAGAGCGGCCGCCGCACCGCGTTCACCGTCCGGCACATCGTCAACAACGTCGGCATCGGCATCGGCTCGGTGGCCGCGGGGCTCGCGCTCCAGGGCGCGCACACCCCCACCGGCACGCTCCGCTGGCTGTACCTGGCCAACGCCCTCGCCGCGCTGCCCCTCACCGCGGCGATCTGGTACGTACGTCCCCGGAGCACCGGGCGGCCCACCCCCGTAAACGAGAGCCCGGAGAACGCCACCTACCGCGATCTGCTGCGCGCCCGCCCCATGGCGCTGCTGATCCTCGCCCAGGCCCTCTTCGCCATCGTCGGCTTCACCCAGATCGAGGCCACGGTCCCGCTGCTGATGCACGACGACATGGCCGTGACGCTCGGCTGGGTGAGCACGGTCGTGGCGGCCAACTCCTTCGCCCTGGTCGCCCTCCAGCCGCTGCTGGCCCGCTGGCTGGAGCGGCTGCCGGAGACGGTGAGCCTGGCGGCCGGGCCGGTGCTGTGGGTGGTGGCGTTCGGCTGCGGGCTGGGGGCGGCACTGGCCGGGGAGGGTGCGGCGCCGGTCCTCCGTCACGGGCTGCTGCTGGCCTTCGCGGTGGTGTTCGCGGCGGGCGAGCTGACGTACTCGTCGGCCTTCTACCCGCTGCTGCTGCGCTGGTCGGGCGAAGCGGCCGTGGGGCGGGCGAGCGCGCTGGCCTCGCTGGCCTGGAACCTGGGCACGGCGACCGGCCCGCCGCTCGGGCTGTTCGTGGTGGCCCACTCCTCGGCGACGGGCGGCTGGACCGCGCTCGCGGCCGGTGCCGGGGCCGCGTTCGCGGTGGCCGCCGCGCTGCACCGGCGCGCGGCGGCCGTCCCTCCCACGACCGGCTAGGACTTCGGCAGATAGCCGTTGTCGTACGCGTCCTCAGGGGTGACCTTCTTCTCCAGCAGCCCCTGGTCGTACATGAAGTCGGCCATCCGGGCCCAGGTCTGCGCGTCGTTGACGCCGACCTCGCCCTGGTCCGTCTTCATCATCGGCAGCGTGGCCTTGAGGACCGCCATCGCGTTCTTCTGCTGCTTTTCGCCGCGCAGCCCCGGCACGTATTTCTCACTGAGCTTGATGGTGTCGTCGGGGTTGTCCATCGCGTAGCGCAGCCCGCGCAGCGACGCCGCGACGAACTTCTTCATGTCGTCGCCGCGCTTCTCCAGCACGTCCTTCTTGGCGCCCAGACCGACCCCGACCAGCGGATCGCCCTTGTCCCCCGCGTCGAGCGTAATCGACCGGACTTCCTTGCCCGCCTCCTCGAAGGAAATGGCGTCGTTGTTCAGATAGCCCATCACGCCCTCGACCTTGTTTCCGGTCAGGGCCGCCTGCTGGGTGAATCCAATGTTCTGGATCTTGGCCTGCTTCGGGGAAAGTCCGCCCTCCTTGAGAAGGGCGAGCAGACCGAAATAGGTCTCACCGAAGGGGCCGGGGGTCCCGATCTTACGGCCCTTGAGATCGGCCGGTTTCTTGATGTCGGAGTCCTTGGGCACGATCAGGCCC
This sequence comes from Streptomyces sp. NPDC021115, assembly GCF_044333065.1. Lineage (NCBI taxonomy): Bacteria > Bacillati > Actinomycetota > Actinomycetes > Kitasatosporales > Streptomycetaceae > Streptomyces > Streptomyces sp. NPDC021115. The sequence goes on from NZ_JBIRQF010000022.1 coordinate 22,065, forward strand.
ACGGGGTATTTCTGGTAGAAGGTCGCGATGTCCACGACGGGGAGATTCTTGGCGGCGCGCGCCTGAAGCATCTCGTCGCCACCCGCGTAGACGACGTCCTCCTTGCCCGACGTCAGCGCCCCGAAGAGGTCTTCGGAAGCACCGTGGTGACGTAACGTCACCTTGAGCCCGGCGTCCTTGTAGTAACCCTTTTCGGCGGCCACGTAGAAGGGCGAGAACTGGATGTTCGGGGTGTAGGTCAACCCTACGGTGATGCTCTTGCCGCCCTTGCCCTCCGCGTCCTTCGGCTCCTCGGCGCATGAGGTCAGGGTGGCCGCGGCCACCACCGACACGAGAGCCGCCCCCAGAACCCGCTGTCTGAGGACGGTCCTCATGGTCGTCTGCACAGAACGCACGTACTTCTCCTCGCGAATCGACTCGTGGATCGAACAGGGTTGGTCAGTCACGCTGCGCGAACCGCTCGACCAGCCGGACCACCCCGTACAGACCGGCGGCGAGCAGGGCGAGCATGACGAGGGTGGAGAACAGGCCGATGGTGTCGGCCGCCTGGCGCTGCACGGCCAGCAGCTGCCCCAGGCCCTCGCCGCCCATGACGAACTCCCCGACCACCGCGCCGGTGATGGAGAGCGTGAGCCCGTTGCGGACCCCGGCGAGGATGCTGGGCAGGGCGAGCGGGAACTCGATGTACCAGAGCATCCCCCACCACCCGACGCCGTCCACCCGGGCGGCGCCCAGCACCTCGGGGTCCAGGGCGCGCAGCCCCAGCACGGTGTTGACGAGAATGGGGAAGAAGACCAGGAGCGCGCAGAGCACCGCGATCGGCAGCAGCCCGTAGCCGAGCCACAGCGCGAGCAGCGGGGCCAGCGCCACCGCGGGCACGGCCTGCGAAGCGGCGATGTACGGCTGGAGCGCGGCGGCCGCCAGGTCGCTGCGGGCGATGAGATAGCCGAGCGGCAGTGCCACTCCGATTCCCATACCGCTTCCGGCCAGCGCTTCTCGCACGGTTTCCCAGGTGTAGTCGACAAGGGAATCGTGCAGTATCTGATCGATGAAATGCGCGGCCAAGTCGACCGGCCCCGGAAGATAGAACTCCGCCACCGCTCCGGTACGGGTGACGAGATCCCAGACGAGAAGCAGCGCCAGCCCGAATACGAGCGGCGGAAGCACTCCCCGGAACATACCCCCCGTACGGCGCTCGCCACTGTTCTCGCGGGCCTTTCGCACCCGCCCCGGCCGGGGTGAATGCGGCGCCCGCTCCGGTGTCACCGCATCCGGCTCACCGCGCGCGACCGTCGTGGCCGCCGTACCGCTCCCGTACCCCTCGCCCATCCCCAAATCCCCTTGTATTACCGGCTGTTGCCAGGTCACGGCACGCCCGCGTTGCAACCTATCCCCAGCGCACACCGGTTCACAATGTCGATGGGAAAACGAAACCATTTCCCGGCGCCCGACTTCGCCCCTTCTCCTCAGCGTTCCCCGAGAATCCCCAGCTCGGAGGCGCGCGCCCCGGCCTGGAAGCGCGAGTTGGCGTCCAGCAGTTCCAGGATCCCGGTGACATAGCGGCGGTACGTACGCACGGAAATCGCCAGATCGCGGGCGGCCGCCTCGTCGGTGACCCCGTCCCGCAGCCGCGTCAGCACCCGTCGCACCATCTCCGTACGGGCGCGGTTGCCGAAGTCGAGCGGACGCGGGGCGGGGGTGGCGCCCGCCCAGATGGAGCGGAACATTCCGTAGAGGGAGCCGACCACCACCTGATCCTCGATGACCGAGGTGTGCCGCCCGTTGGCCGAATCCGTACACACCAGTGCGGTGCGGCCGTCGGCGATCAGGGCCGTGGGGAGGGGCACCGGGGCGATGCGGACCTGCGCGGGCCGGGTTGCGGGCGCGGGTTCGGTCGTGGGTTCGGCCGCGGGCTCGGACGTGGGTGCGGGCTCGGTCGTGGGTGCGGGCGTGGGTTCGGGCATGGGTCCGGGCGGGGGCGTGGGGCCCGGGATGGGCGTGGGTACGGGCGCGGGGCCCGCCAGGGCGGAACCGCCCGAGCCCCCGGGGGGACCGGCCCGGCCGCGCAGCACCCGCACCCGCACCGCGCCGTCGTCCACGTGCCCCAGCATCGCCGTGAGCGCCGCGTGCGCACCCGCCATCCGGCCGGGCGCCTCCGGGAAGACGGCGTCCACCCGCGCCCGGGCCCTGGCGATCACCTGTTCGGCGGCGGCCAGGAACGCCCCGTCCGCCATCCCCACCTGGGTGAACTGCCCCGTTCTCGTCCTGCGGGCCCGGTGTTCGACGACGGTGGCCTCGATGAGGGCCCGCACCTCCCGTAACGTCCGCTCCAGAACGTCCCCCGGATCACCGGGATCCTTCATGTCGTTATTCCTGCCTCGCGACGTGGTCAAGGTCTCGAGTGCCATGGGCCGCGCGCTTCGCACCCCGCGCCGGGGGCGAACGGGCGGGTCAGTGGTCCGGCAGCAGTCCCAGCTCCACCGCCCGTGCCCCCGCCTGGAAGCGGGACCCCGCGCCCAGCTCCCGCATGATCTCCGCGACATAGCGGCGGTAGGTCCGCAGCGACACCTGCATGGCGCGCGCCGCCACCTCATCGGTGTGACCCGTGCGCAGGCATTCCAGGATGCGCCGCGCGTCCGCCGGGCACAGCCGCCCGCCCAGCCGCGGATAGTCCTCCAGCGCCACGGCGTTCCCCCAGGTCCCCGCGAACATCAGCTCCAGGGCCTGCACCGCGGCGGGATCCTCGACGAGCGACGCCTGCCGCCCGCCGTCCCGCGCCGGGTCCGGCGGTTCGTTCCGTACGTAGACGATCTGGCCGTCGATGAACAGCGCCTCCGGTAACTCCCCGTCGCATACGCGGACTTCGCAGCGCGGGTCGGTGCGCGCCAGCGCCCGCACCCGGGCCGCGCCCAGCGCCCGCGGCAGGCACAGCAGCCGCACCGCGCGGCGGCCGCGGCCGCCCCGGGCCGGCCGGGCGAGCGCCGCGCAGACGACCTCCGACTGTTCCTCGCCGCCCGACAGGACGACGCTCACGGTCCGTTCGGCCCCGTCCACGAGCGTGTCGACGACCTCGGCGAGCGGCACCTGCCCGAGAGCCTTCCCCGCCCAGGAGTCCTGGGCCAGCTCCCGCCGGTGCCGGGTGACGGTGGATTCGATCAGATCGCGGGCGGCCAGCAGGGCGCGCTCGACGTAGTCACCGGTCATGGCGGGGGCCGAGGAGTCCGCCTCATGCTCAGGAGAAGGCTCGGACATCGTCACAAGACCAACCATGACTTCCCCTGGAGGGCGACAGTTACCTAGGTTTGCGAATACCGGCCTGGTTCTTGGAATTTCCGTGCCTCAGCATGCTCAATACGCGGAGGCGGCATGGTGCGAAATCACTGATGACAGTAATTCGCGCACAGCGACGGCGTCAACGCGGGGCGTGAGGTAAAGAATAGACCAAGTGCGGCGCGTCAGAGCGCGATCCGGCGCTCGACCGCCCATCAAGCGGTGCTCGTTGTCAGCAAGTTACTAACCGTCAGCTCATGCGATCGCCATCCGGACACGATCAGTCGCGATCCGGAGACACTCCGCCACGAAGCGAAAGGAGCCCTGTCCGGTTGCTGCCACCGCCCCCCGGGACGGGGCACGGCGTTGCGCGGCGTGGTCACCGCGGCCCGAAATGGATCCCCCCGCGGAAGTCGCGGCCCTGGACGACCGGGCCCGAGATGGTCCCGGAGACGGAGTTGTGCACCGACCCGGCCGACCCGGCCCCGCCCTCGGCGGGCCCACCGAACTCCCTTAGCCAGGCGGCCAGATCGCGCCCGAACTCCGGGTCCTGCCGCGACCGCTCGACCAGCAGATCGGCCAGCTGGCGCAGCCGCTCCTCGTCGCCGTACGGAATGGCGACCGGCTCGGGCTCGCCCACCGGCTCCGCGTCGCCGCGCCGCCATACCCGGCGGGCCAGCGCGCCGAGCGATTCCATGGCCCGTCGCCCCGCCTCGCCCCCGGCACCTGATACCGCCGCGTTGACCGCCGTGACCAGCGCACCCGTCGTCACCGGATCCATGGGCTCCCCCCCCCCCCCCCCCTGGCGTGCCCTCAACTCTCCGTGTGCGCAAGGTTACCGGCGCGAGTGGTCACCCATCCACCGCTTCGGCACGCAGCGTGAACCAGACCGTCTTGCCGCCGTCGTGGAGATCCGTACCCCATTCATGGGCGGTCTTGCTGAGCAGGAACATTCCGCGCCCGCACTCCGAGAGGAAGTCCGGCTCCTTGACCACGGGCAGTGATGTCTCGGAGTCGCGGACGGCGGCGCATATCCCGTACGGACGGTTTTCGAGCAGCAGTAGGCACTCGGGCGAGGCCGCGTGCTTGTGGACGTTGGACAGCAGTTCGGTGACGCACATCGCCGCCGGCGTGATCAGATCCTCGCGTCCCCACAGACGCAGCCGGGCGCCGACGGCGCGACGCACCTCGGCGAGTTTCTGCGGGTGGACGCGGAGGCGGAACTCGTACCGCTGCGGGATGTTGTCTGCCATATGGTCCGAGGCCCCTCCAAAGCGCAGCGCACTGACGCCGTGTCGCAAGAGCGATCCTGGCTCATCGACGGTGTCACTCGCAATGTTTCGACCCTTTAGCTCAAGACTGGCATATGCCGCCTGGTGACCCCGGATGGCGATAGGTCAGACTGACGCCATGTCCTACCAGCCAGTGCCCACCGTGCGGCGCAGGCGTCTGGGCTCAACTCTGCGGAGGCTGCGCACCGAAGCGGGGATGACACTGGACGCGGCCGCCGAGGCGCTCAACGCCACCGCGAACGGCTCCCCCGGCGCCCGCCACTGGACCGCGCCCAAGCTCTCGCGCATCGAGAACGCCAACGCGACCATCCGCACCACGGAGGTGGAGGTCCTGCTGCGGGCGTACGAGGTCACCGACTGCGAGGTCCGGGCCGCGCTGGAGGGGCTCGCCAAGGGCGCGGGCAAGCGGGGCTGGTGGCAGACGTACCGCGGAGTCGTCGCCCCGGCCTACGCCGACTACATATCGCTGGAGTCGGACGCCGACTCCGTCCGCGACTACGCCCCGCTGGTCGTCCCCGGACTGCTCCAGACCTCCGAGTACGCGCGCGAGACGATCGCCGCGAACGCCAGGGCCCGCAGCGCGGCCGAGGTCAACGCCCTCGCCGAGGTGCGGCTCGCCCGCCAGGCCGTGCTCACCCGCCAGGACGCCCCGCTGAAGCTGTGGGCCGTCATCCACGAGACGGCGCTGCGCCGCCGGTTCGCCGACCGCCCGGCCATCATGACCGAGCAGCTGCGGCGGCTCCTGGACGTCGCGGAGTGGCCGACGGTGACACTCCAGGTGATGCCGATCGACGCCGCGCCCAACCCCGGAGACGCGGGCGCGTTCACACTTGTGGGCTTCCCTGGTCCGATGCCGGATCTCGTCTCCCAGGAGAACCTGCGCGGGCCCACGTACGTCGAAGGAGTCGACGACGTCAACGTTTTCGTCGACGCCTTCGGCCGCATCGCCGACAGCGCACTGTCTCCGGATGCGTCGAAGGGCCTCATCGCAGATCTCGTATGAGAAAGAGGGCCCCACACATGAACACCTCATGTACCTCTGCACCGTTCGCCGGGAACCAGCACCGTCCGCGCTGGCGCAAGTCCTCGTACTCCGTGGGCGAGGGCCAGTGCGTGGAGATCGCCGCCAGCGGCGGACGGCTCCTGATCCGGGAGAGCGACGCCCCCGGCGTGGTCCTCACCACGGCCCCCTCGACGCTCGCCGCCTTCCTGCGGGGTGCGAAGGCGGGCACGTTCGACGCCTGATGTGACGTAACCCGACGGACGCCGCCCGGCCACGAACGGCCGGGCGGCTTTTCGCTGTCAGAACTGCACATCCGAGCACGCGTAGAACGCGTTCCCGGTGTCGGCGATGGTCCAGACGGCGAGGATGACGTGCCGTCCGGTCATCCCGCTGGGGATCGTCCCCGAGTGGGAGAGCGTGGACGGCGGCCGCTGCCCGTTGTACGGCACGGTCAGGAAGGGCGACGACTGGAGACTCGACCGGGTCACCTTGGAGCTCGGGTTCCAGCCATTCTTGGTGATGTAGTACTTGAAGTCCGTGGTCGCGTGCGAGGCCGTGAAGCGCCAGTTGAAGGTGTAGCTCTTCCCGGCGGTCAGCTTGGTCGCGGGCCAGCTCCCGCCGCGCGGATCGTCGAGCTGCGCGAACCGGCTGTTGCCGCCCGCACAGATCGTCCCGTCCGCGGGCCCGCCCGAGGGGAACCCCTTGGGCCCTTCCACGCTCTGCGGCTCGTACTGGATGTCGCCGCAGTTGGCGACGGTCCCGTTGGCGCACAGCTTCTGCCTGCTGAGCGGTGAGTCGGTGTAGCCGTGACCGGTGGCGCTGCCGCCGGTCGCGAGAACGGTGACCGCCGCGAGCCCGATGCCGACCGCGGCGGCGCGGATCTTCTTGCGCATGCTTCGCTCCTGAAGACGTGGGGTGCTTCTACGAGCCGTGCGATGCGGTCTAGACCAAGTGGAGCGTAGCCAGGACGATTGGTCATGTCCATACCAATAACAAGGACGCCTCGACGCCTGGTCCGGACCACCCCACGAGGTCCGGTAGGATTCCGCTGTCAGCAGGCGCCGCTAGCTCAGTTGGTTAGAGCAGCTGACTCTTAATCAGCGGGTCCGGGGTTCGAGTCCCTGGCGGCGCACCTGGCTTTACGCCGCTGACCTGGGGTTTTCCGGTACGACCGGGAAACCCCAGTCGCGTTTCCGGACTCCTGGAGGCGAGAGCACATGCTGATGACGGTGGGCATCGTCACCGTTGTTCTCTGGATCGCGCTGTTCACCTGGGTCACCTGGCACCGGCGCAGGTACGGCGGGGGCGGGAGCGGCGCCGCGAACGCGGAGGCGTTGGCCGAGGTGTTCCACCCCTCGCGGCGGCACGTCCAGGAGCAGAAGGAACGCCGACTCGCCCTGCGGGACGACCCGGACTCCGGTGCCCCGCCCGGCAGCACCGTGGACCTGGACTCGGGCACGGCGGTGGTGCGGCCGCGCCCACGGAAACCCTGACGAGCCAAGCCCTGATGAAGGAAGCCCTGGCTAGGACGTCCGCCGGACCGCGCGCCACTCCGGAGCGAGCACCGACCAGACCTCCCTGTCGATCCGCTGCCCCCGGTACAGGAAGCTCTCCCGCAGCACGCCGTCCCTCGTCATCCCGAGCCGGCGGGCCACGGCCTTGCTGGGCTCGTTCGCGGCCGCGACCAGCCACTCCACGCGGTGGATGCCGCGCTCCTCAACCGCCCAGTCGATGATCAGGCGCGCGGCCCTGGTCACCAGGCCCCGGCCCACCGCCGACGGCTCCAGCCAGCAGCCCGCCTCGGCGGTGCCCTGCGCGACGTCCATCGTGCGGAAGAGCACACCGCCGACCAGCTTGCCGTCCACCCAGATGCCGTGGATGCGGCCGGTGTCCGTGGCGGCCTTCTGCGCGTACGACTGGAGGTACGCCCGGCTCGACTCCAGGTCCGTGACGGCGTCCGCCAGCCCGATGTACTGCCCGATGAACTCCCGTCCCCGCTCCATATGGGCCAGGAACTCCTCGGCCTGCCACGGATCGAGCGGGCGCAGCTCGGCACCGTCGTCCCCCAGGGATATCGCGTACATCATCCGCCTCCACGGCTGGTCCCGCCCCACGACGCGACGGATCTTCTCACGAAGCAGCACGAACCGCCCCGGCGCGCGAGGGCGCCGGGGCGGTTCGTACGCGGTCGGTTCAGGCCGCCGCGATCAGCCGCAGGAGGGGCACGGGTCGCAGGCGCGGACGGAGACGTCGTCGATGACCGGACCGTAGGCGCCGGACATGGTGCTGGCGAACGCCAGGGTCGTGGTGGCGCCGGTGGCCCGGAAGGACACCTCGCGGGTCACGTAGCCCATGTTCGTCATGGTCTTGCCAGTGCTGTCGAAGCTGAAGTCCTGGAAGTTCTGGCCGTCGACCAGGACCTTTCCGGTCTTCACGGCCGGACCACCGGCCGGGTTGGCGGCGAGGGAGTACGTCACCGTGTACCGCTTGCCCGGCACCGTGGTGAAGTTCTGGCTCACCGTGCCCGCGGCGCCCCCGTTGAGGTCGACGGACTGGTCCCCCTCGGCCGCCTGCCAGAACCCGCCCCCGATGTGGTCGACGTTCCCGGCGGCCACCTTCCACGGCCCGATGGTCCCTCCGGTCCCGATGTTCACGAACGTGTTGGCCGCCACCCGGGGCGTCTCGAAGCTGCCGTCGTCGAAATGGCTGGCCGCGGGCGCGGCCAGCGCGGCGCCCGTACCGGCTCCCGCGAGAACACCGGCGACGAGGACCGCGGCAGCGAAGGTGCGAATGGGTGACATGTTCCCCTCCAGAATGAAAGATGCGCGAGCGTCTGAATTGACCGCCCGGACGAATCTCCCGCATCCCCCGACCCAGACCAAGACCGAGCCACCGGCGCACGGTGGCGCCCAACGGCCCGAACTCCCGTGGTGCGCCGCCCAGTTAGCCCGCCCGCCCCTCACACCCCGGGCGGCTGGGGCTCCCGGCCCAGCCCACCGCTCATACGGCTCGAACGCGACGGCGAGTCGGTCACCGTTCACGAGGCGTCGCCCGAGACGGTCGAGCGGATCCCCAGAAGCTGGGGCGGAGACCGTCCTTCCCGACCCGGCCCGTTCGGAAGCCATGCTGATCGGCGCGCACACGTACAGCACGCTGCCCGGCCTGCCCGCCGTCGCGGGCAGGCCGGACGGTCTGCGCGAGGTGTTGACCGACCCCGCGGTGTGGGGCCTGCCGTCCGCCCGGTGCACCGTGCTCGCCCAGCCGCCCAGCGCGCACCAGGTGCTGGACGTACGCAGGCAGGGGAATTGCGGAATCAGGCGGAAGAGGTGGCCACCGCCGACCCACCGCCGCTGTACCAGCCTCCTGTCCCCCGGTCACGGCAACACCGCGGCCTTCCGCCGGTCACGCCCCTCCCTCGTGGAGGGGCCCCGATGACGCCCGCGATCGAGCCACCCCCACTGCTCTGGCGCGAACAGCTCAGCGAAGCCCGGACCCCGCCGCCGCCCGCGACTTCATCGAAAGCTGCCTTCACTTCATGCGGCTGATCAGCCGCTGAGCGGCCCCAGCCGCGCTGATCAGGCTTCGGTCTTCTGTCGACGTTCGAGGGTTGCGGCCGCTCGGCGCCGTTGGGGGTCCCGGACATCCACCGGTGCTCCGGCGCCCTCGCCCGGGGTCTTCGTCCACCCCCGGATCATGTCCGCCGTCTCGACCAGGCGCTCGCTCCCCGGAGGCACATCGATGTAGAACAGCGACTCGTCCGGTCTACGGTCGTCTCCACCCCATCTGACGACGCCCCCGAGTTGGGCGAGAATATCCCGAATCACAAGCTGCTGATTCAGGAAAAAGCCGCCACGGGTGCCGGCCGGATAGTGGCCAGGACGGATCTGCACCGCGGTTCCAGACGCCTGGTTCGACTCCGGCAGGCTCTTACGCACAGCGTTAGGAGACTTCCAGCCGATGACGTCGCCGCGGCGGAGTTCGTCGATCTCGTAGTGAAAGCGGCGGATCACGTGGACGAGAACGGTTTCCACGTCACCCATGCGCACTTGGATGTCGACCGGGGTGCCGGGGACAGGCCGGGTGTATATGTGGCCGCGGTCATCCGCCAGCTTCTCCTTCTCCCACCCGTTCTTCGACAAGGTGCCGGTCAGGACACGTTCATTGCGCTTCCTGGCCCTCTCCAGCGCCTTGCGCGCCGAACTCGGGTCAGGGGTCCCGCTCGCCGCGTACCCGGGTGTGGCGAGCAGTTGGGTTCCGGCGGCTGTACCTGCGGCTATGAAGGCAGCGCGCCGCAGAGCAGTGCGCCGCGAAATGGGGGCCGTCACTTCTTCTCCTCCTTGAGCTGGGCAATCGCAAACACGGTGAGCGTGACAGCGCACACTCCCAGCAGAGCTGCGGCCGCGTTGATGTATGAGGGAATGACCGCTTCAACGGTGTGGCCCTCACTCGTACGGCATCCGAACCGCAGCGGGATGAACGACGGGGCGTACCCGGTGAGGCGTTCCGTTCCGATGGCCGCGTTGCATGCCTGAGACTGGCCCGTTTCGTCGAGGAAGAACAGGTGCAAGACTCCCCATGTGTACATGCCGACCGCTGCGGCCCACGCCATAGTCGCGAGAGCTTTGATCCTCGCCCCCATCGACATGGGAGTACGGACACCTGCCAATAACCTGATCCCGCGTACGGCAAGCCACAAGGTGGCGGTGACGCCGACCAGGGATAGCAGGAGCACGGCAATGGGGTCGTGGCCTGCGTAGGGTTCGGTCCCTGACACCAGGCGGCTCCTATCAGAACATATTGCGGGAGATGGAGTTGTATTTCTCCATCACGTAGTACAAGCCCATCCGCTTCTTCGCTTCGGAGAACGCGGGCTCCGCAGGGCCTTGGTAGCGGCGCAGGACTTCGTAGATCTCCGAATCGGTGTAGCTGAGGCTCGGACGCCTCATCTTCGGCGAGTCATCGTCCCCGCCCGGCTTTCCGTCAATGTCCCACATGTCGATCATGAAGACGCTGGTGAGTGCGAACTCCTCATCATCGTGCGCCTTCTTCCATATGGAGTACTTGTCCGCATCCTTGGAAACGTCGAGGATCGGCCGACCCGTCACGTATCCCATGCTGAGGCAGTGGTTCCATGCCCCGACGAGGCTGACCGCCCGTTGCTTGGCGATTCCCGTGGAGGTGTCCCGAATGAACTCACCTGTTGTGTTGTACGCGGCGATCACCGCCAGCCAGGCTGCTTCATCGAGCGGATCAATATGCCGCATCTCCCAGTACGCCGACGTCTGAATCAACGCCTTACGTATGTTGTACCTGTTCGACAGGTCCGTGATGAGTGCATCGTGGTCCATGACAGTCGTCTGAAAACACTTCCAGTGCTGATAGCTCTTCGTGCCGCCATCATTGGGGTACCCGAGGGACTCCATGTACTTGCCGACGTCCGTCTGCATGGCAGTGAGGACGGTCGGGTCCAGACGGCCGTCGGGCTTGCTGACACGCGGTGCGTTGAATGATCCCTGTCCGACGTCCCGGCCGGAGGCGATGTTGTTGTCGATCTCGATCTTTCCATCGCCCGAGCCAACGGTGCGGGTGACGACTTGGTCGTAGGCCCAGTCGGCGGGCAGCGGGTAGCCGAAATTTCCGGAGAACCCTGAGGACATGTCGGATACGAAAGATGCCGAGGAGTGCCCGGCCTCGGCGACCCGAGTGCACACGTTCCGAGGCCCGTACACGCCGACCTTGTATCGGTTGCCGTCGTCGGCCATGGCATCCTGGATGCCCTTGAAATGAGGCAGCACGTTGTTGGTGACCTCATTGTCGACGGCGTCGAAGTCCACGGCGAAGAAGATCCGGGTACCTGACTTGAAGCCGTGGTCGAGTGCGGCATTGATCGCGGCCTGTCCTGCTGCACGCCCGAGGGGATAGTTGAAGTCGTCGGCACCGCGTCCGTATGTCTGGTAGATAGGGAAGCAGCGCAGATCGTTGTCAGCGATGGTCTGGAGCTCGCCTGACTGGATTTCCTTCTCAGCCGTGCTGCCACTCGGGGTCGGGTCCGGGTTGGTGAGGTAGCGGCCGATGTACTTGATGCCCGCTGCCTTGAGCGCCGCCGCGCGTGCGGGGGTGATCCTGGTGACGCCGTCACAGGCTTCTCCTCTGCGGTCCTGGTCGCCGTAGGAGACGAGGAGTGAGGCCCAGGTCGAGAAGTCGCCCTTCCCGGTGACAGACAATTTAACGAACGCCTGGAAGTCGGATACCGCTGACGCCAAGGCCGACGTGAAGCTGGACGTGAATGCGACGGGCCGTTGGTTGAGGGCCATTCCAGCAGAGAACAGTTGCACCCATGTACCCGAGGAGCCGGTCGAGACCGTATGGGACTTCAGCCCTGCTTGGGTACCCGGCCCGAAGACGCCGTTGGCGGTGCCGTCAGCCATGCCAAGTTCGTACTGGATGGCAAAGAGCATGGACTTGGCGACATCGCGGGAGTGATGCCCATCGCAGGGAATGATGAAGAAGTCGCTACGGTTTACGTAGCGGCCGTTGAGCCACTGCTGGATCGCCCGGATCTGGTCGGAGCCGTTGTTGACGGTAACGTAGGCGTCCATGTTCAGCAGACCCTTGAACACCTTCGGGGTCAGATCGCTGCCGGGATAGGCCGCGTCGACTCCCATGTCCTTCTTGAACTTGGCCATGCTGGCCTGGACACGTGAACTGTATGTGCCGTCGATGTCACCGCCGTCATAGCCCTTGCAGTACAGACCGGACTGGATGATGCGGCAGAAGTTCGCCGACGGCATCGTGCCGGCGTTGAGCTTCGGGTACTTCGACGTCAGCTTGGACAGGGTGGTAGGACCGAAGCTGTTCGATAACGCCGTGATCCCTAATTCGTATTGCAGGGCTCGGGTCAGGGCATACATGGTGTTCCAGCCAGTCTTCCCGTCTTCGTCGACGGTCATTCCGATGGAACTACCGTAGATGTCGTTCACGAAGCGCTGCGCTCGCTTCACCATTTCATCAGCCATGACGATCCCTTCCCCATTGCGACCGCTCGTACGGTTCAGAAGTTCGTATCTCGATGACATAGCCCATGCCGAAAGCGCCCAAGGACGGCCGCCCTGGCTTTATCGACGTGAACGACTCGATCAGGACACAATCCAGCCAACGGGAACCGGATCACCGTCCATAATTTTCCTTCACCACCCTCAAGGTGATCTTCAATTCTTTGGCGTCCTTGACTTCGCTCGTGGTGACATCGGCCTGTGTGGGCCAGGTCGATCCCGGGAAAACGCCAGGTGCCTTTTTCGTCACCGTCACCGCGGAAGATCCCGTATTCCCCACTGCCGTGACGGTGACCTCGTATGACGCCCGCTGTTTGCCCTCATTGCTGATCGTGACAGGCACCACCATCCGACCGCCGTCCAGACGGGGCTCGTAGGCGATGACCTCTCCGCCCTGCGCCTTGTCCACGGCTTTCCCGAAGCCATAGTCTTGCGGCCGGGGAATGTCGGTGTTCCTCGGGCCGACAGGATCTCCGCTGACACTGTTCCTGGCCCGCTCCTCCACAGCGTCACGGGCGTTCCGGGAGAGCTGATCCTTGGCGCCGGGATCCTGGTGGGTTGCCTCGGGAGAAGAGGTGCGCCCTTCCGCTGACAGGTGCTTTCCCTCCGAGGAGGGTCCGCTGCTGCCTACGCTCTCGGCAGACTGAGCTCCACACGCGGTCGCAACGAGGGCGACCGACGCAGCCACAGCCGCCACAGTGAGAGAGCGCGCCACTTTCCGGGTCATGCAGGATCCCCTCATCTCAAAGCTCCTTCAGTTGCAAAGGAACTCGTATTCGCTCTTGTAGTCGATGAAAAGGTTACTGGAGGATTTCCCCATCTTGGCGGTCACCGGAGCGCAGGCGACGCTGGGCACGTAGACCGGGCCCGCAAACTCGCTAAAGGTCCCGGAGTCGGTGTCACAGTTGGTGCCGTCCCATTCGCAGACCTTGAGATACATGTATCGCGCTTGGCCAACATTGTTGTCCAAGATCGCGCACCCCTTGCCGCTCTTGTTGATGTAGGTGAACAGCAGGGCCAAGCGCAGCTGGGGGTCGGTGCCCTTGGGCAGCGGGGTCGCTTTGTTCACAGTGTCGAAGCCGGAGCCGCACACTGTGGCGGCAGCCGCGGCGGCCTGAGGGTCGGCCTGGACGAGAGAGCGAGTCGCGGCGTCGGCGTTCTTCGAGAGCTGTACGTCCGGCTTCTCGGCAGCGACGGCTTGCGGTGCGGTCAACGCCGCTGCGGCCAGGGCACCGACGGCGACGACGACACCCAAGACGGCTTTGCGTCTGGACACGCTCATGGTCCTTCCTCTAGCGGAGGGTACTGAGGCTCGCCGCCCGCAGGCGTCATCCCCCTGCGTGCGGTGACGCGCCCGCACAGCACGCGCTTACCTCGCGGTCGGCGGTGACCCTAGCCGCAAAACAGTTCGAACCCAGAGGTGTTGTTACGGGAACGAGGCAGATGGCGCAGAGCCCCGATGTCGCGCATCGTGACCGAGTATTTCTTGATAGGGCGATATGAGGAGATATATTGCCTGCGACAACCGCCCGGAACGCTACCTTCTGTGCGATACATGCCGTGCGTCACCGCTGGATCAGGGCCGAAACACGCCCACTTGAGACCCCAGGAGCCTTTGTTGCCCGACTACCCCGGGCGGCCGGAACCGGCACCGCGCGCTCGCAGATGTCGAGCAGGCCGCCGCGGAGGACGAGTGGCCAGCCCGGGAACCGCTCCGTGTGCCCGGGCGTCGGGCGGACACGGAGGCAGACACCAGGTTCCGAGAAACTCATGGAGGCCGCTGTGAAGCGCTCGTCCGTACGCAGGCTCGCCGTCCTCGGGGCTGTCGTGGCCACCACCGCCACCGTCCTCGCGCTCCGCCCCGGGAGCTCCGCCGAGCCGTCCCCGCCATCCGCCCCGACAGCGCCCGACTCGGGCACGTCCAGCTCCGAGGTACGGCAGGATCCGGGGACAGCCGAGGGGTACGGGACGCCCGAGCGAAGGGAATCCGCCGAACGCGCACCGATGCCCCAGGACAACTGAGCGGCTGGGGCATGGAGTGGACGGGGAACGGTGACCGGGCGAGCTGATCGCGTCAGCCCTCGGGGGTCTGCTGGAGCTTGGCGAGGGTCAGAACGTCGCCGCCGATGCCCCAGCCGCCGTCGGTGACCTCCTCGACCAGGACGAGGGTGTTGGCGCGGGCCCGTTCGCCGTAGATCTCGGCGTACAGGTCGGTCGTGCGCGTGATGATCTGCTCCTTCTGCCGCTCGTCGAGGGTTCCGGCGGGGACCTTGAAGTTCGCGAAAGGCATGGTGGTTCTCTCTCTCCGGTACGAGGGATCGTGCGCCCTCAGCCTGGGCCGGTGTATCCGCGTCAGCCAGGGCTGTGCGCACCCAGGGGTTGACGTCCCCTGGTTCGGCGCGCCGCCACGCGCGACGATGGGCGGCGTGAACCACGCGCAGCTCGCCGCATTCCTCAAATCCCGCCGCGACCGGATCCGCCCCGCCGACGTCGGGCTGACCGCCGGTCCGCGGCGCCGGGTGCCCGGGTTGCGGCGTGAGGAGGTCGCCCAGCTGGCCGGGCTGTCCGCGGACTACTACACGGAGCTGGAGCGCGGGCGCGGTGCCCAGCCCTCCGCCCAGGTGCTGGCCGCCCTCGCGCGGGCGCTGCGGTTGGACGGTGACGCGCGCGACCACCTGTTCCACCTCGCCGACCGCCGCGTACCCCCCGCGGCCCACGGACCGGCCGCGCACGTCCAGCCCGCGCTGCTCGGTCTGCTGGACCGGCTCACGACCACCCCCGCGCAGGTCATCACCGACCTCCACGAAACGCTCGTCCAGAACCCGCTGGCCGTCGCGCTCCTCGGCCCGCCTCCTGCCGTACGGGGGCCGGCGGCGAGCTTCGTCCACCGCTGGTTCACCGACCCCGGCGCCCGCGCGATCTACCCGGCCGAGGACCACCCCCACCACTCCCGGGCCTTCGTCGCCGACCTCCAGGCCGTGGCCGCCCGGCGCGGCGGTGACGCCACGGTGGCCGGGCTGGTCGCCGAACTACGGCGGCGAAGCCAGGAGTTCGCCACCCTCTGGGACACCCACGACATCGCCCTCCGGCGCATCGACCACAAGCGCATCGTCCACCCCGCCCTGGGCGTCATCGAGCTGGACTGCCACACCCTGTTCAGCGAGGACGGCGCCCAGCGCCTGCTGTGGTTCACCGCCCCGCCCGGCACCGAGGGCGCCTCGCAGCTGGAACTCCTCTCCGTCATCGGCACCCAGGACATGGATCTGACCTGCGATCATGCCTAGGTGGACATCGCCGAACTCGTTCTGAAGTACATAGAGGCACTGGTCTGGCCCGCCGTGACCGTGGGCCTGGTGTGGGGCTTGCGCAGCCATATCCGCGAGGCGTTCACGCGCATGACGCGCCTGGAGACCCCGGCGGGCGCGATCGAGTTCGAGACGCAGGCGCGGGATGTGCTGACCCAGGCGGAGGAGGCGGCCCTCGCCGACGCGCCGTGGCCCTTCGGCCAAGGGGTACCGACGCCACGCCCCCAGCCCCGGCCGACGTACCCCCCACCGGCCGGGCAGCGGGCGCCGCACCCCGAGCGCGTGGAGGAAGGGCTCGGCCCTTACGCACCGGATCAGGATGAGGAACCCGAGGAGTTCCCGCCCCCGCCACCCCCGCCGGTACAGCCTCAGCCCTCCGGGGGCGCCTGGGCTCCTCCCTCGTATCGGCAGTCGGCCGCACCCCAGGCGGAACAGCTCCAGGAAGCCCGGACCATGGTCGACGCGTCGCCCGCCGGGGCCGTCGTCATGGCGTGGAACGCGCTGCTCGGCGGGCTGACGAGCGACCTGCCGCCCGACATGGTCGCCGTCGTCAACCGCCTGCGCACCCTCCGCAACCGCGCCGTGCACCAAGCCGACACGGTCACCCCGGGCGCCGCCCGGGACTTCGTCGAAAGCTGCCTCCACGTCGCCCGGGCGGCAGGACCGACGCGGTAACCCTGCCACCCGCGTACCGACGCTACTACCCTGGGTGACGACCGCGCCCGCGGTCACATCGAGTGGGAGGCAGCCATGACCCGGGCCCAGGAAGCCGACCCGTCCGCGTTATTCGAGGACGATGCCGAGGGCGCCTTGGCCTTGGCACGGGGTGGGTGAGACGTACCGCCGCCTGGGCCGTCACGCCGAGGCCGCCGACTTCCACCGTCAGGCGGCGGCCGCCCACCGCACCCTGGGAGACGCCTGGCACGAGGCCATCGCGCTCGACGGCTTGGCGGACGCGTTGCTCGGCGACGACCCGGAAGCGGCGCGTCGGCACTGGGCAGAGGCGCTGAGGCTGCTCGGCGACTACGACGGTCCACGGGCGGTGGCGATGCGCGGCGCCGTCGAACACCGGTTGGGAACGACGAGGTAGGCCCTGCGTCAGAGCGGCTGGATGCGGCGGTGCAGGAGGCAGAATTCGTTGCCCTCCGGGTCGGCCAGCACGTGCCAGTTCTCGGCGCCGGTCTGGCCGACGTCGGCGGTCCTGGCGCCGAGCGCGAGCAGGCGGGCCAGTTCGGCGTCCTGGTCGCGGTCGGTGGCGTTGACGTCGATGTGCAGCCGCAGCTTCTCGGGCCGCGGGTCGCTGCTCGGGCTGAGGACGAGGGTGAGCTGCGGGCCGCCGAAGCCGACGTCGGGCGGCCCGATCTCGATGCTTCCGTCGTCGTCCCGGCCGAGTTCGACGTAGCCGAGGACCTCGCTCCAGAACGCGGCGAGCCGTTCGGCGTCGGCGCAGTCGATGACCAGCTCACTGATGCGGCATGCCATGCGCGGCAGTGTACGGAGACGGCCCGGGCCCGGGAATCGATTTATCGCGGCGCCAAGAGCCTCCGCAGCCACACCAGCCGCGCCGCCCGCGCGTCGCGGGAGATGGTGGCGTGCGGGGCCATGCCGCTGAAACCGTGGAACGCACCGGGCCAGACGTGCAGTTCGGCCTGTCCCCCGGCTTGCCACAGGCGGCTGGCGTAGGCGACGTCCTCGTCGCGGAAGGTCTCCGCGGAGCCCACGTCGATGAACGCGGGCGGCAGCCCGGACAGATCGGTCGCGCGGGCGGGCGCGGCGTACGGCGAGACGTCGTCCGTGCCCCGGGCGGCACCGAGCAGCGCCGTCCACCCCGCCTCGTTGGAGGCGCGGTCCCACACCCCGACGCCGGTCATCTGGTGGGCGGACGGGGTGTCGTTACGGTCGTCCAGCATCGGGCACATCAGCAACTGCCCGAACAGGGCCGGGCCACCCCGGTCCCGCGCCATCAGGGCGACGGCCGCCGCGAGCCCACCGCCCGCGCTGCCACCCGCGAGGACGATGCGCTCCGGGTCGACGCCCAGCTCCTCGGCGTGCTCGGCGGTCCAGCGCAGACCGGCGTAGCAGTCCTCGACCGGCCCCGGATGCGGGGTTCCGGGCGCCAGCCGGTACTCGACGGACACCACGGCCAGCCCCAGCTCCTCGGCCAGGTCGAGCATGTCGGGCAGGCCGGTGCGGTTGTCGCCGACCATCATCCCGCCGCCGTGGATGTGGTACAGCGCCGGTGTCGGCGTGGCCGCGTCGGCCGGACGGCAGATCAGCAACGAGACCTCCGGCGCGCCCGCCGGACCCGGAACGGACCGCTCCGCGACGCGGAAGATCCCGCCGCGCGCCAGGTCCGCGTCGGTCACGGGTGCCATCCCGGGTACGTCCTCCGGAGGCGTCTCCCCCGGGTCGGCCCCGGACCCGCCCGGCGGCAGGATCTCCGTGATGGCCGCGAGCGCCACGGCGAGTTCCGGATCGAACGGCGGCGGTGGCCCGAGCGGGGCGGTCGTGGCCGACGGGTCGGTGGACGTGTGCGGCATGGAGGACTCCCGGGGTCGCCGAAGGAAGATCCCCCGTCGTCGCGTGGCGGAGTCTATCGGCGGCCGCAGGCGATGTGAGCCCAGACGGTCTTGCCGGGGCCACGGCGTTCCTTGACACCCCAGCGGTCGGCCAGCGCCTCGACCAGGAGCAGGCCACGGCCCTGTTCGTCCACGGAGCTGGGGCCCTGGGGGCGGGCTGACGGTCGTGGGTGTCCGACACCTCGATCTCCAGACGGCCCGTCACGTGGTCGTACCGCAGGAGGAGGGCGAAGTCCCGTCCCGGGACGCGGCCGTGGAGGACGGCGTTGGCGGCCAGTTCCGCGACGACGAGGACGGCCGCGTCGCTGGGGCCGAGCCCCCAGGAGGCGAACTGGGTCGCAGCCAGCAGCCGGGCGAGCCTGGCCCCACGTCGGGTGACGGAGAATCGCTGCGCGAACGTACGTACGGTGACGGGGACTTGGTCCTGTGGTGCGGTCATGGGCGGAAGCGTTGCGGTGGGGGCGGGGCTGCGGCCAGGTATGACACCCACCCAGTTTTGGCTGTACCAGTTGACTCGCTGGACTGGGGTGGTCACCGCGCGTGAGCATGTACGTATGGGAGCAGACAACAGCGAACCCGAAGTCTCGGACAGCCTCAAGACGTTTGGCGCGGTGCTTAAGGCTCTGCGGGATGAAGGGGGGGTTGACGCAGGAACAGTTCGCCCCGCGTGTGCGGTACTCGGTGACGTACGTCGCGAAGATCGAGCAGGGCAGGCGCTTCCCCCCGAAGGAACTCGTCCCGCGAGTGGAGGAGGTGCTGGGTGCGCTGGCCGCGCGGGTTCTGGGCGCGGCGTATCGCAGCCTGACCCGGAAGGTGGGACTGGCGGCCTGGTTCCAACATTGGGCGGGGATTGAGGAGGAAGCGGCAACGCTCCTCACGTACGAGTGCGCGGTCGTGCCGGGACTGCTTCAGCCGGAGCCGTACATCCGCGCAGTCTTCGAGCGTTACATCCCGCATGTCTCGACAGAACAGTGCGAGCAGCAGGTGATCGCACGGCTTGCTCGGCAGAGGCTGTTCGACGACCTGCCCAACACCTCGTTCAGCTTCATCATCGAGCAGGCGCTACTGGACAGGTGCTTCGGGGGCGTCGAGGTCACCAAGGACCTCCTTGACCACCTCCTTGAACAGCAGGCCCGCCGGAACGTGGAAATCCAGGTCATGCCGCTGCGGCAAGAGGACCACTTCGGCTTCGAAGGGCCCATGTGTCTGGCGGAGACGGCAGACCACCGGTGGGTCGGCTACATCGAAGCGCATGACACCAGCGTCCTGGTCACCGACCCAAAAGCCGTAAGTGCGATGCTCCAGCGCTATGGCAAACTGCGCTCACAGGCTCTCAGCCCTCAGGCCACTACGAGCCTGCTGGAGCAGATGCGAGGAGCGCTATGAGCAGCAGCACCGAACTCGACTGGTTCAAGAGCAGCTACAGCGGCGGAGGCGGCGGCAACTGCGTCGAGGTCGCCATACGCCCCGACACCGTGCACGTCCGCGACTCCAAGGACCCCGAGACCGGCCAACTCGCCATCCCCCGCACCGCCTGGGCCGCCTTCACCGCCCAGCTGTGAAGAAGGCGATCAGGTCCTCGGCCGTGGGGTTGCTGGCCGCTACCGATTCGGCGGCTGCCGCTTCGCTGCGCGGGAACATGGCCTGCTCGTACGCGGCGAGGGCGGCCTCGACGTCGTCGGGGTGAGCGGCCAGGGCCTGGCCGAGTTCGGCGCCGTCCAGCATGGCCAGGTTGGCGCCCTCGCCGTCCACGAGTGCCAGGTGGGCGGCGTCGCCGAGCAGGGTCACTCCCGGCAGCCGGTCCCACCGGTGCCCGACCGGCAGGGCGTAGAGGGGGCGCAGAACGGGCGCGGTGTCGCTTTCGGTGATCAGCGCCGTCAGCTCCGGCGCCCAGCCGTCGAACTCCTCCGCGATCCGCGCGACCGCCGCGCGCTCATCCGTGAAGTCGATCGCGGCGAACCATTCCTGCGGCTCGGACAGCATCGCGTACGTGTGCAGGGTCCCGCCACGCTCCCGGTGCGCGCCGATCTTCCTCCCGCCCGGGCCGAGCACGAACAGCGATCCGCCGCCGACCGCCTTCGCGGCAGCCGGGTGGCGGGTGTCGGCGTCATACAGGCAGGTCTCCACGAAGGACGTACCGGCGTACGCGGGCGTGGCGTCGGAGAGCAGGGGCCGGACCCGGGACCACGCGCCGTCCGCGCCGACCAGCAGCTTCGTCACGACAGAACCACCGTCCGCGAACGTCACCTCATGGCGGCCGTCACCGAGCGCACGAGCACGGCTGACCTTGTGGCCCCACCGGACGGTGCCCTCGGGAAGCGAGTCGAGCAGAATCTGCCGCAGCTCACCGCGCTGCACCTCCGGGCGTCCGCCCGTACCGTCGTCGGGCTGGTCGAACACGACCGTCCCGTCCGGGTCGAGGAACCGGTACTGCTGGCGGCCCTCCAGGATCAGGCCACGGAACTCGTCCATCAGATCGGCGGCCCGCATGGCGAGTTGGCCGTTGTAGTCGTGGATGTCGAGCATCCCGCCCTGTGAACGCGCCGCTGGCGAGGGCTCCGCCTCGTAGACCGTGGACGGGATGCCGTGCACGTGCAGGACGCGGGCGAGGGTCAGGCCGCCGAGTCCGGCGCCGATGATGGTGACGTCAGCAGTCATGGTGAGTCCTTTGCGAAATGTGTCGCGGGCTGGATGTCTGCCAACCATCCAGCGCTCCGCCGACAGCGGGCCGACAACCCCCGACAACCGACCGACACCGCCGCCCGCCGCTGGCGCTAAGCTGACCGAAATCGGAGGTGGCGGTGGCGGCGCAGGGGCAGGCGCGGGGCGGGATGGCGGGCGACATCCAGGAGCGCATCAAACGGCTCATCGTCGACCAGCGGCTCCCCTCCGGGGCCCCGCTGCCCACCGAGACGGAGCTGATGGAACTCCTCGGAGTCAGCCGTAACTCCGTGCGCGAGGCGCTGAAGGCACTCCAGGCGATGGGGATCGTGGAGATCCGCCACGGCTTCGGGACCTACGTGGGGCCCATGTCGATGGCGCCGATGATCGAGGGGCTGATCTTCCGGACCGTCGCCGGTCACTACCGGGGCGAGGACAGCCTGCTCCAGCTGCTGGAGCTGCGGGAGGCCGTGGAGACGGGGCTGATCGCGCGGCTGGCCGGGCGGATACCGGCGGAAGACCTCGACGCGCTGGACGCGATCGTGGGGCGGATGGAGGCGGAGGCGGCCGAGGGGGCCGTGCACGCGGAGACCGATCGCGCCTTTCACGCCGCGCTGTACGGGAGCCTGGACAACACGCTGCTCAGCGAGGTGCTGGAGGCGTTCTGGGACGCGTTCCACCGGGTGCGTACGGATTTGGTGGACGTACCCACGGATCCTCAGGAGACCCTGGCCCAGCACCGGCGGATTCTGGAATCCGTGCGCTCCGGCGACGCCTTACGCGCCGAAGAGGCGATCCGCGACCACTTCTGCAACATTCGCAACAGACTGCGTTCCCCGCATCACGAATAAGCCGTTTTCGTGACCAGACGCAGCCGCAACACATTGGGCGCCTTTGTCCGCATAAGGACGCGTTTCGCCTTGTGATCATGCGAGTGCCTTCGAGGCCCTGATCTGGGTGCATCACCCACCAACGCGCCCTGGAACACGGGCCGTTGGGATGCCCCGGGGGGAAACCGGACGAGAGGGGTCCGGCACGCTTCGCGCACAAGCAGAAGGCGACCATTCCGTATTCGATTCCATTCGACGGATTGATCGCCTCCACTATCGTGCCCGTACGGCCGTGGGGGGTCGTGCCGGCAAGAGATACGTGACGACACGCACCAGCCCGCGTGCGGGGGGAATAACTCATGACGTCGACGCCGACAGGCGCCCGGCAGCATTCGTACGACCCGTCCACCACGACGCGCTTACGCATCCCGCGACAGCAGCAGAACGGTCGATGGGGCGCTCACCGGCGGCGGCCGCTGCCGAAGTACGACTACGAGCACTACAGCAGGCTCGCGGGACCGCTCACCCAGCCCGATCCGTCCGCCCCGTACCGCGTGCGCTACCGCAGCCTGCTGGCCGACGAGCCGCACCGCATCCGGGCCGCGCTACTGCTGGGGGCGGCGCCGCTGGTGTCGCTGGGGCTGCTGGTGTGGCTGATCCAGCCCGCGCACTGGACCGACCGGGACGGCGTCAGCCCGACGATGGCGGTGCTGGACGCCGTCATGCTGGTCTCGATCGGGCTGATCGAGTTATTCCGCACGATGAACGTCGCGTCCAACGCGCACGCGACGCTCGTGGCCCGCGATCCGGTCCCGGTCGTGCCCGAGGCGGGCACGAAGGTCGCCTTCATCACCACGTTCGTGCCCGGCAAGGAGCCGATCGAGATGGTGACGAAGACGCTCCAGGCGGCGGTCCGCGTACGGCACCGGGGGGAGCTGGACGTCTGGCTGCTGGACGAGGGCGACGACCTCGAGGTACGAGAGATCTGCGCGCGCCTGGGCGTGCGCCACTTCACCCGCAAGGGCGTCGAGAAGTGGAACCAGGCCAAGGGCCCGTACCGGGCGAAGACCAAGCACGGCAACTACAACGCCTGGCTGGACGCCCACGGCGACGCATACGACTTCTTCGCCTCGGTCGACACCGATCACGTCCCGCTGCCGAACTATCTGGAACGGATGCTCGGCTACTTCCGGGACCCGGACATCGCCTTCGTCGTCGGCCCGCAGGTGTACGGGAATTACGACGCGGCCGTCACCAAGGCGGCCGAGAGCCAGCAGTTCCTTTTCCACGCGCTGATCCAGCGCGCCGGGAACGCGTACCGCGCGCCGATGTTCGTCGGCACCAACAACGCGGTGCGGATCAGCGCCATCAAGGGCATCGGCGGGCTGTACGACTCGATCACCGAGGACATGGCCACCGGCTTCGAGCTGCACCGGCACCGCAACCCGGCGACCGGGCGGAAGTGGGGCTCGGTCTACACCCCGGACGTGCTCGCGGTGGGCGAGGGGCCGAACGCGTGGACGGACTTCTTCACCCAGCAGCTGCGCTGGTCACGCGGCACCTACGAGACGATCCTCAAGCAGTTCTGGAAGGCACCCTTCTCGCTGCCGGTGGGGAAGCTCTTCAACTACACCCTGATGGTCATCTTCTATCCGATGTCGGCGCTGAACTGGATCCTCGCCGGGATCAGCTGTGCGCTGTTCCTCGGATTCGGGGCGTCCGGCATCCAGATCGACCCCGCCATCTGGATGATGCTCTACGGCAACGCCTCCGCACTCCAGATCGGGCTCTACGTCTGGAACCGGCGGCACAACGTCTCCCCGCATGAGCCAGAAGGGTCGGGGGGCGTGGCCGGAATGGTGATGTCCGCGATGTCCGCACCGATTTACGCGCGTTCCCTGATGGATGCCGTACTGCGCCGGAAGAGCCGCTTCGTCGTCACCCCCAAGGGCGACTCGTCGAGCCCCGACACCCTCTTCGGTACGTTCCGGATCCACCTTTTCTTCCTGGTGGTCTTCGGCGGGTCGCTCGCCTCTTCCTTCTACTTCGGCCACAGTCATCCAGCGATGACCGTTTGGGCATCACTCGCCCTGGCTATCACAGCCGCTCCGATCATCGCCTGGCGGTGGACCGTCCGCCAGGAGAAACGGACAACGCAGCCCGCTCTTGGGGGACGATAAGACGTGAAGTACCGACCGAGTCGCCGCACCCGCCGCTTCGGAATCGGTGCGGCGGCCGTGACCGTGCTGGCCGGGATGAACGGCCCGGCGCTCTACCGATTCAGCTCCGCGCAGTATCACGATTACAAGATCAACCAACCGGACTACAAGGCCGAGAACGGCCACTGGGACGTCGTCAATGTCCCGAAGGCTTATCGGATCAATACGATCCACGCCGCCCTGCTGCACACCGGAAAGGTGCTGCTGGTCGCCGGTTCCGGGAACAACGCCAAGAACTTCGACGCGAAGTCCTTCCGCACGGTCCTGTGGGACCCGAAGAAGAACACGTACCGGAACATCCCCACGCCCCAGGACCTCTTCTGCTCCGGGCACACCCAGCTCCCGGACGGAAAACTGCTGGTGGCGGGCGGTACCCAGCGGTACGAGAAGCTCAAGGGCGACGTCGAGAAGGCGGGCGGGCTGATGTTCGTCCACAACGAGGACCCGGACAAGCCGAAGACCTTCCCGGCCGGGACGCGCTTCACCGGCAAGGAGAACGGCAAGACCTTCGAGTCCAAGGACCCGGTCCTCGTGCCGCGCGCGAAGAAGAAGACGAACGCCAAGACCGGAAAGGTCACCGTCACCGCCAGCACGGCGCGCGTCTATGTCGAGGCGCGCCGCAGGGGGGCGAAGTACCAGACCGGGACCGAGGACAATTACCGGATCGCCGGACTGAAGGGCAAGGACAAGCACAACTTCTACGGCATCGCGCAGAAGCTGTCGTTCGACAAGAAGGACTTCCAGGGCATCAAGCAGGCCTACGAATTCGACCCGGAGTCGGAGCGGTACATCACCGTCGACCCGATGAACGAGGCCCGCTGGTATCCGACCCTGACGTCCCTTCAGGACGGCAAGGTGCTGGCCGTGTCCGGGCTCGATGAAATCGGCCAGGTGGTGCCGGGAAAGAACGAGATCTACAACCCGAAGACGAAGAAGTGGAAGTACCTTCCGAAGAAGCGCTTCTTCCCCACCTACCCCGCCCTCTTCCTCACCGAAAAGGGCCGCGTCTTCTACACCGGGTCGAATGCCGGATACGGTCCGGACGACCAGGGCCGCACGCCCGGGATCTGGGATCTGAAGAGCAACAAGTTCCAGGTGGTGCCGGGCATCAGCGACCCGAAGCTGATGGAGACCTCGATGTCGGTCATGCTGCCGCCGGCGCAGGACCAGCGGTTCATGGTGCTGGGCGGCGGCGGGGTCGGCGAGTCCACCCGGTCCACCGCCGGGACCAGGATCGTCGATCTGAAGGACGACAAGCCGCGGTTCAAGGACGGACCGGATCTGTACGAGAAGGTGCGCTATCCGAGCAGCGTCATCCTGCCGGACGACAACGTCCTGACCACCAATGGCTCCGGCGACTACCGGGGGCGCAGCGACACCAACGTGCTGAAGGCCGAGCTGTACGACCCGGAGACCAACCGCACGCGGTCGGTCGCCGACCCGCTGGTCGGCCGCAACTACCACTCGGGCGCGCTGCTGCTGCCGGACGGGCGGGTCATGACCTTCGGCTCCGACTCGCTGTTCCAGGACGAGGCCAACACCAAGCCGGGCGAGTTCCAGCAGCAGATCGACCTCTACCGGCCGCCGTATCTGTACCGGGACTCCCGGCCAAAGCTGGCCGCCGGGGGCGGGCCGAGGACGGTCGAGCTGGGCGCGAGCACCACGTACAAGAGCGAGCATGCCTCGGCGATCAAGAAGATGCGGCTGATCCGACCCAGCTCCTTCACCCATGTGACCAACGTCGAGCAGCGTTCGATCGCACTCGACTTCAAGCGGACGAAGGACGGCATCACGGTGACCCTGCCGAAGGACAGCTCACTGGTGCCGCCGGGCTACTACATGCTCAACGCGGTCGACGACCAGGGGACGCCCTCGGAGGCGGTGTGGGTGAAGGTGCCCGCGGCGAAGGCGCCCGCGGTGAAGGCGCCCGCGGCGGCCAAGGGCGCCTCCCGCTGAGCGATGGCTACTCGGCGTTCCGGGCGAGATCGAGCGCGTACCGCGGCCACCACTGGCCCGCCTTGGGGCCGCCCTTGCAGGGGCCGTCCGACTCGCCCGGACGCTTGATCCACAGATAGGCGTCGACGCTCTTGTCGCCGGTGTCGACCGTGGGCGGCTCGCCCAGCGCCCGGCCCTTCGGGTTGCACCAGGCCTCCGGGTCGTTCTTCCCGGGGGCCGGGCCGTTCCCGTTGCGGCTGGTGTCGATCACGAAGGGCTTGCCGCCGACCAGCGCGGACAGCCTCTTGCCGTAGGTCTTGTTCTCCGCGGTGGTCTGGTAGTTGGAGATGTTGAGCGCGAAGCCGTCCGCCTTGGCAATCCCGGCGCGCTTGAGCGGCCCGGCGATCGCGTGCGGGTCCTTGATCCAGCGCGGGTTCCCGGCGTCCAGGTAGACCTTGGTGCGGGGCAGGCCCTTGAGCTTGTCGACGGCGCCGGTGAGCAGGTCGTACCGCTCCTCGTGGAACTTCTTCGGCGTGCAGCCGTCCGCCACGTGCGGCAGCGCGTCGGGTTCCAGTATCACCGTGGCGGGGCGGTCGCCGATGCCCCGGACGGCCTTGTCGAGCCACGCCCGGTAGGCGGCGCCGTCCGCCGCGCCGCCCTTGGAGTACTGGCCGCAGTCGCGGTGCGGGATGTTGTAGAACACCAATAACGCGTCGCGGTCCGCGTGCTTCGCGGCCTCGGTGAAGCCGCGCGCCTGCCCCTCCGGGTTGTCCACCCCCAGCCACTCGGCGACCGGCTGCTCGGCGATCTTCTGCACCAGCTGGGCATCGCCCCTCGCGCCCTTCTTGCGGTACGCGGCGACCTGCTTGGCGGCGCTGCCGTCGGGGTTGACCCAGTAGGGGACGGTGGCCTTGGGGCGCTGCTGCTGCCGGGCGGGCGGGGCCGCCGCGTGGTCCTTCTTCTCGGGGCCCTCGGAGGCGCCGAAGCAGCCGGTGAGCGTCACGAGCGACAGCAGCGCCCCGGCAGCCGCCACGCCGTCGCGCCTGAGATTCCGCTTACGGTCGTGGTGACGGGCAACGGTGTGCCGACGGCCGGTGTAACTGCCGTACATCCACTCCCCCTTGGGTGCACGCTCCGGGGGTGGACAGTGGGCCCCCGGGTGGGACAAGCCGGTCGAATCCATCCTTGCACAGCGCTTCGGCCGCCCGGGCCCGCATCATCGAGGGGAGGCGGGTTTTCGCCCGTCCGGCGCGATTCGCGCGGTGTTTACGCACCTCCGCGACGGAAGCGGCGGCGCAGCGTCCGGCGCAGACGGCCACCCCGGCGGGGGCCTCGGGCCGCCGGGCGCGGCGAGCCGAGGTCACGGCTCGCGGGATGCCAGGGAAGGTCCGGGGACTCGATCGGTGCTTTGCGTTCCGCTTGTGCCCGTATCTCCAGATGGGACTGATAGCCCGACACCTGCCACGCCTGGTCATGTGCCGCCACGGCGGCGCGGATCGCCGAGCCCGCGACGCCCCGGCGGCGGGCCAGGACCGCCAGCCAGGCGAAGCAGCCCATGACGGCGGCCAGCGCGCCGATGAAGATCAGATACGGCAGGAACCCGCCCATGCGGCCGCCCCTCCCCGGGACTGTCTCCCGCTACCGGAACGGGCGGACGTCAGCCCGCGTTCCCGGGTGCGGTGGGACGTACGGAACGCGTCGTGCCCGGGTGCGTGGCCGTCAGGTACGCGGACACCACCACGTTCGCCGAGTACGTCCGGGTCTTGCGGTCGAACCGTCCGCCGCACGTGATCAGCCGCAGCTCCGCCCGGCCGTCGCTCCGCGCCCCGTACACCCGGCGGGCGTCGAACCGCTTGGCGGACACCATCGCCACGTCCTCCACCGTGAACTCCGCCGTCGAGCCGTCCGACCTCGCGACCCGGACCTTCTCCCCGCGCCGGAGGTCGCTCAGCCGGTAGAACACCGCGGGCTTGGAGCGGGTGTCGACGTGGCCGACCAGCAGCGCCGCGCCCACCGTGCCCGGCTCGGGCCCGCCCCGGTACCAGGCGACGGAGTTCGCGCGGCTGAACGACGGCGGCTTCACCGCCCCCTTGCGGTCCAGGCCCGCGCCGATGACCGGCGCGTGGACCCCCACCGCCGCGATGTCGACGCGCACCGGCCGGGCGGCCGCGAGCGGGGGGTGCGCCTCGGGCAGCGGATGCGCCGGGGGACGGCCGACCGCGGCCGCGTCCCCCGTCATCGGCGCCGGAGCGCCCGTACCGTCAGTGATGTCCCGGCCCCACATCCACAGCCCCAGCAGCAGCGCCGCCCAGGCCAGGCCCATCGCCAGCCGTCCGGCCCCCGGGAAGCGGGACTCTCCGGAGAAACGCGAGTCAGACATCGCCACCCACCCGCTGCCGCTGCCGACGCCGTCGTACCGCGAGCCCCGCGACGGCCACCGCCGTCCCGCCGGACAGCACCAGGCCGTACGCCGCCGCGCCGCCGACGTTGCCCCACGGCGTCCGGTCCTGGTCGTCCCGGCCCTCGTCGTCGTCCCAGCCTTCGTCGTCCCCGTCGCCCTCGGCGCCCTCGGCGGGCCGTGGCGCGCCGCCGCCGCCCGCGTGGACGGGCGCGACGGGCGAGGGTGGTCGCTCCACGGCGACCCACACCCGCCGGGCGCCCGGTTCCATGCCGCCGCCGCAGTCCACGGCGACCCGATGCGCGCCCTTGGCCGCCGTCGAACGGATCGTCGCCTCGCTGAACAGCCCGTTCCCGTCGGGGGTCAGCTCCGCGTCGTCGACGAACACCGGCGACGTCGCCGTCGCCACCGTGCCCTGACAGCCGAAGGCCCGCACCTCCACCTCCGCGCCGGGCGCGATGGCCAGCGGGCTGACCCGGATCGTGGCGGTTCCGTCGTGGCGCTGATCGGCGAGGGCGGGTCCTGAGGCGAGCAGACTGAGCGTTGCCGTACAGAGCGTGAGGGTGGCAATGCGCATCGTGAACCTCCCACCTCGAGGCTCACGCGCCGGGCCGGGCACCGCATCCGCTGCGGACCCGGTCCTGCTCCGAACGGGTGCTCAGACGGGGGCGATCAGACGACGCGTTCCACGAGGTCCGCGATCGAGTCCACGACGGTGGACGGCCGGTACGGGAAGCGGTCCACCTGGTCGGCCTGGGTCACGCCGGTGAGCACGAGGAACGTCTCCATGCCCGCCTCCAGACCGGCCCGTACGTCCGTGTCCATCCGGTCCCCGATCATCGCGCTGCTCTCGGAGTGCGCGCCGATCGCGTTCAGCCCGGCGCGCATCATCAGCGGATTCGGCTTGCCGACGAAGTACGGCTCCTGGCCCGTCGCCTTGGTGATCAGCGCCGCGACCGAGCCCGTGGCGGGCAGCGCGCCCTCCGCCGAGGGGCCGGTCTCGTCGGGGTTGGTCGCGATGAACCGGGCGCCGTCGTTGATCAGGCGGATCGCCTTGGTCAGCGCCTCGAAGCTGTACGTACGGGTCTCGCCGAGCACGACGTAGTCCGGCTCGACGTCGGTCAGGACGTAACCGATGTCGTGCAGGGCGGTCGTCAGCCCCGCCTCCCCGATCACATACGCGGTGCCGCCGGGCCGCTGCTCGTCCAGGAACTGGCCGGTGGCCAGCGCCGACGTCCAGATGTTCTCCACCGGCACGTCGAGGCCGATCCGGGACAGCCGGGCGTGCAGATCGCGCGGGGTGTAGATCGAATTGTTGGTGAGCACGAGGAACGGCCTGCCGGACTCGCGCAGCCGCTTGATGAAGGCGTCGGCACCGGGCACTGGTATGCCCTCGTGCATCAGCACCCCGTCCATGTCGGTGAGCCATGACTCGATCGGCTTGCGCTCTGCCACTGCTTGCTCTCCGCTCGGCTTGACCGTGTGACCCCTCTGGGCGTCTGGCGACGCCAACAGCCTAACCGGGGGCTTCGCGGCCTCAGCGCGCCCTCGGCGCGACAGACCCGCACAGCTGTCCGATCCTGAGGTGAGGGGGAACGCGACCCGAGCCGACGGTAACCGTAAGGAGAACCGCCATGGGCATCATGGACAAGCTGAAGGACGCGATCGCCAAGAACCCCGACAAGAGCCGACAGGCCGCACGCAAGGGGGCGGACACCGCCGACAAGAAGACCGGCGGCAAGCACTCGGAGCAGATCCAGCGCGGCTCGGACAAGGTCGACGACGAGCTCCGCCGCCGGGGCGAGGGGCCCCGGGGCGGTTAGCGGCAGCGTCCCTCAGCGCCTCGCGCGCCGGGACTTCGCGACGAGGGCGGCACCCGCGGCCACCATCCCGGCACTGAGGACACCGAGTCCGGCGAGCCGGACGTCACGGCCTGTGGCGGCCAGCTCCGGCTTCCAGTGTCGCCCGGTGTGGCCCTGCTCGGTGTCGCCCTCGTCGTCGCGCTGATCTTCGCGCTGGTCGTCCTGCTGGTCGTCGCCCTGGTCCTGGCCGGGGTCGGTTTCGGCGGCCCCGGGGTCTTCGGCGCCGGGGTCTTCGGTACTGGGGTCTTCGGTACTGGGGTCTTCGGTGTCGTAGCCGGGGTCGGTCCCGGTGCCCGTGTCGGTTTCGGTGCCGGTGCCGGTCTCGGTGCCGAGGTCGGCGCCGGTGTCGGAGCCCGTCTCCGTGCCGGTGTCCGTACCGCTGTCGGTACTGGTGTCCGTACCGGCGTCGGCACTGGTGTCCGTACCGGTGTCGTCCGCCTCCGTATCCGCCTCGTCCGCGGCGCCCGTCCCGTCCGTGCCGGTGCCCGGATCCGTATCCACGTCCAGGTCCTCATCGGAGCCCTGGTCCGGCTCGGCGGCATCCGGACTCTGCGGCACCGCCATCGGGCTCCGCTCCAGGCGGCGGGTCGGGGTCGGCGTGGGGCTCGGCTCGCCGCTGGGCTCGGCGCTCGGCTTCGCATCCGGCCTCGCGTCCGGCTCCGGCTCCGGCACCGGCGGCACCGGCACCGGCGCGGTCTCCGCCCCCGACGTGGCGTCCGCCTCGGCGCCTGCCACCGCGTCGATCCGGAACGCGTAGTCGTTGGACTCCCCGACCCAGTTCCCGTCGTCCGCGCGCCGCTGTACGGCGATGGCGTTGGCCGTGACCGGGCCCAAGGGGGCGTCAGAGGTGAAGCGGGAGCGTATCTGGACGTCGACCGTCTTCCCGGCCGCCACGGTGAACCCCTTGAAGTCCTTCTCGAACACCCCGATGTTCTCGTCCTCGTCGGTCGTCTGGAAGGACACGTCCCGCCAGGTGCCGCCGTCGGCGTACGGATCCAGGAACTCCAACTGGATCTGACGGGGCCGCAGCGCATGGCCCTGGTCGACGAGGACCGCGACGGGGTGGACGGCCCGGCACTCGGCGTTCGTGGTGTTGCGCAGTTCCAGGTGCCACTCCTGCCATCCCCCGCCCCGCGCGTAGTGGTCGGGGCCGCCGTGCAGCCGGGTCTCGACGGGGAAGTCGGAGGCGGTCTCGTCCCCGCAGGTCGGTGCGGGTTCGGCCGCGGCGGCGTGCGCGCTCACCCCGTACAGGGCCGGGGTGAGCGCGAGCGCGGCCGCGGGCAGGGCGGTACGGAGGGAGCGGGCGGCGCGGAGGGACAGGACGGTGGGCAGTCGCATGGGTGACCTCTGCTGGCAGCGGCGTATCCCCGAGCACTCCGGCACATTCCGCGTCCGCACGCCGACACACCGCGCGGGCCGCCGATTGACCCCGACTGGCCGTCAACAAACCCTCGATCAGCCCAATGCGAAGAGCGGGGCGAGCACGAGCTGCGCCGCGCCCTCGACCACCGCCCGCGCCCCGCCGCGTACGACATCGACCGGGACCGTGGGGCGGTTGGTGCGGGCGGCGTCCTCGGCGAGCACGGCGGCCACGCCGCGTACGTACGACTCGGGGGCGGCCAGCACGATCCGGCCGCCGAGCAGCACCCGGTCGATGTCGAGGAGCCGTACGAGGTTGGCCGCGCCGACGCCGAGCAGCCGGGCCGCCTGCGTCCGGGCGCCGCGGGCGACGGCGGCCAGGCACAGCGCTTCGAGACAGCCGTAGTTGCCGCAGCCGCAGCGCGGCCCGTCGAGCTGGACGACCTGGTGCCCGAACTCCCCCGCGTCCGTCCGCGCACCCCGGTACACGCCGCCGTCGAGCACGAGCCCGGCGCCGAGGCCGGTGCCCAGGTGCAGATACGCGAACGAGTCGGCGGGGACGGCCGGGGCCGCGAGGCCGAGGGCGGCGGCGTTGGTGTCCTTGTCGAGGACGACGGGCAGGCCGAGCCGTTCGGCGAGCGCGTCGCGCAGCGGCAGCCCGTCCCACTGCGGGAAGCCGGTGACCCGGTGGAGTACGCCGGAGCCGTGGTCGAGCGGCCCTGGAGCGGCGACCCCCACCCCGAGCAGCCCGCCCCCGGGCGCGTCGGCGATCAGCGCCCCGACCTCCGACGCGGCCGCCGTCAGTGCCGTCTCCGCCTCCGCGCCGAAGTCGAAGCGTGCCGTACGGAGAGCCACCGGGGTGCCCGCGAGGTCGACCAGGACGGCCGTCAGCTCGTCGCGGTCCAGGTGCAGGCCGATCGCGTGGCGGGCGTCCGGGACCAGGCGCAGGACGGTGCGCGGCTTGCCGCCGGTCGAGGCGCGATGGCCCGCCTCGGCCGCCAGGCCCTCGGCCCGCAGCCGCGCGGTGATCTTGCTGACGGCCTGCGGGGTGAGGCCGGTGCGGTCGGCCAGCTCCAGCCTGCTGACGCCGTCCTCGCCCGCATCCCGCAACAGGCGCAGGACGAGGGCGGCGTTATGGCTGCGCAGGGCGGACAGATTGGCTCCGGGCCCGGCCGCCGCCCTCGACATCGTGCTGTTCACACCCCCATTGTGACCATCGCTTGCGCTTTCGCAACACTGTTGTCAAAGTGGCGGCATGGATGCCAACAGCAGGGACACCAGCACGCTCCGGGCCGGGCTGATCGGCTACGGGCTCGCGGGATCCGTCTTCCACGCGCCCCTGATCGCCGCCGCCGACGGCCTCGCCCTCGACACCGTCGTCACCGCCAGCCCCGAGCGGCAGCAGCAGGCCCGCGACGAGCACCCGGGCGTGCGGATCGCCGCGTCCGCCAACGAGCTGTGGGCCCGGGCCGGTGAGCTGGACCTGATCGTCATCGCCTCCCCCAACCGCACCCACGTCCCGCTCGCGCGCGCCGCGCTCGAAGCCGGGCTGCCGGTCGTCGTGGACAAGCCGCTGGCCGGGACCGCCGCTGAGGCGGAGGAGCTGGCCGCGCTCGCCGCGTCGCGCGGACTGCTGCTGAGCGTCTTCCAGAACCGCCGCTGGGACAACGACTTCCTGACCCTGCGCAAGCTCCTCGCCGACGGCGCGCTCGGCGACGTGCTGCGCTTCGAGTCGCGCTTCGAGCGGTGGCGGCCGCAGACCAAGGGCGGCTGGCGGGAGTCCGGCGACCCGGCCGAGATCGGCGGGCTGCTGTACGACCTGGGCAGCCATCTGGTCGACCAGGCGCTCACCCTCTTCGGCCCGGCCGTCTCCGTCTACGCCGAGGTCGACGTGCGCCGCGCCGGGGCGGAGGCCGACGACGACACGTTCATCGCCGTCCACCACG
This sequence comes from Streptomyces sp. NPDC021115, assembly GCF_044333065.1. Taxonomy (NCBI): domain Bacteria; kingdom Bacillati; phylum Actinomycetota; class Actinomycetes; order Kitasatosporales; family Streptomycetaceae; genus Streptomyces; species Streptomyces sp. NPDC021115. Next base: position 55,776 of record NZ_JBIRQF010000022.1, read on the forward strand.
CGAACGGCGTCCGCTCGCAGCTGTGGATGAGCGCGATCACCGCCCAGCTCGGCCCGCGCTTCCGGGTGCTGGGCAGCGAGGCGGGCTATGTGAAGTACGGCCTCGACCCGCAGGAAGCGGCCCTCCGCGAGGGGCTGCGCCCCACGGAGTCCGGGGCCTGGGGCGCCGAGCCCGAGTCCGCGTGGGGGCGGCTGGGCGCGGGCGAGTCGCCGCTGACCGGCGGCGGGCGGGCCGTGCCGACCGCCCCCGGCGACTACCCCGCGTACTACGCCGCCATCGCCACCGCACTGCGCGAGGGCACCCCGCCGCCGGTCACCGCGGCCGAGGCGGCCGCGGCGCTGCGGGTGCTGGAGGCGGCCCGGGTGTCGGCGACGGAGGGCCGTACGGTCCGTATCGGGAACGGCGTCGGGGGCGCCGCGTGAGCACCCCCACCCCGGACTCGGACCTCGCCGACCTCGCCGCCCTCGTCGCGCGGCTGGAGGAGCAGGACCGGCAACTGCGCCTGCCCTCCCTCTCCCATGACGACGCCTGGCGCCTCGGCTGCCTGATCGCCGAGCTGGCCGAGGCGCGCGGCGCGGCCGTCACCATCGGCGTGCGCCGCAACGGCCAGCGCCTCTTCCATCGCGCCCTGCCCGGCACCACGGCCGACAACGACGCCTGGCTGGAGCGCAAGTGCCGGGTCGTCGACCGCTACGCGGCCTCCTCCTACCTCGTCGGCACCCGCTTCCGGGCGAAGGGCACGACCTTCGAGGAGTCCTCGCGGCTCGACCCCGACCGCTACGCCGCGCACGGCGGCGCCTTCCCGCTCCATGTGACGGGCACGGGCGTCGTCGGCACGGTCGCTGTCAGCGGTCTGCCGCAGGCGGAGGACCACGCGCTGGTGGTGGACGCGCTGGAACGGTTCCTGCCTTCCTGAACGGCGCCCTCGCTTCACAGCGGGCTCGCTTCGCCGGGCACCGAAGTTTCCCGCGCCTACGGTGAAGTCCATGGCGACGAAAACCGGCACCCCGGACATATCCACCGCTCGCGAACCGGCGCGCGTCCTGTCGTTCGCGCTGGTCGCGGTGTGTACGGGCTACTTCATGGTCATCCTCGACAGCACGATCGTGAACGTCGCCCTGCCTGCCCTGCGGGCCGATCTGCGCGCGGGTGTGAACGGCCTCCAGTGGGTCGTCGACGGCTATCTGCTGGTGCTGGCGGCCGGGCTGCTGTCCGGCGGCGCGCTCGCGGACCGCTTCGGCGCCCGGCGGGTGTTCCAGGCCGGGCTGGGGCTGTTCGTGGCGGCGTCGTTCGGCTGCGGGCTGGCCCCCGGCGTACCGGTGCTGGTGCTCGCGCGGGTGGCGCAGGGGGCGGGCGCGGCCCTGTCGGTACCGGCCTCGCTGGCGCTGCTGCGGGCCGCGTACACCGACCGGACGACGCGCGCCCGCGCCGTCGGGGTGTGGGGCGGCATCGCCGGGGTGGCCGCGGCGGGCGGCCCGCTCCTCGGCGGCGTCCTGGTCGCCGCGGTGGGCTGGCGGTGGGTGTTCTTCGTCAACGTGCCCATCGGTCTTGCCGCGATGGCACTCACCGCACGGTACGTACCGTCACCGCGCCCGCAGACCGGCAAGGGGCTGGACGCGGCCGGGCAGCTCACCGGCGTCACGGCGCTCACCGCGCTGGCGCTCGCCATGATCGAGGGCGGCCGCTCCGGGGTGAACGCGCTGGTGGCGGTCGGTGCGCTGGTGTTCGTCCTGGCGGCCGCCGGGTTCGTCGCCGTCGAACGGAGCGTGCGCGCGCCGATGCTGCCGCTCGGGCTGTTCCGTACGCCCACCTTCGCCGGGGGCACGGCGGTCGGCCTGCTGATCAACCTCGGCTTCTACGGCGAACTGTTCGTCGTCAACCTCTACTTCCAGCAGGCCCTGCACTACTCCGCGCTGCTCGCCGGGCTCGCGCTGCTGCCGCAGATGGGCGTGGTGGCGGCCGGTTCCTGGCTGTCCGGACGCTTCACCGCCCGCGTCGGCAGCCCGCGGCCGACGCTGCTGATCGGCCTGGTCACGGGCGGCGCGGGGCTGCTCGCGCTGGCCGGACTGCTCGCCGCGGCGGCGCACGTTCCGTATCCGCTGCTGGTGCTGCCGCTGATGGCCACCGGCTTCGGGATGTCGTTCACCATGCCCGCCGCGACGACGGCCGTCACCGACGGCGTCCCCGGCGAGCAGGCCGGACTCGCCTCCGGCGTGATCAACGCGGCCCGCCAGACCGGCGGCGTCATCGGCGTCGCCCTCCTCGGCGCCCTGGCCGCCGCGGACACCCTGGCCGGACTGCGCACGGCCCTGGTCATCGCGGGCCTGGCCTTCCTGGCCGGGGCCCTGATAACCCTGCGCAGCGTCGACCGCGCCATGCCATGATCCAGCGGTGCCCGAAGCGACGGTACGCCCCCGAACCGGCCAGGACCTGGCCGCTTGCGTCACCGCGCTCGCGACCGTGCAGCGCGCCGACCGCTACCCGGTCCACTGGCCCGACGACCCCGAGGGCTGGCTGACGCCGGACGGGATGCTCGGCGCCTGGGTCGCGACCGAAGGGCCCGCGGTACGGGGCTCGGCCGTACAGGGCTCAGCCGTGCTCGGCCATGTGATGCTCACCCGGACCGATCCCGCCCTCGCGGACGCCATCGGCGCCCCGGCCGAAGGGCTCGCCGCGGTCGCCCGGCTGTTCGTCACCACCGCGGCGCGCCGCCGCGGCCTGGCCGCCGGGCTGCTCGGGCACGCGGCGCGGGCGGCCGTCTACACCCTGCACGCACATCTGGTCTTCGCTCCGAAGTACCAGCGCGGCGTCTTCACCGCGCGTCTCGAATGAGTCAGCCAGTACATACCCTCGCCGTTGGTGCGGGTCAGAGCAGCGTGGAGACTGAACACTTCCGGCCGCCGGACCGTACGGGATAACGGCGGCCCTCGATGCCCGAGTCTGGTCCGCCGTGTCACCACCGGGCCACGCATGGAAGGACCTTCGGGATGCGCCAGCAGCCGGACAAGGACGACGCCGACAAGGCTGCCCCGGAGGAGGGCGAAACCCTCGTAGACCGCCCGCCGGAGCGAAAGCCGGATGCCAACGCCGAGGACCCGGGCAGAAACCCCGAGGGCGACTCCGAAGGCAAGGGCGGCACCGAGAACGGCACCGAGGACGACGGCGACGACGACAAGGACAACGCCGACGGCAAAGCCGCCGAAGACGACGACGCACCGGGCGAGCTGCTGGGTGCCGCCACCGCCGGTGACGGCACCGACGACGACGGGCCCGGACCGGACCAGGCCGTCGCCGGGCGCGGGGGCTGGCGGGGGCGGTATCCCGTCGCGGCGCGTGCCCTGTCGTGGACGGTCACCGGGCTGTCCGTCGCCCTGGTCTTCGTCGCCCTGCTGCTGCCGACGAAGCTCGAACTCCTCACGGTCGACCACTTCACCCGCATACCCGTGGAGCTGATCTTCGGGGCCGGTCTGCTGCTGCTCCTGCCGACCGTGGCCCGGAGAGTGGTGGCGGTGCTGGCCGGGCTGTTCCTCGGCGCGCTGGCCATCCTCAACATGCTGGACATGGGCTTCAACGAGTTCCTGGGCCGCGGCTTCAACGTGGTGCTCGACTGGATCCTGTTCGACGACGCCCAGTCGTACCTGGAGGACTCGGTCGGCCAGACGGCAGCCGCGGCCGCCGTGGTCGGTATCGCGCTGCTCGCCCTCGCCCTGCTCGCCCTGATGACGCTGGCGGTCCTCCGGATCGGCAACGTCATGGCGCGCAACAGCGTCGTGGCGACCCGCACGACCCTCGTGGCCGGGACCGTCTGGGTCGTGTGCGCGTCGGTCGGCGCGCAGGTCGCGGGGCTGCCGGTGGCGTCCCGCAGCACCTCAGCGCTGGTCCAGGACCGGGCCGAGCGGGTGGAGAAGACGATCAAGGACGAGAAGGAGTTCAAGAAGATCGCCGCCTTCGACACCTACGGCGACACCCCCGGTGATCAGCTGCTGACCGGGCTGCGCGGCAAGGACATGATGATCACCTTCATCGAGAGCTACGGCCGCAGCGCGATCGAGGACCCGGCCATCGCGCCCGGCGTCGACTCGGCGCTCAAGAAGGCAACCGGCCGTCTGGACAAGGCCGGGTTCGCCGCCAAGAGCGGCTGGCTCACCTCGGCGACGTACGGCGGCAACAGCTGGCTGGGCCACTCCACCTTCCTGACCGGCCTGTGGATCGACAACCAGAACCGCTACCGCACCGTCACCGCGGGCGACCACCTGTCCATCACTCGCGCCTTCCAGCGCACCGGCGCCTGGCGGACGGTCGGCATCATGCCGGGCGTCCAGAAGAGCTGGCCGGAGGGCAAGTACTACGGTCTCGACCACGTCTACGACTCGCGCGAGCTGGGCTACAAGGGCCCGAAGTTCAGCTGGTCGACCATGCCCGACCAGTACGCGCTGAAGGCGTTCGAGCAGCTGGAGCACGGCAGGAAGCACGACAAGCCGCTGATGGCGCTGAACATCCTGACCTCCAGCCACCAGCCCTGGGCGCCCATCCCGAAGACCATCCCGTGGAGCAAGGTCGGCAACGGCTCGGTCTACAAGGGCATCGAGAAGGCGGGCAAGCGGCCCGAGGACGTGTTCACCGACTCCACCAAGGTGAAGCAGGAATACGGCAAGTCCGTGCAGTACTCGGTGAACACCCTCATCAACTACGTGATCAAGTACGGCAACAAGAACACCGTGCTGGTCTTCCTCGGCGACCACCAGCCGCTGGCCCGGGTCAGCGGCAACCACGCGAGCCGGGACGTGCCGGTGTCCATCGTCGCCCACGACCCGAAGGTGCTGAAGCGCATCGCCGACTGGAACTGGGCGGACGGGCTGATGCCCCGCGCGGACACCCCGGTGTGGAAGATGAACCACTTCCGCGACCGCTTCCTGAAGGCGTACGGCTCGACGCCGAGCGCCACGCCCCAGCAGGCGAAGCGGGCGCTCAAGTAAGCCCAGCGGCCCCCGTACGCCGGTGGCGTCCGGGGGCCGCGCCGAACGTCCGGCGTACGGCTCAGGCGTCCTTGAACTCCTGGCGCTGGCGGCCCAGCCCGTCGATCTCCAGCTCCACCACGTCCCCGGCCCGCAGATACGGCTTGGGCTCGGGGCGGCCCATGGCGACGCCCGCCGGGGTGCCGGTGTTGATGACATCGCCCGGGTAGAGGGTCATGAACTGGCTGAGGTAGCGCACCACATGGGCGACGCCGAAGATCTGCTCGGCCGTCGTGCCGTTCTGCTTGATCTCGCCATTGACCCACAGCCGCAGGCCGAGGGCCTGCGGGTCGGGGACCTCGTCGGCGGTGACCAGCCAGGGGCCCAGCGGGTTGAACGTCTCGCAGTTCTTGCCCTTGTCCCACTGGCCGCCGCGCTCGATCTGGAATTCCCGCTCGGAGACGTCGTGCGCGACCGCGTAGCCCGCGACGGCGGCGAGGGCGGCCTCGTCGGAGTCGAGGTAGCGGGCGGTGCGGCCGATGACGATGGCCAGCTCCACCTCCCAGTCGGTCTTCACGCTGCCGCGCGGCACCAGCACCGTGTCATCGGGGCCGATGACCGTGTCGGGGGCCTTCATGAAGAGGATCGGCTCCTCGGGGATGGCGGCGCCGGTCTCGGCGGCGTGATCGTGGTAGTTCAGCCCGATGCACACGATCTTGCCGATGCGGCCCAGCGGAGGGCCGACCCGTACGCCGCCGTCCTGGATCACCGGCAGCGCGTCGGCGCCCTCGGCCTCGGCCGCCGCGCGAATCCGGGCGAGCGCCGCCTCGTCGGCGAGCAGCGTCCCGTCGATGTCCGGGACCAGGCCGGACAGGTCGCGGAGGGTGCCGTTCTGGTCGAGGAGGGCAGGGCGTTCCGCCCCGGCCGGTCCGACACGCAGCAGCTTCATCCTCACAACTCCCTGGGGTCAGGACGGTGGCCAGGGGCTACACCATGGCCTCTGGCCGCTCGATCCTGCATGAGCCTCATGCGCCCCGCAAGACCCCGTTCACGGACTGGACCGGGGCCTCGCCCTCCGTCTCCCCTGGTCACCGCCCTCGCAGCAGCAGGACCCGCTCCACCGCGGTCCAGGTGGTGCTGGTCGCGAGGTAGAGCGCGGCGGCCAGCGGCACCACGGCGGCGGTGACGAGCGTGCCGAACGACAGCAGCGGCAGCACCCGCGCCACCCCGGCCGCACCGGGCGCCCCGGCCGCACCGGACGTGCCGGGGGCCGCCACCGCGTCGCGGGCCGCCCTGCGGGTGCGGACATACGTCCAGGTCGCGACGGCCGCGATCAGCGTGAACAGGCCGAGGTAGACCAGCCCCTCCTGCCCCGCGAACGCCCCGCCCCAGCGGCCGTCGAGCGGGGCACCGGCCAGCGTGTGATCGAGCAGGTCCCCGGCGCCGCTGCCGGTGGAGAACACGTGGTACATCACGAAGAACACCGGCAGCTGGATCAGGGTCGGCAGACAGCCCGCCAGCGGGGACGCCCCCTCCTTGGCCTGGAGGTCGGCCATGGCGCGGCGCAGCCGCTCGGGGTCGTTCTTGTGCTTGCGGCTCAGCTCGGCGATCTTCGGCGCCAGCGCGGCGCGCGTCTTCTCGCCGCGCGCCGCCGCCCTGGCGAGCGGATGGAGCGCGGCCCGGACACACAGGGTGAACACGACGATCGCGGCGGCGGTCGCCGAGGCCCCGAAGAGCGGATCGAGCCGGTCGGCCAGGGTGGTCAGCAGGGTGCCGAGGGATGCGAAAACAGACATGGGAGCCCTCCACGGGTCTCGTCATGGGCCGGATGGACCGAGGAAAAAACGGACCGGCGTGACGAGCGGCGTGGGCGCGGCGGCAGGGTGGTGCTGCGGGATGCTGCGGGTGCGTGCGCCTACGCGGCCGTCGGGAGGCGACGGCCGGGCGCCCGGGGCCTGGGTCGGCCCGCGGCATCGGGGTCCCGCTGCGGCAGGAACGCGGTGCGGCGCTCCCGGTCCCGTATCGCGGTGCGTATGCGCCCAGCGGGCGCGGGCACCCGGGCCCGGGCGGCGAGCAGCGCGCAGGTCAGCAGCGCTGCCGCGACGGCGGCGGTGGCAGCGGTGGTGGCGGCGAGGGCGACGGCGCTGATCAGCCCGGTCTGGGTGAGCAGGGCGCCGGTCAGCAGGAAGAGGAGCACGCCCAGGTGCAGGCGCAGCGTCTCGATGCGATGCGTCATGCCGATGCGATGCGTCATGCGGCTCCCCCTCTCCACTCAGCCACAACCACTCTAAGGGGCACCACCGACAACGCGCGGCGCGGCCAGCGTCAGCTTGGCCCACACCACCAGGCGGTAGCGGGAGGTGTATTCGGGGGTGCAGGTGGTCAGCGTGAGGTAGGAGCCGGGCTCGGTGTAGCGGTAGCGCGGATGGACCGAGCTGTACGGCACCTTCGCGATCACCGTGCCGTCGGAAGGCGAGGTGCGCGGCAGGATGCGCTCGACGACGTACGTATAGCGGGCGGCGGCGGTCTCGATGCTCACCTTGTCCCCCGGGCGCACCTCGTCGAGGTGGCGGAACGGCTCCCCGTGGGTATTGCGGTGGCCAGCGAGCGCCATGTTGCCCGGCTGCCCGGGCTGGGCGGTTCCCGGGTAGTGGCCCACGTACCCCTTGTTGAGGACGTGCGGCTTGCTGATGCCCTCGGCGAGCGGGGCCGTGAGCCCGATGCGCGGGATGCGGATCACCGCGTACGTCCGGTCGCGGCGCGGGGTCCCGTCCTGCGAGGTCACGGTCACCTCGCCGTCCTTCTCACGGCGCGCACCGCCCGTACCCGAGGTGTCCCCGGGTTCCGTACCGTCCTGGCCGGTGCCGGACGTGGGCACCGTGGGATCGTCGGTGCCCCACTGCCGCTCCAGCTCCGCCACTTGGCGCTTCGCGCCCTCCCGCGCCTCCCGGTTGGTCCACCACAGCTCGTGGACGACCAGCAGGAGCACGACGATTCCGATCGTGACGGCGATCTCGCCGCCGGTCCACAGAACCCGGGCCAGCACCTGTCCTTTTTCTGGGCGCCGCCGTCGCACACCGACCTCCCCACCCAGGCCACCGGGAGGGGCACCATAAGCCCTGCGGCGCGCACCTGCCAGACACACGTCCCGTCAGCCGCCGCCCAGCGCCCGCGAGATGGTGTAGATGACGAGCCCCGCGAGCGCGCCCACCACGGTGCCGTTGATCCGGATGAACTGGAGGTCGCGGCCGATGTGGGCCTCGATCTTCCGGGAGGTGTGCTCCGCGTCCCAGCCGGCGACCGTCTCGGTGATCAGCGAGGTGATCTCGTTCCGATAGGTCGTCACCACATAGACGGCCGCGTCCTCCAGCCAGCCGTCGATCTTGCCCCGCATCCGAGGGTCCGTCACCATCCGCGTGCCCAGCGACAGGATCGCCGCCCGGGCCCGCAGCCGCAGCTCGCTGCGCTCGTCCTCGGCGGCCGCGACGATCATCGAACGGACCGAGGCCCAGGTGGAGGCGATGAGGTCCTGCACCTCGCCGCGGCCCAGCACCTCGCCCTTGAGCCGTTCGACCCGGCTCCGGGTGTCACTGTCCGACTGGAGGTCACCGGCGAAGTCGGACAGGAAGCGGTCCACGGCGCCGCGCGCCGGATGGTCCGGCATGTCGCGCATCTCACGGACGAACCGCAGCAGTTCCCGGTAGACGCGCTCGCCGACCTTGCGGTCCACGAACCGCGGCGTCCAGCCGGGCGCGCCGCCGGTCACCGCGTCCATCACCGACTCGTTGTGCTCGACCAGCCAGTCGTGGGCGTGGACGCACACCAGGTCAACGGCCCGGTGGTGGCCGCCGTCCGCGACGATCCGCTCCAGCAGCTTGCCGAGCCCCGGCGCGATCTCCTGGGCGTCCGCGCGCCGTGTGATCGCCTCGCCGACCACGGCCTGTACGTCGGAGTCGCGCAGCACGGTGAGCGCGCCGCGCAGCGCGGTCGCCAACTCGGCCGTCACCCGGTCGGCGTGCGCGGGTTCGGCCAGCCAGGTGCCGAGGCGGCTGCCGATGCCGACGGCGCGCAGCCGCATCCGTACGACGTCGCCGGAGAGGAAGTTCTCGCCGACGAAGTCGCCCAGGGTCGTGCCGAGCTGGTCCTTCTTGGTGGGGATGATGGCGGTGTGCGGGATGGGCAGCCCCATCGGCCGCCGGAACAGGGCGGTGACGGCGAACCAGTCGGCGAGCGCGCCGACCATGCCCGCCTCGGCGGCCGCGGCCACATACCCGGCCCAGGCCCCGGCGCCGGAACCCTGCGCCCACTTGGCGAGCGCGTACACCAGCGCGACGGCGAGCAGCATGCCCGTGGCGATGGTCTTCATCCGGCGCACACCGCGCCGCCGCTCCTCGTCGAGGGGGGTGTCGGCGAACGCGACGACACCACCGGCGGCCGCCCTCGCGCCGGGCGGCGGCGCCCCTTCGGGCCCCGTTTCATCCGTCGTTGTCCGGTTCATACGCTCCACCCGATCGAGCCGTCCCCTCGGTATTGTCTCGTTCCTGTCTCACTCGTCCCTGAGGGGAACGAACGGCGAGTTCCCGTCGTCTGTCTGGTCGAGCGACCCCGTCCAACCGGGGGCAGGCCGACAGGCGGACCTCTGTCCGGACATGGGATCATGGAGGACCGACCGGACCGCATCGGCGAAGCAGCGTCGCTCGCCGTTCCCGTTCACATTCGGAGCCTCGGGCTCCGTTGCCCGAGGAGACCTCCGCCCATGAGCGTGCCCCCCATGCCCAGACGCACGGCCTATGCCGTGTTCGCTGCGCTGGCGGCTGTGGTGGTCCTCGTCTCGACCGCGATATTCGTCGGGGTCGGCGGCCGGGACCGGGAGCTGAACGAGTCCGCGCAGGGTACCCGTAACTCGGCGGCACCGGCGTCGTCGGGGTCCTGGGTGGGCACCTGGGCGGCGTCCGCCGCCGCGGCCGAGCCGAACACGCTGCGCGGCCTGTCCGGCATGTCGATACGGAACGTCGTCCACACCAGCATCGGCGGCACCGGCGCCCGCATCCAGCTCTCCAACCTCTACAGCGCCCGCCCGCTGACGATCACGCATGCCTCGCTGGCCCTGGCGGCCGCCCCCAGCAACCCGACGGCCGCCGCGGACACCATGCGGAGGCTCACCTTCGACAACCGCTCCTGGGTGACCATCCCGCCCGGCCAGGCCGCCACCAGCGACCCGGTGCGCATGAACATCCCGACCGCCGCCGACCTGCTGGTCACCACCTACGCCCCGCAGGCGTCGGGCTCGGTGACGTACCACCCGCACGCCCGCCAGACCTCGTACCTGGCGCGCGGTGACCGTACGGAGGACACGGCGGGCGCCGCGTACACCGAACAGAGTCCGTTCTGGCGCTATCTGAGCGGCGTCGACGTGTGGTCCAAGGAGGCCCAGGGCGCCGTCGCGGTGCTCGGCGACTCGATCACCGACGGCATCACCTCCACCGCCGGGGCCAACCACCGGTGGACCGACTTCCTCGCCGAGCGGCTGCGCACCGAGCCCGGCGCGCCCCGCCTCGGCGTGCTCAACCAGGGCATCAGCGGCAACCGGGTGCTGACCGACGGCACCCAGTTCCCGCCGAACAACCCCAGCGGCCTCTCCCGCTTCGGACGGGACGTGCTGGACCGTACGAACGTCAAGGCCGTGATCATCGAGCTGGGCATCAACGACGTCCTGCGCATCCCCCATCAGACCGACCCCGACAAGATCGTGGACGGGCTGCGGCGGCTGACCGAGCAGGCGCACGCCCGGGGCATGCGGGTCATAGGGGCCACCCTGTCGCCGTTCTACGGCCACCGCGGCTACACCCCGCTGCTGGACTCCGTGCGCGAGCGGGTCAACGCCCAGATCCGGGCCGGGAAGGTCTTCGACGAGGTCGTGGACTTCGACAAGGCGCTGCGCGATCCGGCGCAGCCACTGCGGATGCGCCCGGCGTACGACTCGGGCGACCATCTGCACCCGAGCGACGAGGGCTACCGGGCGATGGCCCGGGCGCTCCCCCTCGACTACCTCCGGGGGAGCGCGGCCGCCGAGCTGTAAGCCTCTAGTGGCCGAGGTCGTGCCTGCGGGCGCGGCGCTCGGCCTGCCGCTCCCCCAGCTCCGCACGGCGCTCACGGCGCGCGGCGCGCAGCTCCTCCCGACGCGCCTCCTTCTCCCGGCGGCGCTCCGCCTTGAGCCGCTTCTGCTCCTCCTTGCGGAGCTTGCGCTGGACATTGACCCCGCCGAAGACCGCCACGCCCGTGATGGTCACCCGCGGGCCGGTGGGGTCACCGTCGGCCGAGCCTCCGTGGTCGAAGCCGCCCATGATGCCGATGCCGCTGACGTGCGTCTCCAGGTCCGGCGGCACGATGACCTCGATCCCGCCCATGAAAGCGAAGCAGCGGATCACGACCTCGCGGCCCTCGAAGCGGGCCTCCCGCAGATCGATCTCGCCGCCGCCCATGAGGGCGACGGCGGTGAAGGCGCGGGGCACGGTCCAGGTGCCCTTGCGGCCGAAGCCGCCCATGACCGCGACGCCCATCCTCGACGTCGGGGCGCCGCCGATCCGCTCGGCCCAGCCGTCCGGGGCGGCGGTGGGCGCGGGCAGGGGGTCGGCGGCGGCCGCCGCGCCGGACGCCGGGAGGTCCCGTACCAGCGGCTCCAGCTGGGCGTGGGTGCGCGCCGTGTAGGCCGCCTCCAGCCGCTCCTCGAACTCCTCCATGTCCAGGCGGCCTTCGGCGACGGCGTCCCGCAGCACCTCGGCGATGCGCTCGCGCTCGGCGTCGGAGGCGCGCATCTCGACGGCGTCGGAGGCGCGCACCGGGGACCCGCCCGGAAGATCGGGGGCCGCTCCCTGGGAAGATCCCTCAATTGTCATACGGACAGACTAATGCGGACCGACCGCCCTGACCGCCCCATACGACGCCCCCTCTTCCGCGCCCTCTTCAGCCTCCCGCTCGGGGTACAGCATGCGGGCGATCACATCCTCGATCTCCGGCTCCCGCACCGACAGGTCCACCAGCGGATATCCGTCGGCCACCGCCGCGACGAGGGGCGCCGCGCTCGCGGCGGCTGGGAACGCCAGCCACTGCCGCGGCCCCTCGACCCGCACGGTCCGCGCGCCGGGGACGTCGATCGGCGGCAGCTCCCGCTCCAGGTCCACCACCAGGGTGCGTTCGCTCCCGCCCACCGCGTGCAGCCCGTCAAGACCGCCGTCGTACACCAGCCGGCCGTGGTCGATGACCATCACCCGCTTGCACAATTGTTCGATATCGGTCAGATCGTGGGTGGTCAGCAGCACCGTGGTGCCGTGCTCCGCGTTCACCTCGCGCAGGAAGCCCCGCACCTTCGCCTTGCTGACCACGTCGAGACCGATCGTCGGCTCGTCCAGATACAGCACCTCGGGGTCGTGCAGCAGAGCGGCCGCGATGTCGCCGCGCATCCGCTGGCCGAGTGAGAGCTGACGGACCGGCACGTCCAGCAGGTCGCCCAGGTCCAGCAGTTCGACACAGCGGTCCAGGTTCTCCCGGTAGCGGTCGTCGGGAATCCGGTACATCCGCCGCACCAGCGCGTACGAGTCGCGCAGCGGCAGATCCCACCACAGGGTCGTGCGCTGCCCGAAGACCACCCCGATGCGGCGTGCCAGCCGCGTCCGCTCCCGGGCCGGATCGATCCCGGCGACCCGCAGCCGCCCGCCGCTGGGCACCAGGATGCCGGTCAGCATCTTGATCGTGGTGGACTTCCCGGCGCCGTTCGGGCCGATGTAGCCGACCATCTCCCCGCGCCGCACCCGGAAGCTGATGCCGTCCACCGCGCGCACCTCGCGCCGCTCCCGGCGCAGCAGCCCGGCCCGGCGCCGCACCTCGAACACCTTCTGGAGGTCGACGAGTTCGATGAAGTCATCCATGGTTCCTCAGCTCCCCGTGCTCTGATACGCGCGCAGCCCCGCCCGCCAGACCAGCCCCGCGAGCGCCGCGAAGCCGAGCGCGACCAGCGGCGCGGCGAAGCCGATCCAGCCGGGCAGGCCCAGCGGATTCGGGCGGCCCAGCACATACAGCGCGGGCAGCCAGTTGACGAAGGCCAGCGGGATCACATACGTGACACCGCGCAGCAGCTCCTCGGCGAAGAGCGTCGGCGGGTACTGGAGCATCGTCGTCCCGCCGTACGTGAACGAGTTCTGCACCTCGGAGGCGTCCTTGGCCCAGAACTGGAACGCCCCGCCCAGCACGAACACCGCCCCGAAGATCACCGCCCCGCTCAGCAGCATCAGCGGCACCAGCAGCACCCGGTCGGCCGTCCAGCCGATGTCCAGCCGGGTCAGCGACCAGCCGAGCAGCAGCGCCCCCTGCGTGATCCGGCCCAGCCTGCGCAGCGCGAAGCGGTCGGCGGCGACCTGGGCGAGGATCGGCACCGGCCGCACCAGCAGGGTGTCCAGCGTGCCGTCGCGGATGCGCCGCCCGACCCGCTCCATGCTGCCGAGCGTCAGATCGGCCAGCCCGAAGGCGGTGCTGGACGTGCCGTACAGGAAGGCGACCTCAGCCAGGGTGAAGCCGCCGAGCGTGTCGATGTGCGAGAACATCAGCGCGATCGCGACGAAGTCCAGCGCGTTCACGGCGAGGTTCCCGAACGCCATGATCAGGAACGAGGTGCGGTACGCCATCGTGGAGCGCACCCACATGGCGACGATCAGCGCATAGGCGCGCATCCCCTGATACGCGCGCTCCCCGAATGCCTCGCGCGCCCGTGCCGCCTCCGGCTCAGCCACCCTGGACCACCACCTTCCGGGTCGCGACCGTCTGGAGCGCTCGCCCCGCCGCGAACAGCACCACCGCCCACCCCGCCTGGAAGGCCAGCGCCCCCGCCACCCCGGCCCCGCGGTGGTGCCCCAGGAAGACATCCGCCGGCACCTGGAGCATCGCCGCCCACGGCAGCGCCTGCGCGACCTCGCCGAGCCGCCCGGGGAACACGTTCAGCGGAAGCACCATCCCGGAGAAGAACATGCACAGCAGCCCGCTCATCAGACTCAGCCCCGTGCCGTCCAGCAGCCAGAACGCGGCGAGCGCCACCAGATAGCGCACCGCGAACCCCACGCACACCGCGAGCAGCACCGACAACAGGAACCACAGCCAGGTCAACGGGGAGCCGGGCAAGCTGAGTTCGAACGCCAGCGCACCGCACACCATGGGCACGATGCCGCGCCCCAGCAGCTGGAAGGCGGCCCGGCCCAGATCCGAGACCAGCCACCACAGCTGGAGGTCGACCGGACGGTAGAGATCGACGGCGATGTCACCGGAACGGATGCGCTCCTGGAGCTCGTCCTGAAAGCCGCCGCCGAACAGCGCAACGGTCGCCAGCAGCGCCTGCCCCAACCAGACGAAAGTGAGGGCCTGGGAGAGGTCGTACCCGCCGAGATGCGGTCGTTCGTCCCACAGCGCGGCGTACGTGTACGCCACGATGAAGCCGAAAACAGTGTTGGTGAACACCCCTGCCACGGTGGCGACTCGGTAGGTCGCGTAGCGTTTGAAGCTGCTCAGCGCGACGGCCGCGTAGAGCCGCATCAGCCCGTTCCCCCTCCCCCGTCCGCACGGCACCAAAGCTTGGGAGCCTAGTTCGCGGGCAGACGACACAGCCACTCATTTTTCACCGGATGGTGTGAGGGGAATCACTCGTTCGGCCGGTCACAGACCAGTCACGGATGCGCGCCAGGACCCTGACCCGGAACGGATGATGCGACAGTGTTTTATGGGGCGTACGACGCGAATCGCCCGACCGTGCACGATTCCGCCGCGGCGCAACCCTCGACGGCGGCCGAGGAGTCTCAGGAGACATGAGCGACGAGCCCCAACTGATCCACGGCGGCGCCACCGGCGTGGGCGACCCGAGCAGCCACAACGGCATGGACGGCAGCTCCGGCAAGGGCGGCACCATGGGCAGAAAGGGCCGCCCGCCGCGCACCGGCTGGCGTCGGCTGCTCCCCACCTGGCGGACGGTGCTCGGCAGCTCGCTGCTGTTCCTCCTGCTCGTCGCGGGCGCCCTGGTCTCCGGCTATCTGCTCGTGGACATCCCCGCGGCCAACAAGGCCGCCATCGCCCAGAGCAACGTCTTCCTGTACTCCGACGGCTCCCCGCTCGCCCGCGAGGGCAAGGTCAACCGGGAGAACGTCCAGCTCAGCCAGGTGCCCAAGCGGACCCAGCACGCGGTGCTCGCCGCCGAGGACCGGGACTTCTACAGCGAGTCCGCGATCAACCCCGAGGCCATGGTCCGAGCCGCCTGGAACACCGCCACCGGCAAGGGCAAGCAGTCCGGCTCGACCATCACCCAGCAGTACGTGAAGAACTACTACCTGGACCAGGAACAGACGGTCAGCCGCAAGGCCAAGGAGTTCTTCATCGCGATCAAGCTGGACCGCGAGGTGAGCAAGGACAAGATCCTCGAGGGCTACCTCAACACCAGCTACTTCGGCCGCAACGCCTACGGCATCCAGGCCGCCGCCCAGGCGTACTACGGCAAGAACATCGACCAGCTGAACACCGCGCAGAGCGCCTACCTGGCCACCCTGCTCAACGCCCCCAGCTCGTACGACATCATCGCCCACCCGCAGAACAAGGGGCGCGCCGAGGCCCGCTGGAACTACGTCCTCGACGGCATGGTCAAGAAGCACTGGCTCGGCCGCGCCGAGCGCAACAAGATGACCTTCCCGGAGCCCACCGAGGCCAAGGCCCCCTCCGGAATGTCCGGGCAGCGCGGCTACCTCGTCGAAGCGGTCGAGGACTACCTCACCAGCAACGGCATCATCGACGAGCAGACCCTGGCCCGGGGCGGCTACCGGATCACCACCACGATCGACAAGAGCAAGCAGGACGCCTTCGCGAAGGCCGTGCGCGACCGGCTGATGAGCAAGCTCAGCGACGAACGCAAGGTCGACCGCTACGTCCGGGCAGGCGGCGCCTCGATCGACCCCAAGACCGGGAAGGTCGTCGCCCTCTACGGCGGAATCGACTACACCAAGCAGTTCGTCAACAACGCGACCCGCCGTGACTACCAAGTGGGATCCACTTTCAAGCCATTCGTCTTCACCTCGGCGGTGGCCAACGGATCCACCACCCAGGACGGCCAGACCATCACCCCGGACACCCTCTACAACGGCGACAACAAGCGCGAGGTGATCGGTCCCGACGGCCCCACCGGCTACTCGCCCGCCAACGAGGACGACGTCGACTACGGCGACATCGACGTCACCACGGCCACCGACAACTCCGTGAACTCGGTGTACGCGCAGATGGCCGAGGACGTCGGCCCCGCCAAGGTCAAGCGGACCGCCCTCGAACTCGGCATCCCCAGGAACACCCCCGACCTGCACGCCTCCCCGTCCATCGCGCTCGGCCCCGCCACCGCCAGCGTGCTCGACATGACCGAGGCGTACGCGACCCTCGCCAACCACGGCAAGCACGGGCAGTACAGCCTGGTCGCCCAGGTCACCAAGGACGGGGCCCAGGTCACGCTGCCGGACCGGGCGGAGCGGCAGGCCATCCCCCGGAGCGCGGCCGACACCACCACGTCGATACTCCAGAGCGTCGTCGACGGCGGCACCGGCACCGCCGCCCAGGGCGCCGAGCGCCCGGCCGCCGGTAAGACCGGCACCGCCGAGGAGGACAAGGCCGCCTGGTTCGCGGGCTACACCCCGGACCTGGCGACCGTCGTGGCCGTCATGGGCCAGGACTCGAACACCGGCGTCCAGAAGCCGCTGTACGGGGCCACCGGGCTGGACCGGATCAACGGCGGCGGCTACCCCGCCGAGATCTGGGCCGACTACGTCTCCGGGGCGCTGGACGGCAAGCCCCCGGCCGAATTCGACCTGAAGCTGGAGGACGGCATCGACACCCCCGATCTGCCGCCCGTCCCGACCGAGGCCCCGACGTCCGCTCCGCAGATCCCCACCACACCGCCCAGCACGGAGCCCACGGCCCCCACCCAGGCCCCGACGTTCCCGACGTTCGACCCGCCGACCGAGCCCACCACGGAGGAGCCCACGCAGAGCCCGCCCCCGGACTTCCCGACCGGCCCGCCGACCGACGGCGGCCCCGGCGGGCCGGGTGACCCGGGCGGGGACATCGGCGGCGCCGACGGCGGCTGAGCCCGGCTCCCGGCAGACATGACAGAGGGTGGTGACGGAGTCCGTCACCACCCTCTTCACATCCCGTCCAGCCTCTACAGATAGAGCCCCGTGGAGTCCTCCGCGCCCTCCAGCCGCTCGGCGGCGACGGCGTGCAGATCGCGCTCGCGCATCAGCACGTAGGCGACCCCTCGGACCTCCACCTCCGCCCGGTCCTCCGGGTCGTAGAGCACCCGGTCGCCCGGCTCCACCGTCCGCACGCTCTGCCCGACCGCGACCACCTCTGCCCAGGCCAGCCGCTTGCCGACCGCCGCGGTCGCGGGGATGACGATACCGCCGGTGGACCGGCGCTCACCCTCCGGAATGTCGGTACGGACCAGCACACGGTCGTGCAGCATCCGGATGGGCAGCTTGTCATGGGACGTGTTCGCACTCACGGTCATGACCGTACCCGCCCGAACGGCCCATCGGCGCCACAGGGCAGCAGGAATGCCCTAGAACCCTCACCGGCGCCGCTTGCAGCCCTTACGGCGGCCGCTTCCGCCGCTTCCGCCGCGCGACGACACCGCCAGCAGCCCGACCAGCCCCACCACGACGAGCGCGACCGGCACGATCCGCTCCATCCGCGGCGCACCGTCCTCGGTGACCAGCTGCCCGCGCACGCTGGTGACCATCCGGTTCGCGGACACGTACGCCCGCCCCGCCGTCCGGTCCACGGCCGACGCCGCCTTCGCCTTCGCGTCGCCCATGATCGTCTTCGGATGCACCCGCACCCCGATCTCGTCGAGCGTCACGGCGAGCTCCTGCCGCCGCCGGACGATGTCCGCCTCGATCTGCGCAGGGGTCCTGGCATCCGACACCGCGCTGCCTCCGTTGTCGTCCCGATGATTCGTGATGGACAGTCTGTCAGCTTCCCCCCTCCCCCGCCCCACGGCACCCCCGGCGAAGATGCTGGCTAATGTCGTCACGGACCACCCGATACCCCGAGGAGCACCGACCATGAGCGAGCGACTTCAGCCCGGCGACACCGCCCCCGCCTTCACCCTCCCCGACGCGGACGGCAAGCAGGTCTCGCTCGCCGACCACGCGGGCCGCAAGGTCATCGTCTACTTCTACCCCGCCGCCCTCACCCCCGGCTGCACCAAGCAGGCGTGCGACTTCACCGACCAGCTCGACTTCCTCACCGGCCACGGCTACGACGTCATCGGCATCTCCCCCGACAAGCCGGAGAAGCTCGCCAAGTTCCGCGACCAGGAATCCCTCAAGGTCACCCTCCTCGGCGACCCCTCCAAGGAGACCCTGGAGTCCTACGGCGCCTTCGGCGAGAAGAAGCTCTACGGCAAGACGGTCACCGGCGTCATCCGCTCCACCGTCATCGTCGACGAACAGGGCAAGGTCGAACGCGCCCTCTACAACGTCAAGGCCACCGGCCACGTAGCCAAAATCATCAAGGACCTGGGCCTCTGACCCCCGCCCTCCTAAAGCGGGTGTCGCAGGTTCACCTCCCGCCGGGGGCACCAGCCGCCGAAACGCCCCGGACCGATCACGGTCCGGGGCGTTTGCCATCACCTTCTGACATCAACGGCGACGGCCAGCCAGAGCTGCGACCAGGCCCAGGGCACCGCTCAAGTAGCCGCTCATGGGTCGCGGCGGGCCTCCCGCATCGCGTGGCGCAGCCCGTTCCCGGCGGCGCACCGCCGCTCCGCCCGGCAGTCGGCGCAGTCCACGGCGTGGTCAAGGAACCGGCCCCAAGGCGTGGCCTCGCCGCAGGCGGGGGCGCACGCCCACACCTCGTACGTCGTCCGGGTCACCCCATGGCCGATCGTGACGGTGCCCAGCGGCCGGTCGACGGTGAGCAGCGCGCCACAGAGCACACAGGCCCAGCCCCGGAGCTGTTCGCGGCTGAGCGTGGCCGGGTCGATCTCGGCCGCGATCATCCCTGCCGCCTGACGTCGACGTCGCGGGCAGGGAGAGTCCGCTCGAACGGGTCGCGTTGCTCGGGGAAGTAGTCGGCGCACTTGCCCGGGCAGGCATAGACGGTGCCGCCGCCAGCACTCGCGCCGTACCCGATCGCGACCACGACCGGCTGGCTGGTGGTCTTCTGGCAGCGGGCACAGACCTGAGGCATCACCGGGCCGTCGCCTCCTCGGCGAGTTCAGCGGCAACCGCCCGCACGAGAGCCTCACGGAGCCGGGCCACGTCGGTGAGGTATCGGTCGGGCCCCACCGGAACCCGCCAGTGCAGACGCGGACCGCCCCGCCAGTGCGCGGGCGGTACGCCAACGTACGTAACCTCGGCGCCGTGGGCACCCAGCGCGTGGATTCCCTCCCGGATACGTCGCCAGCCCTGAGCATGCCCCGCCGGGATGAGCCAGTACATCAATCCGTAGTCGGCGATCACGGCACCGGACGCGTCACCGAGTAACCCCAGCGCGCGTTCACCGATCTCAGCAGGGGCGCGCAGCACGTCCCAGTGCGGGCCGACCTTGACCATCGCAACGTCGCTGCCGCGCGGCGGCGTCCATGGAACAGTTCCGGTCGTCATGTCGCTGCTCCCGGAGACGTGCTGGGGTGCGCGAGGTCGGGATGGCTGGATGTGTCCATGCATCGATGCCACCGCAAAAGCGCGTACTACTGGATATGACAACCTATGACATGGAGTGGATCATGACTCGGGCTGTGGCCATCACCGGTACCCGGTCGACCGGGCATCGTGATCTCGACAGCTATGTCGAGCTGTTCACCGGCTACCTCGCCCCGTTCGCCAACGCTGAGACACGCTTCTACATCGGCGGCGCCAAGGGCATCGACAGCCTGTCCCTGGTGTGGCTGGCACAGAACACCCAGGCGCCCATCACCATCGTCGTCCCCGGCACCGTCCGGCAGCAGCCCACTGAGGCGCAGCAGGCCATCGCCCGCAGCCGCGGCCGCATCACGGAGGTCGTCGAGCTGCATGCGGCAGAGCTGGGCAGCCCGGCCTTCCACGCGCGGAACCGGTGGATGGTCGACCACTCCGAGATGGTGATCGGGTTTCCCCTCATAGGCTCTCAGAGGACGGCGGGTACGTGGCAGACCCTCAACTACGGTGCCGAACAGGGGAAACCACACCTGATCGTGCCCGTGTGACGTGAGTCACCGGCATGATGAGGGCATGAGCACGTGCGAAACCCTCCTCGGTGCGGCAGCCCTCAAGTCCCTCCGAAAAGCACGGGGCTGGTCTCTGGCCGACACCGCGCGGGCGCTCATCGCGACGGCGCGCCGTCTCGGTCAGCCCCTCGCCCCATCCGTCCCGAGCGTGCAGCGATCCGTCGCCCGGTGGGAGAGCACAACGAGCCCCATCCTGCCCAGCGAGCGATACCAGCTCCTGCTGGCGCACCTCTACGCCCGAGGCGCTGACGGTCACATCTCACTCGGGCCCGGCAGCGACTTCGCCGAACTGCTCGACGCCCTCGCGCACCTGGGCGAAGCAGAGGCCCGGCTCCACGAACTACGCACCCTCCTGGTCCGCACAGCCACCGATAACGGGGCTGGCCTCCTCGCCCTGCTCGGTCCCACCACCCGGGTGTCCATGGCAGCCGCGCTCGCCAATCCGGGACTCGCAGACGACACGCTCCTCGACAGCCTGCGAATGGCGGTCGAAGACGTCAACGCGCACGTAGGATCGCTCCCGTTCGCCCGACTGCAGCTCCTGCTCGCCCCCGTCACCGAGTCCTGCCGACGGCTCCTGGCCGGCGGACCGCCCGAGCCCCTGCTGCCAGGGTTGCGCACGGTCGCCACTCAGGCGTACACCCTCGCCGGACGGTTGGCGTTCGAGACCCGTGACGACCAGGCGTCCCGCGCTCTGTACACGGCCGCAACAGAGTCGGCAGGACTGCTCGACACCACGTGGCACCGAGCCATCGTTCACATGAGCCACGCCCTGGTCACGCTCTACTCAACCCCCGGCATCGGCGCGGCCCGTGAGCTGGTCGACGCCGCGGTGCGCGATGCCCGCACGGGCGACAGCATCCGTGTCCGTGCCCGAGCGCATGCGCTGCAAGCCGAGATCGCCGCCCGCTCGGACGCCGAACGGCATGCGCAGTCCGCGCTGGCGCTGGCCTGGTACGACGTCGAACGCGACGCGGACGGCGATCCGGTGCCTACGAGCTTCAGCGCTGATCACCTGCGGGGCTTCGAGGGCCTGTGCGAGCTGCACGTAGGAGACGCGGCGGTCGCCCACGACGTCTTCGCCAGCAGCGCAAAGGCCCTGCTCGCACCGCGTGAGCGCGTACAGCGGACCATCGTCACAACCGATCAGGCCCTGGCCTGCATCCGCCTCAACGCCCCAGAAACAGCCGTGGACCTCTTGCACGACTGCATCACCACCGCAGCCACCACCGGCGGACGCGTGCCCGCGCTTCGCCTCCGCCAGGCACGCAAGGCCCTGCGACCCTGGCGCCACGAAAAGTTCGTCGCGGACCTGGATGACCACCTCATCGACATACTCGGAACCTGACGCAACGAAGGGTGCCCTCAGCCAAGAGCCCGAAGGCACCAGCACCTCGGGACGACTGGTGGCAGACCCTGCGCAAGCAGTGAGTTACCACCTTGCCTTCATCCAAGACGGCTCGCTCCACTCACCGCGCGCGGCCCGGCGGGTCCTGCGCTCCAGCCCGACCGCCGTCCGTGCCTCGCCCACACCAAGCAGCCGCCTGACGTCAGAGAAGAGACACGTCGTGGCTGGGGGCGGCTCCACGGCTTTATGCAGCCACTTTGGGCGAGCCTCCAAGGGCATGGCCCCAACGTCGTGCTTTAGCGGGAAGGCTCACAGACTGCCCGACGTGCCGCAAGCTTACGGGGCCATGATCTCTCGCCCCAAAGCAGCTGCAGCCCAAAGCCGCTCCACCGACCTCCGCGAGCGAGTACTGACCTTCAAAGCGTGATGTCGGTAGGGCTGACGGTCTGTGATCCCTGCGGTATGCCGAGTGCATGAGGTACGCGCAAGGCGGCGGGCTGACCGACGAACGGCGAGCCTTCCGGGAGAAGTTGCGGATGGAGGCGGCCGAGCGCTTCCAGCACGACGACGAGAACGCGGATATCGCGCACGACCTGCGAGTCAGTGTCCGGTCGGTACAGCGTTGGCGCAAGGCCTGGTCACAGCGCGGGCCAAGAGCCCTGGCCTCGAAGGGGCCGGCGTCGCTGCCGCTGCTCAGCGACGAACTGTTCGCCGTGCTCGAGCGGGAGCTGCTCAAGGGCCCGGTCGCGCACGGCTGGCCTGACCAGACCTGGACCCTGTCGCGGATCAAGACCCTGATCGGGCGTCGGTTCCACAAGAGCTACACCATCCAGGGCGTCGCCGCCCTGCTCAGACAGCATGGCTGGACCTGCCAGGTGCCCGCCCGCCGTGCCATCGAGCGAGACGAGACGGCGGTGGCCGGCTGGAGGAAGGAGACCTGGCCGCAGGTGGAAGGTCCGTGGCGGCGCTCGACGCCTGGCTCGTCTTCGAGGACGAAGCCGGATTCTCGATGACGCCGCCCACCATCCGCACCTGGTCCCGCCGCGGCCATACCCCCGTCATCCGTGTCCGGGGCCGCTCCCGCCGCCGCTTATCCGTCGCCGCGCTGGTCTGCTACAAGCCCGGCGAACGCTCCCGGCTAATCTACCGGCCCTGTCCCGACGCACGTCCCGACGGGCGCAAGAGCTTCTCCTGGAAGGACTACCGCGACCTGATCCAGACAGCCCACGATCAGCTCGGCGGCCCCATCGTGCTGGTCTGGGACAATCTCAACACCCACCTCACGGCAGGGATGCGCCGGTATATCGCGCACCGTGACTGGCTCACGGTCTTCCAACTTCCGCCCTACGCACCCGATCTCAACCCCGTCGAGGGCATCTGGTCCGCGCCGCGGCACACCGCTTTGGCCAACCGGGCCTTCGCCGAACCTGACGACCTGATCACCACTGTCCGCCGGGGACTACGCCAACTCCAGTACCGCCCCGACGTCCTCGACGGTTGCCTCACCGGCACAGGCCTCCCAGGCCAGTCACCATGACAACACCACGCCTCCAAGGTCGGTAGTCTCACCATCATTGCGCTGCTTGATGATCAGGAAGAGGCCCCTTGTTCAATGAGAGACTGGAAAACTTCTCCCGTGAACGCCTGGGCGGACGCCCGATACCGGACGATCTGCGGACGCTGCTGATTGCGCAGTGGGAGAAACGCCAGGCATTTTACGAGCAGTTCGGCATCATGTTCCTGGAGCCGGGAGAGAACGACCCTCTACTCGAACAGAGCTACCGCGATGAGCGAGCCCCCGCCGCACCCACCACCGCCAGCGGCGTAGCCGACCGTCAGATGGCTCAATACCTCAAGGTCGTAGCCAAGCACGAGGACGGTGCCTGCTACGGATACTGGGTGCATCCGGACGAGCCAACAGACCAGCCGCCGCGGATCGTCCACCGAGACAGTGAGGGCAGTTTCGTGCTCATGGGAGGGAAGACCTTTACCGAGGCAATCGTGGAGGACTACTTCAGTGTCCCTGAGCAGGAATTCGCCGAAGTGTCCGAATACTTCAGCGCTGAGGTGGCGGAACTGCTCGTCGAGCTAGGTATCCCGGTCCCCACCAGTTCAACCGCGGACCTGGACTGGCCCGAGACACTCCACGACCCGGACGACATATACGCCGAGCTCTACGACGCCGAACTCGAAAGGCGGGGGTTGAAATAGGGCATCTGACCGGTGTTGAGGCATACCACCCAGCCCAACCGCGCCTTCACCGATCCAGAGGATCTGATCACCGTGACCCGGCGGGGGTTACTCCAGCTCCAGTACCGCAGTGACGTGCTCGACGGCTGCCACACAGGAACCTGGCTGGTCCGCACACCATAACGACATCACGCTTTGAAGGTCAGTAACTGCCGTATTCGCTCAGAAGCGGAATCCGAAAAGACCCCCATCCTCCAAATCATCCGTCAGACGTGGTTCGCGCACAAACGGAGAAGCATCGAACCCCAAACGAACGGCCTTAGCAAGGTCATCAGAGTTGATCGTCGCAATATACTGCATTCCCTCTTCTGCGCTCACCTCGACAGCTAGCGCGAAGGCCTTAGCTAATTGCCGCTCGTCAACACCATCGAAGAGATGACTATCATGCACAAGGAAATCCGGGCCACGCCCGTGCCGATGCGCTAGAACAGCAATTGCGAGATCGAAACAGAAAATCACCATGTTCCCGATCCCACGACTATTGTCGCTGCGAATGTACGGCGTGATTTGGAGATTTTCGCGACCTGCCTCAATGCGCAGGTAGGCCTCTCGCTCACCGTACAACTCTCGCGCAAACCGCGAGAATAGCAGAGTCGCCTCTGCTTGCTGCTCACGTCGCTCATTAAGATCAGTTGCGACAGCCTGCTGTTGTTGCAAACGTTGGGCGGTGATTTGTCGGGCGCTTGCTTCCAGCGCTTGAGCAGCCTCATATCTGTGGCGAAGCGCCTCGACATTCGCCTGTTCGCGAGCCAAAGCCTGCTGAAGGGCCGTCAGAGCTTCGAGAGCGCCGCCTTCATTCAACATACGCAAAAGCTGAGCTTGCTGCTCGCCAAGCCTAGCTCGCTCATCTCGCCGCTCAACCAACCGACTTGTTAGGGTCTCGATTTCAGCTTCAAGGAATACACGGCGGTTGCGCACCACAGATTGATGAAAGGTTTGGACATCGTCAAAACGTTGCCTGACCTGATCACCCAACAGAATACCTAGTTCACGGTAGGCCGATTCCAGGTAATCCACTGCAACATCACTGGCCTCCGTGACAGCCTGCTGCAATTCTTCGAGGTTGCTTTGGTCAATGACGTCTTCCTGTGCAAGCTGCTTAATTCGCCGAGCTAGTCCGTCCGCTTCCTGCTTGACACGCTCGTACTCTGGAACCACTTGGAAATTTGAAATCTGGCCTTCCAGGCGGCGCAATTGCGCTTCAGCGAGGGTAATCTGACCGCGCAGATCTGCTGTTGAACCGACAATACGACCCCATACCGGATCATTGACTGCCTTACGCAACTGCGTACGGGTAGCCTTCTGCGCGGCAAGTTTGCGATATTCATCCGCAAGCTGATAATCCAAACCCAGAAGATAGGCCAGGTTGGTTGCTGCGTCAGCTTTCCTTTGCTTGGAAAAACTCTCGGTTGGTTGATTGAAGCCATGCGCGGACGTCCGCCTCGCCAAGAAGGACAACATGGTGCGACCACTCACGCCAGAAGCATCTGTGCGGACGCCAAAGAGATCCTTCTCGATCAGCTTGTTCCACTCATCAAGCGAGACTTCTGCCGAGCCCTCAACCGGGAACATCTCCTCTTGCCTACGAGGGCGAATGTCCTGATCAAGTTGTACAACGTTAGGCCGATTAGCCCTGCGTCCCACAGCAAGGACGCCATGACCAGGCCAATCCATCTTCAGCCAGAAATTTACATTCCGAAGATTCTTGTCACTTACTAGAGAACGCTTGTCTACGCGTGCACCCAGAAGGAAGTGGATAAGCTCAATTAGACTTGATTTACCAGCACTATTGCGACTGTCAGTCTCAGTAGAGGAGGTCCTTTTTTCGGCCACGATCAAGTTCATTCCGCCGCTGAACGATGCGGTTTTGAACCGCGGGTCATCAGCGGTGAGCTGATGCAGCATGGTTCCTCCTCGGTACAAGCAAGTCCTGGCGAAGCTCCACCGCGCCCAAGCTAAACAGCATATCCAGCGCTAGGACGAACCATTCGAACGACACCGCAGAAAAGTGTTCATTCTCAATCCGCCATGTCTTGAGTCGCGCCCAGGCCTGACTCACAGTGCGCGGCTCTTCAAGTTGCATGAGGATCTGCGCCCCGACCGCCTTGCCGAAGTCGCAGAATCCTCGACGACGCTGTCGGAGGCCTTGGCCAAACTCGGGGTCGCCCCCGAAAGCGCGACCCGCCGCTACATCCACGAGCGCATCAAGAGATTGGACATCGACACGTCGCACTTCGAACGAGAGGGTGGCCGCTGGACACGAGATGTCCTCGAACCCGCCGTGGCGGCATCGACGAGCGTGTACGACGTGTTGCGGTACCTCGGCATCGAATTGGTGGGTGGCCATCACACCAACATCAGCCGTCGGATCAAGGCATACGGCATCGATACGTCGCACTTTGTCTCGCAGCGTCGCACCGACGCGATGAAGGACAACCGTCGACGCCGCACTCCGGAAGAGTTACTGGTGGCGGTGGCCCCCGCTCATGCCCGCCGCGTGCCCGGCGAGCGACTGAAGCGGGCAATGCTGGCGCTCGGCGTGATCGAGCGCTGCGCGCTGTGTGGAACCGGACCATGCTGGCGTGGCGGCCGACTACCGCTTGAGGTAGACCACATCGATGGCGACTGGCGCAACAACCGCCCCACCAACCTGCGTCTCCTGTGCCCGAACTGCCACTCGGCGACGGACAGCTACCGAGGGCGCGGCAAGGGGCGACGGTCTCGCGCCACCAATGTCGGCGCAGCTGTATGAGCCATCGCGTCCACTACACGCGGGAGCTCCTGGCCAAGGCCGCCGAGAGCTGTTCCGACATGGACCAAGTCATCGCCTTCTTCGGCACTCGGCCCTATGGTCGCCTGCGTCGCTACCTCTACCAGCGTTTCGATCACTTCGACATCGACATCTCGCACTTTGCGCCCTCCGGACGCCGTGGTACCAAGACGCGTCCGGCTGGGGAGGAGCTTCGCCTTGTCGTCGCCGAATCCACATCCATAGCCGGCGCCTTACGGCAGCTCAGCCGGCCAGACAACGCACGCTCACGCTCTCTGTTCCGCCTCTGGACGGCCGAGGAAGGCATCGACACCGCACACTTTCTGGGACAGGCACACCAACGCGGAAAGCCCGGCACGACACCCAGGAAGGCGCCCGAGCAGATCCTGGTCCGGCACAGCGGCGAGCGGCGCACGAAGACAGTGCTGCTGCGGCGAGCCCTCAGGGACATCGGCGTGCCCGAGCGGTGCGTGGAATGCGGGACGGGGCCCCTCTGGCACGGGCGGCCGATGACGTTGGAGGTGGACCACATCAACGGCGACTGGAGCGACGATCGGCCCGAGAACCTCCGACTGCTCTGTCCCGACTGTCACGCGGCCACGAATACCTGGTGCCGGGGTGGCCGTCGCGCAGCGTCGACGCGAAGTGACCGTTCAGAGGCCAGCCCGCTACCATGGTCGGAAGCGAGCGGCGGTGGCGCAACGGCGACGCAGCAGACTTAGGATCTGTGGCCCGTGACAGGGCTTGAGGGTTCGAATCCCTTCCGCCGCACCGCATACGGCCTGCGATTCATCACTCGAATCGCAGGCCGTTGTGCGTAGCCGCAACGCGGCACCTACCCCAACAGCTCCCGCACCACCGGCACGATCGCGCGGAACGCCTGGCCTCGGTGGCTGATGGCGTTCTTCTCGTCCGGGGTGAGTTCGGCGCAGGTGCGGGTGTCGCCGTGGGGCTGGAGGATGGGGTCGTAGCCGAAGCCGCCGCCGCCGGTGGGGGCGTGGCGGAGGGTGCCGGTGAGGCGGCCGGAGACGACGCGTTCGGTGCCGTCGGGGAGGGCGAGGGCCGCGGCGCATTCGAAGTGGGCGGCGCGGTGCTCGTCGGGGACGTCGCGGAGCTGGCCGAGCAGCAGGTCGAGGTTGGCGCGGTCGTCGCCGTGGCGGCCGGACCAGCGGGCGGAGAAGATGCCGGGGGCGCCGCCGAGGACGTCGACGCACAGGCCCGAGTCGTCGGCGATGGCCGGGTGGCCGGTGGCCTGGGCGAGGGCGTGGGCCTTGAGGAGGGCGTTCTCGGCGAAGGTGACGCCGGTCTCCTTGACGTCCGGGACCTCCGGATAGGCGTCGGCGCCGACGAGTTCGACGTCGAGCCCGGCATCGCCCAGGATCGAGCGCAGCTCGGTGATCTTGTAGGCGTTGCGGGTGGCCAGGATCAGGCGGCGGGGGTGTGCGCTGTCCGCCGCTGCGGTGTGCTGTGGCTGCATAGCTGTCGATTAGATCAGGGCGTGCAGACATTGGTCAGTTCGGCGGTGGCGTCCCTGACCGGGGTCAGGTCGGGGTGCTTGCCGCTGTCGACGGAGGTCTGGACGTTGTCCACGGCCTTGCGGAGGTCGGCAAGGGCCTTGCTGACGTCCGTGTTGTCGGTGCGGTCGCCGACCTTGTCGATGTCCTGGTCGAGGGCGTCGAGGACCTTGTCGGCCTTGGTGGGGTCGACGGCGGCGCCGGTGACGGCGTCCTGGAGGTTGTCCACGTCGTTGGATATCTCGACCGCGAGGCGGCCGCAGTCGAGGGCCTTGTCCACGGCGTCGCAGCCGGTGGTCAGCGGCACCAGCAGGGCGACGGCGGCGAGCGTGGTGGCGGCGGCGAATCGGTGGCGGTCGCTGCGGTTCCGGCGCGGCGTCATGGACACATCTCCCCCTGGGGTCGGACGCGGGCGCGCGCGGTTGTCGCGCGCGCCCGTCATCTGACTAAACGCCAAGCGCCGCCCGCTGGTTGCCCGCGAGCTCGACGCAGCCGCCGACGGCGAGGTCGAGCAGGCTGTTCAGCTCCTCGCGGGCGAAGGGCTCGCCCTCGGCGGTGCCCTGGACCTCGACGAAGCGGCCGTCGCCGGTGCAGACGACGTTCATGTCGGTCTCGGCGCGGACGTCTTCCTCGTAGCACAGGTCGAGCAGCGGGACGCCGCCGACGATGCCGACGCTGACGGCCGAGACGGTCCCGGTGAGGGGCTGCCGTCCGGCCTTGATCAGCTTCTTGCCCTGGGCCCAGGTGATGGCGTCGGCGAGGGCGACGTAGGCGCCGGTGATGGCGGCGGTGCGGGTGCCGCCGTCGGCCTGGAGGACGTCGCAGTCGAGGACGACGGTGTTCTCGCCGAGGGCCTTGAAGTCGACCACGGCGCGCAGCGAGCGGCCGATGAGTCGGGAGATCTCGTGGGTGCGGCCGCCGATCTTGCCGCGGACGGATTCGCGGTCGCCGCGGGTGTTGGTGGCGCGCGGCAGCATCGCGTACTCGCCGGTGACCCAGCCCTCGCCGCTCCCCTTGCGCCAGCGCGGGACGCCCTCGGTGACGCTCGCGGTGCACAGGACGCGGGTGTCGCCGAAGGAGACGAGGACGGAGCCCTCGGCGTGCTTGCTCCATCCGCGTTCGATGGTCACGGGGCGGAGCTGGTCGGGCGTACGGCCGTCGATACGAGACATGGGATGAGCCTATCGGCAACACGGACGGCCCCGGTCCGGAGAGGAGCGGGGCCGGGCGGCTTCAGGCCGTGAATCACATGAGGTCTTCTATGTCGGCGGCGATCGGGTCCGCGTCGGTGCCGATGACGACCTGGATCGCGGTGCCCATCTTCACCACGCCATGGGCTCCGGTGGCCTTCAGGGCGGCCTCGTCGACCAGGGAGGGGTCCTTGACCTCGGTGCGGAGCCGGGTGATGCAGCCCTCGACCTCGACGATGTTGTCGACGCCGCCGAGCCCCGCGACGATCTTCTCAGCCTTGCTGGCCATGTCCACTCCCTGTTGTCCTGAGCTGTCCTGTGTTGTCCTGTTGTCTCGGCCCTTCGGATGACCGGATGAACGGCCTTCCTACGGTAACCACGCGGGCCCGGCCGCGCAGGATCGCCAGTGGTTCAGACCACATTGGAACGATAGATTCCTTTATCTGATCCTCACGTGCTACAACAGGTCTACACCACTTGTGGTGTAGACCATATCGCGGGCCGTCCCCTGTTCCCCGAGCGCCCGCCTCACCAGGAGGAATCGGATGAGTACGGCCACCGCCTCGGCGGCCCCCGCCCAGAAGCGGGGCGCCGGTCTGATCAAGGGTATGCAGAAGATCGGACGCAGCCTCCAGCTGCCCGTCGCCGCCCTGCCCGCCGCGGGCATCCTGAGCCGACTGGGCCAGGACGACGTCTTCGGCAAGGCGGGGCTCGGCTGGAACAAGCTCGCGGAGATCTTCGCCCACGCGGGCGGCGCGCTCTTCGACAACCTGGCCCTGCTGTTCTGCCTCGGCGTCGCCATCGGCTTCGCGAAGAAGTCGGACGGCACCACGGCGTTCGCGGCCCTCGTCGGGTTCCTCGTCTACAAGAACGTCCTGACCGGCTTCGTCAGCGATGTCACCGGCAAGCCGCAGGACCCGGGCGTGCTCGGCGGCATCGTGGTCGGGATCACCGCCGCGGTGCTGTGGGAGAAGTACCACCGCACCCGGCTGCCGGACTGGCTGGGCTTCTTCAGCGGCCGCCGCTTCATCCCGATCCTGATGTCCTTCGCGGGCGTGCTGTACGGCGTCGTCTTCGGCTTTCTGTGGGGGCCGATCGGTGACGGCCTCAACAGCTTCTCCGAGTGGCTTTCGGCCAATGGCGCCATCGGCTCCGGCATCTTCGGCGTCGTGAACCGGCTGCTGATCCCCGTCGGCATGCACATGCTGCTGAACTCGTTCGCCTGGTTCCAGTTCGGCGACTTCAGCTCCGGCGGCCAGACCTGGCACGGCGACATCGCGCGCTACTTCCACGACGACCCGTCGGCCGGAATGTTCATGACCGGCTTCTTCCCGATCATGATGTTCGCCCTGCCCGCCGCCGGTCTCGCGATCGCGCACTGTGCGCGCCCGGAGCGCCGCAAGGCCGTGATGGGCATGATGATCTCGGTCTCGCTGACCGCCTTCGTGACGGGCGTGACGGAGCCGATCGAGTTCTCGTTCATGTTCATCGCGCCGGTGCTGTACGGGATCCACGCCGTGCTGACCGGCGTGTCCATGGCGCTGACCTGGGCGCTCGGGATACGCAGCGGCTTCACGTTCTCGGGCGGGCTCTTCGACTATCTGCTGGGGTGGTCGCACAGCGAGAAGGCCTGGATGATCATCCCGATCGGGCTGGCGTTCGCTGTCGTCTACTACGTGGTGTTCCGCTTCGTGATCACGAAGTTCAACATCCCGACGCCGGGACGAGAACCCGAGGATTCCCTCGACGACGCCGCGGCCGCGACGAGCGCCGCGAAGAAGTAGGGCAGAAGAAGTAGGGCGTACGACGGGACGGGCCGGATCTGCGGGGCAGATCCGGCCCGTCCTCGTGTCAAGGCTCAGGGGCTCACACTTCGTAGACGGCGCCCGCGCGCGCCAGGGTCACCGGGCCGTCGAAGACGGCCTCGGCGTCGCGCTGGTTCAGCTGCGGGTCGGTCCACGGCGGGATGTGGGTGAGGACCAGGGCCCCGGCGCCCGCGGCGTGCGCGTGCTCACCGGCCTGGCGGCCGTTGAGGTGCAGCTCCGGGATGTCTTCCTTGCCGTGGGTGAAGGCCGCCTCGCAGAGGAAGAGGTCGGCGCCCCGGGCCAGGTCGGTCAGGGCCTCGCAGGGGCCGGTGTCACCGGAGTAGACCAGGGCGCGGCCGTCGTGCTCGATGCGGAAGCCGAACGCCTCCACCGGGTGGCAGACCCGGGCGGTGCGGATCGTGAAGGGGCCCAGGTCGAAGGTGCCCGGGGTCAGGGTGCGGAAGTCGAAGACCTCCTGCATCGACTTCTCGTCGGGCACGTCGTCGTACGCCTGGACCAGCCGGCGTTCGGTGTCCTCCGGCCCGTAGACCGGGATCGCCTCGGCGCGGCCTCCGTCGTGCCGGTAGTAGCGGGCGACGAAGTAGGCGCACATGTCGATGCAGTGGTCGGGGTGGAGGTGGGAGAGGATCACGGCGTCGAGGTCGTAGAGACCGCAGTGGCGCTGCAACTCGCCAAGGGCGCCATTGCCCATGTCGAGGAGCAGCCGGAAGCCGTCGGCCTCTACGAGGTAGCTCGAGCAGGCCGATTCCGCGGACGGGAACGACCCGGAGCATCCGACGACGGTGAGCTTCATGGAGCAGGAACCTCCTTGAGGGGTCCCCATGCCGAGGGCCATGGGCGAGGCGGCGGGTGCGGGGGTCAAACGGGGTGCCCACGAGCGTAAGGCGCTAAAGCCCTGGTAGCTCCTCCACAGGCCCGCGTTGTGGGCGGAATCACCAGGACGGAGCCCCGGGCTCCCGTCGTCTGCCCCGCACCCGGTACCGCCGAGTAACCCCGGCGTGCCGGACGGTGTCTACGCCCAGAGCTGGCCGTGCAGGGTCTCGACCGCCTCCTCGGTGGTGGCCGCGGTGTAGACGCCGGTCGACAGGTACTTCCAGCCACCGTCGGCGACGACGAAGACGATGTCGGCGCTCTCGCCCGCCTTGACCGCCTTGCGGGCCACGCCGAGGGCGGCGTGCAGCGCGGCGCCGGTGGAGACGCCCGCGAAGATGCCTTCTTCGGCGAGGAGTTCACGGGTACGGGCCACCGCGTCCTCGGAGCCGACGGAGAAGCGGGTGGTGAGGACGGATTCGTCGTACAGCTCGGGGACGAAGCCCTCATCCAGGTTGCGCAGTCCGTATACGACGTCGTCGTAGCGCGGCTCAGCGGCGACGATCCGTACGTCGGGCTTGTTCTCGCGCAGGAAGCGGCCGACGCCCATCAGGGTGCCGGTGGTGCCGAGGCCCGCCACGAAGTGGGTGACGGAGGGCAGGTCGGCCAGGATCTCGGGGCCGGTGGTGGCGTAGTGGGCGCCCGCGTTGTCCGGGTTCCCGTACTGGTAGAGCATCACCCAGTCGGGGTGCTCGGCACTCAGTTCCTTGGCCACCCGGACGGCGGTGTTGGAGCCGCCCGCCGCGGGCGAGGAGATGATCTCCGCGCCCCACATGGCGAGCAGCTGGCGCCGCTCCTCGCTGGTGTTCTCCGGCATGACGCACACGATGCGGTAGCCCTTGAGCTTGGCCGCCATGGCGAGCGAGATGCCGGTGTTGCCGGAGGTCGGCTCCAGGATGGTGCAGCCGGGCGTCAACCGGCCGTCCTTCTCGGCCTGTTCGATCATATGGAGCGCGGGGCGGTCCTTGATCGAGCCGGTCGGGTTGCGGTCCTCCAGCTTCGCCCAGACCCGGACCTCCGGGGAGGGCGAGAGCCGTGGCAGCCGGACGAGCGGCGTGTTGCCGACCGCTGCCAGGGGGCTGTCGTACCGCATCAGTACATTCCGCCCGCGACGGCCGGGAGGATCGTCACGCTGTCGCCGTCCGAGAGCTTGGTGGTGATGCCGTCGAGGAAGCGGACGTCCTCGTCGTTCAGGTAGACGTTGACGAAGCGGCGCAGCTCACCGCCGTCGACCAGGCGCTCCTGGATGCCGGTGTGGCGGGACTCCAGGTCGGCGAACAGCTCGGCGACCGTGGCCCCGCTGCCCTCGACCGCCTTCTGGCCGTCGGTGTAGGTGCGGAGGATGGTCGGGATGCGGACCTCGATGGCCATTCTCAATCTCCTGTGGGAGGGCGGGGTGGACTTCCCCGACCGGATCGGACCGGGCGGGGGCGTCGGCGGAAGGCTTCGGACGGGCGTCGGGCGTGCTTCGGGTCGGGCGTCGGGCGTCGAGTGCGCGCGCTCAGGCGGCCTCGACGCGGCGCGGACACATCGCGCTGGCGAGCCGGCACAGATCGACGTGGAGCCGCGCCACGAGCAGCATGCCCGGCGCCTTCTCGCTCACGTCATCGGAAACCATGAACTCATCGTATCGATTCCCGATCCGACCCCCGGAAGTGCGTCCCGTTATACGGACGGGTAACATCCGCGATACGGGACGACAGAGCGGGTCAACCCGGGATGATCTCGACTTCTTCCTCGGTGACCTCGCCGTCGACGATCCGGAACGAACGGAACTGGAAGGGCCCCTCGTCGTTGCCGCAGTCGGCGGTGGACACCAGCACATAGTGCGCGCCGGGCTCATTGGCGTAGGTGATGTCCGTACGGGAGGGGTACGCCTCGGTGGCGGTGTGCGAGTGATAGATCACGACCGGCTCTTCATCGCGGTCGTCCATCTCGCGGTAGAGCTTGAGCAGATCGGTCGAGTCGAACTCGTAGAACGTGGGAGAGCGGGCCGCGTTCAGCATCGGGATGAACCGCTCGGGGCGGCCGCTCCCGGCCGGGCCCGCGATCACGCCGCACGCCTCGTCGGGGTGGTCGGCCCGGGCGTGGGCGACGATCTGGTCGTGGAGGGCCTGGGTGATGGTCAGCATGGACGACACAATAGGAGGCGGGCTCCGGACATCAGTCCGGAGCCCGCCTGCTGAGACGATGCGCCCAAGGGGCGGAAGCCTCAGTCCCGGGCGAACTCGGGCTTGCGCTCCGAGTCGGTGACCTCGGGCTTGCGGCTCTTGAGCACGAACCAGCCGACCACCATGATCACCGCCCACACGGCCCCGACGTAGAGGCAGATGCGGGTCTCCTTGTCGTACGCGATGAGCCCGGTGACACCGGTGAGGAAGACCAGCGCCACCCAGCTGAAGACCGTGCCGCCGGGCGCCGGGAAGGACGAGGCGGGCAGCCGGCCCGCCACGACGGCGCTGCGGTAGCGGATGTGGCTGATCAGGATCATCGCCCAGGCCCAGATGCCCGCGACCGTGGCGACCGAGGTGACATAGGTGAAGACCTTGTCCGGAACGGTGTAGTTCAGTATCACGCCGATGCCCATGAGGAAGGCGGAGAGGGCGATACCGGCGAACGGGGTCTTGCGGGCGTTGAGCTTGCCGAAGACGCCCGGCGCTTCACTGTTGGCGGCCAGGTCGCGCAGCATACGGCCGGTGGAGTACATGCCGGAGTTGCAGGAGGACAGGGCCGCGGTGAGCACGACGAAGTTGACGATGCCCGCCGCCAGGGGGATGCCGATCACCGAGAAGGCGTGCACGAAGGGGCTCTCGCCCGCCGAGAACTCGGTCCACTTCACGACCGAGAGGATGACCAGCAGGGCGCCGACGTAGAAGACGATGATGCGGAACGGCAGGGTGTTGATCGCCTTGGGCAGGGTCTTCTCGGGGTCCTGGGACTCGCCCGCGGTGATGCCGACCAGCTCGACGGCGAGGTAGGCGAACATGACGCCCTGGAGCGTCATCAGGCTGTCGCCTATGCCGTTCGGGAAGAAGCCGCCGTGCGACCACAGGTTGGAGACGGCCGCGGTGTCACCGGCCTCCGAGAAGCCGAGGGTCAGCACGCCGAGGCCGATGACGATCATGCCGATGATCGCGGTGACCTTGACCATCGAGAACCAGAACTCGACCTCGCCGAAGATCTTCACCGAGATCAGGTTGACGCCGAAGAGCAGCACCAGGAAGACCAGGGCGCTGACCCATTGGGGGATCGAGGGGAACCAGAAGTGGATGTAGATGGCCGCGGCGGTCAGCTCGGCCATTCCGGTGACGACCCACATGAGCCAGTAGGTCCAGCCGGTGACGTAACCGAAGAACGGGCCGAGGAACTCGCGGGCGTACTCCGCGAAGGAGCCCGAGACGGGGCGGTACAGGAGCAGCTCTCCGAGCGCTCGCATGATGAAGAAGATGATGACGCCCGCGAGGGCGTACATCAGGATGATGCTCGGGCCCGCCTTCGCGATGTTGGCCCCGGCCCCCATGAACAGACCGACACCGATGGCACCGCCGATGGCGATCATCTGTACCTGGCGACTGCCCAGGCCGCGCTCGTAGCCCTCTTCGGGCGCCGCTGAGGTCATGTGGTGTGCCTTTCTCCCTGTGCGGCTGGCGATCGTGAAGATTTACCACGACGGCGGCACTGATCCACTCAGCTGAATGTGAGGCACACCACAGGGAGAAGTGGACAAAGGGCGTCGCGCACAACAAAGCGAGCAGACGCGGTGATGCGATCGTTATCCGGAGTTGAGCACTCTCTAAACGAACACTCAGTGATCACAAGCGGAAGCAATCATGCCATAAGGGTCAGGCCATCAGCGTTTCGATGAGCGTCTCCTGAAGACCCCCCAGCCAGAAGTACGCCATCACCATCGGCTTCCGCGGATCGGAGTCGGGGAGCCCGAGCAGCTCGCCGCCGTCATCGTCGTCGGTGACCTCCAGCCGGGTCCCGATCGCCAGCCGCAGGTCGTTGAGGGCGCCGAGCCACTGCCGGGACTTCTGCGGGGCCAGTTCCAGCACCGCCTGGTCCTTGGCGGCCGGCCCGGTGGACCCGGCAGCCAGCGAGTCCAGGTCGCGCACCATCGCCAGGGCGTCGTCGCGCTTGCGGGCCCGCAGGTCGTTCTCGGTGTACCGGCGGAACTCCGCGGAGGCGGCGTGCGCCTCCTTCTCCTCGTCCCCGCTCAGCTCCTGGTCCGGCGCCACATAGGCGTCCGGGAACAGCCGGGCCAGCGCCGGATCGCTCGGCGGCTTGGTGGGCCCCTCGGCGAACAGCGCGTCCAGCGGGTCCTCCGCCCCGGCCGGCTGGTCGCCGGGGCCGATCAGCTCCGCGAGCTGCACGGCGAGGCTGCGCAGGATGGAGATCTCCACCTCGTCCAGGGCGACGGCGGCACCGCCGCCGGGCAGCGGCTCGAATCGGCCCGCCATCAGCGCTCCTGCGTCAGGGTCGCCCACAGCCCGTAACCGTGCATCGCCTGCACGTCGCGCTCCATTTCCTCACGACTGCCGCTGGAGACGATCGCGCGCCCCTTGTGGTGAACGTCGAGCATCAGCTTGTGCGCCTTGTCCTTGGAGTAGCCGAAGTAGCTCTGGAACACGTACGTGACATAGCTCATGAGATTGACGGGGTCGTTGTGGACCACCGTCACCCAGGGAACGTCCGGCTCGGGCACCTCCATCGGCGCCTCGCTGGCTTCAGGACGTTCGATCTCCACGGGACTGACACTCACACCCCCAATGCTGCCACCGGTAGGGGCAGTCGCCTAAACCGGCACCCAGATCTCGTCACTCTGACGAGTATGCGAGGTAACATCATCGACATGGACACTGCGGACTTGGGACTGCCGGTGGACGTGCCGTCGACTGCGCTGTTCACCGACCGGTACGAACTCACGATGCTTCAGGCGGCGCTGCGCGCCGGTACCGCCGACCGGCGCTCGGTCTTCGAGGTCTTCACCCGGCGCCTGCCCGAGGGGCGCCGCTACGGCGTCGTCGCGGGCACCGGCCGGGTCCTCGACGCCGTCGAGAACTTCCGCTTCGACGGCGGCGTCCTGGACTTCCTCGCCCAGCACCGGATCGTGGACGAGCCGACGCTCGCCTGGCTCGCCGACTTCCGGTTCCGCGGCGACATCTGGGGCTACCAGGAGGGTGAGGTCTACTTCCCCGGCTCGCCGATCATGCGGGTGGAGGGCACCTTCGCCGAGGCGGTGCTGCTGGAGACGGTGATCCTCTCCATCCTCAACCACGACTCGGCGGTCGCCGCCGCCGCGTCCCGGATGTCGGTGGCGGCCGGCGGCCGCCCGCTGATCGAGATGGGCGCGCGCCGCACCCATGAGCTGGCCGCCGTGGCCGCCGCCCGGGCCGCGTACGTCGGCGGCTTCGCCACCACCTCGGACCTCGCGGCCGGATTCCGCTACAACATCCCCACCGTCGGCACCAGCGCCCACGCCTTCACCCTGCTGCACGACAGCGAGCGCGACGCCTTCGTCGCCCAGGTCGACTCGCTCGGCAGCGACACCACGCTGCTGGTGGACACCTTCGACGTCGCCGAGGCCGTGCGCGCCGCGGTGGAGATCGCCGGGACGGATCTGGGCGCCGTCCGGATCGACTCCGGCGACCTGCTGCTGCTCGCCCACCGGGTGCGGCAGCAGCTGGACGACCTGGGCGCCAAGGGCACGAAGATCGTCGTCACCAGCGATCTGGACGAGTACGCGATCGCCTCGCTCGCCGCGGCCCCCGTGGACGCGTACGGGGTCGGCACCCGGCTGGTGACCGGCAGCGGCCATCCGACCTGCTCGATGGTCTACAAGCTGGTCGCCCGCGCCGAGTCCGCCGGCCCGGACGCGCCGCTGGTCCCGGTGGCGAAGAAGTCCATGGGCGCGAAGACCTCCATCGGCGGCCGCAAGTGGGCGGCCCGGCGGCTGGACGCGGACGGGGTGGCCGAGGCCGAGGTGGTCGGCAGCGGGCCCGTACCCGAGGCCCTGGCCGACCGCACGCTGCTGGTCGAGCTGGTGCGCGGCGGCGAGATCGTGGCCCGGGAGCCGCTGGACGCGGCACGCGACCGCCATGCTGCGGCGCGGGCGGGGCTGCCGCTGTCCGCGACGCAGCTGTCGCAGGGCGAGCCGGTCCTGCCGACGGAGTACTTGCGGGCGTGAGGGGTACGTCCATGACGACCATGGCGTCGACGGCGACCCGCACGACCGCTGTTGTGACCACTGCCGCGCCCACCTCGGGCCGAGCCGGAAGGCGTGCGTGATGCACCGGGCACTGATCGTCGTCGACATCCAGAACGACTTCTGCGAGGGCGGAAGCCTCGCGGTGACCGGCGGCGCGGACATCGCCGCCGCGATCACCGACTACATCGGGGAGGCGTCGCCCGGCTACCGCCACATCGTGGCCAGCCGCGACCGCCACATCGACCCGGGCGGTCACTTCTCCGAGCACCCGGACTACGAGCGCACCTGGCCGCCGCACTGCGTCGCGGGCACCGAGGGCGTGGGCTTCCACCCCAATTTCGCGCCCGCGGTGGCCTCCGGCGCGATCGACGCCGTCTTCGACAAGGGCGCGTACGCCGCCGCGTACAGCGGCTTCGAGGGCGTCGACGAGCACGGCACCCCGCTCGCGGCGTGGCTGCGGGAGCGGGGCGTGACGGAGGTGGACGTGGCCGGGATCGCCACGGACCACTGTGTGCGGGCCACGGCGCTGGACGCGCGGCGTGAGGGATTCGTGACGCACGTCCTGCTGGGGCTGACCGTGGGGGTGGCCCCGGCCACCACCGAGCGCGCCCTGGAGGAGCTGCGGGACGCGGGCGTCCGGCTGAGCGGGCAGCCGGTGGCCTGACGGGGCGCCCAGGGCCCGTCAGGCGCGCCTGACGCCCCCGGATGCGTCCGGGTGCGTCAGGCCGTCGCCGCGGGGCGCAGGAGGGCGGCGATGCCGTGCCACAGCTCGCCGCCGATGTCGGGGGACGTGCGCCAGATGAGGCCGTCGGGGTGATGGAGCACCGCCGTCACCTCGTCGGGTGTCGGTGGCGCGCTGTTGCCGCGCAGGTACACGGCGCGAAGCCCCAGGTTGCGCAGCCTGGTCAGGGCGCGCGCCCGGTTCGCGGCGTGGACCAGGACGCGCACGCCGCCCTCACCCAGCGGGCGGGGCAGGGTCAGCGCCACCACCACGCTGCCGCCCGGCAGCTTCGTGAATCCTCCGTCGGCCATACGGTTCAAGTCCCCCGTGAGACGTCGTGTCAATAAGAAGGTCTAGGGGCATCTAAACGCGAACGGCCGTCGCCCGCTAGTGGGTGACGGCCGTCACGGCTTTGACCTGCGGTTATGACGACGGGCCCACCTGGACGGTCATCGACTGGCCGTCCGGGCGCTCCCAGAGGATCGCGATACGGGTGTTGGTGTCAGCAACCTTCACCCCCGCGGTGGGGTTGGTTTTGTCCCAGTACGTGCCCTTACGGTCGTCGAAGA
This sequence comes from Streptomyces sp. NPDC021115, assembly GCF_044333065.1. NCBI lineage: Bacteria > Bacillati > Actinomycetota > Actinomycetes > Kitasatosporales > Streptomycetaceae > Streptomyces > Streptomyces sp. NPDC021115. The sequence goes on from NZ_JBIRQF010000022.1 coordinate 95,274, forward strand.
CCGGGGCGCCCCACTTGCCCTTGATCTTGGCGGCCTTCCCGTCCTTGTGGAGGGTGAAGCCGTCGGTCCGGTACCAGCTGAAGGTGGAGTCGTACGCCTGTATGCGGTTGCGCATCAGCGTGCCGTCCGCCCACTTCTCCGGGGTGGCGTGCGCGTCGACCGGGAGGATCAGGCCGGTGCCGGGGTGGACGCCGGTGTTGTTGTCCGGCTGCGAGGTGTCCCACTGCCAGATCAGCAGACCGTTCTGGTACGGGAAGTGCTCGACCCAGGAGGGGCGGGTGGAGGCCCAGCCGAAGTTGTACGGGCCGACCTTGAGCGTCTTGTCGTAGCTGACGTACTGCCGGTTCTCGGCGAGGTAGTACTGCGGGTAGTCCTTGGTGAAGGACGCGCCGACGCGCGAGAAGCCGTCCGCCGTCCAGCCGTTGTCGTCGCCCTCGGCGCCGTCGGTGAGGACCGGCTTGCCGTCCGCGGTGAGGGTGAGGGCGTCGGCGGTGAAGCCCTTCTGCGCGACGCCGCTGTCCGTCTGGTAGCGGAAGCGGAGGTCGATCTTCTTACCGGCGTAGGCGTCCAGCGGGAAGGAGAGCTTCCGGTACGCCCCCGAGGTGCCGGTCAGCGCGGGCTTGTCGCCCGCGTCGCGCGGGATGGCCTTGCCGTCCGCGGTGCCGTCGACCGGCGTCCAGTTGGCGCCGCCGTCCGTGGAGACCTCGGTGTAGAGGTAGTCGAAGTTCTCCTCGATGTCCCACCAGCCCTGGAGGTCCAGGTTCGCCTTGGTGGCGCCGGTGAGGTCGACCGACCGGGTGAGGGTGTTCTTCAGGTCGTCGCCCATGCCGCTCCACCACTGCTTCGCGCCCTCGGCGGGTGCGGTGATCTCGGTGGTGACGGCCTTGTCGGGGAGGTTGACGACCAGCGCCTGCTTGTTCTTGGTGTTGTACTCGGCGACCCCGAGGGTGTGCCGGGACTTCGTACCGGCCTTCGCGGTGCCGTAGTTGAGCCAGCCCAGCTGGAGCTTGTCCCAGGCGGACATGTCGCCCGGGAGGTCGCCGATGGCGTCCTCGCCGGTGCCCAGCCACGAGCCCGCGGACATCAGCGACCAGTAGGCGACGGAGGATTCGCCCTTGCCCGTGGTGTCGTACTCGTCCGGCAGGCCCAGGTCGTGGCCGTACTCATGGGCGTAGACGCCGAGCCCGCCGTTCTCCGGCTGCATCGTGTAGTCGCCGACCCAGATGCCGGTGTCGCCGATCTGGGTGCCGCCCGCCTTGTTGGCGCCGGGTCCGGTTGCCCCGGCGTCGGAGCCGTACGCGTACCAGCGGTGCGCCCAGATCGCGTTCTCGCCCTGGGCGCCGCCGCCCGCGGACTCGTCCTCACCGGCGTGCACGATCTGGAAGTGGTCGATGTAGCCGTCGGGCTCGTTGAAGTTGCCGTCGCCGTCGAAGTCGTAGCGGTCCCACTGGTCGTACTGGGCCAGGTCCGCCTTGATCTGCGCGTCGGTGCGGCCGGCCGCCTTCTGGTCCTTGGCCCACTGGTTGACGCCGTCGCGGATCAGGTCCCAGGCGTTGGCGCAGTTGGTGTCGCCGCAGTAGTTGGAGCCGTAACGGGCCTCGTTCCAGCCGACCTTGACCCAGTCGGAGACCTCGCCGTCGACCGAGTAGCGGCCCGAGGACTGCTTCTCGTAGTACTTCTTCAGGGACTCCTTGCCCTTCTCCTTGGAGAAGTAGAGGTCCTGGAAGTGCTTCCGGTCGTAGTCCTTCTGCCAGGCGGTGCTGTTGTCGACCGAGCGGTCCGGCTCGGCGATCGTGTTGTGCGCCGGGCCCGGGTCGCCGCCGTACTTCTTCACCGGCGGCTGGGGACCGTCGGCGCCGTCCGGGTCGTACATCGTGGTGTCGTCGACCTTGTCGCCGAACTCGACCAGCACGGTGAAGATCTTGTCGGTCTTCTCCCGGGCCAGCTCGACGTACTTGCCCTTGCCGAGCTTCACCACCTGCGACGCGCCGCGCCGGGTGGCCTCCTTGTCCCCGGATATGACCTGGCGCAGCGCGTCCTGGCGCTGCGCCTCCTGCTGCTTGCTGAACGGGCCCGCCAGATCATGCTCGACATCCGTCTTCGCGGGCGCCGGGTCATGGCGTTCGACACGCGTAGACGGCGCGTCCGCGGTGGCGATGCCCGTCGACAGCGCGGCCGCGCCGAGCGCGGCTATCACCGTGGCCACAGCGGCCGATCTGACCGGCCTCCGTTGACTGTTCACTTGTTCCTCCCCTTCCACACACCGGTGCCGCACATTTGACCGGAGAGGCAAGCGAAAAGACAGTCCTTGACTTGGGCCTGAGGGGTCGTTACGTTTCCCGGTCCGCGGTGTACCGGTTACCGGACACCCGCGGTGGCGGCGCCAGGGCAGGGGAAAACGCGGTTGCACGCGCGGGTGATTCCGTGCGCCCCCCGTGCACCCCCGCCGTGGGTGAGGTCACGCTTAGCTCCGCTCCCCACCGGGCATCCAGCACCGTAGAGTCTTTTGACGGCGCACATCAGCCCGATTCCTGCCCCCGCATATCGATGCCCCCTGAGGACGGATCCCGCCATGCCGCGTCCGACTTCTGCCCAGCTCGCCTACGGTTCGGCCACCGTCGTCCTGTCGACGCTGGCCATGCTGCTGCTGTCCGAAACCCGATCGGGCCTCGGGGTCGGCCTGGTGACCGTGGCCGGTCTCGCACTCGGGCTGCTGGTAGCCCTCACCGTGCCGGTGTCCCGCCCGGCCCGCCGCCCGGGGCGTACGGTGCACAGCCACCGCCCGCTGGCCGGGTCCGCGGTGGCCGCCGAGTCCCCGCGGGAGCACTCACTGCACGGCTGACACCACGACGGTCCGCGCCGCCTTGTCGTGCAGGCAGCGCTGGAACGGCCGGTCCCACAGCTGCCACACCACGTTGAGCAGCCAGAACAGCGTGCCGATGAGCACGGGGATCAGCAGGCCCGGCAGCGTGTAGACCGCTGCGCGCACCCAGCCCTGGCGGCCCGGAATGTTCCCGTCCGAGAGCATCGCCACGCGGATGCGCATCGCCTTCTTGCCGAGGGTCTGACCGCTGCGGGCCAGCATCGTGCCCTCGTAAGCGAAGTAGACCCCCATCGTGATGACCAGGGCGGCCATCACCTTGCGCAGATCCTGCTGGCCCGGGTGCTCCATGCCGTACTGGAGCGCGCCCGTCATGCTGAGCGCCACCGTCCAGATGACGCCGAGCACGAGGCCGTCGATCAGCCGGGCCGCGAAGCGCTGACCGGGCGTGGCCAGCGGGGGCATCCCGGCGAGGTCGGGGTACGGGGGCGACGACAGCTGGTCGGGGCTCATGCCCACGATTACATCAGCAGCGCATCGGGCGCCCTTCGGCGGGCTCAGGGCTTCCGTGGGGCCTCCGTGGGGCTCAGGGCACGGTCGAGACGACGACCGTCCTGGCCACCTTGTCGTGCAGACACTGCCGGTACGGCCGGTCCCAGGTGCACCACAAGACGTTGACCAGCCAGAAGACAAAGCCGCAGCAGGGCACGATCTCGGGGAGCGAATAGGTGGCGGCGCGCGCCCAGCCGGGCCGGCCCACCGGGGGCTCACCGGTCTCCAGGATGGCCACCCGGATCTTCATCGCCTTCTTGCCGACGGTCTGGCCGTAATGGGTCAGCATCAGCCCCTCGTAGATGAAGTACACGAGGACGTAGACGAGCGTGAACAGCGACGAGCGGGCGTCGCTGCCGTTGCCCATCGGGTAGTAGGTGCCCCAGATCAACGCCATGATCAGGCCGAGCGGGATGCCGATGATCAGCCCGTCGATGATCCGGGCGACGAGGCGGCGGCCGCGGTGGGCGAGCGGGGGCATGCCCGCGAGCGGATCGGCATCGCCGCCGTGGTCACCGTAGGGAGAGCCGTTCGCCCGGGGCGGCGGCTGCGGCTGCGGCTTGGCGAACGGGTCCCGGTCGCGGGGCTCGTCCCCGGGCGGCGGCTGGTCGGTGCTCATGGCCCGAGTCGACCGCCGATCGGGGGCGATCGCATCCGGATCGCCCCGTTCGGGCGATCCGGATACTCCGTCCGAGGATCGGCCCGGTCAGCCCGCCGTGGCGACGAAGGTGCGGGCGACCTTGTCGTGCCAGCACTGCCGCCAGGGGCGGTCGACCAGGCACCACACCACGTTCACCACGCCGATCACCAGCACGCCCAGCACCCCGTACACCAGCCAGCGGCGCAGGGCGGCGCCGAACGACGGGGTGTCGTGCTCCTCGATGTCCAGGACCCGGACCCCGCACAGCTGCTTGCCGAGGGTACGGCCCCACAGGGCGGTCGGCAGCGCCTCCAAGAGGATCCCGCCGAGCAGCAGCACACCCAGCACGATGGCCAGATAGCCGCTGGTGGTGCCGTCGAGGAAGTAGACGGTGACGGTCTCGCCCGACTGTTTGGCCGTCTCGACCTTCTCGTCGATGTGGTCCACGGCCTTGCCCCACAGCGGGAACCCGGCCGCGCCGGTGATGCCGAGCAGCACGACCATGTCGATCAGCCGGGCGGAGAAGCGGCGGCCGAGCCCGGCGGGCCGCCCCTGGGCCTGGGCGGCCTGGAGGAACGGGTTGTCGACCGGCGGCTTCCACGGGATGACGCTCTCGGGCGCGCCCTGCTGGGGAGCCGGGGGCTGCTGCGGCTGCTGGGGCTGCTGCGGCTGCTGCTGGGCGAGGTGGTGCACCTGCTGCTGCCAGCCGCCCGCGCCGCCGTGGGCCGGCTGGGCCGGGATACCGCCGAAAGGCTGCTGGGGCGCTTGCGGCGGTTGCTGCTGCTGGGGCGCGTATTGCTGGGGCACCTGCTGTTGCGGCTGGGGCGACTGTTGCGGCGGGGACTGCTGGGGTCCCTGCTGCGGTGCGTCGCGGTCGAGCGCACGGAACGCCATCGTGCCCTCGTCGCGGCCCGTCGGCCGCAGCGCGCGGATCGCCATCGTGCCGTCGGCCACGCCGGACTCGGCCGGGGCCGCGGGCGGCTCCGGGGTGCTGCGGGAGACGGCGGGGAGGGCGTGGGTGGCGCGATCCTTGCGGTCGCCCGGGTCGCCCGTACGGTCCGTACCGCCCGCGCCGCCCGTGCCCTCGGTGGCGCCGCCGCGCATCATCAGTGTGCCGGGGTCGCGACCGCCTTCACCACGGCCACTCCCGTCGCCGACCGGGCCGTCCGGCGCGCCGCGCGGGTCGGGCACCGCCGCGCGCGGCTCCTCCGGCTCCGGCGAACCCCAGGAGATCCGGCGGTCCTGCTCACCGCCGAACCCGGACTGCTGGGACGCGTCGGCCTGCCAGGCGGCCCCGGCTCCGGGGCGGGTGCCGTGCAGCCGCTGCGGATCGTCCCAGTCCACCGGGGCGGCCGTCCCGCCCGGCGGCACCGGTTCGGTGCCCATGACGCTGCCCGCGCCGGTCTCCCGTACGTCCATCTCGGCCCGCCGCCGCACCTCGGGCAGGGCGCCACCTGACGCCTCCTCCGCGGGCAGCGGCTGCGGGTCCTCGTCCAGGAACATCGGGCCGGTCTCGTCCGGCACCGGGCTGGTGACCTGGGTGTGGGTGACTCCGGGCGGCGCGGCGGGCATGGCTTCGCCCTCGGCCGGGGCGGGCCGACTGGTGCCGGGCACCCAGGCGGCACCGTTCCAGTACCGGATGTAGTTGGGAATGGACGGATCCGGATAAAAACCCGGAATGGAGCTGCCGTCAGCGGATCCTGAGGAAGGGGCGCTCATGATCTCCGATGTCCCGATCTGTGCTCGCTGTGCTGCTGTGCTGCGCTGCCGCAGTGCAACCCGGAGCGCGCTGTCAAGGTCTATCAGACGGGCCGGAAGCCCGTATCTACTGTGGCACCGCCTCGCAACTTTTTGGCGGCCAATGCGGGAAGCCGGTGCCGGAGACCAGGATCAGAACAGCTTGCCCGGGTTGAGCAGCCCCAGCGGATCGAAGACCTGCTTGATGCCCTGCTGCAACTCCACCCCCACCGGTCCCAGCTCGCGCGCGAGCCACTCCCGCTTCAGCACACCCACCCCGTGCTCCCCCGTGATCGTGCCGCCCAGGGCGAGGCCGAGCGCCATGATCTCGTCGAACGACTCGCGCGCCCGCCGCGACTCGTCCGGGTCCGCGGGGTCGAAGCAGACCGTCGGATGGGTGTTGCCGTCCCCGGCGTGGGCCACGACGCCGATCGTGAGGTCGTACTTCTCGGCGATCGCCGCCGTACCGTCGATCATCTCGGCGAGGCGGGAGCGCGGCACGCACACGTCGTCGATCATCGTGACGCCCTTGACCGCCTCCAGCGCGGTCAGCGTCATGCGGCGGGCCTGGAGCAGCAGGTCGGACTCGGCCGCGTCGTCCGCCGGGACCACCTCGGTCGCCCCGGCGGCCGTGCACAGCTCACCCACGGCGGCCAGGTCGGAGGCCGGGTCCGGGGTGTCGAACGCGGCCATCAGCAGGGCCTCGGTGGACTCGGGCAGCCCCATGTCGCCCAGGGCGTTGACGGCGCGCACGCTCGTACGGTCCATCAGCTCCAGCAGCGACGGCACGTGGCCGCGCTCCATGATGCGGCAGATCGCGTCGCACGCGGCGGCGGTGGAGGGGAACTCGGCGGCCAGGACGAGCTGTTCGGGCGGGGCGGGCTTGAGCGCGAGGACGGCCCGTACGACGATGCCGAGGCTCCCCTCGGAGCCGACGAAGAGGCGGGTCAGGTCGTAGCCCGCGACCCCCTTGGCGGTGCGGCGTCCGGTGGACAGCAGTCGGCCGTCGGCGAGGACGACGTCCAGGCCGAGGACGTACTCGGCGGTCACGCCGTACTTCACGCAGCACAGCCCGCCCGACGCCGTGCCGATGTTGCCGCCGATGGTGCACTGCTCCCAGCTGCTGGGGTCCGGCGGGTAGTACAGCCCCTTCTCCAGCACCGCGCGCGACAGCGCCGCGTTCACCACGCCCGGTTCGACGACCGCGATCCGGTCGACCGGGTTGATCTCCAGGATGCGGTCCATCTTCACCAGGGACAGCACGATGCAGCCCTCGGACGCGTTGGCCGCGCCCGACAGGCCGGTGCGCGCGCCCTGCGGGACGACGGGCACGCGCAGCGCCGTGGCCGTACGGCATACGTGCTGCACCTGTTCGACGGTGCGGGGGAGGACGACCGCGGCGGGCGCGCCCGCGTCGCAGAAGCTCGCCATGTCGTGTGCGTACGCCGCCGTGACATCGGGGTCGGTCAGCACCGCCTCCTCGGGGAGGCCCTCCCGCAGCGACTCGATGAGGTCGGTCATACGTCCAGGCTCGCACTCGGCAGGGCGCCAGGGAAGATCGGCGCGGCGACCGGGTTAGGACGCGTTCACTGTGGCTTGTAGTAGACGCTCAGTTGGCGGGGGGCGGTCAGGTTGGAGGCGAAGCCCATGCACAGCCTGCGCGGGCTGGTGAGCTGGACGGCCATGCCCTCGGGCTCGCGGTAGTCGAGCGAGTACCCGGCCTCGGTGCGGGAGCGCTGGACCAGCTCGCCGGTGCGCAGATCGACGCAGGAGACGTAGGCGTTGCCGTGGCCGGAGGGCGGGTTGGGGCCGTTCTCGTCGGAGTACGCGGTTCCGGTGAGCTGGTACACGTAGTCGCCGAGCACCGTGAAGCCCTGGAAGACCTCGCCGTCCTCGATCCCCGCCTGGGGTATGTCGTCGTACACCGGCGTGTAGTCGCCCGCGGTGACCCCCGCCAGGCTCATCAGCCGGTAGCGGGCCTCGCCGCCCTGGCGGTAGCGCAGCAGCAGCCGCTTGTTGAGCATGTCGACGGCGGGCTGGTTGCTGGTCGAACCGGCCACCGGGCGGTGGGTGGCCAGGCCGGACGCGCCGCTGTCGAGGACGGTGCCGCTCTTGAAGGGGAAGCGGCTGATGGCGCGCCCGTAGCCGGACTCGGGGTTGGCGTCCGACTCGGTCCACAGGTAGGCGGTGGCGCCGACGGGCTCGCAGCCGATCGCGACGCCGTGGCCGAAGCCCCTGACGTACATGTAGCCCAGCTCGCTGCCGGTGAGGGAGAGCCGGGTGAGGCACATGTCGCCGCGCGCGGCCCGGTCGGCGCCGGAGACGGGGGCGGATTCGTCGCCGAGCCGGATGCCGCCCTGCATCAGCTGGATCGTGTAGAGGTGCCCGTTGACGTCGTCGAACGCGAAGGACTGGAGCACGGTGTTGTTGTGCGGTGCCTTCTCGCGGATGAGCTGCGTGGAGGGCACCGAGAGGTCGAACCGGCCGCCGGCGGATGCCTCGGCAGCCTCAGCGGCCTCGGCGGCGGTTGCCTCGGCGGGCCGTACCGCGAACGCCCCGAGCGCGCCCGCGGCGACCGCGCCACCGGCCAGGGCGAACCTACGTCTCGTCAACCGGCCCGCGGCGTACTTGTCCGTCTGCATGTGAATTCAACAACTCCCAAGGGAACACACCGTGTTGGTGTGGACATAGGAACGCCGTGAGTGTAGACGGTGCGCTTCTCGAACCGAGCTGGTGTTCCTTTTTTCTGGCATGCGCGGCGCATTGTGTGCTGTATCACTCTCTTTCTCCGGGGTTGGGGTAGACCGGATGCCGGACGGCGGGCGTATACCCGGCGAAGACACGCATCCGGGAGTGACAGGTGACCGTCGAGGAGTTCGAAGAGTTCTACGCCCAGGCGGTCGCCCGTCTCACGGGGCAGCTGTACGTGATGCTCGGCGATCTGCACGAGGCTCAGGACGTCGTGCAGGAGGCGTTCGTCAAGGGGTGGAGCCGACGGCGGCAGCTCGACCGCGGCGGTCAGCCCGAGGCGTGGATCCGTACGGTCGCCTGGCGGCTGGCGGTGAGCCGGTGGCGGTTCCGGCGGCGCACGGCGGACGCCTGGAACCGCGGCGGCTCGCCACCGCCGCATGTCGAGGGCCCGGGTCCGGACCAGGTGGTGCTGGTCGACGCGCTGCGCGAACTGCCGCCCCAGCAGCGGCGCACGCTCACCCTGCACTACCTGTGCGACCTCACCGTCGAGCAGATCGCCGGGGAGACCGGCCTGTCCACCAGCACCGTCAAGACGCACCTGGTCCGCGGCCGCACCGCGCTCGCCCACCGCCTCCAGGACCCGCACATCGAGGAGGCCACCGATGTCCGATAGCCAGGACCCCTTGCGGACGCTGTTCCGGCAGGCCGGTGACGCCGGGCAGGCCAGGGCCGCCGCGGCGCCCGTCGCGCGTATCGCCGAGCGCGGCAGGCGGGCGCACCGGCGCCGCGTCGCCGCGCTGGCGGCGGGAGCCTGCCTGGCCATCGCGGGCTGCGGCGCGGCCGCCGCGACCCTCCTGCCGGGTACGCCGTCGCCCGCCACCCCGGCGACCAACCCCTCGACCGGGCATCCGGCGCCCGTCAACTCGTCGTCGGGAGGGCCGTCGGGCGGGCCGTCGACCGACAAGCCGTCGTCCGGGGTGGCCACCCCGCCGCCGTCGGCGGGGGGCTCCACGAGAGATGCGTCCCACGGCGTGACGTACCCGCCCACGGCGACGTCTCCCCCAGGAGACAGCACCCCCTGACCTCCTGATTCCTCCCCTCGGGACCCGTCGGCTGTCGCCGGGCGGCTCCGTACACGACGACGCGAAAGATTCCGGTATGACAGTCGCACCGCCCGAGCCACGCCACAGCCCGACGTGGTCCTCCGCGCCACGCGAGCGGCCCTCGCCCCGGATGCGGCTCATGCGACTCGCCCGGCTGGCCCCGGGCGACCGCGAGGTGCTGTGGCTGTATCTGCTGACCCGAATATCCCTCTGGATCACCGCCTACTGCGTCCGCTGGCTGTTCCCCGGGAACGGCGACACCCACCAGCCCTCCGCCCTCCTCGAACCGTTCGAGCGCTGGGACTGGGGGCACTACCTCCACATAGCGCGCGACGGCTACTTCCCCGGCGAGAGCGGCCCCTGGGACAAGAAGTGGGACAGCCGCGAGGCGTTCTTCCCCGGCTACCCGATGCTGCTGCGCGCCCTGCACACCGTCGTCCCGAACTGGACCGCCGCCGGACTGCTGATCTCCTTCGTCGCCGGGGCCGTCGGCGTCCTGGCGCTGGCCCGGATCGCCCGGCTGCATCTGCCGGGACCGGACGGCGACCGGCGCACCGTGCTGTTCTTCCTGCTCTCGCCGTGCGCGATCTTCCTGGCCGTCGGCTACACCGAGGCGCTCTTCCTCGCATTCGCCCTGCCCGGCTGGCTCGCCGCCCAGCGGCACCGCTGGGCCGCGGCCGCCGTGCTGACCGCCCTGGCCACCACCGTGCGGATCAGCGGCCTCTTCGTCGCCGCCGCCATCGCCGTCCACTTCCTCCTCACCGCGGCCCGGTCGCGGGGGCACTGGCGGTCGCTGCCCTGGCTGGCGCTGCCCGCGCTGCCCGCCGCCTTATTCACCTGGTATCTGCACGCGCACACCGGCGACTGGATGGCCTGGAAGCACGCCCAGGAGCGCGGCTGGTTCCGCACCTTCCACACCCCCTGGGAGGGCTGGTCCCACACCTGGACCGCGGCGTTCGACGAGACGCAGACATCCGGGTACGCCGTCATGTTCCAGGCCGAACTGCTGGCCATGGTTCTCGGGCTCGTCGTCCTCGGGGTGCTGCTGTGGCGGCGCCGCTGGGCCGAGGCCGTCTACATCGGCATCACCCTGTGGGCGCTGGGGACCTCGTACTGGTTCATGTCCATCCCCCGCTCCACCCTGCTGTGGTGGCCCCTGTGGATCGGCGTGGCGGGCTGGAGCCTGCGCAGGCCGCGGGTCAGGACCGCCTACTACTGCCTCGTCGCGCCCGTGAGCACCGTCTTCACCGTCGCGTTCCTGTCGGGACGGTGGGCGGGCTGAACCCGCCGGGGCCCGGAAGGCCCCGGCAGAGATGATCAGAGGTTGCCGCGCTTGGCCTGCTCGCGCTCGATCGCCTGGAACAGCGCCTTGAAGTTCCCCTTGCCGAAGCCCATCGAGCCGTGCCGCTCGATCATCTCGAAGAAGACCGTCGGCCGGTCCTGCACCGGCTTGGTGAAGATCTGCAACAGGTATCCGTCCTCGTCCCGGTCGGCGAGGATCTTCAGCTCCCGCAGGGTCTCGATCGGGACCCGGGTGTCCCCGACCCAGTCCCCCAGCGTGTCGTAGTACGAGTCGGGCGTGTCCAGGAACTGGACGCCCGCGGCGCGCATCGCGCGGACCGTCGCGACGATGTCGTTCGTGGCGAGGGCGATGTGCTGGACGCCCGGGCCGCCGTAGAACTCCAGGTACTCGTCGATCTGCGACTTCTTCTTCCCCACCGCGGGCTCGTTCAGGGGGAACTTGACCTTCCGGGTGCCGTCCGCGACGACCTTCGACATCAGGGCGGAGTACTCGGTGGCGATGTCGTCGCCGACGAACTCCTTCATGTTGGTGAAGCCCATGACCCGGTTGTAGAAGGCCACCCACTCGTCCATGTGACCCAGCTCGACATTGCCGACGCAGTGGTCGATGGCCTGGAAGAACCTTTTCTCGGGCGCCGCGACGATCGGGGTGGCGGCGACATAGCCGGGCAGATACGGGCCGTCGTAGCCGGAGCGCTCCACGAACGTGTGGCGGGTGTCGCCGTAGGTGCGGATCGAGGCGAGCACCACCGTCCCGTGCTCGTCCTTGACGTCGTGCGGCTCCTCGATCCCGGTGGCGCCGTGCTCGACCGCGTACGCGTACGCGGCCCGCGCGTCCGGGACCTCGACGGCGAGGTCGATCACGCCGTCGCCGTGCTCGGCCACGTGGTCCGCGAGGAACCGCCCCCAGGGGCCCGACGGCTTGATGACGGAGGTGAACACGAAGCGGGCGCTGCCCGAGACGAGGACATAACTGGCGGTCTCCCGGCTGCCGTTCTCCGGTCCGGAGTAGGCGACGAGTTTCATGCCGAAGGCGGTCGCGTAGAAGTGGGCGGCCTGCTTGGCGTTGCCGACGGCGAAGACGACCGCGTCCATACCCTTCACCGGGAAGGGGTCTGCCTGCCGCGCGGTGGTCGGGGTGGGGTTCAGGATCTCAGTCATATGGGCAGCGTCTCCCCGCGGCTCAGGGTGCGCAACAGTTGGCGAAATCGCTGCACAGAGTGCATAGCGATGACTGGGAAATGGGCAGCATTCTGTGCAGAGTGACCACCATCACAGCCACCGTCACAGACCACCCCGGAGGCCCCATGGGAATCGACGCGCTCGACGCCCGCCTGATCGAACTGCTCGCCCATGAGCCGCGCATCGGCGTCCTGGAGGCATCCCGCCGCCTCGGCGTCGCCCGGGGTACGGCACAGGCGCGGCTGGACAGGCTGCGCGCCCAGGGCGTGATCCGCGGCTTCGGCCCGGACGTGGACCCGGCGGCCCTGGGCTACCCGGTCACCGCCTTCGCGACGCTGGAGATCAAACAGGGCCAGGGGCAGGACGTACGGACCCATCTGGCGGGCGTCCCCGAGGTGCTGGAGCTGCACACCACGACCGGCGAGGGCGACATGCTCTGCCGCCTGGTCGCCCGCTCGAACGCCGACCTCCAGCGGGTGATCGACCGCGTCGTGGGCATCGAGGGCATCGTCCGGGCCTCGACGGCGATCGTGATGGAGAACCCGGTCCCCCTGCGGATCATCCCCCTGGTGCAGCAGGCGGCCCAGGACTGACCGGTCCGACGCCAGGTTACGTGCAAAAAACCCGTTGCAAAGGAATCTTTGCACCCTTACGCTGCTCCGCATGTCCCAGAGCGACGACGACGTGGACGACGACGTACGGGTGCTCGACCCCCGCTCCCTGCGCGGGCTCGCCCACCCCCTGCGGATGCGGCTGCTCGGCGCGCTGCGCGAGTACGGGCCCGCCACCGCCTCCCAACTGGCCGACCGGCTGGGCGAGTCCAGCGGCGCCACCAGCTACCACCTGCGGCAGCTGGCCGCCTACGGCTTCGTCACGGACGACCCGGAGCGCGGCAAGGGGCGCGAGCGGTGGTGGAAGGCGGCGCACCCCCGCATGCGGTGGGGCACCGACGAGCTGCTGCACCACCCCGACCCGTCCGTGCGCGGCGCGATGAACACCATGATGCACGAGGTGGCGACCACCCACGGCCAGCAGCTGTCCACCTGGCTCGGCACCCTGCACGAATGGCCCGGGGGGTGGCGCCGCGGCTGGGACATCAGCGACTTCACCCTGCGCCTCACGCCCGAACTCGCGCGGGAAATGCTCGACAAAGTGCACGAAGTGATCAACAGCTATCGCGAGCAGGAGGTGGATCAGGACACCGCGCACTCCGCCCGGTACCGCGTCCATCTGCACGGCTTCCCGCGCGACGAGGACTGACCCGATCCCTGAGGGGAGAGCGAATGTACGACGACCATGTCCACCACTTACTGCACCGCCTGCGCGCCGAGCAGCTGCGGCGGGAGGCCCCGCACAGACCGCAGCACACGTATCTGCTGCGGACCCGGCTCGGCTGGCGGCTCGTGGAGGTCGGGCTGCGGCTGGCGACGCCGCGTGTGCCCAGGCTGCCGCGGTTCGACTAGCGGGTCTATAGAGCCACCACGCCCTCATTGATCCGACCTATTTGCTTTCACGGCTGTTGCCCCTTCACGCGCTCACCCCTACTTTCCGTGCATGTTTCCCACACAGCAAGGGGCGTACCTCATGGAAGGTCCAAGATCGAGGCGATTAGTCATCCGACCTTGGTGGGTGATGGCAGCCCTCGTATGCGTGCTCCTGCCCGTCGGAGGGCTGGCGGGACCGGCGCGCGCGGCGGCCGCCGTCACGTACTTCGTCTCGCCCACCGGCAGCGACAGCAACGCGGGCACCAGCGCCGCCGAACCGTTCCGTTCGCTCACCAAGGCGCAGACCGCGGTCCGGGCCGTCGACAAGTCGACCTCCGGCCCGGTCACCGTGACCTTGGCGGGCGGTGTCTACCGGCTCGCCAAGACGCTGACCTTCACCGCCGCCGATTCCGGCGGCGGCTCGGCCGGAACCGTCTGGTGGAAGGCGGCGTCCGGCCAGTCTCCGGTCATCAGCGGTGGCGTCCGGATCACCGGATGGACCCAGAGCGGCGGCGGCAAGGTCTGGTCCGCCCCGGCCCCGGCCGACCTGGACACCCGGCAGCTGTACGTCAACGGCGCACGGGCCCAGCGGGCGACCGGTGCGCTCCCCGTCAAGGTCACCCAGACGGCGACGGGATACACGACGGCGTCCGGCGACCCCATGGCCGGATGGCGCAATCCGTCGGCGATCGAGTTCGTCTACCGGGGCGGCCTCGGGGCGTGGACCGAGCCGCGCTGCCCGGTCGCCTCCGTCGCCAGTTCCACCATCACCATGGCCCAGCCCTGCTGGAACAACTCCACCCAGCGGGTCATGCGCACCGACGACTCCGGCCGCACCGTCAACCTGGTCGGCCGCAAGTCGATCACGGAGGCGCCCACGGCCGTGGAGAACGCGTACGAACTGCTGGACAAGGCCGGTGAGTTCTACCTGGACAAGTCCGAGCACCGGTTCTACTACCTCCCGCGCTCCGGCGAGGACCTGACCACGGCCGATGTCGAGGCCCCGTCGCTGGACACCCTGATGGCGAGTTCGGGCAAGGCGTCCGACGTGCCGAGCCGTATCGGCTTCCAGGGCATCCAGTTCAGCTACGCCAACTACACGACCACCAACACCGGCACCGGCTTCTCCGAGATCCAGGCCACGTACCAGGTCACGGGGGCGAAGGGTTACGCCACCCAGGGGCTGTGCGACTTCGTGGCGGGCGGCACCTGCCCGTACGGCAGCTGGACGAAGATGCCCGCGGCGGTGCGCTTCACCTACGCCCGGAACATCCACTTCGATCACGACTACTTCGTCCACCTCGGCGCGGCCGGGCTGGACCTGGGCAACGGCTCGCAGAACGCCACCGTCACCGCGTGCGTGTTCACCGACGTCTCCGGCAACGGTCTCGACCTCGGCGGCGTCGACATCCCCCAGCCCAGCAGCACGGCGCAGCGCACCAGCGGCATCACCGTGAAGGACAGCCACTTCTACGACATCGCCGCCGAGTACCACGGCGGGGTCGCGATCGACGCCGGGTACATCGAGACGTCGACCATCACCCACAACCAGATCGACCACGTGCCCTACACGGCGATCTCCATCGGCTGGGGCGGCTGGCCCGACAAGGTGAAACTCCCCGCGCAGCCGAACTACTCCAACAACAACACCATCTCGAACAACCTGATCTACCAGCACATGTCCCTGCTCGACGACGGCGGCGCCGTCTACACCAACGGCATCACCGGCACGTCGATGGCGACCGGCGAGCACGTCACCGGAAACGTCGTCCACGACCAGCTCAACACCTCGGGCGGCCACGTCCTGTACACCGACAACGGCGCCACGTATGTGTCCATCCTCGGCAACGCGGTGTGGAACGTGAACGTCACACCGTGGGGCAGCAAGCACGGGAACTACACCGCGAACGACGGGACGTACGACCCGACGGACATCGAGGGCAACTACTGGCCGAACGGCCCGGCCGACTACGACAACAAGGGCGTCCTGATCCAGAAGAACCACAACATCACCGACCCGGACCAGGTCCCGCCGTCCCTCATCGCGGCGGCCGGTATCGAGTCGTCGTACAAGTCGATCCTCGACTGGCAACCGGTCTGACATCCACGCGCTCGGCCGGGGAACGGCCCCGGCCGAGCGCGTGCCGCGTGCTCAGACGGTGCCGAGGTCTCCGGCCTTGACGCTCGCCACGAACGACGAGAACGCCCCGGCCGGAAACGCCAGCACCGGACCGCCCGGGTTCTTCGAGTCACGGACGGGAACCACACCGCGCGAAGCGGCAAGGTTGGCGGCAACCTCGACACACTGGCCGCCGTTCTCACTGTACGAAGACGTGAACCAACGGAGGGATTCGGTCGTCACGGGGTGCCCTTTCGCAACTGGCTGATCATGGCCACAGACTCCGCCTGGGAGAGCGCTTCTGCCTGTAGCTGATGGTATGCCGCCAGTATGGGCACTACGGAAGTACTTTCCCGCTCCAGATGCCCCCGTTGAGCGGATTCGGCGTACGACATGAGCGAGCGATCCGGCAGCGTGAGCACGGTGATAGGCAAGGTGAGCGGTCGCCGAGCCCCCATGGCGAACGGGGCGATCTGGAACACGGTGTGCGGCAGTTCGGCGAAATCGATCAGTCGTTCCAACTGGGCGTCCATCACGGAAGGCTCGCCAACTGGCCGACGGATGCAGCTTTCGTCCAGCACCACAAAGATCAGTGGTGGAGGCGTCCGGACTAATGCGGTTTGACGCTCAGTCACGAGCGCGTTCCGCTCATCTGCTTGCTCGGGCGTGATCGCCCCCCGCCTCAAAGTGCTCTCTGTCAAGACCGCCGCATACTCCGGCGTCTGGAGCAGACCGGGCATCACGCCGACTTCGTACAGCCGGACTTCCGCCGCGTAGCTCTCATACTCGATGTACTCGGGGAAGCCTTCCAGCAGTGCACCGTGCCGGATCTCGCGCCACTCGCGTTCGAACGTGTCGCCGCTCCCCAGCGCCTGGTCCGCGCGCCGCGCGAGACGCAAGGTTGGCATTTTACGACCAGTTTCCACCGACGATATGTGCGTACTCGAATACCCCATCCGGTCACCCAACTCGTCCTGCGTCCAGCCGCGCTCAGCACGTAATTTGCGCAGACGCGCCCCAAAGGCAGCTTGCGGAGAGCTGTCCGGGTGCAACTCCTTGATGTTCAAAGGGGCCGACACCGACCTTTCGTCCTGTCCTGACACGTTGAAGGACGTTCTGACTCTAGGCCACGCTGACTCCCCCTGGTAGCGAAATCGCTACAGAGAGGAGTGGACGTGGTCGTGAAACGGCAGGAACCCCCATCCGTCCCCGCCCTCGGCACGCTCTTGGTGGACGTCTTACAGGACCGGGTCGGTGAGTTCCGGGGCGAGTGGTTCGGGCTGTGGTACCTGCGGCCCGTGACGGGCGGGACGGAGTGGACCGTCGTTCCCGGGGACACCCGGCCCGCCAACCCCGAACAGCGCCTGCGCGCCGAGAACGCCCGCCGGAACGCGCGGAGCCGGGGTGAGCTGTTGTGACGGCGGCGCCCGGGGACTACTGGTGCCAGGCGCTCGCCGTGGGGCTGGTGTGCGGCACCGGTCGCGAGGTGCCGCACGTCCTCGGGACCTGCCGGACCGAATCCTCCGACTTCGCCCTGCGGTGGCTCCGCGTCGCGGCGCTGCACATCGCGGAGCGGCTCGATCCCGATCCGGCGCGCTCCACGTGGGTGCACGGGACGATGCGGCTCGTGTCCGTCCCCGTCCCCGACTGTCCCGCCGAACTCCGCGTGTGGGCCGAGGAAATCAAGGAGCCCGGCGCACAGCGCGCCGCGCGGGCGCGGATCGAGGGCGGTGAGCCGCTGTCGGTCACCGTCCCCGACATCGGCTGCCGGTACACGCTCTCCGCATGGCCGCTCCGGGCGCCCGTATCCCCCGAATAACCGGCAATGGCAGAAAGGCCGAACACCATGGACTGGGTGCGATTCGCGGAACGGCTCGCCGACGAGGTGGCCGACCCGGACTCCCGATGGCTCGCTCCCGTGGCGCGGGTGCCCCGGCACGAACTGGTTCCCCGGTGGTGGGACCGCGACGAGGCGGGAGCGTGGGTGCTCCGCGACGGCCCGGACAACCCGGAGGTGTGGGCGGACGTCGCGTACGCCGACCGTTCTCTGGTCACGAGAGTCGGCGCGCTCCACGCGGACCACGCCGAACCCGGGGAGCGGCCCGAAGGGCAGCCGACGTCGTCCGCCGACCCGCCCGGCCTCATCGTACGGATGCTGCGGCACGGTCGGCTCGGCGACGGGCTGTCCCTGCTGGACCTGGGCACCGGGGCGGGCGGGCTCACCGCGTACGCCTGTCTGCGGCTCGGGGACCGGCGGGTGACGAGCCTGGACGTGGACCCGTACGTCGTCAGCGCGGCGGCGGAACGGCTCGCGGCCATGGGCCACCACCCGACGATGCTCGTGGCCGACGCCACGCAGAGCGTGCCCGGCTCGTACGACCGCATCGTGTCCACGGTCGCGCTCACCCCCGGTCCGGGGCTGCGGGCGGTGGTCGGCGCGCTCGCGCCCGGCGGGCGGATCGCGACGACCCTCGCCCGTACGTCCCTGATCGTCACCGGGTGGAAGCACCGCAACGGGGACGTGGTGGGGCACGTGCAGCGGGACATGGCGAGCTTCATGCCCACCCGGTCCGGCACCGGCACCGGCCACCCGCCTGTCCTCGCCGAGCTGTTCGCCCTCGCCCGCGAGACGGACGGCGAGGCGATCGGCACCGGGCGCTATCCGGTGGTGGACGTGACGAACGCCTGGGAGGTGCGGTCCGCGCTGGAGGTGACCACACCGGGCGTCGCACCCGACTACGGGACCGACGGGCGGACGAGAACGGCGTACCTGGTGCACCCCGACGGGTCCTGGGCCCGCGCCTCCGCCGAGGGCACCGGCCGCCCGGCCGTCCACCAGAGCGGCCCGCGGCGCCTCTGGGACGCCCTGGAGCGCGTCCGGGACCGGCTCAACGCCGACGGCGGGCTGCCGCTGCTCGGCGCACATGTCCGGATCACCCCGGACGGGGTGTGCCATCTGTTCCGCGGGCAGTGGCGCGCGTCGATGGGCGCGTGACGGATTCCCGAAGCGGCACCGTTCACGGGCTTCAGCAGTGCGGGACCGCGCCGCCCGACTGGAGGTTGCGCAGGGCCGTCACCGCGCCGTCGAGGGTGGTGACGGGCACCAGCCGCAGCCCCTTCGGCTGCTCGGCCCCGGCGTCCCCGCACTCGGCCTTGGGGACCAGGAATACCGTCGCGCCGTCCCGCTTGGCGGCCTGGGTCTTGAGCGGGACGCCGCCCACCGCGCCGACCTTGCCACGGGCGTCGATCGTGCCGGTGCCCGCGATCGTGCGGCCGCCGGTGAGGTCGCCGCCGCGGCCGTCGCCGTCCAGCTTGTCGACGATGCCGAGGGAGAACAGCAGCCCCGCGCTGGGGCCGCCCACGTCCGCGAGGCGCAGCTTCACCTTGATGTCGCCGGGCGACTTGTTCAGGTAGCCGAGGGCGGCGCTGGTGGCCGTGTTCTGCGACTTCCGCATCTGGTCGGCGTTGTGCCGCTCGATCTCCTTCGTCGTGTCGCCCACGTACACCGCCTCGCGCGGCAGCACGGCGCGATCGGTGCGGAACCAGCCGCTGACCACGTCCGCGAGCCGGACCGTGGCCTCCGGTCCGGTCGCCGCGATCGTCGTCATCCGCAGCTGGCCCTTGGTCTTACGGGTGTCGCTCCCCGAGATGGTGATCACCTGCTTGCCGCCGTCCGCACCGAGCACGTTCACGGTGGTACCCGGCTGGGCCACGGTGAACGGCAGGGGCGCGAGCGCGGCGACCGCGAGCAGCGCGACCACGAGCGCGGCGCACACGGTGAGGATGCGGGCGCGGGGGGACAGAGCGCGGAGGGAGACGGCAGGCATAGAAGCGAATTTAGTTGACCGGCGCGGCCGATGACGCGCCGCCCTGGTCAACCCCGGCCGATGGTGAGCCGACCGTCACCGCGCCGCCCCAGGGCTGACCGTCACCGCAGGGCGTCCGCGACCTCGCGCGCCGCGTCCACCACCCGCGGGCCGACCCGCTCCGGCACCGCGTCGCACAGCATCACCACGCCCACGCTGCCCTCTATCCCGGTCACCCCGACCAGCGGGGCGGCCGCGCCGCTCGCGCCCGCCTCCAGCTCACCGTGGGTGAGCGCGTACCCCGGGTCGTCGGGGCGGCCAGCGCGGGCGGCGAGGATCGCCCGGCCCGCGGCGCCCCGGTCCAGCGGATGCCGGAAACCGGGCCGGTAGGCGACGTGGTAGTCGGTCCAGGTCGGCTCGACGACCGCGACGGCCAGCGCCTCGGTGCCGTCGACCAGGGTGAGATGGGCGGTCGCGCCGATGTCCTCGGCCAGGGAACGCAGCGCGGGCAGCGCCGCCTCCCGTACCAGCGGATGCACCTGGCGGCCGAGCTGGAGCACCCCGAGCCCGACCCGGGCCCGCCCGCCGATGTCCCGGCGCACCAGGGAGTGCTGTTCGAGGGTGGCCAGCAGCCGGTAGACGACGGTCCGGTTGACGCCGAGCTTGGTGGACAGCTCGGTCACGGTCAGCCCGTGGTCGGTGTCGGCGAGCAGTTTCAGGACACGCAGTCCCCGGTCGAGCGTCTGTGAGGTCTCCGCGGTCACGACGCCCCCTCCTCGGTGATGAGTGGCGGCTCCCGCGAAGGTTGCTCCGCCGGTCGCGGTGGTACGCACCGGCTGCACTCCGCGGCGACGCTGCCACGGGGCGTGTGCGTGCACGAACCGTAGCGAGCGGGTCCGCTCAGCGGAAGTAGTTGTCCAGAATCCGAGCAGATCCCTCGCTCACCGCACACAACACGGCATGCGCTGCCGCGATGTGCGTCAGCACATCCCGCGTCACCGCGTCACCGCATCACCGCGTCACCGCATCCGGGTGGCCCACTCCCGCACCTTCTTGATGCGCTCGCGGATCTGCCCCGCCGTCGCCTCCGCGCTCGGCGGGCCGCCGCAGACCCGGCGCAGCTCGGTGTGGATCACGCCGTGCGGTTTGCCGCTCTGGTGGACGTACGCCCCCACCAGCGTGTTCAGCTCCTTCCGCAGCTCCAGCAGCTCCTTGTGGGTGACCACAGGACGGCGCTCGGCGGGCATCTCCAGCAGATCCGCCTCCGCGTCCGGCTTCTTGCGGCTGTGCGCGATCTGCTTGGCCTGCCGCTTCTGGAGCAGCATCTGCACCTGGTCGGGTTCGAGGAGCCCGGGGATGCCGAGGTAGTCCTGCTCCTCGTCGCTGCCCGGATGCGCCTGCATGCCGAACTCGGCGCCGTCGTAGAGCACCCGGTCGAAGACCGCGTCCGACTCCAGCGCCTCGAACGGCAGCTGGTCCTGGTCGCCGGTGTCCTCGTCCTGCTGCTTCTCGGCCTCTTCGAGGAGCTTCTCCTCCTCCGCGTACGGGTTCTCCTCCTCGCCCTCCTTCTTCGGCTTGTCGAGCACGTGGTCGCGCTCGACCTCCATCTCGTTGGCGAAGCCGAGCAGCATCGGGATGGTGGGCAGGAAGACGGACGCGGTCTCGCCGCGCCGCCGCGACCGTACGAAGCGGCCCACGGCCTGGGCGAAGAACAGCGGCGTGGAGATCGTCGTCGCGTACACCCCGACCGCGAGGCGCGGCACGTCCACGCCCTCCGACACCATGCGGACCGCGACCATCCAGCGGTCGTCGGAGTGGCTGAAGTCCTCGATGCGCTGCGAGGCGGCGTCCTCGTCGGACAGCACCAGGGTGGCCTTGGTCCCGGTGATCTCGCGGAGCAGCTTGGCGTACGCGCGCGCCGAGTCCTGGTCGGAGGCGATGACGAGGGCGCCCGCGTCCGGGATGGCCTTGCGGACCTCGGACAGCCGGTTGTCGGCGGCGCGCAGCACGTTCGGCATCCAGTCGCCGCGCGGGTCGAGCGCGGTGCGCCACGCCTGGGAGACCGCGTCCTTGGTCATCGGCTCGCCGAGCCGCGCCGCGATCTCGTCGCCCGCCTTGGTGCGCCAGCGCATGTTGCCGCTGTACGAGAGGAAGATGACCGGCCGCACGACGCCGTCGTTCAGGGCGTTGCCGTAGCCGTAGGTGTAGTCGGCGGAGGAGCGGCGGATGCCGTCGTTGCCCTCTTCGTAGGTGACGAAGGGGATGGGGTTGGTGTCGGACCGGAAGGGCGTACCGGTGAGCGCGAGCCGCCGGGTCGCGGGCTCGAACGCCTCCAGGCACGCCTCGCCCCACGAGCGGGAGTCACCGGCGTGGTGGATCTCGTCGAGGATGACGAGCGTCTTGCGCTGCTCGATCCGGTTGCGGTGCAGCATGGGCCGTACGCCGACGCCCGCGTAGGTGATGGCGATGCCGTGGTACTCCCGGCTCAGCGGCCCCGCGCTGTACTCCGGGTCCAGCTTGATGCCGATACGGGCCGCGGCCTCGGCCCACTGCTTCTTCAGATGCTCGGTGGGCGCGACCACGGTGATCTGCTGGACCACGTGGTGATGCATCAGCCACGAGGCGAGCGTCAGCGCGAACGTCGTCTTCCCGGCGCCGGGAGTCGCCACAGCGAGGAAGTCCCGCGGCTGCTCCTCGATGTACTTGTCCAACGCGCCCTGCTGCCAGGCGCGCAGCTTGCTCGCGGTACCCCAGGGCGCCCGGCCGGGAAAGGCGGGCGAGAGGTGATGGCTGGTGGAGGCGGCAGTAGTACTCACGGTCTCCGTCAGGCTGGCTCGGCGGGGTCGATCGGGAACCGCGTCAGCCTACCGGTGCCGCGCTTCATGCTCCGGGGGTACGTCCCGATCCCACCCACGGGTGGGATCAGGCTCACATCTCACCGCTGAGCCACGCGCGCCGTCAGGTCGTGAGCAGCACACCCGCGTACGAGACCCCCGCGATCACTCCCCAGGCGCACAGGCCCAGCGCCGCGACCCGGGCGCCGGTGCGGGCGAGGGAGGGGAGGTGGACCGCGCTGCCGAGGCCGAAGAGGGCGGCGGCGAGGAGGAGTTCCTGGCCGGTGGCGGCGGCGTCCAGCGCGGCGGCGGACGGCAGGCCGGTGCTGCGCAGCGCGACCATGCAGAGGAATCCGGCCACGAAGAGCGGCACCAGCGGGGGCCGCCGGGTCGCGGGGGTGGGCTGGGGCTCGGCCTCCGGGTCCGCCTCGGTGGCGGTGCGCCGGGCCGTGGCGCGGGCGCGTACGGAGACGGCGAGCGCGGCGACGAGCGGGGCCAGCAGCGCCACCCGCATCAGCTTGACCAGCACCGCTTCCTTCAGCGCGGCGGGCCCCGCGGTCTGCGCGGCCGCCACGACCTGGCCCACGTCGTGCACGCTCGCGCCCACCCAGCGGCCGAACTGCGCGTCGCCGAGGCCCAGGGGCTGCTGGAGCAGGGGCAGGACGGCGATGGCGAGCGTGCCGCACAGCGTGACCAGCGCGACGGAGGTGGCCACGTCCCGTTCGTCGCTGTCGGACACCTCGCTGACCGCGCCGATCGCGGACGCGCCGCAGATCGAGTAGCCGGTCGCGATCAGCAGCGGCTGGTCGCCGCGCAGCCCCATCCGGCGCCCCAGCCACCAGGTGCCGCCGAAGGTGGCGGCGACCACGCAGAACACCATGCCGACGGTGGCCCAGCCGAGGCCGAGGACATCGTCCAGGCTGAGCTTCAGGCCGAGCAGCACGATGCCGAGCCGCATCAGCCTCTTCCCGGCGAGGGAGAGCCCGGCTCGGCAGCGGCCGCGTACGAGCCCCCGGGCGCCGGGCAGATGCGCGGCGCCGATGCCGAGCACGACGGCGGCGGTGAGCAGGGGTACGGCGGGCACCGCCCGGTGCACCGCCCACGCGGCCACGACGCCGCAGGCGGCCAGCCCGAGCCCGTACGCGGTGGCCGGAATCCGGCGCCGGGGAGAAACCGTCGTCCCGCTCGGCGCCACCCACGCGCTGATCACCGCCATGCCGTCACCTCCGCGGCGCGGCGCCCCGGCCCGGTCACAGGTCGTCCACCGCGGGGGCCTCGTACACCCGCCGTACGCTGCTGCCCAGCCGCACGATGTCCGCGCCGTAGACATGGATCGAGATCGCCTTCGTGCCGCAGGCGTTCCACACCCTGTGGATATCTCCGGGTGGCGCGAAGCCGCAGACCGCGCCCCGTGGGTTGATCACGTCCTCCACGGCGACCAGCCGGGAGGCCGTGCCGTCGGGCACGAGGCGGTAGCGGCGCTCGTGCTCCTCGCCCTCGTGGACGCCGGTGACGCACCAGGACACATGGTCGTGGACGCCGGTGCGCTGACCGGGCAGCCACACGAGGGCGACGACGGAGAAGCTGCCGTCGGGCTCGGCGTGCAGCACGTGCTGCCGGTAGCCGTCGGGGTCGCCCTCGCGCTGGGCGGGGGTGAGCAGATCGGGCGCGCCGAGGTAGGGGGCGAGGCGTTCGCCCACCAGATAGGCGGTCACATCGGGCGGCAGGCCGCGTCCGACGGCCTCGCGGACGCCGTCGACGAAGGCGCCGATGGGGGCCGTGACACGAGAGGACGGATACGCGGTGGTCATATCGGCAGCGTGCGGACGGACCGTCCATCACGTCCAACGACAGATTGTTGGGCGGGGGTCAACGTGCGCTTATATATGGCCCGTCGCATCGCCCGTCACGGGGAGGCACCCCGCCGTCAGCAGCCCACCCGGTTCCCCGCCACCGTCTTCAGCTCCTCCAGCACCCGCGCCGTCGCCGGGATCTCCAGGTGCTCCCGCAGGACGTACGCGGACACATGGCGCCGCGACGCCGGGTCGAGGGCGCGCCCGGTGACCCTCTGGTGGCACAGGAAGGACAGCACAAGGCCCGGCATCATCGCGACGCCGAGCCCGGAGGCGACCATGCTCTGCACCACCAGGTTGTCGTCGGTGGTGAAGGCGATGTCCGGCGCGAACCCCTGCTCGGCGCATTCGTGCAGGAAGTTGGCGCGGCAGCGCAGACAGCCCGCGATCCACCGCTCCTCGCTCAGCTCGGCGAGCTTGACGGCGCGCCGCCTGGCCAGCGGATGCCCGGACGGCAGCAGCACGGTCAGCTGGTCCTCCATCAGCGGGATCTCGACCAGCTCGGGGGGCGTCTCCTCGCGCAGCCCGGGATAGGTGAAGGCGAGGGTGATGTCGCATTCGCCGCGTACGACGCGGTCGAGCGAGTCCGGCGGCTCGCCCTCCAGCAGGTCGACCCGCACCCCGGGGTGGGCGGCGGCGAGGCGGGCCATGGTCTCGGGGATGAGGGTGGCGTTGGCGCTGGGGAAGGCGCACACCCGCACCCGCCCGGCGCGCAGCCGGGTGATGGCGTTCATCTGCGCCTGGGCGGTGGAGATGGAGGAGAGGATGGTGTCGGCGTGCCGGGCGAGCGTCTCGCCCGCCTCGGTGAGCCGCATGCCACGGCCGACGCGGATGAACAGCGGGCTGCCGACGGCGCGTTCGAGCGCCTTCATCTGCTGCGTTATGGCGGGCTGCGTATAGCCGAGCACCCGGGCGGCGGCCGAGTAGGAACCGGCGCGCACCACCTCGTGGAACGTCTTGATGTGCCGGGAATCGAACACACGGGCATCATAGTCGGAAAACATAAGCGCGTTTTGGGGGAATGGAACATCACCCCTCCCGACGCTTTTGAGTCATCAGGACCCACCCGGCCCACCCGCCGCACGCGATATCCGCGGTCACATCGCCGACGCGCCTCTGATCAGGCAGGCTGGCCCCATGCCGCACTACACGTCGTACGACCAAACGGAGCTGGCCTACCGCGTCCTGGAGGCCCGCGACGGGTCCGCGCGGCCGCCGCTCATCTGCCTCGCGGGCGGGCCGGGACGGAACGCCGCGTACCTGGGCGACCTCGGCGGCCTCGACGCCCAGCGCACCCTGGTCATCCCCGACAGCCGCGGCACCGGGGACTCCCCGCCCGCCGCCGACCCGAGCCAGTACGCGTTCCCGGGTCTTGCCGAGGACCTGGAGGCGCTGCGCCACCACCTCGGGCTCACCCGCTTCGCGCTGCTCGCCCACGACGCGGCTGCGGCCACGGCGCAGGCGTACGCGGCGGCCCACCCGGAACGCCTCACCCAGCTGATCCTCGTCTGCCCGGGCGCGCGCATGCAGGGCGAACTGCCCGAGGACGCCCGGGAGATCTTCGAGTCGCGCGCCGACGAGCCGTGGTGGCAGGAGGCGTACGTGGCGATCCAGATGCTGCCGGACACCACCGACCTCGCCGAGGTGCGGGAGCTGCTGCTGCGGGCCGCCCCGATGGCGTACGGCCGCTGGGAGGAACCGCAGCAGGCGCACGCGGCGAGCGAGGGCGAGCAGCTGGGCCCGGTGCCGCGCGCCGGGTTCTGGCAGGGCGTCGACGAGGCGGGCCGCCGCGCGGTGCTGGCGCGGCTGCGCGAGGTGCCGTGCCCGGTGCTGGTGATCACCGGCGACCTGGACGCGGTGACCGGAGTGCGGGCCGGTGAGCTGGTCGCGGAGTCGTTCCCGGCCGGCCGCGCCCGGCCGCTGCACGGCGTGGGGCACTACCCCTGGGTGGACGAACCGGAGCTGTTCCGCCCGGTGGTGGAGGACTTCCTGGAGCACCCCCACGCCCCAGGCCGCCCCTGACGACCGGCGACTGTGAACGGCGTATGTCAGTCATATGGCAGCGCCCGCCGAACCGTTGATGCCCCCTGAACCGCTCCGTATGGTCGTCAGTACGAGCACGACATTGGCCGTGTGCCCGAGTGGTTCAGGGGCTCGCCTGCAAAGCGAGTTACGTGGGTTCGAATCCCGCCACGGCCTCCACAGCGCCCCGTGCGCTCGCGTCTTCTTACGGGCCGTTCATCCATGTTGCCCGATATTCCTCCTGGTGAACTGCCGGAAACCCTCTGGACACAGGGGCCTTACGAGGCGCATGCTCAGATTCGCGAACAGCGTTCACACAAGTGGTCACCTGACCTTTTTCACATTCTCCCCACTGAATGGTCTCCGACTCCCCCCAGTGAGCGCGTTTTCGGCGCATAGAGTCACCGTGGTGCCTGCAGTCCTATGGCGGAGAACCCGCCGTGACTGAACAGGCACCCTTTGTTTCGACCTGCGATCCTGTGTTCCGTCTGGGGGAAATGTGCAGCCCGCCGTACCGGCCACCCGTCTGCCGCTGTCGACCGGCCAGAGTGAGATCTGGTTCATTCAGCAGCTGGAGCCGCCGGAGAGCACGACGTTCAAGGTCGGTGAATACCTTGAGATCCAAGGCCCGATAGACACCGCGATATTCGAGCGGGCCGTGCGTCAGGCGGTCGCGGAAGCCGAGCCGTACAACGTCCGGGTCGGCGAGGACGACGGGGTGCCCTGGCAGGTCCTCGACCCGGTGACCGACTGGGACTTCCCGTTCCTCGACCTGAGCGGCGAGTCCGACCCGCACGCCGCCGCGGTCCGCTGGATGAAGCACGACCTGTCCACCAAGCTGGAGCTGGACGACCACCCGCTCTTCTCGTTCGCCCTGCTGAAGCTGAACGACGAATGCTTCCTGTGGTACCAGGGCAGCCACCACATCGTGTCGGACGCGGGCAGCGCCGCCCTGCTGGGCCGTCGCACCGCCGAGCTCTACACCGCGCTCATCGAGGGCACCGCCCCGGCCGGGGAAAACGCCTTCGGTTCACTTCGGACACTGCTCGACCGGGACGCGGAATACCGGGCGTCGGAGGATTTCACCAAGGACCGCGCGTACTGGACGGAACACTTCGCGGATTCCCCGGAACCGGCCCGGCTTTCTGGCCGCCCCGGCGACGAGCTGTCCAGCGTGCTGCGGGAGACCGCGTACCTCACCGAGGAAGAAGCGGTCGAGCTGCGGGCCGCCGCGCGGAAATACGCGACCCACTGGTCGGCGATGATTATCACGGCGACCGCCACCTATCTGCATCGATTGACCGGTAAATCCGACATCATTCTGACGCTGCCGGTCACCGCTCGGACCGATGCCACACTGCGCGGGATTCCGGGGATGTTCGCCAATGTGGTGCCGCTGCGCATCCAGGTGCGTCCGGATATGCGGATACGGGATCTGGTGCGGCAGGTCTCACGGGAAGTCCGGCAGGCACTGCGCCATCAGCGCTACCGCCATATCGACCTGGCCAGGGATCTCCACCTCCCGGACGGCGGAAACGGCTTCCTCGGCCCGCACGTCAACATCATGACGTACGACTACGATTTCGACTTCGCCGGCCATCGCGTCGTCGGGCACAACCTGTCCAACGGAACCGTCGAAGACCTCTCGATCATGGGATACGACCGCTCCGACGGCAGTGGTATCCGCATCGACCTCAACGCGAACTCCAACCTCTACACCGCCGACGGTCTCGCCGCCCACCGCTCGCGGTATCTGGAACTCCTGCGCACCCTCGCCGACACCTCCGACAAGGAGCGCACCGTCGGCGCCCTCGAACTGCTGACCGCCGAGGAGCGGCGGCGCGCGGCCGAGGAGTGGAACGACACCGCGCACGCCACCTCGGGCGCCACCCTGCCCGCGCTGTTCGCGGCGCAGGCCGCCCGCACGCCGGACGCCGAGGCCGTGGTCTTCGACGGCACCCGGCTGAGCTACGCCGAACTGGACCGCGCCGCCGACCGGCTGGCCCGCCGCCTGACCGCGCGGGGCGCGGGGCCCGAGCGCACCGTCGCCGTCGCGCTGCCCCGCTCCCCCGAGCTGGTGATCGCCCTGCTGGCGGTGCTCAAGTCGGGCGCCGCGTATCTGCCGCTGGAGCTGGACTACCCGGCCGACCGGCTGGCGTTCATGCTCGACGACGCCGCGCCCGCGCTCCTCGTCACCCGTGCCGAGCACGCCGACCAGCTGCCCGCGGCGGAGGGGCCGGATGGGGTGGAGCGGCTGCTGCTGGACGACACCTCGGATGAGGTCACCGACGCGCCGCGGGTCACGCTCGACCCCGAGCACCCCGCGTACGTCATCTACACCTCCGGCTCCACCGGCCGCCCCAAGGGTGTCCTGGTCCCCCACCGCGCCATCGTCAACTGCCTGGAATGGATGCAGGGCAGCCACCCCCTCACCTCCGAGGACCGGCTGCTCCAGAAGACCCCGGCCGGATTCGACGCCTCGGTCGCGGAGTTCTTCTGGCCGCTGGTCAGCGGCGCCACCCTGGTGCTCGCCCAGCCCGGCGGCCACAAGGACCCCGCGTACCTCGTGCGCACCGTCCGCGAAGAGCGCATCACCACGCTCCAGTTCGTCCCGTCGATGCTCCGCGCGTTCCTCGCCGAGCCGGACGTCACCGAGAAGTGCGCGGGCAGCCTGCGCCAGGTGTTCTGCGGCGGCGAGGCGCTGCCGCGCGCGACCGCCGACCGCTTCCACGCCCTGCTGCCCGGCATACCGCTGCACAACGTGTACGGGCCCACCGAGGCCACCGTCGACATCAGCGCCCACACCTGCGAGCCCGGCGCCACCGGGCCCGTCCCGATCGGCACGCCGGTGTGGAACACCCGGCTGTACGTCCTCGACTCCGCCCTGCGGCACGCCCCCGCCGGGGCCGTCGGCGAGGTCTACCTCGCCGGGCCGCAGCTCGCCCGCGGCTACCACGACCGTTCGTCGATGACCGCCGAACGCTTCGTGCCCGACCCGTACGGCCACCTCTTCGGCGCGCCCGGCGCCCGCATGTACCGCACCGGCGACCTGGCCCGGCGGCTGCCGGACGGCGGCGTCGCCTACCTCGGCCGCTCCGACGACCAGGTCAAGCTGCGCGGCTTCCGCATCGAGACCGGCGAGGTCGAGACCGCCCTGCGCGCCCTGCCGGACGTCGCGGAGGCCGCGGCGATCGTCCGCGAGGACCAGCCGGGCGACCAGCGCCTGGTGGCCTACCTGACCGCCGAGGGCGAGACCGCGCCGTGCGTCGCCACTGCCCGCGAGATGCTGCACCGCGATCTGCCCGAGCACATGGTGCCCACCGCGTTCATGGTGCTCGACGCGCTGCCGCTGAGCCCCAACGGCAAGCTGGACCGGGCCGCGCTGCCCGTGCCCTCCCACGAGGCCGCCCGCGGCGGCCGCGCGCCCCGCACCCCCCGCGAGGAGACGCTGTGCGCGCTCTTCGGCGAGGTGCTGGGCGTCCCCGACGTCACCATCGACGACGACTTCTTCCTGCTCGGCGGCCACTCCCTGCTCGCCTCCAAGCTGGCCAGCCAGGCCCGTACCGCCCTGGACACCGAGCTGTCGATGCGGGACCTGTTCGAGGCCCCGACCGTCGCCCGCCTGGTGGCCCGCCTCGACACCACCGCCTCCGCCGACGCGTCCCAGCTGCACCCGCTGGACACCCTGCTGCCGCTGCGCGGCGAGGGCGGCCGCCCGCCGCTGTTCTGCGTCCACCCCGGCGGCGGCCTCGGCTGGTCGTACACCGGCCTGCTGCGCCACCTCGCGCCCGACCAGCCCGTCTACGCCCTCCAGGCGCGCGGCCTGACCGAGCCCGACATCCTGCCCGCCAACGTCCAGGAGATGGCCGCCGACTACCTGGACCAGATCCGCACCGTCCAGCCCAGCGGCCCGTACCACCTGCTCGGCTGGTCCTTCGGCGGACTCATCGCGCACGCCATGGCCACCCGGCTCCAGAGCGAGGGCGAAGAGGTCGCCACCCTCACCGTCATCGACGCCTACCCCGACAACGACCTGGCCCTGCCCGACCTCCCCGACCTGGGCAAGCGCCAGTGGCTCGGCGTCCTGCTGGACAACATCGGCGGCGGCGACATCTTCGCCCCCGGCTGGCTGGAGGCCCACCCCGACGGCCTCGACGACGGCGACCAGCTGATCGACGACCTCAGCCGCGAAACCGGCCTCCCGAAGCGGCTCCTGGAGGGCGAGCACACCTTCCCGCTGCTCGACATCTTCCTCAACGACCAGGAGCTGATGCGCAAGTTCGCCCCCGCGCGCTTCGAGGGCGACCTGCTCCTCTTCACCGCCGACGAGGAGATACCCGGCTACCAGCGCGACGCCCTGCACATCCCCGCCGCCTGGCAGCCGTACGTCACCGGTGAGGTCAAGACCCACGGCGTCCCGGCCCACCACTACCACCTGCTCCACGAGGAGGCCCTGACCCTGATCGGCCCAACGGTGGCCCGGGCCCTCGACACCTGACCGCCCTGGGCGGGGCGCCCCCGGCGGGCGCCCCGGCCCGGCTTCGGCGGACACCGAAGCGATCACCGTCTAGCGTCGGGCCCATGAGACTTCCATCAGGCAGCGAGCAGGAGGTGGCGGCGTGACGCCGTGGGAGATGGTGGCCGTCTTCGCGGCGGGTGTGGGGGCCGGGGGGATCAACTCCGTGGTCGGGTCCGGGACGCTGATCACGTTCCCCGTGCTGCTCGCCACCGGGCTGCCGCCCGTCACCGCCACGGTGTCCAACGCGCTCGGCCTCATACCCGGCTCCATCAGCGGGGCCATCGGCTACCGCAAGGAGCTCCAGGGGCAGGGGCGGCGGGTGCTGAAGCTGAGCGCCGGGGCGCTGGTCGGGGGGCTCGGGGGTGCGACACTGCTGTTGACGCTGCCCAGCACGGCGTTCGAGCGGATCGTCCCGACGCTGGTGGGGCTGGCGCTCGTCCTGGTCGTGCTCCAGCCGCTGATCTCGAAGAAGATGCGCGCCCGCCGTGAAGCGGCGCAGGGTTCGGCCCGGCGGGACGTGGGGCCGTTGCTGCTGCTCGGGCTGACGCTCGCCAGCGTCTACGGCGGGTACTTCGCGGCCGCCCAGGGGATCATCTACATGTCGCTCATGGGCATGCTCCTGGACGAGCCGATGCAGCGCCTCAACGGCATCAAGAACGTCCTCGCCGCCGTGGTGAACTCGGTCGCCGCGCTGTTCTTCCTCTTCGCCGCGCACTTCGACTGGACGGCCGTCGTCCTCATCGCGGTCGGCTCCGCCCTCGGCGGGATGACCGGGGCCGCGGTGGGGCGCCGCTTCAGCCCGGCCGCGCTGCGGGCCCTGATCGTGACGGTCGGGACGGCGGCGATCGTGCAGCTGGTGCTGCGGTGAATCACCGCAGGGTGATCGTGTTGCCGGTGACGAGCGCGGCCGCGTCGGACGTCAGGAAGACGATGGTCTCCGCGACCTCGGCCGGTTCCGCGACGTGGAAGTGGGTGCCGCTCGACGCGACGAACTGCCGTACCTCGTCCGTCACCCAGCCGGTGTCGGTCACCGGCGGATGCACCACGTTGGCCGTGATGCCGAGGTCGGCCAGTTCCACGGCGGCGGACATCGTGTAGTTGACCTGGGCTGCCTTCGCGGCGCCGTACGAGACCTCACTGGGGAAGCCGAGGTCCCCGCCGGAGGTCAGCCCGACGATCCGTCCCCACCCGGCGCCCCGCGCCCGGTGGCGGCGGGCCAGCTCACCGATCAGCAGGGCCGGGGCCATCGCGTCCACCGCGAACTGCCGCGACCAGGTCTCCGCGGTGACGGGCTGGAGCGGCCTCCCGAAGTGGTCGGCCGCCTCCGGGGTGAAGGTGTCCTGGACCCATCCCGAGGCGTTGTTGATCAGGATGTCGACCGGGCCGAGGCGTTCCTCGGCGACATCGAAGAGGGTTACGGGCGCGGCGGGGTCCCGCAGGTCCGCCTCTACGGCCTCGGCGCGCCCGCCCGCGCGGCGGATCTCCTCCGCCACCTCCTCGCCACCCGGCCCGAGGTAGGCGCAGAGCACCGCGACGCCGCGCGCGGCGAGCGCTCCGGCGGTGGCCGCGCCGATGCCGTGGTTCGCTCCGGTCACGATCGCGACATGGTCCGTGTGCAACGTCTCCCGCATACGGAAAGGACTAGCAAACGAGCGCCGCGGGACGGAACCGATTAATCAAGCGCGCCGGCTGAGGTGTTAGTGGTTGGTTAGTCGATCAACAGCGGCGGTGGACAGGGTTGTTGTCCGGGACGCGGAACGCTCCGCGTCCCGGACACGCTTCGACCACCCCAGGGGATTCCATGTCGCGCACGACCGCTCTCCGCCGCGCCCGCACCGTCGCCGTCACCTCGCTGGTCGCCACTGCCGCGCTCTCGCTCACCGCCTGCCAGGGCGACGGCACCGGCGCGAGGGCGAGCACGCCGTCGGCCGCCGCGAAGGGCGCGTCCGGCGGCTCCGGCTCGGCGGGCGGCTCCGGCCAGGACGTCGAGGCCAGGACGGGCGCATCCGGCGGCTCCACATCGGCGAGCAGGTGCGCCGGCGATCAGTTGAAGGCCGCGTGGTCGACCTTCGAGGGCGGCCCGGACATGGAGTACGACGAGCAGCAGACCGCCCGGGTGGTGCTGAAGAACACCGGCTCGGCCGACTGCACCATGGCCGGTTTCCCGGGCGTCGAATTCAAGGCCGCCACCGGCGAGACGTGGCACCTGGAGCGCACCGACGACAAGTCGGGGACCATCCGGCTCGACGCGGACGGCGGTCGGGCCACCTTCGACATCACGTTCCTCGCGTCGACCCGCGAGGACGACAGGAAGTTCAAGCCGACCCAGGTGCTCATCACCCCGCCGGACGAGAAGCGGAACCTCGCGCTGGACTGGCCGTACGGCGGCGAGCTGCTGGACCAGTCGGGCGCGAGCCGCCCGGGGACCTCCGTCGGCCCGGTCAACTCGCCGGAGTAGGCCCGGGAGGGGACGGCTACTGGACGTACGGCACCAGCGCCGTCATCCACATCACGCCCAGCAGCAGGAACGCCAGATACGACCGGGTCGCGCGCCACGTGTACGCCAGCATCCGCGCCTCCTCCGGACGGTCGGCGGGATAGCCGACGGGGACGCTGGCGCCGACGGGCGGGGCGGCCCGCGTGGTCAGCATCCGGGTCTCGAACTCGCGGTCGCGCCCGTCGTGGTCGGTGAACGACAGCGTCAGTTCGGTGTGGTGGTCCTCCCCGCGGTCGATCACCCGCCGCCCGGTCACCCGCGCCTCCGCCTGCCGACCGGTCCGCTTCAGCCAGTACGCCCGGGCGGGGGTCCAGAGCGCGATGGCCAGGAGGAAGACCGTGCTGATCGACATGAGCAGGAGGGGCACGAGCCGACACCTTCCGAAACCGCGGCCAAGGGGATCACCGTGAAGGACGCGCCCCCTTGGCCCATCAGTTGCTCGTGTCGCAGGCGAACCGCTACGCCCGGTTGACCACCGCCGCCTGGGGGCGGATGGGGAGGCGGTTGACCGGGCGGCCGGTGGCGGCCCGTACGGCGGCGGCCACCGCGGCCGGGGAGGTGACGACCGGGATCGCGCTGGCGGCCTTCGCGCCGAAGGGGGCCACCACGTCGCGCTCCTCGACCAGTTTGACGATGCGGATGTCGGGGACGTCCACGGCGGTCGGGAGGGCGTAGCCGGTCAGGTCGGGGTGGCGGATGACGCCGCGGGAGGTGCGCAGGTTCTCGGTGAGGGCGGCGCCGATGCCCTGGGCGATGCCGGACTCGATGCGGGTCTTGAGCTGGCGCGGGTTGAGGACCCGGCCCACGTCCTGGGCGACGGTCATCTCCACGACGCGGACCGCGCCGATCTCGATGTCGACGTCCACCACGGCCCGTACCGCGCAGAAGGCGAGGCCGACGAAGGCGTCGCCCTGGCCGGTCTCGTCGAGCGGTTCGGTGGGGTGGGGGCGGCACTGGGCGGTGGCCCACAGCTCCTTGCCCTCGAGGGCTTCCTCGACGGTGGTGCTGAGGACGCCGTCGTACGAGGTGATCTTGCCGTCGGCGATGGTCAGCAGCTCGGTGGACATGCCGAACTTGTGCGCCAGCGGCTGGAGCAGCTGGGTGCGGACCATCTTGGCGGCGCGCTCGACCGCACCGCCCGAGACCCAGGTGTGGCGGCCGCGCGAGGCGGGTCCGGCCGGGGGCTGGTCGGTGTCGACGGGGGCGACGTGGACCTCCTCGATGCCGAGGACGTCCTGCACGATCTGGCGGGCCAGGGTGGTGAAGCCCTGGCCGGTCTCGACGGCCGCGCAGATGACGGTGGCGACCGGCCCTGTGACCTTGACGGTTGCGGTGGACACCTCGTCGGCGCCCTCGGCGCCCAGCATGTGCACCATGCCGAGCGCGTAGCCGACGCCGCGCCGCACCGCGGCGGGGTCGCCCGCGCCCTCGGGGCCGCCGGGCAGCAGCCAGTCCTCCTCGGGTTCGTCGGCGGGGAGGTCGGGCAGCGGTGCGTCGCGGACGGCCTGGAGCACCTCGGCGACCGGCGCCGGGCAGGTGACGGTCTGCCCGGTGGGCAGCAGATCGCCGGTGGCCATGGCGTTGCGCATGCGGAGGTCGACCGGGTCGAGGCCGAGCTTGGCCGCGAGCTTGTCCATCTGGCCCTCGTACGCGGCGCACACCTGCATCGCGCCCTCGCCGCGGACATGGCCCGACGGCGGGTTGTTGGTGCGGACCGCCCAGCCCTCGATGAAGGCGTGCGGGACGACGTACGGGCCGCAGGCGAAGGACACGGCGGCGGCCAGGGTGTCGTACGAGGAGTCCGCGTAGGCGCCCGCGTCCAGCAGGATCTGCGCCTCGACCTTCACCAGCTTGCCCTGCGCGTCCGCGTGGTGGCGGTAGCGCAGCAGGGTGGGGTGGCGGTGGGCGTGGCCGAGGAACGACTCCTCGCGGGTGGCGGCGAGCTTGACCGGGTGGCCGGTGCGCAGCGCGAGCAGCCCGAGCGGCAGCTGCATGCCGGGGTCCTCGCGCTCGCCCATGGCGCCGGGGACGCCGGTGACGACGACCTTGACGCGCTCCGGTTCGAGGCCGAAGCAGGCGGCGGCCAGATCGCGGTCGGCGTGCGGGTCGGTGGAGGCCGTGTAGATCTCCACGCCGCCGTCCGGGCGCGGGACGGCGAGGCCCGCCTCGGCGCCGATGGGCGCGGGGTCCTGGCGGCCGATCCGGTACAGGCCCTCGACGATGACCTCGCCGATGACCTCCGGGTCGCCGAAGGACAGCGGGATGTGCCGGACCAGGTTGCCGTCCGGGTGCAGCGGTTCGGCGGAGAACGCCTGCTCGGGGTCGGTGACCGGCTCCAGCACCTCGTACTCGACGGCGATGGCGGCCGCGGCCAGCCGCGCGGTGTCCGGGTGGTCGGCGGCGACCGCGGCGATCGGCTCGCCGTGGTGGCGCACCAGGTCCTTGGCGAACACCGGCCGGTCGGCGACCCGGCGGCCGTGCGAGGCGTCCCCGGGGACGTCGGCGTGGGTCACCACGGCGTGCACGCCGGGCATCCCGGCCGCCGGGGAGGTGTCGATGGAGACGATGCGGGCGTGCGGATGCGGCGAGCGCAGCACGGCGGCCCACAGCAGCCCCTCGGCCCACAGGTCGGCCGCGTACGGGAAGGTGCCGGACGCCTTGGCCGTCACGTCGGCGGGCTGGAGCGACACACCGAGCCCCATGTGGGGCGGCGGGGGTACGGGCGTTCCGGCGGAGGGGGTTGCGGTGACGGCTCCCGCGCCGTCCGCGATTCCGGTCATGCCGATGCCCTTCCCATACCGCTGCCGTTGCCGCCATTCCCGGTGCCGGGCGGGCCCGCCTGGCGCGGGATGCGGGCCGGGTCGTGCGCCGCCGCCTCGTCCTCGGCGGCCTCCGCCGCCTGCGCCGCCTCGTCGGCCGCCTCACGGCCCGCCACGACCTCGCGCACGGCGTCGACGACTCCGCGGTAGCCGGAGCAGCGGCACAGGTTGCCGCAGATCGCCTGGCGGGTCTCCCGCTCGGTGGGGGCGTGGTTGCCCTCCAGCAGGTCGTGGACGGTCATCGCGAGCCCTGGCACGCAGAAGCCGCACTGGACCGCGCCGCACTCGGCCAGCGCGCGCTGCACGTCGGAGGGCTGGCCGTCCTGGCCGAGGCCCTCGACCGTACGGACCTCCGAGCCCGCGGCGGTCGCGGCGGGCACCAGGCAGGAGGCGACGAGCCGCCCGTCGACCTGGACCGAGCACGCGCCACACTCGCCCTGCGAGCAGCCGTCCTTGGCGCCCGCGAGGCCGAGCCGCTCGCGCAGCACGTACAGCAGCGACTCGCCGATCCAGGAGTCGGTGACGGGCCGGTCGGCGCCGTTGACGTGCAGCACGTACGACGCCTGGGGGTGCTCGCTGTGCGCCGGGTCCAGCAGGTCCTGGCCGGCGGTCCCCGTCTCGTCCGTGGGGGCGGGAAGGGGCTCGGCGGGGGCGTCAGCGGCCTCGGGGGCGTCCGCCGGGGCCTGGGGCGGGGCGGACTGCTCCGGGGCGTCTGTGAACCCGTCCTCGGCCGCGGGCCGTTCGGCCTCGGCGGGCGCGTCGGCCGGGGCCTCGGGCTCGGGCGCGCCGGGGGCGTCGGCCTCGGGCCCGTCGGGGGCCGTGGTGCCGTGCGGCGGGGTGCCGTGGGGCGGCGTGCCGTGCGGCGGGGTGTGCGCGCCGGGGTGCGGGGCGTCCACCGCGAACTCGCCGGAGTCGGTGAACCCGCCCTGCCAGGCGGCCTCTTCGGGCCGGGCGCCGGGCTCCCGGTCCAGCTCCCGGTCCGTGACGAACGCACCGGAGTCCCCGGCCGCCGCACCGTGCCAGCCGTGGCCGTCCGTGCCGTGCGGCGGGGTGCCGTGGACGTCCGTGCCGTGGGCGGGCGTGCCGTGGGCCGGGGTGCCCTGCGGCGGCGTGCCGTGCGGCGGAGTCGCCGGGGCGGAGTGCTCGCGCGGCGCGTCGTCGTCGGGGATACGCAGCGGGCGGCGCGCCGGAGCGCCGGGCCTGGCTGCCGGGCCGGGGTGGCCCTCGACCACGTACTCGCCGGAGTCCTCCCCGGTCTCGTCGGCGGCCGGGACGGACCACTGACCGCTGTGTCCCATCTGGTCGGTATGGACCTGATCGGCGTGCGGCTGGTACGGGGCGGCCTGCTGCCGCTGCCCGTTGCGGCCGAACGGCAGCCGCAGCTGCGCGGTCTCCTGCGGATCGCCGAGGTCGGCCGGGTCGCCGGGGCCCGGCTGGGCACCGTACGGCGGGGCCGCCGGGCCGGGGTGGTCGTCGACCCGGTACTCGCCGGTCTCGTCCACACCGTCGTCGCCCGCAACCGGGATCGTCCACTGGCTGGTGTGCACCGGAGTGCCCTCGCCGTGGGACTGCCCCTCGGGCAGCGGCCAGTCGTCGATCGGCTCCTCGGTGCGCACCGGCCAGTGACCGGTGTGCGGCACATGTCCGGTGTGGCCCGAGGCGTCCTCGGCGGGCGCGGGCCACTGGGGGGTGCCGTGCGGGTCCTGGTGGCCGCCGTACGCGTAGCCGCCGGAGCCGTCGGTGTCCGTGGAGGGCATGGTCCAGTGCCCGGTGCCGGAGTGACCCGAGTGCCCCGCGTGGTCGTACGGGCTGCCGTGGCCCCCCGGCTGCGTGGGCTGCCACTGCCCGCCCTGCGACGGAGCGCCGGGCACCGGCGGCGGGGTGTAGCCCGTGCCGGGCGCGGCGAGCGGGTCCCAGCCGGTGGCCGCCGGATCGCCCGGTTCCGGGAACTGGAAGTCGGGCGGAAGCTGGACGAAAGCCGTCGACTCGGCGTCGTACTCCGGACCGTGCGGCATCGGCTGCCACCCGCTCCCCGGGTCCGGCCGGTGCGGCTGCTGTTCGTCACTCACGCGAGTGCCCTCCCCAATGCTCGGCGGGCCAGGGCTGCCACCGTACGCCTCAGATGGATCGCCGCGGGCGGCAGGGCCGCCGCCTCGGAGCCGTCCTCCGGCGGCGGCGGGTCGGGGATGCAGGCGGCGGCCACGTACTCGCCGAAGGCCGTGGTGACCTGCGGATCGAGATGGCCGCGGTCGCCGTCCCAGTCGATGAGCGAGGCGACCCAGCGCTCGGCCTCCAGGGGGCGCAGCGGCATCGGCGCGACCGCCCCCACCGCGCAGCGCACCCCGCGGCGCGCCGGGTCGAGGACGATGGCGACGGACGCGGTGGCCCGGCCGGGGCCGGTGCGCCCGGTGGCCTTGAGGAAGGCCTGCGGGGCGTGCAGCAGCGGAACCCGGACGAATCCGACGAGTTCACCGGGGCTCAGCATCTCGACCCCGGCGAGCAGATGGCTGACCGGGATCTCGCGGCGCGCGCCCTCGGGCCCGGCGATGACGAGGGTGGCCTCCAGGGCGGCGAGCACGGGCAGCGCGTCGCCGGTGGGGGCGGCGCTGACGATGTTGCCGCCGAGCGTTCCGGCGTTGCGGATCTGCGGGGGTCCTGCGGCGCGCGCGGCGGCGGCCAGGGCCGGGATGAGCGCCGCGAAGTCGGGGCGGCCCATCCGGGCGTGGGTGAGTCCGGCGCCGAGCAGGGCGTGTCCGTCCAGGTAGCGCCAGCCGCGGATTTCGCTGATCCGGCCGAGCCCGACGAGCGCGGCGGGCCGCAGCAGGCCGGAGTTGACCGCGGCCATCAGATCGGTGCCGCCGGCGACGGGCACGGCGGCGGGCATGGCGGCCAGCGCCGCCACGGCCTCATCGAGCGAGCCCGGCAACGTCACCGTGTGCGCCGCCTGCGGTGCGTGCGTGGTCAAGCCAGCTGCCCCTTCCCCGGTATCCCGGCTGTTGCGCCGTACGGTACGTGCTCACAGCCCGGACGTGGCAACTCTGGCACATCTCGCACGCCCGCCGTCGCGAGGGTCCAGGAAGCGCGGTTCCGTCCCTGACCTGGGGGATGGTACGGGTTTCTGGTGACGTCTCC
The DNA here is from genome assembly GCF_044333065.1 of Streptomyces sp. NPDC021115. Classification (NCBI taxonomy): domain Bacteria; kingdom Bacillati; phylum Actinomycetota; class Actinomycetes; order Kitasatosporales; family Streptomycetaceae; genus Streptomyces; species Streptomyces sp. NPDC021115. The sequence goes on from NZ_JBIRQF010000022.1 coordinate 134,387, forward strand.
GTCGGGTGTGGATTGCCACGTTTCAGGGACCCTTGTACGAACTTGCGTAACGGCCGGACGTCCACCGTCCCAGGGGCGGGGCGCGGGGGCGGGCACCTTGCCGTGGGCTCACACGATCGGGGGCGCCCCCTCGATCGGACGTCCGAGCAGACCGGGGCGACGCTGCCAGGGGCGCGGCCCTGAGGGCGGGCGGTAGCTCACGCCCAGCGCGTCCAGACGGGCGTAGTGTGCTTCCATGCGCCCCTCGAATTCCGCGAAGTCCCGCTCGGGCGGCGGTGGAAGGGCGGACCATACGACTTCGGCGAAGGCGGCGAGACGGGGGAAGGTCTGGTAGTCGACCCGCCGCCGGTCCTCCATCACCTCGGTCCAGACGTTGGCCTGCGCGCCCAGCACGCGCTCCGCCTCGGCCCGGTCGAGCTGCGGGGGAACCGGCTCGAAGCGATAGACGTCCTCCAGCGTGCGGACGTAGCCGATGGGGACCGGCTCGTCCGCCCCCGGGTCCTGCCGATGGTCGAAGTAGACCTGCTGTTCGGGGCACATGACGACGTCGTGACCGGCCCGGGCCGCGGTGATGCCGCCCGCGTAGCCGCGCCAGGAGGAGACGGCGGCGCCTTCGGGCAGCGGGGCGTGCGGGGCGCCGCCCTCCAGGATCTCGTCCCAGCCGATCAGCCGCCGTCCGCGGGCGCCGAGCCAGTGGCCGAAGTGCCGGATGAACCAGCTCTGGAGCTGGTCCTCGTCCGCGAGCCCCAGCTCGCGGATGCGCTCCTGGGCGGCCGGGGACGCCTTCCACTGCTCCTTGGGGCATTCGTCGCCGCCGAGGTGGACGAACCTCCCGGGGAACAACTCCAGCACTTCTTCCAGCACGTTCTCGAAGAAGCGGAGCGTGGTGTCGGTGGGGGAGAGTACGTTCGGGTTGATGCCCCAGGTGGTCCAGACTCCGAGGGAGGCGGTGTCGATGACGTCCGTGTTGCCCAGTTCCGGGTAGGCGGCGATGGCGGCCTGGCTGTGCCCGGGGATGTCGATCTCCGGGACGACGGTGATGTGCCGTTCCGCCGCGTAGGCGACGATCTCGCGGATGTCGTCCTGGGTGTAGTAGCCGCCGTGCGGGCGTTCGTCCCACAGCGGGGAGGCGCGGTGGCCGAGCTTGGTGCGCGTCCGCCAGGCGCCGGTCGCGGTCAGCTCCGGGTAGCGGCGGACCTCCAGGCGCCAGCCCTGGTCGTCCGTCAGATGGAGATGGAGCACGTTGAGCTTGTGGGCGGCCAGCAGGTCGACATAGGCGAGGACGCCGTCCTTGGGGAGGAAGTGGCGGGCCACGTCCAGCATCATTCCGCGCCACGCGAAACGCGGCGCGTCCTCGACGTCGAGCGCGGGCAGCGACCATTCGCGCCGCTCCGGGTCGATCGGCGCGCGCCGGAAGGCGTCCGGACCGAGCAGCTGGCGCAGCGTCTGGGCGCCCCAGAACAGCCCCGGCTCGCCGCCGCCCCGCAGGACCACCGCGAGGCCGTCGACGACGAGGCGGTACCCCTCGGGCCCGAGCCGCTCCCCCAGCGCGGGGTCCAGCTCCAGCACGATGTGGTTGCCGCCGCCGGTGTCCGGGGCCAGCGGCAGCCCGGTGGCGGCCCCGACGGTGGCGCGCAGCCAGCGGGCGACGCGCTCGGTGCCGGGCCGGGCGTCGATCCGGCTGTCCTCGGTCAGTACGTAGCCCTCGCCGCCGCCGGGGGTCGGGGTGGCCCGCAGCGGGGCGGGCAGGAGGCCGGTGACGGGCTGCTGTGGCATCGCGTCAGTCCTTTACCGCTCCGCCGAGGCCGGAGACCAGGCGGCGCTGTACGAGTACGAAGAAGATCAGCACCGGGATGGTCATGACGGTGGACGCCGCCATGATGCCGCCCCAGTCGTTGCCCTCGTCCTTGAAGAAGACGAGGAGCGCCATCGGGAGGGTGGAGTTCTCGGTCGCGCTGATGATGAACGACTTGGCGAACAGGAAGTCGTTCCAGGCGGAGATGAAGGAGAAGACGCTGGTGGCGACGAGCCCGGGGAGGACCAGCGGGAACAGGATCTGCCACAGGAAGCGGGAGCGGCTGGCGCCGTCCAGATAGGCCGCCTCCTCCAGCGATTCGGGTACGGCCTTCACGAAGCCGCGCAGCATCCAGATGGCGAACGGCAGCGAGAAGGCGATGTGCGGAAGGATCAGCGAGCCCAGGGTGTTGAGCCCGACCCCCGGCACGGCGTCGCCCAGGTCCCGCATCAGGAAGAACATCGGGATGGTCAGCGCCTCGACGGGGACCATCTGGGCGATCAGGAACATCACCAGCAGCGTGGTGCGGAACTTGAAGCGGAAACGGGTGACGGCGGTCGCGGCGAGGAAGGCGATGACCCCCGAGGCGATCACCACCGCCCCGGCTACCAGCAGGCTGTTGAGGAAGTAGCGGCCGAAGTCGTGCTGTTCGAAGACGCGCCGGAAGGAGTCCAGCGAGGGCGCGGAGGTCCACGGCCGGGGGTGGGCGGACCGGATCTCCCCGGCCGGTTTGAAGGCCGACAGCACCATCCAGTAGAGCGGGAAGGCGACGACGACGGCGACCGCCAGGGCGGTGACCTCGGCTGCGAGCCGCCAGGGGCGGCGGATGAGGCGCGCGCGGCGCGGCGCGACGGCGCTGGTGACGGCGCTGGGGTGGGTCACAGTTCTTCTCCCTGCCGCCGCAGCAGCCGCAGATAGACCAGGGTGACGGCGAGCAGGATCAGCAGCATCACCACGCCGATCGCCGAGCCGAGGCCGTACTCCGAGGACGCGAACGCCTCCTGATAGGCGTAGACGTTGAGCACCATGTTCTGGCCCGCGGTGCCGCCACCGCCCGTCATGACGTAGATCTGGGTGAAGACCTTGAAGTCCCAGATGATGGACTGGATCGTCACCACGACGAGGATCGGCCGCAGCATCGGGGCCATGATCCGGCGCCAGATCCGCCAGGCGGAGGCGCCGTCGAGCGCGGCGGCCTCCAGCACCTCCGCCGGGATGGCCTTGATGCCCGCGTACACGGTGACCATCACGAACGGGAACGAACACCAGACGATCTCGAACAGCACCAGGGCGAAGGCGCTGTAGCGCCCGTACGTCCAGGAGTAGTCATCGAAGCCGGAGAGCCCGACCCAGGTCAGGACCCGGTCGACGGGCCCGTAGTCGGGGTCGAACAGGAACAGCCAGACCGTGGAACCGGTGACCGCCGGGGTGGCCCAGGCGCCGAGCGCGGCCAGCATCAGCGCCAGCCGCGGAACCGCCCGGACCCGGGTGAGCAGCACCGCGAGCGCGCAGCCCACCGCGAGGGTGGAGACGACGCAGACGGCGGCGAAGACGACGGTGGTGAGGGTGACGCTCCAGAACTCGGCGTCGCGGAACAGCTCCGCGTAGTTGGCGAAGCCCTGGAAGCTGGTCGGCTTGCCGCCGCTCACCTGCGCCTGGGTGTACTCCAGGAACGAGATGAGGCCGAGCTGATAGATGGGATAGATCAGCAGCCCGCCGAGGACGACGAGGGCCGGGGCGAGGTAGAGCCAGGGCGTCCGGCTCCCCCGCCCGGCCCGCCGCCGGGTCCCGCGCGCGGGGTCTTGCTTCCGGGCCGCTTCCGGCCCGGCCTGCTGGGTGATGGTCCCCGAGCTCACTTGCCGAATGCCTCGTCCATCTTCTTCGCCGCCTCCGACGCCGCGTCGTCGACGCTCTTACGGCCGCTGATGACCTGCTGGAACATGGTCGGCAGCACCATCTGGGAGTCGATGGCCGACCAGCCGGGCGAGGTGGGCACGAAGGTGGAGCTGGTGTCGAGCGTCTTCACGAACGGCTTGACGAACGGGTCCTTCCGGGCGATGTCCCCGCGCACATCGGTGAAGGTGGGCAGGAAGCCCATCGCGTCGTAGAGCTTCGCCTGGGTCTTCTTCCCGCCCAGCTGCTCCAGCAGGCCGACGGCGAGCGAGCGGTGGGTGCTGCTCTTGAGGACGCCGAGGTTGTTCCCGCCCGCGAACGCCGGGGCGATGCTGCCCTCCTTGACGCCGGGCAGCGGCACGACCGCGTACTTGCCCTTGACCGACCCCGCCTCGATCGCCTGGTGGTTGAAGTCTCCGCCGATCGTCATGCCCGCCTTGCCGGCGGCGAAGGCGGCGACGCTGTCGTTGCCGCCCCACTGGGCGCACTTGGCGGGCGGGCAGTTGGCGTCGGTGATGAGCGAGGTGTAGCTCTTGATGCCCTTCTTGGCGTCGGCGCCGTCGATGGCCGCCTCGTACTCGTTGGAGCCGAACTGGCCCTTCTCGGTGGCCAGCTCGCCGCCGTTGGCCCAGACGAAGGGCAGCGCGCCGTAGGTGTAGGCGCCGCCGACCGAGATGCCGTAGAGATCGGGGCGCCGCTGGCGGATCTCCTTCGCGGTCGCGATGAGTTCCTTCTGGGTGGTGGGCGGCTTGAGGTCGAGGTCCTTGAAGACGTCGGTGCGGTAGTACAGCGCCCGTACGCCGACGAAAAGCGGCACGCCGTACACCTTGCCGCCCACGGTCACCGAGTTCTTGGCGGTGGAGTCGATGTTCACCGTCTCGTCCCAGGCGCCGAACTCCTTGCTGATGTTGGCGAGTCCGCCGTCCTCCACGTAGCCCGCCGTGTCGGTGTTCCCGTACTCGATGACGTCGGGAGCGCTCTTGGGGTCGTTGAAGGCCGCCTTGATCTTCTGCGCCCGGGTGTCGACGGGTATGTAGGTGACGTCCACCTTCACCCCGTCGTGCTTCTTCTCGAAGGCGGACACGACGTCATCGACGACCCGCTGCTTCGGCTTGTTGTCGACCTCCTGGAAGAGCCAGACGCGCAAGTTACCGCTCTTGTCGTCTTCCGTGGCGCTGTTGTCGGAGGTGGAGGGGGCGCAGGCGGTGGCGGTGAGCCCGGCGAGTACGAGCGCTACGGCGGGGAAGGCGACGCGACGGGAGAGAGGGAGGGGACTGGAGAGCTTCATGGAAACGCACCCTTGGGGAGGGCGTTGCACATCATGCAACGCGTGTTTCGCACAGCACAATATGCGGCAGGCTAAGGAACGTTTCGAGCCCGGACAAGAGGTCTCGACCAATCTTTGGCCCGGCCCCGGGTCCCGTTACGAATGCGTCAGCTTCTCACCCGGATAGGCGGGCTCGGGATACGGCACGGCCTCCACCCGGGCCCCCGCCGCCGCTAACCGCTCCACCACCTGGTCCCAGTCCGGCCAGGTCTTCTCGATACGCCCCAGAATGCGGGCACTCGGCGCGAGGACGATCTCGCAGCCGGGGTCGTCCGCCCACTCCAGCAGCCGCGGCAGACCCGGCTGCGCGGCCGACACCACACAGCTGCCCGCGGGCCGGTAGCCGCGCTCCCCGGCCAACCGCCCGCACTGCTCCAGCTGGGCGTCCCAGTCCTTCTCGAACTGGCAGTAGAGCCCGGCGCCTTCCGCGTCCGGCTCGTCGACCTCGCGCGCGCCGAACACCAGATACGCCGCCCGCGGCGCCCCTTCGTCCCCGGCCGCGTCCCCTAACCCGTTCTCCGTACGCCCGCTCATGGGGGCGACCCTACTGGGATCACCCGCCGCGCGACACGGGGCCGAACGGAGCCGGACAGCACGGCACGTCCGACCCGCGGCCCCATCGCGGGCCGCGGGTCGGACGTGCCGTCCACGCGAAGCTCCGGCGCGGCCGGGCAGGCGGGCGGACTACTTCTTGCCGTCGCCGCCCTTGCCGTCCTTGTCCTTGTCGCCACCGGCGCCCATGCCCTCGAAGATCTCCTTGCACATGGGACACACCGGGTACTTCTTCGGGTCACGGCCCGGGACCCAGACCTTGCCGCACAGTGCGACGACGGGAGATCCGGAGAGCGCGCTCTCCATGATCTTTTCCTTCTGTACATAGTGGGCATAGCGCTCGTGGTCGCCGTCACCGTGCGACACCTGAGGTGTCGGCTCAACGAGGGTCCCCGTGCCTGCCCCGCGCTCGGGCTCAAGAGTGCTCATACAGCCCTAGGGTACTCATGCCCGCGACGTGCAGCCGGTGTGCGCCCCGGCGGCCCGCCGGGGCCGGACCGCCGCCATATGCCTGGCCAGACCCAGCGCCGCGACCCCGGCCGCCGCCCAGGGCAGCACGGCCCCGGACAGCCCCGCCGAGAGCGCGGCGCCGCCCAGCGCCGAGCCGACCGCGCTGCCCAGGTACAGCGCCGAGTTGTTGAGGGCCGGCGCGACGGTGCCGCGCTCCTTCACCGCCAGCAGCCGGTGCTGCTGCGGGACCTGGAGCGCCCAGCCCGCGGCGCCCCACACCACCAGCGCCACCGCGGCGAGCTGCGGTACGGGGGCGAGGACGGGCAGCGCCGCCTCGGCGGCCGCGATGACGGCCATGATCACGCCGACCAGCGCCGCCACCCGGCCCGCCTTCTCGGCGGCGTCGACGAGCCGCCCGATCAGCAGGCTGCCCGCCACCCCGCCGAGGCCCCAGACCCACAGGTACGGCGCCACCTCGTGCGCTCCGCCCGCCGACGCCAGCACCGGGGCGAGATACGTGTACAGGCCCAGGCTCGCGACCGCCGCGAGGAACGACACCTGGACGACGGGCGCCACCGCCCGGTCGGTGACGGCTCCCAGGCGTGCCCGCAACGACACCGCGGGCGCGGCCGGGACGGCGGGCAGCAGCACCGCGAGCCCGGTCAGCGACACCGCGCCGAGGCCGGTGACCAGCCACATCGTGGCCCGCCACCCGGTGTGCTCGGCCAGCAGGACGCCCAGCGGCACCCCGAGGACCGTGCCCGAACTCATGCCGCCCATCACCACGGCCAGCGCCCTGCCCCGCCGCTCACCGGGGACCAGCGCGGAGGCGGCGGCGGTGGACATAGCCGAGTACACCCCCGCCCCGGCGCCCGCGACCGCCCGCGCGCCCAGCAGCGCGCCCAGCGACGGCGCGAGGGCGGTCAGCGCGTTGCCCGCGGTGAAGACGGCGAGCGCCACCAGCAGCACCAGCCGCGGCCGACCGCCGCGCAGCAGCCCCGCGACCAGGGGCGCGCAGATCGCGTAGGCGAGCGTGAAGACGGTCACCATCTGCCCGGCCAGGGACACCGTCGTCCCGATGTCGTCCGCGACGACGGGCAGCAGCCCCGCCATCACATAGGCGTCGAGGCCCAGGGTGAACGACCCCAGGGCCAGCAGCCAGACCTTGCGCACAGCTCAACTCCCCTGCTCAACCACACTGACGCCGGAAACGTAGGCACTCTCCGGATCGCCGGGGAAATGCCGTCCGGAACCGATCTATGCTCGGTCGACATGAGTGAGCGGAGCCGTGGACAAGACGGTGAACGGGACATCGGCGCCATCCGGCTGCGTCAGCTGCGCGCCTTCCTCGCGGTCGCCGAGGAGCGCAACTTCACCCACGCCGCCGACCGCCTCGGCATCGGCCAGCCCGCGCTGACCCGTACCGTCCGGGCGCTGGAGGAGACCGTCGGCGCGCGGCTGCTGGAGCGCACCACCCGCCGCGTCGCCCTCACCGAGGAGGGCAGGGCCCTGTACGCGGACCTCGGCCCGCTGCTCACCCGGATGGACGACGCGCTGCGCGCGGTGGGCGGCCGGGCCGTGCTGCGGCTCGGCTTCACCTCGCTGCTGCCCGACCGCTGCGCCGCGCTCACCAGCGCCTTCGAGGCCGCCACCGGCACCGGGGTGCGCCTGGTGCGCCGCGACGCGCCGCTGGCCGGGCTGGCTGCCGGGGCGTGCGACGTCGCGGTCGTACGGGGCGAGGCACCGCTCGGCGACGAGGTACGCGCCCGGGTGCTGCTGCGCGAGGCGCGGGTCGCCGCGGTGGCCCGTACGGCGGCGGACGGGACGCTGGGCGCCGTAGCCCGCAGGCGGGTGCTGGACTGGGCCGAACTGGCCCGGTTCCCGCTGGTGGTGAACACGGTCAGCGGCACCACCCGCCCCGAGCTGTGGCCAGAGCACCACCGGCCGCAACTGGCGTGCACCGCTGACAACTTCGACGAGTGGCTGGAGGCCGTCGCGGCGGGCCATGGCATCGGCGTCGTCTCGGAGGCCGCGGCACAGCGCCACAGCCACCCCGGCATCCGGTTCCTGCGGCTGAAGAACGCGCCGCCGGTCACCGTACGGCTGGCCGTCCCGGCCCGCGGCCCGCACCCCTTGGCGGAGCGTTTCCTCGCGATGGCGCCGACAGCGTAACGCCCGGGGGAACTAGTTGAGCGAGGGATCGTCCGGGTACGTCGCGACCATCGCCAGCTCGCTGCGCTGACGGCGCAGCACCGCCCGCCACAGCCGCTCAGGGGACGGCGACGACACGTCCCCCGGCTCCGACTCCACCACGTACCACGCGCCGTCCGACAGCTCGTCCTCCAGCTGCCCCGGGCCCCAGCCCGCGTACCCCGCGAAGATCCGCAGCGACCCCACGGCGGCCGCCAGCAGCTCCGGCGGAGCCTCCAGGTCCACCAGGCCGATCGCCCCGTGCACCCTGCGCCAGCCGAGTGGCCCGACGTCCTCGCCGCGCGCCGGGGACCGGCCCGCCTCCCCCGGCACCACGGCCACGCCCAGCGCCGAGTCCAGCGACACCGGACCGCCCTGGAAGACCACCCCGGGCTCACCCGCCAGCTCGGCCCAGGACTCCAGGATGTCCCCGACGCCCACCGGGGTCGGCCGGTTCAGGACCACGCCGAGGGAGCCCTCCTCGTCGTGGTCGAGGAGCAGCACCACCGCGCGGTCGAAATTCGGGTCGGCAAGCGCCGGTGTCGCGACAAGCAACCGTCCTGTGAGGGAGGACACCTCGGTCATGGCCACATGATCCCGCATATCCGGTCCGGACGGGGAGTGGAAGGCCAGACCCGTATGAGAGCAGGTCGGGGCGTACGACAGCAGGAGCGGCGCACGTGACGGTCGGTTCCCGGAGCGGAACGGAGGGTGGTGCGACACATTCCGATCCATTTCGAGGGTGCAACAGCCTTACGGGGGCGGCCTCCACGCGCATTACTCTTGCCCTTTGGCCCCTTGCCCGTCCCAGGAACGCGAGACCAGATGACCCGCTCGAACGATGTCCTGCTCGTCCACGGCGGCACCCCGCTGGAGGGCGAGATCAATGTCCGCGGCGCGAAGAACCTCGTGCCGAAGGCCATGGTCGCCGCCCTGCTGGGCAGTGCGCCGAGTCGGCTGCGCAACGTACCCGACATCCGCGATGTGCGGGTGGTGCGCGGGCTGCTCCAGCTGCACGGTGTGACGGTGCGCCCCGGCGACGAGTCCGGTGAGCTGGTGATGGACCCCACGCATGTGGAGAGCGCCAACGTCGCCGACATCGACGCGCACGCCGGCTCCTCGCGCATCCCGATCCTCTTCTGCGGCCCGCTGCTGCACCGCCTCGGCCACGCCTTCATCCCCGGCCTCGGCGGCTGCGACATCGGCGGCCGGCCGATCGACTTCCACTTCGACGTGCTGCGGCAGTTCGGCGCGACGATCGAGAAGCGCGCGGACGGCCAGTACCTGGAGGCTCCGCACCGGCTGCGCGGTACGAAGATCCGGCTGCCGTACCCGTCGGTGGGCTCCACCGAGCAGGTGCTGCTCACGGCCGTGCTCGCCGAGGGTGTGACGGAACTCTCCAACGCGGCCGTCGAACCGGAGATCGAAGACCTCATCTGTGTGCTCCAGAAGATGGGCGCCATCATCTCCATGGACACCGACCGGACCATCCGGATCACCGGTGTCGACAAACTCGGCGGCTACAACCACCGCGCCCTCCCGGACCGCCTGGAGGCCGCCTCCTGGGCGAGCGCCGCCCTGGCGACCGAGGGCAGCGTCTACGTACGCGGCGCCCGCCAGCGCGAGATGATGACCTTCCTGAACACCTTCCGCAAGGTCGGTGGCGCCTTCGACATCGGCGACGAGGGCATACGGTTCTGGCACCCGGGCGGCAAGCTCAACGCCATCGCCCTGGAGACCGACGTCCACCCCGGCTTCCAGACCGACTGGCAGCAGCCGCTGGTCGTGGCCCTGACCCAGGCCTCGGGGCTCTCCATCGTCCACGAGACGGTCTACGAGTCCCGGCTGGGCTTCACCTCCGCGCTGAACCAGATGGGCGCGCACATCCAGCTCTACCGCGAGTGCCTGGGCGGCTCCGCGTGCCGCTTCGGCCAGCGGAACTTCCTCCACTCGGCGGTCGTGTCAGGACCCACCCGCCTCCAGGGCTCCGACCTGGTCATCCCCGACCTGCGCGGCGGCTTCTCCTACCTGATCGCCGCCCTCGCCGCCCAGGGCACGTCCCGGGTCCACGGCATCGACCTGATCAACCGTGGCTACGAGAACTTCATGCACAAGCTCGTGGAACTGGGCGCCAAGGTGGAGCTCCCCGGCGGCGCGGAAGCGATGTAGCGGACGCTCTCGCCAGTCCCCGGGCCCCTTGGGCTCCGCAGCCGCCGCGAGGGCGGGGCCGGGGGCTTCTCCCCCACCGCGCCCCTTCCCGAAACCCGGGGGTACCCCGGGCCCCGGCACCGCCGCCGCAGGCCCGCGCCGAGGCCCCGCCGCGCGGGCGGCCTGCAGGGCGCCCCGACCGCAGCACCCGGCCCCGAACAGGGAAAGACGCCCCGCAGGCCCCCGCGCCAAGGCACCCCATGGCGCCATAGCCGCCACGGCAGAACCGAGGCGGGCCGGGGGGCTTCTCCCCGGCCCCAGCCCTGCCGCGGCGGCCGCGTACGGGGCCCGGGACGGCGAAGGGCGGCCACCCGCACCGGGTGGCCGCCCCTACTTTCGCCAGGCGATTGTCGCCGGGCGCTTACTTGCCCTTGGCGGCTTCCTTCAGCTTGGAGCCCGCGGAGACCTTGACGCTGTAGCCGGCCGGGATCTCGATCGGCTCACCGGTCTGCGGGTTGCGCGCGGTGCGAGCGGCACGGTGGGTGCGCTCGAAGGTCAGGAAGCCGGGGATGGTGACCTTCTCGTCGCCCTTGGCGACGACCTCACCGGTCACCTCGGCCAGGGCCGCCAGAACGGCGTCGGCGTCCTTGCGGGTCACCTCGGCGCGCTCGGACAGAGCGGCCACCAGCTCACTGCGGTTCATGTTGTACTCCCGTGTTCATCTTGCCAGTAGGCGTGAGATCGAAGCCGATGCTGCCAGGGCCCTCGGACAGTCCCCGGACCCGGGTCTGCTGTTCAGACCCTCGCGCCCGGAACGCATCCTGCCCCCACCTGTGGCGGGAAAGCCAATCCGGAACCCCGGAGAGTCACACGAAAAGCGCCGTGGCGGTCGTTTTCCTGCCCGCCACCCTATGGCCGCCCCAGGTAGCCCCAGGGCCGCGACGCGCCGTGCCGGACTCAGACCGCAGTGGTCCCGGTCACAGGCTTAGCCGCCTCACGCACGGCTCCGGCGACCGCTCCAGCGACCTTGTCGTTGAAGACGCTCGGAATGATGTAGTTGGCATTCAGTTCGTCGTCGTGGACGACATCCGCGAGCGCACCCGCCGCGGCCAGCATCATGTCGGTGTTCACCGTACGGGACTGGGCGTCCAGGAGGCCACGGAAGACACCCGGGAAGACCAGTACGTTGTTGATCTGGTTCGGGAAGTCCGACCGGCCGGTGGCCACCACCGCGGCGGTCTGCCGGGCGATCGCCGGGTCCACCTCGGGGTCCGGGTTGGCCAGCGCGAAGACGATCGCGCCGTCCGCCATCGCCGCCACATCCTCCCCGGACAGGACGTTCGGGGCCGAGACCCCGATGAAGACGTCCGCGCCCCGCACAGCCTCGCGCAGGGTGCCCGTGGCCCCCTCCGGGTTGGTGTTGTCCGCGATCCACCGCAGCGGCGAATCCGGATCCGCGGACACCAGGTCCTCACGACCCGAATGCACCACACCGTGAATGTCCGCGACCACCGCGTGCCGCACACCCGCCGCCATCAGCAGCTTCAGGATCGCGGTACCGGCGGCACCCGCACCGGACATCACCACCCGCACATCCTCGATCTTCTTACCCACCACCCGCAGCGCATTGGTCAGCGCCGCCAGCACCACGATCGCCGTGCCGTGCTGGTCGTCGTGGAAGACCGGAATGTCCACCGCCTCCCGCAGCCGCGCCTCGATCTCGAAGCACCGGGGGGCGGAGATGTCCTCCAGGTTGATGCCCGCGAACCCCGGCGCGATCGCCTTGACGATCTCCACGATCGCGTCACTGTCCTGGGTGTCCAGGCAGAT
>NZ_JBIRQF010000023.1:0-141552 GCF_044333065.1 Streptomyces sp. NPDC021115
GGATCGGCGTAGACGGCTACGCTCGCGATCCCGGCATCCCGGCAGGCACGGGCAACACGGACAGCGATCTCGCCACGATTGGCGATGAGCACCTTGCGCACGATGGCTCCCTCCTTGAAACAAGCCGAGTTTAGGTACAGGCAACACCCCACGCCGAGAAGCACTCGGGCGTGAGCTTGACCACACGGAGCGTTAATCCTGCCCGGGGCAGACAGCCGGATCCCCCGTCGCTCCACGGTACGCCCGGTTTTCCGGCCCGCGGCGAAGTCCGCGATGTGTGCGGGATCTCCACCCCGCCGTGCTGGGGAGCTTCGGGATTCTTTGTGGGATCCCTACGAACGAGGGGCGGAAACTTTGCCGCACGGTCCTGCTCGGACAAGCCCCTCGCGCACCTCTTGTGGGGCGGCTTACCCGTTAGTAGCGTTCGCCGTGTCGAACCGGAAGAGGTGGGCGGGGTGGCACGCAGACCAGTGGCCGCGGTGGCGGCCGTGACGCTGATGCTGGAAGCGGTCGGCATAGCGCTGCTGAACTGGATCCTCGGCCTGGTCGTGGACCGGCAGCAGATGTCCCTGGGCGGGCTGGACACCGACGCCATGTCGGTGGGGACTTGGGTCGGCGGCGGCGTCTTCGGCCTCTATCTGCTGCTGTGCGGCGTGGTGCTGCTGCGCATGGCGCTGCGCGACCGCGCGCCCGGCCGGTTCGGCCGCATCCTCCTCATCACCTGCGCGGTGACACACGGCGTGGTGGGCGCGTTCTCGGTCGGCCTGGTGGGCTGGCCCGCGTTCGTCTTCATGATGGTCGTGCTGGGGCTGGTGGTGCTCAGCCTGCTGGCGTACGAGCCCCAGGGCGCGGCCCGGGGCGGCGCCGCCCCGGAGGCCGAGGGCCAGGACGCCCCCAGCCCGGCCTGAGGCGCCTTCAGCCCGCTTCAGCTCTCACGCCCACAGGTCGGTGATGCCCACGCCGATCTCGGCCAGCAGGGTGCGCAGCATCGGCAGCGACAGCCCGATGACGTTGCCCGCATCGCCCTCGATGCCCTCGATGAACGGCGCCGAGCGCCCGTCGAGCGTGAACGCGCCCGCCACGTGCAGCGGTTCGCCGCTCGCCACGTACGCGGCGACCTCGGCGTCGGTCGGCTCGCCGAAGTGGACCGTGGTGGAGGCGGTGGCGGAGGTGCGGCGGCCGCTCGCGGTGTCGATCACGCAGTGCCCGGTGCGCAGGACGCCCGCCCGGCCGCGCATCGACTTCCAGCGGGCGGTGGCCTCCTCGGCGTCCGCGGGCTTGCCGAGCGCCTGCCCGTCCAGCTCCAGCACCGAGTCGCAGCCCACGACGATCGCCCCGTCGGCCTCCGCGAGACCGGCCACGGCCGCGGCCTTGGCCTCCGCCAGCACCCGCGCCAGCGCGGCGGGCGTCTCGGCGGTCAGCGCGTCCTCGTCCACTCCGCTGACGATCACCTCCGGCGCGAATCCGGACTGCCGCAGCAGTCCGAGGCGGGCGGGGGAGGCGGAGGCGAGGATCAGGGTGCGCTGGGCAGTCATGCGCACCAGAGTAGGCGGGCGGCGCGCCGGGTGTGAGCCCTCGTCCCCTTGAGGGCCGGTCGGAGCCGGGGATCGTGGCGGGAGCCGGGTTGTGGCGGCGGGAGGCGGCGCGGGCGGTCCGGCGCCGACACCACCGGCGCCCCCGGCTCGCGGTGCGGAGGGCGCCCGTCCGCACCCTCCCGGGGCGCCTCCCGCGCCCTCCGCACGCCCTGACGAGGGCCGTTTCCACCGCACCAGACTGACTTCCGCCCGGGTGGTTGCCCGGGGACACCTACGGGAGGAGACGTCTTCCATGCGTCATGCCACTTCGCTCGCCATCGCCTCGTTCGCCTTCGCGGCCGCCCTCGGCGTGGCCCCCGCCGCGTCCGCCACCGGCTCGGCACCGGCCACCGCGGGGGGCGGCAGCGGCGCCGCGGCCTTCCACTGCGATCCGGGCAAGTTCTGCATCTACAGCGGCTGGGACGGCGGCGGCACCCGCTGCCAGTGGACGTCGGAGAAGGTCGCGAACACCGCCGACCTGTGTTCCTTCATCCGCAACGGCAAGAAGGTGCTGTCCGTGTGGAACGGAACGGGCCACCGCGTCCAGTACTACACGCAGACCAACTACAACGCGCGCGTCGGATCGACGACCGCCGGCCACGGGGGCAACCTCCAGGGCAGCTACCAGATCCGCTCCTTCAAGAAGCAGTAGGCCGGCGGCCGCGGATCCATCCGTCAGGGGTGCAGCGTGAGCAGGCAGGTGGCGATCATGACGGCGATCGCCAGGACGGCGCGGACGCGGCGGAGCATCGCCTGAGCGCGCCGTAGATCTTCTGGCGGCTCGTCGGGCGGCTCGGACCACAGCATGCGACCGATAGTGCGCCCGGACGGTCGCGTGGCGCCTGAGTACGCGTACTCAGGCGCCACGGCGCGGAGGAACTATTTCTGTATTGAACTAGTCGAGCCCGTCGAAACGGCTGGATGGTTCAGGCGGGCCAGTACGTCGTGCGCCACGCCTTGGGGCCGGGCTGCGGGACGCGGCGGCTCGGGATGGTGCGGGCCGGATCGGACCACTCCTCCGGTACGCCCTCGCCCTGCGCGGCGGTCGACGCGGCCGCCGCGCGGGCTTGTACGACCGCCAGTGCGGCTGCCAACTCCTCTGGGGTGGGATTGCCCCGGACGATTCGGATCATGGAAACAGCCCTTCCTGAACCTAGAGCGGGATGTTGCCGTGCTTCTTCGGGGGCAGTTGCTCGCGCTTGTTCCGCAGGGTGCGCAGCCCCCGAACGATGTGGCGGCGGGTCTCGGACGGCATGATGACCGCGTCGACATAGCCGCGCTCGGCCGCCGTGTACGGGTTGAGCAGGGTGTCCTCGTAGTCCGCGATGAGTTCGGAGCGGGTCGCCTCGGGGTCGTCGGCGGCCGCGATCGTACGGCGGTGCAGGATGTTGACCGCGCCCTGGGCGCCCATGACGGCGATCTGCGCGGTGGGCCAGGCCAGGTTGAGATCGGCACCCAGGTGCTTGGAGCCCATCACGTCGTACGCGCCGCCGAAGGCCTTGCGGGTGATGACGGTGATGAGCGGGACGGTGGCCTCCGCGTACGCGAAGATCAGCTTGGCGCCGCGCCGGATGATGCCGTTGTACTCCTGGTCGGTGCCGGGCAGGAAGCCGGGCACGTCCACGAAGGTCAGCACGGGCACGTTGAACGCGTCGCAGGTGCGGACGAAGCGCGCGGCCTTCTCCGAGGCGTCGATGTCCAGACAGCCCGCCAGCTGCATCGGCTGGTTGGCCACGATGCCCACCGGATGGCCCTCGACCCGGCCGAAACCGGTGATGATGTTGGGCGCGAAGAGCGTCTGGGTCTCCAGGAACTCGCTGTCGTCCAGGACGTGCTCGATGGCCCGGTGCATGTCGTACGGCTGGTTCGCCGAATCCGGGATGAGGACGTCCAGCTCCTGGTCCTCCTCCGAGACCTCCAGATCGGCCTCGTCGGGGAAGGCGGGCGGCTCGGAGAGGTTGTTGGACGGCAGGTACGACAGCAGCGTCTTGACGTACTCGATGGCGTCCTTCTCGTCGCCGCCCATGTGGTGGGCGACGCCGGAGGTGGTGTTGTGGGTGCGGGCGCCGCCCAGCGACTCGAAGCCGACGTCCTCACCGGTGACCGTCTTGATCACATCCGGTCCGGTGATGAACATGTGCGACGTCTGGTCGACCATGACCGTGAAGTCGGTGATCGCGGGCGAGTAGACCGCGCCGCCCGCGCACGGGCCGACGATCAGGCTGATCTGCGGGATCACCCCGGAGGCGTGAACGTTTCGGCGGAAGATCTCGGCGAACAGGCCGAGCGCCACCACGCCCTCCTGGATCCGGGCGCCGCCGCCGTCGTTGATCCCGACGATGGGGCAGCCGGTCTTCAGCGCGAAGTCCATCACCTTCACGATCTTCTCGCCGTAGACCTCGCCCAGCGAGCCGCCGAAGATCGTGAAGTCCTGCGAGTACACGCACACCGGACGCCCGTCGACGGTGCCGTAGCCGGTCACGACGCCGTCCCCGTAGGGCCGGTTCTTCTCGATGCCGAAATTGGTGGAGCGGTGCCGGGCGAACTCGTCCAGCTCCGTGAAGGAGCCCTCGTCGAGGAGCAGGTCGATGCGCTCGCGCGCGGTCAGCTTGCCCTTGGCGTGCTGCTTCTCGACCGCCCGCGCGGAGCCCGCGTGTGTCGCTTCTTCGATGCGGCGCTGCAGATCCGCGAGCTTCCCCGCGGTGGTGTGACGATCTGGAATCTCGGGGGCAATCTCCGGCTCGGACATCGGGATGCGGCTCCTGCTCGTCCTGGGGGTGGATTCTGGGACCGTGACGCTGAGGTGCGGTTCCGGGGGTTCGAACGGTGGCTTGATCGGGGCTAGATCGGGGCTTGATCGGGCTCGTGAGGACTGGGGGCTACCGGTCCGTAGCGTATCGGCGCGTCCGCCGGGTGGCACTGCGTCGTTGGCCACACCTCCTGGTCCACCTCCCTGGTCCTAGGCTGGCCCGTATGACGTCATCTGACACCCCCGAGGGCCCAGGAGATCGACGGGATCCCCGAGATCCACGCGATCCGGGTGGCCGCTGGTCGGACCTGGAACGGCCGCCGCTGAACGCGACCGCCCTGCGCCGCGCCCTCGTGCGCCCCGGCGGGCTGTGGACCGAGCTGGAGGTGGTGGAGGCGACCGGCTCGACCAACACCGACCTGGTGGCCCGGGCCGGGGCCGGTGCCCCGGAGGGCGTGGTCCTCGTCGCCGAGGAGCAGAACGCCGGGCGTGGCCGCCTCGACCGCGTCTGGACCGCCCCGGCCCGGTCCGGGCTGTTCTTCTCCATTCTGCTGCGGCCCGGCGCCGCGGGCGTCCCCACGTCCCGCTGGGGCTGGCTGCCGCTGCTCGCCGGGGTGGCGAGCGCGGGGGCGCTGAGCCGTACGGCAGGCGTGGACACGACCCTGAAGTGGCCGAACGACCTGCTGGTGAAGGTCGGCGGCGAGGAGCGGAAGTTCGGCGGCATCCTCGCCGAACGGGCCGACGACGCCGTGGTGATCGGCGTCGGCCTGAACGTTTCGCTGCGCGCCGGTGAACTCCCCGTGCCGACGGCGGGCTCGCTCGCCCTCGCCGACGCGATCTCCACCGACCGCGACCCCCTGCTGCGGGCCGTCCTGCGGTCGATCGAGCAGTGGTACGGGGAGTGGCGCCGGTTCGAGGGCGACCCCGCGGCCTGCGGCCTCCAGGAGGCGTACGCGGCGGGCTGTGCGACCTTGGGACGACGGGTCCGCGCGGAGCTGCCGGGCGGCGGGGCGACCGTCGGCGAGGCGGTCGCGGTCGACGGCGACGGACGGCTGGTGCTGGCCTCGGACACCGGGGTGCAGGAGCCGGTCTCGGCCGGTGACATCGTGCACCTGCGCCCCGCGTGAGCGGGGGACAAGGGATGGACGGGCAGAGTGAGCCGAAGGGCGCGCCGCTGTCGTAAGGGAGAGCGCGCGGAGACTCCGAGGAACGAGGAGTCGAGCACGGTCGACCGTCGACCGGGGGCACCTCCCAGCGGTAGCTGGGGGCGGGCTTAGGCGCCCGGAGGCGAACGGAGAGACGGGCAGAGTGAGCTAGGGCACACCTGACGTATCGTGGTGGCGGTCCGTCCAGTTCGGGGCGGCCGTAGGCCGAACCGGAAGAAGGAACGTAAGGGCAGTGCGCACGGAACGGACAGGGGGCGGGCGGTGACCGCCGACGACGCGGGTTCCGGCACGGCCGAGGGGCGCGGGTTGCGGGACGACGCCGTGGACGACGCCGACCGTGCCGCAGCGGAGGCCGCCGAGGCCGCCAAGGCCGACGACGACGCCGAGGCCGCGGAGGCCACGGATGAGGACGGGGCCGCCGAGGACGGGGACGACGCCGACGCGCCGGACCCCATCGCGCTCCGGCTGGAGCAGCTCATCCTCGGCGCCGAGCGGCGCTACACCCCCTTCCAGGCCGCCCGCAGCGCGGGCGTCTCCGTCGAGCTGGCCACCCGCTTCTGGCGGGCCATGGGCTTCGCCGACATCGGCCAGGCCAAGGCGCTCACCGAGGCCGACGTGCTGGCGCTGCGCCGCCTGTCAGGACTGGTCGAGGCGGGGCTGCTGAGTGAGCCCATGGCGATCCAGGTGGCGCGCTCCACCGGGCAGACCACCGCCCGTCTCGCCGACTGGCAGATCGACTCCTTCCTGGAGGGGCTCACCGAGCCCCAGGAGTCCGGGATGACCCGGACCGAGATCACCTATCCGCTGGTCGAGCTGTTGCTGCCGGAGCTGGAAGAGTTCCTGGTGTACGTCTACCGGCGGCAGCTCGCGGCCGCGACCGGCCGGGTCGTGCAGGCGGCGGACGACGCGGAGATGGTCGACCGGCGGCTCGCGGTCGGCTTCGCGGACCTGGTGAGCTTCACCCGGCTGACCCGGCGGCTGGAGGAAGAAGAGCTGGGCGAGCTGGTCGAGGCGTTCGAGACCACGGCCGCCGACCTGGTGGCCGCGCACGGCGGCCGGCTGATCAAGACGCTGGGCGACGAGGTGCTGTACGCGGCCGACGACGCGGGCATCGCCGCCGAGATCGCGCTGCGGCTGATCGAGACCCTGACCCATGACGAGACGATGCCCGAGCTGCGCGTCGGGATCGCCTTCGGCACGGTCACGACCCGCATGGGCGACGTCTTCGGTACGACGGTGAACCTCGCGAGCAGGCTGACCTCCATAGCCCCCAAGAACGCGGTCCTGGTGGACGGCGCCTTCGCGGAGGAGCTGAGCCACATCGGGGACGCCCCGGTGTCGGAGGCCGAGGCCGCGGAGGCGGCCGCCAAGGCCGAGAAGGACGGCGAGGAGCCGCCCACGTACCGCTTCGCGCTCCAGCCGATGTGGCAGCGGCCGGTGCGAGGGCTCGGGGTCGTGGAGCCGTGGCTGCTGAGTCGCCGGGGCTGAGCCGTCGGGGCTGATCCGGGGCCGGGTTGCCGTGGCGGGCCGAAGTTGACGAATCTCACCAAACGCCGAAGTCGCCACGAGGCGGAAATCCGTTCGGCTAGCGTACGTCGGCATGATCGACGAACCGGTTGAAACGGGCACCGGGACGGGTACCGGGCCGGACGCCGAGGCGGCTGCCGTGCCGCTGTACACGCCGGAGTTCATCAAGGACCCGTCCGCCGTCTACCGGCGACTGCGCGAGACGTACGGCCCGCTGGCGCCGGTGGAGCTGGACCCGGGCGTCACCGCGACCCTGTGCGTCGGCTACGACACCGCGCTGGAGATCCTGCGCCGCCCCGAGACGTTCTCCAAGGACCCGCGGCGCTGGCGGGCCAAGAACGAGGGCCGGGTGCCGCTGTCCAGCCACGCGGGGCAGCTCATCCGCTACCGGCCGCAGCCCACCGCGGTGGACGGCGAGGAACACCTGCGGTACCGCACCGCCATCGACGACTCCACCGGCCGCATCGACCCGGGCGCGCTGCGCGGCTACGTCGAGCGGATCGCCGACTCCCTGATCGACCAGTTCTGCGACGCGGGCGAGGCCGACCTGATCGGCGAGTACTCCGCGCTGCTGCCGCTGCTCGTCCTCGGCGAACTCTTCGGCTGTCCGCGCGAGATCGCGGACCGGCTCTTCACCGGACTCGCGCACCTGTTCGACGGTACGGACGTGGCGGAGGCCGACCGTACGATCACCGCGGCCCTTCAGGAACTCGTCGCCCTCAAGCGCGCCCGGCCCGCCGCCGACATCACCTCCTGGCTGATCGCCCACCCGGAACGGCTCGCCGATCACGAACTCGTCGAGCAGCTGATGCTGCTCACCGCCTCCGGCAGCGACCCGGTGATCAACCTCATCGGCAACGCGCTGCGGGTGCTGATGACCGACGAGCGGTTCGCGGGCGGCCTCTCCGGCGGCAGCATCCTCGTCGAGGACGCCCTGGACGAGGTGCTGTGGACGGACCCGCCGCTGGCCAACTTCGCGGTGCACTTCCCGCGCCACGACGTCACCCTGGCCGGGACGCGGCTGCGCGAGGGCGAGCCCGTCGTGATCAGCTTCGCCGCCGCGAACCAGGACGCGCTCCGGACCTCTGACCGCAACCGCGGCAACCGCGGCCACCTGGCGTTCAGCGCGGGCCCCCACATGTGCCCCGGCCGCAGCTCGGCCCGGCTGATCGCCTCCGTCGCCATCGAGAAGCTGATGGACCGGCTGCCGGAAGTGGAGCTGGCGGCCGAGCAGGAGGATCTGCTGTGGCGTCCGGGCATCTACCAGCGTGGTCTGGTGTCGCTTCCGGTGCGCTTCCCGGTGGTGGAACCGGAACCGGAGACCCCTGCGGCTCCGGCCCCCTCTCCGGACCCCGCCCCGGTGTCGCCCGAGGCATCGCCTCCGCCTCCGGATCCGGCCCCCGCCCCGGCCCCCGCTTCCGCCCCGACCCCGCCGCCGGTGCCGAGTTGGGCCACCGCCGACGAGGGTTCCACGGCGGCCGCGGGCGACTCCCCGGAGCGCTCCCGGCCGTCGATGCTGGCCTTCCTGATGCGGTGGCGACGGCGCCGGTAACGTAGCCCGGGCAACGGTTCACGGTCGTTAACCGGGAGGGTGCGAGATGAGTGAGCAGCGGTACGGGGAGTGGGTCGCGGTCCGTCGGGACGGCTTCGTGGCGGAGCTGGTGCTGGACCGGCCGAAGGCCATGAACGCGGTGTCGTCCGAGATGGCCCGCAGCATCACGGCGGCGTGTGCGGCGCTCGCGGACGACGCCTCGGTACGGGCCGTCGTCCTCACCTCCACCCATGAGCGGGCCTTCTGCGTCGGCGCGGACCTCAAGGAGCGGAACTCCTTCACCGACGCCGAGATGATGCGCCACCGCCCCGTCTCCCGCGCCGCCTACACGGCCGTGCTGGAGCTGCCCGTGCCCGCCATCGCCGCCGTACACGGCTTCGCCCTCGGTGGCGGCTACGAGCTGGCGCTGTCCTGTGACGTGATCGTCGCCGACCGTACGGCCGTGGTGGGGCTGCCCGAGGTATCCGTCGGCGTGATCCCGGGCGGCGGCGGTACGCAGCTGCTGCCCCGCCGGGTCGGGGCCGCCCGCGCCGCCGAGCTGATCTTCTCCGCCCGCCGGGTGCCCGCCGAGGAGGCCCACGCGCTGGGCATGGTGGACGAGCTCGTCGCGCCGGGTGAGGACCGTACGGCCGCACTGGAGCTGGCCGGGCGCATCGCCGCGAACTCGCCGGTCGGCCTGCGCGCCGCCAAGAAGGCCATGCGGCTCGGGCACGGCCTGGACCTCAAGGCCGGGCTGGAGGTCGAGGACGCGGGCTGGCGGACGATCGCCTTCTCCGGCGACCGCGCCGAGGGCGTCGCGGCGTTCAACGAAAAGCGCACGCCGGACTGGCCCGGCGAGTGACGGTCACCGATCCGGCCAATACTGGCAGTGAACGGCCTAAAGCGGATTGTCCTCGACATTCATACTCTTGAGTGCAGAGCGGACATGCGGCGAGGAATGCGAGGCCGACGTGAGTGACAACGGGGATGACGGGGCCGACGGGGACCGAAGGGTCGACGGGCGGTTGCGGGCGGTGGTGGGCCTCGCGCAGGCGATGGCGGCGGCGCCCACCCGGCGCGAGTCGGTGGGCGCCGCCGCCGACAGCGCGCGCCGCGCGCTGGACGGCACCTTCGCGGCGGTTTCGGTGTGGGAGCGGGACCGGGGCCGGTTGCGGGTCCTGGTGAACGTGGGCGAGCTGATGCCGGGGGAGGAGCCGGTGCCGGACGACGAGTCGTATCCGGTGCACGACTTCCCGGAGATCGCGGAGTTCCTGCACGAGCGGTGGGCCGCGGGCGGCGAGCCGCATGCGTGGGTCGAGACCGCCGAGGGCACCGGGCCGGGCACGGCCTCGTACTGCCACCAGCGGGTGGCCGCCCTGCGACGGCGCGGCCGCGGCTCGTGCGTGGTGGCACCGCTGGTGCTGCACGGGCGGGCGTGGGGCGAGCTGTACGTGGCGCGGCCGGTCGGCCGCCCCGCCTTCTGCCGCGACGACGCGGATTTCGCGACCGTCCTCGCCTCGGTGGCGGCGGCCGGGCTCGCCCAGACCGAACGTCTGGAGGAGGCCCGCCGCCTGGCCTTCACCGACCCCCTGACCGGTCTCGGTAACCGGCGGGCGGTGGACATACGGCTGGACGAGGCGCTGGAGGCGTACCGCGAGCACGGCACCGTGGTGACCCTGGTGGTGTGCGACCTCAACGGCCTCAAGCGGGTCAACGACACCCTCGGCCATGCGGTGGGAGACCGCTTGCTGGAACGTTTCGGCACGGTGCTCTCCCTCTGCGGCGCGATGCTGCCGGGCGCCCTTGTGGCGCGGCTGGGCGGCGACGAGTTCTGCCTGCTGGGGGTCGGGCCACCGGCCGACGAGGTGGTGCGGGTGGCCGATGAGCTGTGCCGGCGGGCGGCGGAGCTGGAGATGGGCGAGGGGGTCGCGTGCGGCGTCGCCTCGACCGGCGACCCGATCGGCCCCGTACCGTCCGCCCGCCGCCTCTTCCGCCTGGCGGACGCGGCCCAGTACCGCGCGAAGGCGGCCCGCTCCCAGAAGCCGGTCGTCGCGGGCCGCGACGGCGGCCCCGACGACCCGGTGATCCGCCTGGCCGACACCCCCGCGACCCACCCCCCAGAACGCCGCCGCTTCCGAGGCCGCCGCCCGTAGCCCACCCCGGGCCCCTCCGCCCGAGGGTCCGTCCCGCGCCCCGCTCGGAGCCCGCCCCCTGCCGCGGTCGGCGTGTCTTCGTCCGGGGGCCCGCCGCGCTGTGTTTCCCCGCCCCGCCCCTTCCCGAACGGGGTGCTGCGCCCGCGCCCCTGCTCGGGGCCGTGGTGCGGTGCCTCCGCCCGGGGGTGCGTGCCGCGCTCTGTTCCCCGCCCCGCCCCTTCCCGAACCGGGGGCTCCGCCCCCGAGCCCCCGCTCGGGGCTCCGCCCCGCATCCCTCGGGAGGGCGCCCCGGACCGCTTCGGGCCTGCGCCCAGGCGCTGCGGCGCCTCCGCCGCGCCGCCCCCGGGGCTGCGCCCGCGCTCCGGCGGCGCCTCCACCGCTCCCCTCTCGGGGCACCCCGGACCGTTTCGGGGCCGTGTCCGCTTCGGGGCTCTGCGCCTGCGCCCCCCTGCACGGCTGTGGCCCACCTCCAACCCGGGCTGCGCCCCCGCAACCCTGCCCGGACCCCGGGGGCGTGCCCCCGGGGTGACAGTGGGGGATTCACTCTCTAGGGTGCCTGAATATGGATATGCACACTGTGGTGGTGGGGACGTCCGGAACGACCGCCGAGGACGTTGTCGCCGTGGCGCGGGGCGGGGCGCGGGTTGTGGTGGGGGAGGAGGCGCTGGGGGCCGTCGCGGAGGCGCGGCGGGTCATCGACGACCTGGCGGCCAAGCCCGAGCCCGTGTACGGCGTCTCCACCGGCTTCGGCGCGCTCGCCGTACGCCACATCAGCCCGGAGTTGCGGGCCCAGCTCCAGCGGAACATCGTCCGCTCGCACGCGGCCGGGATGGGCCCGCGGGTGGAGCGCGAGGTGGTGCGGGCGCTGATGTTCCTGCGGCTGAAGACGCTGGCGTCCGGCCGGACCGGGGTGCGGCCGGTGGTCGTGGAGACGATGGCGGCCCTGCTCAACGCGGGGATCACGCCCGTCGTGCACGAGTACGGCTCCCTCGGCTGCTCCGGCGACCTCGCGCCGCTGTCCCACTGCGCGCTCGCGCTGATGGGGGAGGGCGAGGCGGAGGGGCCCGACGGGGAGGTGCGGCCCGCGGGCGAGCTGCTGGCGGCGCACGGCATCGAGCCGGTCGAGCTGCGCGAGAAGGAGGGCCTGGCGCTGCTCAACGGCACCGACGGGATGCTCGGCATGCTGGTCATGGCCTGCGCCGACCTGGCCCGGCTGTACACCGTCGCCGATGTGACGGCGGCCCTGTCGCTGGAGGCGCTGCTCGGTACGGACCGGGTGCTCGCGCCCGAGCTGCACGCGATCCGTCCGCACCCCGGCCAGGCGGCCAGCGCGGACAACATGCTGCGGGTGCTGGCCGGTTCCGGGCTCACCGGGCATCACCAGGACGACGCGCCGCGCGTCCAGGACGCGTACTCGATCCGCTGCGCGCCCCAGGTCGCGGGCGCGGGCCGGGACACGCTCGCGCACGCCCGCCTGGTCGCGGACCGGGAGCTGGCGTCGGCCGTGGACAACCCGGTGGTGCTGCCGGACGGCCGGGTGGAGTCGAACGGCAACTTCCACGGCGCGCCCGTCGCGTACGTCCTGGACTTCCTCGCCGTGGCGGCGGCCGACCTCGCCTCGATCGCGGAGCGCCGTACGGACCGGCTGCTGGACAAGAACCGCTCGCACGGGCTGCCGCCCTTCCTGGCGGGTGACCCGGGCGTGGACTCGGGGCTGATGATCGCCCAGTACACCCAGGCGGCGCTGGTGAGCGAGCTGAAGCGGCTCGCGGTGCCCGCGTCGGTGGATTCGATCCCGTCCTCAGCGATGCAGGAGGACCACGTCTCGATGGGCTGGTCGGCGGCGCGCAAGCTGCGCACGGTGGTGGACAACCTGACCCGGGTCCTGGCGATCGAACTGGTCGCCGCGGCCCGCGCGGTGGAGCTGCGGAAGGGGCTGGAGCCCGCGCCCGCGACCCGGGCGGTGCTGGCGGCGGTGCGCGGCGCGGGGGTCGAGGGGCCGGGCGGGGACCGCTACCTGGCGCCGGACCTGGCGGCGGCGGAGGAGTTCGTACGGTCCGGGAAGCTGGCCGAGGCCGTCGAATCGGTGACCGGGCCGCTGGCCTGACGGAGCATGGGCCGGAAGTCCCGGGCAGAAAGGCCCGGGTAGAACGGCACGGTCAGGGGGCCTCCGCGCGCGCACGGCGTGCGGAGGCGGTCACCATGGTCACGCCGAGGCCCAGGAAGGCCGTGCCTCCGGCGAGATACGGGGTGACGTCCACGCTGCCGGTGTCGGCGAGGTTTTCGTCCGGGACGGCCTCGGTGCGCGGCTGGGACGGCGCCTGGTCGGAGGAAGACCCGGAGGAAGACCCGGAGGAGGACGCGCGGCCGTCGGTCTCTACCGTCGCGTTGGCGGAGGGGACGAACCACAGGGCGCACAGCAGCGAGCCCGCGGCGGCAGCGGTCAGCAGCGGTCGGCGTGCGGACACAACGGCATCCTCCTTGAGGCTGCGGCGAATTGACCCTGTGCGTCCGATCGTAGTGACACATCGGGTCCGTACGGTAGCGAACCGGGGCGCCGGACCGTGCCGCACCATATGACTAATCCATGACTGTCATGGTTTGTCCGGATTCACGGCGCTGCGTCATAAGCTGGACCAGCGTCTTTGCTAAGTGGCCTCGCGCACAGTTTTACTGGGCGTGGAACCGACCAAAAGGTACAGGCGTTCTTCCTGGATAGGTCTTGGGTTTCTGGGGTCCAGTCGTAAATGGAGAAGCGTGTGATGACGTACGGCAAGCGCCGTAGGGGGCTGGCGGCAGCAGCCGCCGTGCTCAGCGGGGTAGTGATGCTGTCCGCCTGCGGCGGGGGCGGCGACAGCAGTGACGACAAGGGCGGCGGCAAGGGGCAGTCGCAGGTGGACGAGGCGGCCGCCAAGGACGCCTCCGACGCCCGCATCAAGATCACCCCGAAGTCCGGTGCGACCAACGCGGGCATCAACAGCGACACCAAGGTCACCGTCGCCAAGGGCAAGCTCACCTCGGTGACGATGACGTCCAAGGCCGACGGCTCCACCGTGGCCGGGTCCATATCGTCCGACGGGACCTCCTGGAAGCCGGACGGGCAGCTGGAGCGGTCCACCCAGTACGAGATCAGCGCGAAGGCCAAGGACTCCGACGGCCGCAAGGCCACGGAGCACTCCTCCTTCACGACCGTCTCCCCGGCCAACAGCTTCATCGGCAACTTCACGCCGGAGGACGGCTCGACGGTCGGCGTGGGCATGCCGGTGTCGATCAACTTCGACAAGGCGGTGACCAACAAGAAGGACGTCCAGTCCCACATCAAGGTCACCTCCAGCAGCGGCCAGGAAGTCGTCGGCCACTGGTTCAACGGCAACCGGCTGGACCTGCGCCCGAAGGACTACTGGAAGGCCAACTCCACCGTCACCCTGAAGCTCGACCTGGACGGCGTCGAGGCGTCGTCGGGTGTGAAGGGTGTCCAGGAGAAGACCGTCACGTTCAAGATCGGTCACTCGCAGGTCAGCACGGTCGACGCCAAGTCCAAGACGATGAAGGTCGTCCGCGACGGCAAGCTGATCAAGACCATCCCGATCTCGGCGGGCAGCCCCGACAACACGACCTACAACGGCCAGATGGTGATCTCCGAGAAGTTCAAGGAGACCCGGATGAACGGTGCGACGGTCGGCTTCACCGACGACGACGGCAAGGGCGAGTACGACATCAAGGACGTGCCGCACGCGATGCGTCTGTCGACCTCCGGCACCTTCATCCACGGCAACTACTGGGGCGCCAAGTCCATCTTCGGCAGCCAGAACACCAGCCACGGATGCGTGGGCCTGTCGGACACCAAGGGCGCGAACGACCCGAACACGCAGGGCGCCTGGTTCTACAACAACTCCCAGATCGGTGACGTCGTGGTGGTGAAGAACTCCAACGACAAGACCGTGGCCCCGGACAACGGCCTCAACGGCTGGAACATGGACTGGAGCCAGTGGGTGGCGGGCAGCGCGACCGGCGCCTGACGCCGCGTCCGACGTCTTCTCCACCTCAGCACCACGACCGGGCGGCGGTCGGCCTTCGGGCCGGCCGCCGCCCGGCGTTTCGGGGCCTGTTGGCGTGCCGTCAGGCCAGGGCCCGCAGCCGCCGCAGGTCCTTCACCCGTACGTAGCGGACCTTGCAGTGGTCCTCGTACGGATCGCCGTCCGCGCCGAACAGGCCGCGCACCGGCTGCATCGGCAGCCAGGTCATCCCGATCAGCCAGCGGTGGACCAGCCGCCAGAACCCCGGCCGCCCGGCGTCGGCCTCGCGCACCACCCGCATCCACAGCATCCACTTGCCGAGGGAGGCCCGGAAGATCCAGGCCCCCAGCACCTGGTTGACGATGGACAGCCCGAACACGGCGCTCACGAACAGGATCACGGGGTCGGCCCCGACCTTGAGCATCGGGAAGACCTTCAGCCCGAGCGTGAGGCCGCCGCCCCAGGCGAGGGCGCAGTCCACCGTCGCCGCGAACATGCGCCGCTCGTCACCGGCCGGCTCCGGGACGTGGACCGGCCGGGGCTGCGGCGTGGGAGGCGGGGCGTACGGCTGCGGGGCGGGGTGCGCGTAGGGATGGGCGGGCGGCTGGGCGTAGGGGTTGCCGGAACCGGGCGGAGGGGAATGCGGAGTGGGCTGGTACTGCCCCCGTGGATCACTCATGGTCGAAATCTTGCCAAGGTCCACGACAGGACCCGACGGCGGCTCCCGCCGAGTGGTGCTCCGGCCGAGTGGCGCCCCCGCCGCACCGGAGGACAATTGACGGCAGAGGCGCGACCGGGAGGCAACGATGCCCGCATTCACCGCTCCCTATGAGCCCGGCACCCCGTGCTGGATCGACCTGACGGCCTCCGACCAGCAGGCCGCCCTGGACTTCTACGGCGGCCTGTTCGGCTGGTCCGGGGAGATCGGCCCGGCCGAGTTCGGCGGCTACACGGTCTGCACGCTGAAGGACCGGCCGGTGGCGGGGGTGATGGCCGCGCAGGCGATGGACGACCAGCCCGCGCCGCCGACCGTCTGGACCACCTATTTCGCCTCGGCGAACGCCCAGGCCACCTCGGAGGCGATCAGCCGCAACGGCGGCACCGTGCTGCTGCCCGTCATGGACGTGATGGACCTCGGGAAGATGCTGGTGGCGGCCGACCCCACCGGGGCCGTGTTCGGCGTCTGGCAGGCGCAGGAGTTCCCGGGGGCGGGCATCGTCAACGAATCGGGCGCGCTGGTGTGGAACGAGCTGAACACCAGCGACCGCGAGGCGGCGAGCACGTTCTACGCGGAGGCGCTCGGCCTGGAGACGACCGCCATGGAGGGCGACGCCAAGGGCTACTACGGGCTCTCCGTGAACGGCCGCACGGTCGGCGGGCTCCAGCCGCTGCGCGAAGGGGTGCCGCCGGGCACGCCCTCGCACTGGCTCGTCTACTTCTCGGTCGAGAACACCGACCGGACGGTGGCGAAGCTGTCGGCGGAGGGCGGGACCGTGCTCAAGCCGCCGTTCGACATGGTGGCCGGGCGGATGGCCCTGGTGCAGGACCCGCAGGGCGCGCCGTTCGCGGTCATCGCCCCGCAGCCGATGGGCTCTTGAGCCGGAGCAGGAAGTAGCCGCCGCCGGTGGCCAGCGCCTCGTAGCGCGCGTGGGGGTGCAGCTGCTTGGCGTACGCCAGCTCCTGCCGCACCGTGCGGTCCGGCGGCTCGGCGAGGGCCAGGTACTGCGGGGTGACGCCCTGGGTGGCGCCGACCCAGAAGACCCGGCAGCGGCTGGTGAGGCGCGCTATCGGCCCGACGTTGGCCTCGACGGTCGCGCCGTCGGGGATGCGGTCCAGCAGCCGTTCCGCGGCGGCGACGTCTCGCGGCTTGCGGTACGTGGCGGCCTCGGCGAGCCCGGCCAGCGGCAGTGAGGTGGTCAGGGCGAGGGCCGCGGCGCAGACCGCGGCGGGTACCTGGCGGGCGTACCGGCCGAGCCAGTCGCGGCGGCTCGCCCCGATCCGGTCGAGCGCGTCGACCAGGGCCAGGAAGACGACCGGCATCAGCACCGCGCTGTAGTGCCAGTCCGTGCCCCAGTAGTGCTCGTCGTGGGAGACGAAGCGCCAGCCGAGGGTGGGCACGGCGGCCAGCAGCAGCGGGGAGCGCAGCGCGAGCAGCCCGGTGGTCGGCAGCAGCGTCCACAGCAGGGTGCCCAGCGCGGTGGCGAAGGGGATGGTGGCGTCCGAGCCGCCGCTGCCGACCTTGTCCCAGTAGTCGTACGAACCGGCCCCGTTGAAGCCGGGGATGACGACGCCCAGGGCGAGCGCCGAGCCGAGGATGCCGAAGCCCATGAGGGCGACGGCGAGCGGCGCGATGCCCGGCACCCGCTCGCGCCAGGCGCGGATCGCGATGACGGCGCCGATCGCGGCGACCGTGGCGCCCATGTCCTCCTTGACGAAGACCAGCGGGGCGGCCCACAGCATCGCCGCGTACCAGCGCTTGCGTATGACGGCTTC
Organism: Streptomyces sp. NPDC021115; assembly: GCF_044333065.1. Taxonomy (NCBI): domain Bacteria; kingdom Bacillati; phylum Actinomycetota; class Actinomycetes; order Kitasatosporales; family Streptomycetaceae; genus Streptomyces; species Streptomyces sp. NPDC021115. Next base: position 17,210 of record NZ_JBIRQF010000023.1, read on the forward strand.
GAGGGAGAAGGCGATGAGCGGGATCGCGAAGCAGATCTCGTGGAAGTCGAAGTCCACGGCGCGCTGGAGGCCCCAGGCCAGTCCGTACGCGAGGCCGATCGCGAGCCCCCGGGCCCGGCCGAGGAGCCGGGCGGCGGTCCGCGCGACGGGCACGGCGGAGAGCGCGAACAGGGCGGCCTGCGCGACGAGCAGCGTGACCGGGCCCGGGAAGATCCGGTAGAGCGGGGCGAGCAGGGCGGTGATGGGGCTGAAGTGGTCGCCGAGGATGTTGGCGCCGGGGCCCTTGAGGTCCGCTATCGGGGCCTGGAAGTGTGCGTACGCCCGTATCGCCTGCTCGAATATGCCCAGGTCCCACGACATGGTGGCCATGCGGCGGTAGCGGCAGACCGACAGGGTCGCGAAGGCCGCGAACAGGCCGAGGGCCAGCCACCACGGATCGAGGCGGGGATGGCGCAGCGCGGCCGCCCGGGTGTGCGGACGCTCACCCTCCGTGGCGGCGGCCGCGCCCTCCGCGGTGCTGCCGGGCGGGGCTGTCGCTGCCGTGTCCATCCGGGGTCCTTGTCCTTAAGGAGTCTGGGCTCGTGCGGGCGGGGCGGTCCGGTCGAAAAGATACGCGAACGGGGGGCGCCGGTTGCACGGTCGCCGTAACCCGGGGCTGACCAAGACCGCGGTGAATCGTTGTCCAAGCAGTGGCCTAGGCCGCGCCGACTCCATACCATCGATCAACGCCAGATCGTTTGTCGCGCCGCACGATCTCTGCCGGGAGGCTCAATGATCCGCCGCCGTACTGCGCTCTCCGTCTCCGCCGCGTCCGCCCTGCTGGTCTGCGCACCCCTGCTGACCGCCTGCGGGGGCACCCCGCGGGCCGGTTCCGCGGCCGTCCTGCACGACGGGCGGATCACCGAGTCGCAGCTCCAGGCCCAGGTGAAGGACGTACGGGACGCGCAGCGCGGCTCCCCGAAGGCGGACCAGCTGGTGGCCGCCAGCGGCCAGCTCACCCAGAACACCCTCATCCGCATGATCCAGTTCAAGGTCATCGAGCGGGCGGGGAAGGACAACGGCATCGGCGTCAGCCGCAGCGCCGTGCAGCGCGCCCGCGCCGCCACCGAGCAGCAGGCCGGCGGGGCCGCCGGGCTGCGCGCCGCCTACCTGGAGCAGGGCATCGCCCCGGACCAGATCGACGATGCCGTCCGCATGGAGCTGACCCGCACCGCGCTGCTGCGCAAGCTCGGTGTCGCCAAGGTCAACGCGGTGTTCACCCGCACCTCCAAGGACCTCGACATCAAGGTCAACCCGCGCTACGGAAGCTGGGACGACACCAAGGGCACCGCGGTCCTCGCCAAGGAGGCCTGGTTGCGCACCTCCACCGCCTCGCAATCGCCCGCGTAGGTTACGTTTCAAGGGTGACCACGCCTGACTCCGATGCCCCCGCGACCGGCTCCGCCACCGGCCGCGTCGTCCTCCTCACCACCACCCACCGGGTGGCTCCCGGACTGCTCTCCTGGCCCGCCTGGCAGGCGCTGCGCGGCGCGGACCGGGTGCTGTGCGCGGACCCCGACCATCCGCAGCTGCCGTATCTGCGGGAGGCGGGCATCGAGGCCGAGCACGCCGTCCCGGCGGCGCGCGAGCTGGTCGACTACTGCGTCGCGGAGGGCGGCCGCAGCGCCGTCGTGATCACCTCGGCCGACGGCGAGTCCGCGCTGACCGACGGGCTGGCCCGGCTGGCGGGTTCGGGCCGCGAGGCGATGCCGGACCTGGAGCTGCTGCCCGGTTCGTACGACCTGCCGGGCGCGCGCCTGCTGGACCTGGTCCAGGTGATGGACCGGATCCGCGCGGAATGCCCGTGGAGCGGGGCGCGGACCCATGAGGAGCTGGTCAAGTACGGCATCGAGGAGGCGTACGAGCTCGTCGAGGCCATCGAGGAGGGCGACCGGGAGGCGCTGCGCGAGGAGCTGGGCGATGTGCTGCTCCAGGTCGTCTTCCACTCCCGGATCGCGCAGGAGCACGAGGACGAGCCGTTCTCGATCGACGATGTGGCGGGCGCGATCGTGGACAAGCTGATCCGCCGTCATCCGCATGTCTTCGGCGAGGAGGCCGCGGAGACCGCCGAGGACGTCAAGGCGCACTGGCTGCGTACCAAGGCGATCGAGAAGCAGCGTGACTCGGTCACCGAAGGGGTGCCGCTCGGTCAGCCCTCGCTCGCCCTCACCGCCCAACTCGCCTCCCGCGCCCGTACCGCCGGGCTCGCGGTCGCCCTGCCGGAGGGCGAGGGCATCGGCTACGAACTGCTGGCGCTGGCGATCCGCGCCAAGGAGGCGGGCGTGGAGCCGGAGACGGCGCTGCGCGCCGCGGCCCGCGCCTACCGGGACGCGATCCGGGCGGCAGAGAGCACCGCCTGACGGCCCCTCGAACGGTGGTTTCACCCCGGCCGGACCGCGTCTTGATCGCGGTCCGGCCCGGGTGCGTCAACCCTGCGGCGCGGGGTACCCGGCGGCCATGGATACGTACGCCATGGATCTTGCGATGCCGCACGACTTCCTGGTCGGTACGGCACCGCTCGTCGTCGGCATCGTGGTGGTCGTGATCCTCATCGTGGCCATCTGGTTCGGCATCCGGGTACGGGCCCGCGAGCCGGTGCCCACCCAGGAGCCGCAGCGCCGCTCGGGCGCCTGGCAGCAGGTGGACGAGAGCGAGCGCGAGGCACGGCGGGCGGGCCACGGTCCGGGACACCAGGACGACCAGGACCGGGTCGGCTACCAGACGCAGCACCGGGAACCGGACGAGGTGTCCCGGGACGGCGTCCGGCGCCGCCCGCACCAGCTGGGCGGCTCGGGCACCAGGGACTCGGGTTCGGGCGGAGCCGAGGGCCGGAAGCCCTGGTGACCGAGGTCAGCAGCGGTTCGTTCGGCGGTGGGTGAGCCGTACGGGACACTCCCGTACGGCTACGGCTACGGCTACGACCGGCGGCCGCTCGCGACGACGGCCGACAGCAACTCGGCGTCCAGCAGGGTCGTGTCGCCGAGCCGGGAGGCGGCCGCATAGGAGTTCAGCAGCACCTTGGTGGTGCGCAGGGCCGCTGCGGAGCGGCGCAGCACGGGCTTGGACCACTCCTTGATCGCGTCGTCCAGTTCGGCTTCGGCGGCGACCCGGTGCACGACGGACAGTTGTTCCGCACGGGTGGCGTCGAAGCTGTCCCCGGTGAGGATCAGCTCACGGATCCTGGTGGCGCCCACCTCGTGCAGCAGCCGCGGCAGGGAACCGCCCCAGGCGGTCGGCAACCCGAGGGCGAGTTCCGGCAGCCGGAAGCGGCAATCGAACGCGCCGATGCGCAGATCGCAGAAGAGGGCGAGGGCCAGACCCGCCCCGATGACCTGTCCGTGCAGCCGCGCGATGGTGACGGCGGAGGTGGTGGCGAGGGCGTCGCATACTCTGCGTGCCTTCCCGCCGATGGTCCGCAGCCCCGATCCGGTGGGGTCGTCGGTGAGTTGTCCGGCGAATTCGTGGCGGTCTCCGCCCCGGCAGAAATCGGGTCCGGCGCCGGAGAGCACCAACACGCGTATGTCCGGCCGATTGTGCACTTCTTCCAGCACCACGAGAAGATCGTCAAGGATCTCCTCGCTGATCGCGTTGCCGGTTTCCGGACTGTTGAGTTCCACTCGCAGTTCGGGCCCGTCGCCCGTGATGTGCAGGGTCTTGACGTCGTTGAACATGGTGTCCTCTCATTCGGTCTGTTTCAGCGCTCTGTTACGTGCAGCGCGGTGAGCCGCCGGAAGGCGACCCGCGGCTCCCAAACCGGGGGAGCGCTGACCCGTAGGGTCGGAAAACGCCTGATGAGGGACTTCAGGAGAACGGTGGCCTCCAGGCGGGCCAGGGCCGCTCCGATGCAGTAGTGGATTCCGCTGCCGAAACCGAGGTGACTTTCGGTGCGCAGGATGTCGAAGGTGTGGGGGTCGGTGTAGTGCGCCGGGTCGTGGTTGGCGGCGCCGAGCATCACGTGGACGACCTCGTCTCTCGATATTCGAAAGCCGGAGAGAATGGTGTCCTCGGTGGCGACCCGGGTGGTCAGGTGGATCGGCGCGTCGTAGCGGAGTACTTCCTCGATGGCCTGCGGCACCTGCTCCGGGTGGGATCGCAGCCAGGCCATGGTCGCCGGGTGCTGGTCGAGCAGCCACACCATGTTGGAGAGCAGGGTGGAGGTCGTCTCCAGCGAGGCGATGACGATGAACATCACCAGGTGGTAGACGGTTTCGTCGGCGAGGGCGCGGTCCGGCTCGATCTCGTCCCAGGTACGGATCCAGTGGGAGAGGGGGTCGTCCCCGAGGGCCTGCCGACGCTCCCGGATGACCGCGGTGAAGTAGTCGCGCAGGCCCTCGGCGGCCTCATTGGCGTGGGCGAGCTGACTCTTGGAGGGCAGGAGTTCCTGGGCGAGTCCCTGACCGTGGGTCAGGGACTTGAGAAGATCGTGATCCGATTGTGGGAGGCGTAGCCAGTGGCTGATTGTCGCCGCTGGCATTTCCTCGCCGACCGTGGTAGCGAAATCCGCTTCCTTGGTGGTGCGCAGCTGCTCGGCAAGCTGGTCGAGCAACGTGTCGGCGATGCGTGAGACCGGTCCCTCGAGCGCGTTGAGGGTGGACCGATCGAATATGTTGCCCAAGGACCGCCGCTGAAGGGTGTGCACCGGCGGATTGAGTCCCTGAAGGGTTTTGCTGAGTTGCTGAGCGGCCGGCGCGTTCCAGCGATTTACGTCGCCTTGCCGCGCCCGCCAATCAGCGTCGAAGGTTGACCATTTCTTGCTGCGCAACACATGGTCGCAGATATCATGAGAGAGGAGCAGATAGCCGCCCCAGGGCGCGGGAACAACATCTCCCATCGCCCTGAGTTCCGCGTAGATCGGGTAGGGGTTCGACTGCCCTCGCGAGGAGCGAAGGCGGGACATGAGTGAAACTACGGAACGTCGGTCGACAATCCTGTCGGCAGCGACAGATTCCATATTGGCTCCTTCAAGTCCAACACCCCGGCCTTGCTCATCTCTTTTTGTGTGAGTTACCGAGAGTGAGGTAGGTGTCACGTGAATTCGCGATACGTTCTACCCTCGTGATTGAACATTCATTCAGGGTGAAATACGTTCGAATTATGGACATCGTCACACCTTCCACCACGCCAGGAAGGAGCTCCACCAGCTACCCTTCTCCGGCTTTTCCTGGGAACGGTTTCGAGGGGCCGCCGGGGTGGCGGACGGGGCCTGGTGCTGCCCGGTCGGCGGCGCGGAGGTCCGCTGGGGCTGCACGGGTGCGAAGCGCGCGGGCAACCCGGCGAGTGCCCGGTGGAACGGGCCGGGGCGCCAGGTCAGGCTGTCGGCCGACACTGCCAGCTCGATGTCCGGGAGCTGGTTCAGCAGCTTCTCGATGGCCGTCACGGCGATGAGCTGAGCGGGATCCTTGGCCGGGCAGGCGTGCGGTCCGGCGCTCCACGCGAGATGGGCCCGCTTGCTCAGGACCTGGCGGGACGAGGAGAGCTTGGGGTCGGTATTTGCCGCGGCGAAGCTGACGATAAGCAAATCGCCCGCGGCCAGTCGTGCATTGCCGAATTCCGTGTCCTGCACGGGATAGTGCGGGGCGTAGTTCGCCATCGGGGACTGGTTCCAGAGGGCGTCGTCGATGGCGTCCTCCACCAGCAGCCCGCCGCCCGAATACCGCTCGTCGGACAGCATGAGGTAGAGCCCGTTGGCGATGAGGTTCCGCTGCGGTTCCGTACCGGCCGAGATGAGCATGACGAGCTGATGGATCATCTCCTCGTCACTGAGCTTCGCGCGGTGCTGCATGAGCCGGGATGTGACATCGTCTCCCGGCTGCCGCCGCTTGAGCGAGACAAGCTCGATCAGGCCCTGCGTCAGTTCTTCGTTGGCTTTTTCCGCGTCGACCCCGCCGTCGAAAATCCCCGAGGTACCGAAGACCAGTCGGTCACCGATTTCCGGCGGGCAGCCGAGAAGCTCGTTGAAGACCAGTAGCGGCAGCATCTTGGCGTAGTCGTTGAGCAGATCGACCGTGCCCCGCGCGCTGAATTGGGCGATGAGATAGGAGGCGACCTGCTCGACATGGCGGCTCAGCCAGTGCGGGTCCACGGCCGCCAGGCTGTCTGTCACCGCCTGGCGCAGCCGCAGGTGCTCCGCCCCGTCGGTGAACAGACAGTTCGGGCGATATGCCAGCATGGGTGCGACCGGGCTGTTCTGCGGTATTTTGCCCTCGTTGAAATCCCGCCATCGGCGGGGGTCCTTGGAGAAGAGATCCGGGTTCTGCAGCACCTGGAGGGCCGCCGAGTAGTCCGTGACCAGATTGGCTTCCACGCCGGGGGACAGCTCGACCGGTGCGATCGGCCCGTACGTGCGGAGGTGCTCGTAGAAGGCCGCCGGGTCGGCCGCGAACTCGGGACCGTGCAGCGGCACCCGCTCGCCGCCATGATGGGCGGGGCAACCCGGTGGCGGAACCGGGAAGTCCGACTGTGTCTCCATTGCGTGCTCCTAGCGGGTACGTGCCTGTAGATAGCGGACAAGTTCCATCAGCGCGTTGGCCGATGACTTCTCGTCACGCGCGTCACAGGTGACGATGGGGGTCTCGGGCAGGAGATCCAGCGCCTCGCGCAGTTCCCCGTCGGGTCGGACCGGAGTGCCGTCGAAGTGGTTGACGGATATCGCATAGGGAAGTCCGTACTGTTCCACCAGGTCGATCACCGCGAAGGATTCCTTGAGGCGTTCCGGATCGACCAGGATGAGCGCCCCGAGCGCACCCCGCGTCATGTCCTCCCACACCTGGACGAAGCGTTCCTGCCCAGGTGTGCCGAAGAGATAGAGAACCAGTCGATCGCTGAGTGTGAGCCGACCGAAGTCCATGGCCACGGTGGTCGTGGTCTTGCCCCGGGTACCCATCAGATCGTCGACGTGGGCACCGGCCTGCGTCATCCGTTCCTCGGTGCGCAGCGGGGGGATTTCCGACATGGTGCCGATGAACGTCGTCTTTCCGACCGCGAAGTGCCCCACGACCAGGATCTTGGCCGCGATCTGCACCGCGTCGTCCAGATAGACGCCCTCATCCGAAGCGGGCCTGGAGACCATCCAGTACCTCCTGAAGGAGTGATACGTCGACGAGCTGGGCAGGTGGCGCGGGGGCGCGCGTGATCAGATAGCCGTCCGACGACAGGTCGGACAGCAGGACCTTGACGATGCCGATCGGCAGCCCCATGTGGCCGGCGATCTCGGCAACGGAGAGATAGCCCCCTGAACACAGGTCCAGCAGGCTCCGCTTCTCCGGGTCGAGCGTCGGAGAGCGTCTCTGTTCGGAAGCGGTCACCAAGGTGATCAGGTTGAACTGGTCACTGTCCGGGAGCCCGCGGCCGTTGGTGATGACGTACGGTCGCACTAATCCAGCGGACTCGGGCTCCTGCTCCTCCGGGGCAGTCATGCCTGAACGCCCGTTTCGCGGGGTGGAGTGGTCAGCGCCTTGCCGAGCTGACCGACGAGCTGCTGCATGCGGAAGGTGATGTCGGCCATGTCGACGTCGGGCGCGGAGGACACCGCCAGGTAGGCGCCCTCACCGGCCGAGATGAGGAAGACCCAGCCACCGTCGAACTCGACCAGCGTCTGACGCCAGTTCATGTGGGGGCCGCCGCAGAAGCCGGCCATCGTCCGGCTCAGCGACTGGATGCCGCTCATCGCGGCGGCGACGGTGTCGGCCTCGTCCTTCCTGACTTCTTGGGACCGGGCCATCAGCAGACCGTCCGCGGAAACCAGGATCGCGTGACGCGCCCCGGGTACTTCCAGGGCGCTGTCAAGCATCCATGACAGGTCGTTGTTCACTGAGGATCATGCCCTTCCCTGTTCGGGTTTGCGGAGCGACCGGACTGTGTGCCGCGTTGGAAGGCGCCCATGATCGAGGCGGTTTCCTCGCTCGTCCGGCTGGGGGCGTTCGATTCGTCGGACCGCGGCACGATGGACATCGAGCCCTTGCGGCGGCGTTTGGGCAGCCCGCCCGCGGTGGAATCGCTCTCCTCGGGGGCTGCGGCCTGGGACGTTCGGGGCGTGGGCTGTTCTTCCGGCTCGGGCATGTTGGTCAAGAGGTCCTCGGGAAGCAGCACAACCGCACGCACACCACCGTAGGGAGAGGCCGAATCGACGGAGACGGTGAAGCCGTAGCGGGAGGCGAGCACGCCGATCACCGCGAAACCGAACTGGGGCGGATTGCCCAGGCCGGTGACGCCCGACGCGCGCTGGGCGGAGAGCAGTTCGTCGGCCCGGTTCTTCTCCTCCTCGTTCATACCGACGCCGGCGTCGTCGATGATGATGCAAACGCCCTTGGGGACGGTGCGGATCGAGATGTCGATCGGGGAGTCGGGAGCGGAGTAGCTGGTCGCGTTGTCCAGCAGCTCGGCGAGGGCCAGGGCGACGGGTTCGACGGCCCGGCTGACCAAGGCGAAGTTGCTCTGGGAGCGGATCTCGACGCGCGTGTAGTGGCGGATGCGGCCCTTGGCGCTGCGCACCACGTCGTAGACGGAGGCGACGGCCCGCTGACGGCCCAGCCAGCCGTCGCACAGAACCGCGATCGACTGCGCACGGCGGCCGAACTGCGAGTTCATGTGGTCGATCTCCAGCAGGTCCTGGAGGATGTGGTGCTCGCCGTAGCGGTCCTGGAGCTTCGAGATCGCCAGCTGCTGCTCGTTGGCCAGACCCTGAAGCGTCCGCATCGCGGACTTCAGCGCGCTCTTGGTGGCTTCCTCGGCTCGTACCTGAGCGTCCTGAACCGCCGCCGCGTAGTTGTTCTCGAGTTCGGCGGTGCGGTTCTGGAGTTCCGCCCTCTCGGTACTGAGCTTCGCTCTCGCTTTTCGCCCGCGAATAATGGCGGTTGCGGCGAGAGGCGTGCCAGCGATCAGGGCCCAGAGCGCAGGATCCTGTATGTAATGCGTCATAAGACTCTCTTTAAACGACTAGACCGCCAGGGACTGAAGGTTGCTGCGTGAATAAGAATCCAGGGGTTATGGAGGGGCGGCGGTAAGTCAGCGCCCGTACGGTGCCGGCCGGGTCGCGGTGCGTCGCACTGGTCCTGCCGCGGGCAGCGCACGGGCACGAGTGCGCCGGTACGGCTCCATATGCCCAACTCGCGGCATAGTGCTCCTCAGAGTGGTAACCCTCTCGGCTGATTTACCGGATCGCCGTGTGTCTTACGGGCCCTTGGCTCGCCTGGCAAGCGCGGTGATCGTATCACCAGGGGAGGGAGGCCCCATGCATGTGCCGGAGGCCCATTTAACCACCTGACACCGTTTCAGCCACCCCCGCATTTTGCCTCATTGGTCGACGTCAGCGCATGTGCCGTAGGTCTCTGCCGAGTGCGTCGCGGGCAGCTCCGGGCGGTGTCTCCACCCATCAGATATCCGGGCATTCGCCGCGCGCTGTGTGCGCGCCGTGGAGGGAGTGTGGAGATGATCGTCGAATTGTTTCGACGTTAATTGGCTTTACTTTCGCGTAATGGATTTACTTCCGATAAGTGGCGTATCGGAATCCATCGACCGCGGCCGGTATCGTCGGGGCGTGTCAGATCAGCCCTGCCCCGCCCCCGCTCCCACCCTCTTCACCTGGGAGTTCGCCACCGATCCCTACCCCGCGTACGCCTGGCTACGCGAACACGCCCCGGTGCATCGGACCACTCTTCCCAGTGGGATCGAGGCCTGGCTGGTGACCCGCTACGCCGACGCCCGGCAGGCCCTCGCCGACACCCGGCTGTCGAAGAATCCCCAGCGGCACAGTGAATCCGCTCACGCCCGGGGCAAAGTGGGCATCCCGGGCGAGCAGCGCGCGGATCTGATGACACATCTGCTCAATATCGATCCCCCCGACCACACCCGGCTGCGGCGGCTGGTGTCCAAGGCGTTCACCCCGCGCCGTGTCGCCGCGTTCGCCCCGCGGGTGCGCGAGCTGACCGACGACCTCATCGACGCCTTCGCCGACCGGGGGGAGTCGGACCTCATCCATGAGTTCGCCTTCCCTCTCCCCATCTACGCGATCTGCGATCTGCTCGGCGTCCCGCGGGAGGACCAGGACGACTTCCGGGACTGGGCCGGGACGATGATCCGGCACGGCGGCGGCCCGCGCGGCGGAGTGGCCCGCGCGGTGAAGCGGATCCGCGCGTATCTGGCCGAGCTGATCCACCGTAAGCGCGCCGCGCTCGGCGACGACCTGATCTCCGACCTGATCCGGGCCAGCGACCACGGCGACCACCTCACCGAGAACGAGGCCGCGGCGATGGCCTTCATCCTTCTCTTTGCTGGGTTCGAGACGACCGTGAATTTGATCGGTAATGGGCTCTATGCCCTGCTTCGTCACCCCGGGCAGCGGGCCCGGCTGCACCGTGCACTAGAAGAAGGGGACGAGGGGTTGCTCGCCACCGGGGTCGAGGAACTGCTGCGCTACGACGGGCCGGTGGAGATGGCCACCTGGCGGTTCGCCACCGAGCCGGTCACCCTCGGCGGGCAGCACATCGCCGAGGGCGAGCCGGTGTTGGTGGTGCTCGCCGCCGCCGACCGCGACCCCGGGCGCTTCCCCGACCCCGACGTCCTCGACCTCGCCCGCACCGACAACCAGCACCTCGGCTACGGCCACGGCATCCACTACTGCCTGGGCGCCCCGCTGGCCCGCCTGGAGGCGCAGACCGCGCTCGCCACCCTGCTGCGCCGCATCCCCGACCTGCGGTTGGCGGTGGAGCCCGACGAACTGCGCTGGCGCGGCGGCCTCATCATGCGCGGGCTGCGCACCCTCCCGGTGACCTGGGGAGAGTGACGCCCGGTCAGACGCGGGGAACCGGTATGTGATCACCGCGTGACCTCAGATACACCGGCTTGTGATGATCGTGTGGCGTCGCTATGTTCAACCGACAAACCAGCCCCACACGAGAGGCGATTCGCATGCTTTCCGGGAACGGACGTCACCGCCGCCCCCGCCAGGCTCCGGCCATCGTCGTCGCGGCGGGGGTGACCGGCGCGAGCATCGCCATCCCGCTCCTCGGCGCGACCGGCGCCCAGGCCGCCCCCGCCTCCGCGTGGGACCGGGTCGCCGAGTGCGAGAGCGCCGGGATGTGGAGCGCCAACGAGGGCAATGGCTTCTACGGCGGTCTTCAGCTGACCCTCGACATGTGGAAGAAGTACGGCGGCACCGGCTACGCCCCGCGCCCCGACCTCGCCAGCCGCTCCCAGCAGATAGCCGTCGCCGAGGCGATCCTCGGCGACCGCGGCCCGGACGCCTGGCCCAGCTGCGCGCTGAACGCCGGGCTGGCCGACGGCGGTGACGCCCCGGACGTGAACCCGGGCAGCACGGCACGCCCCTCCCAGCAGCCCCCGCAGCGCGACGACTCGGGCGACGCGGGCGATACGGACCGGCGGGACGACTCGGGCGAGCGGGACGGCGGCGCTCCGTCCGGCAAGACCCCCGACGCCTCGTCCACGCCGGACGCGCCGGACGCGTCCCGTACGCCCGACGAGCCGGGGGCGCCCGACGCATCGGACACGCCCGACGAGCCGGAGCGGTCCCATGCCTCGAAGTCGCCCGACGGGCCGGACCGCGACGCGTCCTCCCCGTCCCCCTCTTCTCCGTCTCCCGGCGACTCCGGCGCGCGGGAACGGCCGAGCGGCCACGCCTCGCGCGGAGGCGCCGAACGTGTCGAAAACCCCACGGATGGCGGCTACACAGTGCGTCCGGGTGACAACCTTTCAGCAATCGCCGAAAAGCAGGAATTGGGCGCTGATTGGCGTCGGCTCTACGCGTCCAACGAAAGCCTCATCGGAACCGACCCGGATCTCATTCTCCCTGGTCAGCGACTTGACCTCACCATCAGGGGCCAGTAGTTCGGGGGGATTTGCCCGATCTGGCGCCGGTGAGACATACCTCTCGTCACATTTACCGGGGCGTCCCTCGTGTCCGGTCTCTCCACACCCGGCCCCACCTGCGCCGATGTGGGCCAGGTGAGATCGATTACAACCCTCTTCGCTGCGATGGGGGTGTTTGAACGTTTCCCGGCCGTGTGTTTAACGTCTTTCCGCTCGCCACCGCGAGCACCGTCGACCGTCACGCCGAGTCCTGCCGGCGGTCGTCCGGTACCGACGCGCCAGCGCCGAAGGCAGGAGCGGGGGACCCAAGGTAAGTGCCGTAAGGCCAGCGGAACCGGCCGAGCGGCTAGGGGTGAAGCCCGGTGCGAACCCCGCACCGGGCCGGGCAACTCACGCCCGAACCCGACAGCTCACCTCGTAGGCGTCGGTGAGGAAACGAACGAACATGTCCAACGCTCAGGGCAAGCACCGTCGTCCTTCCAAGGCCACCCGCATCACCGCGCTCGTCGGCCTCGCCGGAGCCGCCGTGGCCACTCCGCTCATCGGTGCGACGTCCGCCTCTGCCGCCACCACGTCCCAGTGGGACCAGGTCGCGCAGTGCGAGTCCGGTGGCAACTGGTCGATCAACACCGGCAACGGGTACTACGGCGGCCTTCAGTTCTCCTCCTCCACCTGGGCCGCCTACGGCGGTACCGCGTTCGCGTCCACCGCCGACAAGGCGGGCAAGGCCCAGCAGATCCAGGTCGCCGAGAAGGTCCTGTCCAGCCAGGGCAAGGGCGCCTGGCCGGTCTGCGGCAAGGGCCTGACCACCGGCGGCGCCCCGTCGGCCCCCCAGCCGTCGACCCCGCAGCAGAGCCAGCCCGACTCCTCGCAGTCGGCCCCGTCCGCCCAGCCGAAGGCCGCGCCGCGCAGCGCGCCCGAGCACGCCGCGCGCTCCGAGGCCCGCGGCCCGGTCAAGAAGGGCGACGGCGAGTACAAGGTCAAGTCCGGTGACACCCTCGGCAAGATCGCCAAGGCGGAGGGCGTCAAGGGCGGCTGGAAGAAGCTGTTCGACCTGAACAAGAACATCATCCAGAGGGCCGACCTGATCTTCCCCGGCCAGCAGCTCCACCTGAGCTGAACCGCCCCACCGTAGCCAACGAGCCCCGGCCGGGTGCGCCGCCCCCACGGTGCACCCCGCCGGGGCTTCGGTGCGGTTAGGCTCATGCTGCTACCGAAGACCCATACGAAGGAGATCCTCGTGCCGTCCATCGACGTCGTCGTAGCTCGCGAGATCCTCGACTCGCGAGGCAACCCCACGGTCGAGGTCGAGGTCGGCCTCGACGACGGCAGCACCGGCCGTGCCGCCGTCCCGTCCGGCGCTTCCACTGGCGCCTTCGAGGCCCTCGAACTCCGTGACGGCGACAAGAACCGCTACAACGGCAAGGGCGTGGAGAAGGCCGTCCTCGCCGTCATCGAACAGATCGGCCCCGAGCTGGTCGGCTACGACGCCACCGAGCAGCGCCTGATCGACCAGGCGATGTTCGACCTGGACGCCACCCCCGACAAGTCCTCGCTCGGCGCCAACGCCATCCTCGGCGTCTCCCTGGCCGTCGCCCACGCCGCCTCCGAGGCGTCCGACCTGCCGCTCTTCCGTTACCTCGGCGGTCCGAACGCGCACCTGCTGCCGGTCCCGATGATGAACATCCTGAACGGCGGCTCGCACGCCGACTCCAATGTGGACATCCAGGAGTTCATGATCGCTCCGGTCGGCGCGGAGTCCTTCTCCGAGGCCCTGCGCTGGGGCGCCGAGGTCTACCACACCCTCAAGGGCGTGCTGAAGGAGCGGGGCCTGTCCACCGGCCTCGGCGACGAGGGCGGCTTCGCGCCGAACCTCGACTCCAACCGGGACGCCCTGGACCTGATCGTCGAGGCCATCAAGAAGGCCGGTTACCAGCCCGGCCAGGACATCGCGCTCGCGCTCGACGTCGCCGCCTCCGAGTTCCACAAGGACGGCGTCTACCAGTTCGAGGGCAAGGACCGCACCGCGTCCGAGATGACCGCGTACTACGCCGAGCTGGTCGAGGCGTACCCGCTGGTCTCCATCGAGGACCCGCTGAACGAGGAGGACTGGGACGGCTGGAAGACCATCACCGAGCAGCTGGGTGACAAGGTCCAGCTGGTCGGCGACGACCTGTTCGTCACCAACCCCGAGCGGCTGGCCCGCGGCATCGAGAACGACACCGCGAACGCCCTGCTGGTCAAGGTCAACCAGATCGGCTCGCTGACCGAGACCCTGGACGCCGTCGAGCTGGCCCAGCGCAGCGGCTTCAAGTGCATGATGTCGCACCGCTCCGGTGAGACCGAGGACGTCACCATCGCCGACCTGGCCGTCGCCACCAACTGCGGCCAGATCAAGACCGGCGCCCCGGCCCGCTCCGAGCGGGTGGCCAAGTACAACCAGCTGCTGCGCATCGAGGAGATCCTGGACGACGCCGCGGTGTACGCGGGCCGCTCCGCGTTCCCCCGCTTCAAGGGCTGACGCTCCTCGATCCTCGACGAGCGGACACGTCTGACGCCTGTCCCCGGCCGCGGTCCCGTACCGTGGCCGGGGACGGCGTGACTCGTCACTCAAGGCTCACGGCTCAAGCGAAGTCATCACCGGGGAGGCGACGTGCCGGCGGATCGGTTCTCCACCGCGACCAGGCTCAAGGCGCTCGGCGAACACGCCGCCGCCCGGGTCTACCGTGCCCGGATCAAGCGCCGCCGCAGCCGCCTCACCGGCCGGGCCGCCCTCCTCGCGCTGGTCGTCTGCTCCCTGGTGGTGGCGCTGGCCTACCCCATGCGGCAGTACGTCTCCCAGCGCTCCGAGATCGCCGACCAGCGGCGCCAGGCCCAGCGCGAGCGCGCCGAGGTGGCCAAGCTGCGCGAGCGGAAGGCCCGGCTGCACGACCCCGCGTACATCGAGCGGCAGGCCCGCGAGCATCTGCACTATCTGATGCCGGGCGAGACCGGCTTCAGCATGGTGGACCCCGGCGCCAGGGCCGAGCACTCCACCGACCAGGGCGCGGCGAACCGCCCCTGGTACACCAACCTCTGGGACACCGTGGACACGGCGGACGAGCCGAAGGCGGCCGCCGCGGACCGCTGACGCGCCGCCTCGGCGCCGCACGGTCGCCCCCGGTCCGATACCGAGCGAAGAGAACTTTCCCCTCATGGACACGCCCCCTCCGCAGACGGAGCCCACCGCGCCCACCGACGCGGACATCGCCGCCGTCAAGGAGCAGCTGAACCGCGTACCGCGGGGCCTGCGCACCGTCGCGCACCGCTGCCCCTGCGGCAACCCCGATGTCGTCGAGACCGCGCCGCGCCTCGAGGACGGGTCCCCGTTCCCCACCCTCTTCTACCTGACCTGCCCGCGCGCCGCGTCCGCGATCGGCACGCTGGAGGCGGAGGGCGTGATGAGGGAGATGACGGCCCGGCTCGCCGAAGATCCCGAGCTGGCCGCCGCCTACCGCGCCGCCCATGAGGACTACATCGCGCGCCGCGACGCCATCGAGGAGCTGAAGGGCTTCCCGAGCGCGGGCGGCATGCCGGACCGGGTGAAGTGCCTGCACGTCCTGGTCGGCCACTCCCTCGCGGCCGGGCCCGGGGTCAATCCGCTCGGCGACGAGGCGATCGCGCTGCTGCCCGAGTGGTGGCGCAAGGGCCCGTGCGTGAGCCCCTGCGGGGACGCCGGGACGGCAGACGCCGGGACGGAAGGGGAGACCGCATGACCCGCGTCGCGGCCGTGGACTGCGGCACCAACTCGATCCGGCTGCTGGTCGCCGACGCCGACCAGGCCACGGGTGAGCTGACCGAGCTGGACCGCCGGATGACGATCGTCCGGCTGGGCCAGGGCGTGGACCGCACCGGGCGGCTGGCCCCCGAGGCGCTGGAGCGCACCTTCGCCGCGTGCCGGGAGTACGCGGAGGTCATACGCGCGCTGGGCGCCGAGCGCGTCCGCTTCGTCGCCACCTCGGCCTCCCGGGACGCCGAGAACCGCGAGGAGTTCGTGCGCGGCGTCGTGGACATCCTGGGCGTCGAGCCCGAGGTGATCACCGGCGACCAGGAGGCGGAGTTCTCCTTCACCGGCGCGACCAAGGAGCTGACCGGGCACGCGCATCTGAGCGGTCCTTTCCTGGTGGTGGACATCGGCGGCGGCTCGACCGAGTTCGTCAGCGGTGACGACGGGGTGCGGGCGGCCCGCAGCGTCGACATCGGCTGTGTGCGGCTGACGGAGCGGCATCTCGTCGTAAAGGGTCAAGTGACCGATCCGCCAACGGCCGGTCAGATCAGTGCCATCAAAGCGGATATCGGCCGGGCGCTGGATCTGGCCGGGGAAACCGTGCCCCTCACGGGGGCGTGCCGCCCGGGCGGGGGCGGGCACACCCTGGTCGGGCTGGCCGGTTCGGTCACCACCGTCGCCGCCATCGCGCTGGGGCTGACGGAGTACGACCCGGCCGCGATCCATCACGCGAGGGTTCGGGCCGATCATGTCAGCGAGATCGTGGGCAAGCTGCTGACCTCGACTCATGCCGAACGGGCGGCCGTCGGGGCGATGCATCCGGGCCGCGTCGACGTGATCGCGGCGGGCGCCCTCGTGCTCCTTTCGATCATGGAGAGGACCGGCGCCGAGGAGGTCGTGGTGAGCGAACACGACATCCTCGACGGCCTTGCGTGGAGCATCGCCTGAGCAGGATCGATAACGTATGAGCGGCAGCGGAAGGCCCCTCGGGGGCCTTTCGCTGATGGCCGCCAAAAGAGTTCGTGAAATCCTTCACATGAAAAAATTGCCTGGTGGCCGCCTTCTGTGGTGCACCGGGGTCCCTTTTGGTGATGGTGTTCAACAAGTGGCCGGATCATGGATCGGCCCGCCCGGTACGACAGATCGGCCGGGAACCCCTTGGTCTACTCGCGCGTTCAACGACTATCGCTGCTCAGAGCGCTGGGAACGTCTTGATCCGCTTACTGGTTCCCCCGCACGGCTATGTCCTCCGTCACGGGGGCGGCGGAGTGTAGCAGATACCCCCACATTGCTTGTGAAGGGGCTCACGAGGTCCCCCCTGCGGGGTGCTGGATACTCGAAGTCATGAGCACCACGGAGCGTCCCAGGATCCTCGTTGTAGGCGGTGGGTACGTAGGCCTGTACGCGGCGCGCCGCATCCTCAAGAAGATGCGGTACGGCGAGGCGACTGTCACGGTCGTCGACCCCCGCTCGTACATGACGTACCAGCCCTTCCTCCCCGAAGCTGCGGCCGGCAGCATCTCTCCGCGCCATGTCGTGGTTCCGCTGCGGCGTGTGCTTCCCAAGGCGGAGGTCCTCACCGGCCGGGTGTCCAACATCGACCAGGACCGCAAGGTCGCCGTCGTCCAGCCGCTCGTCGGCGAGTCGTACGAGCTGCCCTTCGACTACCTGGTCATCGCGATGGGCGCGGTCTCCCGCACCTTCCCGATTCCCGGCCTGGCCGAGAACGGCATCGGGATGAAGGGCATAGAAGAGGCCATCGGCCTGCGCAACCACGTCCTCGAGCAGCTCGACAAGGCCGACTCCACCACGGACGAGGACATCCGCCGCAAGGCCCTCACCTTCGTCTTCGTCGGCGGTGGCTTCGCGGGCGCGGAGACCATCGGCGAGGTCGAGGACATGGCCCGCGACGCCGCCAAGTACTACCCGAACGTGAAGCGCGAGGACATGCGCTTCGTGCTCGTCGACGCGGCCGACAAGATCCTCCCCGAGGTGGGCCCGAAGCTCGGCCAGTGGGGCCTGGAGCACCTCCAGAACCGCGGTGTCGAGATCTACCTCAACACCTCGATGAACTCCTGCGTCGACGGCCACGTGGTGCTCAAGAACGGCCTCGAGGTCGACTCCAACACCATCGTGTGGACCGCGGGCGTCAAGCCCAACCCGGCGCTCGCCCGCTTCGGCCTCCCGCTCGGCCCTCGCGGCCACGTGGACACCGGCGCCAACCTCCAGGTGAAGGGCACCGACTACATCTGGGCCGCGGGCGACAACGCCCAGGTGCCGGACCTCGCCTCCGGTGAGGGCGCCTGGTGCCCGCCGAACGCCCAGCACGCGCTGCGCCAGGCCAAGGTCCTCGGCGACAACGTGATCTCGGGCATGCGGGGCTTCCCGCAGGGCGAGTACAAGCACGCCAACAAGGGCGCCGTCGCGGGTCTCGGCCTCCACAAGGGCGTCGCGATGATCGTCATGGGCAAGATGAAGATCAAGCTCAAGGGCCGGCTGGCCTGGTACATGCACCGTGGCTACCACGGCCTGGCGATGCCGACCTTCAACCGCAAGATCCGGGTCATCGCCGACTGGACGCTGGGCATGTTCCTCAAGCGCGAGGTCGTGTCGCTCGGCGCCATGGAGAACCCCCGCGAGGAGTTCTACGAGGCCGCCGCCCCGGTCTCCGCGGCCGCCGCCGCGAAGGCCACCGCCGAGGTCACCGCGGAGAAGGCCAAGGCGTCCTGACCCGGGCCCCGGCCCGGAGGTCCACCCACATCTGAACATCGCACATACGCCGAGGGCGTCCGCCATCCGTGGGGCGGACGCCCTTCGCGTGCGCGCTTTTTACTGATTCCAGACGTGTCGGCGGGACTGTAAGGGCGGTTCCATGGTGTTTACGTGGTGAGCGAATCTTCCCTGACTCGCCATCATGGAGGTGTGCCGACATGACCCACGCCGCCGCGCGACTCGCCGCCCTGGCCGAGGAGGCGCTGGGAGCCCCGCTCCCCCTCCGCATCCGGGCCTGGGACGGTAGCGAGACCGGTCCGCCCGGCGCCCCCGTCCTCGTCCTGCGGCGCCGCCGGGCGCTGCGCAGGATGCTGTGGAAGCCGGGCGAACTCGGCCTGGCCCGGGCCTGGGTGGCGGGCGACCTCGAAGTCGAGGGCGATCTCTACGAAGCGCTGGAACAGCTGGCCGGGCTGCTGTGGGAGAAGGACGGCCCCGCCCCCGGGCGCCCGGCCCGCCTCGCCGCGGCCTGGAGGGCCGCGCGCGACCCCGGGACGCGCGCCGCCGCCCGCGACCTGCTCGCCCTCGCCGGCCCCGGGCTGCCGCCCGCCCCGCCGCGCGAGGAGGTCGGGGGGAGCCGCGGGCCGCTGCACACCCTGCGTCGCGACAAGCGGGCCATCAGCCACCACTACGACGTCGGCAACGACTTCTACGAGCTGGTGCTCGGCCCCTCGATGGTCTATTCGTGCGCGTACTGGGACAGACCCGACAGCACGCTGGAGGAGGCCCAGCGGGCCAAGCTCGACCTGGTCTGCCGCAAGCTCGCGCTGGAGCCCGGTCAGCGGCTGCTGGACGTGGGCTGCGGCTGGGGCTCGATGGTGCTGCACGCGGCGCGCGAGTACGGGGTGCGCGCGGTCGGCATCACGCTGTCCGAGGAGCAGGCGGCGTACGCGCGCAAGCGCATCGCGGACGCCGGGCTGACCGAGCGGATCGAGATCCGGGTGCAGGACTACCGCGAGATCGACGACGGCCCGTACGACGCGATCTCCTCGATCGGCATGGCCGAGCACGTGGGTTCCGTGCGGTACGCCGAGTACACCGGCATCCTGCACCGGCTGCTGGTCCCCGGCGGGCGGCTGCTGAACCACCAGATCGCCCGGCGGCCCGAGGCGGACGAGGAGGCGTACCACGTGGACGAGTTCATCGACCGGTACGTCTTCCCCGACGGCGAACTGGCCCCCGTCGGCCGGACCGTGACCCAGCTGGAGGAGGCCGGTTTCGAGGTGCGCGACGTGGAGGCGATCCGTGAGCACTACGCGCTCACGCTGCGCCGCTGGGTCGCCAACCTGGAGCGGTCCTGGCCGCAGGCCGTCCGGCTGACCTCCCCGGGCCGGGCCCGGGTCTGGCGGCTCTACATGGCCGCGTCCGCCCTGTCGTTCGAGCGCAACCGGATCGGCGTCAACCAGGTCCTCGCCGTCCGTACGCCGGAGAGCGGCGCGTCCGGGCTGCCGCTGCGGACCCGCGACTGGCGCGGCTGACGGCGGCGGGGGAAACGACGAACGGGCTTGACGCGCGGGGAGCGCGTCAAGCCCGTTCGTGTCCGTCCGGCTGCCAAGGCCCTACTCGGCCTTGATGGCCTCCAGCATGTTGAGCTTGGCCGCCCGGCGCGCGGGCCACAGGGCCGCGAGCACGCCCACGAGCGCGGCCATCGCCAGGAACAGGCCCATCCGGCCCCACGGCAGGACCAGTTCGTAGGTCGAGAGACCGGTGGAGATCAGCTCACCGGCCGCCCAGCCGAAGAAGACGCCGAGGCCGATCCCGAGCACCCCGCCGAAGAGCGAGATGACCAGCGACTCCAGCCGCACCATCCGCTTGATGCCGCGCCGGTCCAGGCCGATGGCCCGCAGCATGCCGATCTCCTGCGACCGCTCGAAGACCGACATGGCCAGGGTGTTGATGACCCCGAGCACCGCGACGATCACGGCCATGGCCAGCAGGCCGTAGAGCATGTTCAGCATCAGCGTGAACAGCTTGGCGATGCTGTCGGAGATGTCCTTCTTGTTCTGGACCTGGAGGGCCGGGTTGTTGCCGAGCGCCTTCGTCAGCGCGTCCTTGTTGGCCTCGGACGCCCCGCCCTTGGTCTTCAGCATCACCTGGACGTCGCCGACGGCGGTCATGTGCGGGGTGATGGTGGCGGTGTCGACCATGACCCCGCGGATCATCTGGTTGCCCTCGTACACACCGCCCACGGTCAGCTTGGCGCTGCGGCCGTCCTGGTACGTGACCGGGATGGCCGAGCCGACCTTCCAGTGGTTGCTGTCGGCGGTCTTGTCGTCGACGACGGCCTTCTGCCCGCCGAAGCCGGAGAACGACCCCTGGAGGAAGTCCACGCCGACCAGCTGCTCGGCGGCCTCGGGGTTGATGCCGGTCAGGGGCTCGGTCGTGTTGCCGACCTTGGACACGGCCTGGCGCAGCGGGCTGACGGCGGTGACCTCGGGCTGCTTCTCCAGCGTCTTCGCCACGTCCGGGGACAGCGGCCGCGGCGCCCCGCCGGCGCCGCCCATGCTGACGACGTAGTCGGCCTTGAGCCCGTCCGAGGCCATCTGGTCGATGCCCTTCTGGACGCTGCCCGCGATCACCGTCATGCCGGTGATCAGGGTGAGGCCGACCATCAGCGCGGACGCGGTGGCGGCGGTACGGCGCGGGTTGCGCACCGCGTTCTGCCGGGCGAGCTTGCCGGACATCCCGAAGAGCCGCAGCACCGGCGCGGCCGCCGCGATCAGCGGCCGGGACAGCAGCGGGGTGAGCACGAACACGCCGATCACCAGGACCGCGGCGCCGAACGCCATCGGGCCCTTGCCGTCCATGCCCTGGCCGGAGCCGTACAGCACCAGCGCCACACCGGCCGCCGCGAGCAGCGCGCCGATCGTGTTCCGTACCACCAGACCGCGGGTCGTCGGCGCGGCGTGCACGCTGCTCATCGCGGCGACCGGCGGGATCTTCGCGGCGCGGCGGCCCGGCAGCCAGGCGGCGAGCACGGTCACCACGACGCCGACGAGCAGCGAGGCCGCCACGGTCGTCGGCTCGATGACCAGCGGCCCGTCCGGGACGACCGCCCCGGTGGAGCTGAGCAGCGAACGCAGCCCGGCGCCGATGCCGATACCGGCGGCCATGCCCACGACGGCCGCGACGGCGCCGACGGCGGTGGCCTCGATCAGCACCGAGCGGGTCACCTGACGGCGGCTCGCGCCGACCGCCCGCATCAGGGCCAGTTCCTTGGTGCGCTGGGCGACCAGCATGGTGAAGGTGTTGGCGATGATGAAGATGCCGACGAAGAGCGCGATCCCGGCGAAGACCAGCATGGCGGTCTGCATGCTGCTCATGCCCTGCTTGATCTGCTCGGCCTGGTCGTCGGCGAGCTTCTGGCCGGTCGCTGACCTGGCGTTGTCCGGCAGGACCTGGTCGACCGCGGACTTCAGCGCGGCCTGCGAGGTCCCGGCGGCGGCCTTCACGTCGATCTCGTCGAACTGGCCGGGCTTGGCGAACAGCTTCTGCGCGGTGGCGTTGTCGTACAGCGCGAGGCTGCCGCCCGCCGCCACATTGCCGTCCTCGGTGGTGAAGACGCCCGAGATCTTCTCGGTGCGCACCGGGCCGTCCACGGACACCCGGATGGAGTCACCGGCCTTGAAGTGGCCCTTCTGGGCGGACTTGGCGTCGAGCGCGATCTCACCCGCGGCCTTGGGCGCGCGGCCCTCGGTCATCGTGTACCGCGGGTCCTTGCCGTCGGGGCCCGGGTAGTAGTTGCCGCCGAGGGTGGAGAAGCCGCTGCCGAGCGCCTCTCCGTTGCGGTCGGAGAGGGCGGTGAAGCCCTTGACGACGCCGGTGGCGGAGGCGGCGCCGTCCACCTTGGCCGCCTTGTCGAGCACCTGCTGGCTCAGCCGCGGCGTGGGGCCCGGCAGGCCCGAGCCGCTGTCGGACTTGTGCGGGGTGATGGCGACGTCGACGCCGTCGAACCCCTTCTCGGAGCTCTTCTGATAGGCGGCGGAGATGGTGTTGGTGAAGACCAGGGTGCCGGAGACGAAGGCCACGCCGAGCATGACGGCGAGGACGGTCATCAGCAGCCGGGCCTTGTGCGCGAGCACGTTGCGCAAGGCGGTACGGAGCATGGAAGTGAGTCCTGGGGAGGAAGGGAGAGGTGCGGAGGCTTCACAGCGGCGCGCCCGGTGACGGACGCGCGCCCCGCGTCAGCTCGTACGGCCCTTGGCGTCGAACCGCTTCATGCGGTCCAGCACCGAGTCGGCGGTCGGGTCCAGCAGCTCGTCCACGATCCGGCCGTCGGCGAGGAACACCACCCGGTCGGCGTAGGCCGCGGCGACCGGGTCGTGGGTCACCATGACCACGGTCTGGCCCAGCTCGCGCACCGAGTTGCGCAGGAAGCCCAGCACCTCGGCGCCGGAGCGGGAGTCCAGGTTTCCGGTGGGCTCGTCCGCGAATATGATCTCGGGCTTGCCGGCCAGCGCGCGGGCCACGGCGACGCGTTGCTGCTGACCGCCGGAGAGCTGGCTGGGGCGGTGCTTGAGCCGCCCGGCCAGACCGACGGTCTCCACGACCTGGTCCAGCCACTTCGGGTCGGCCTTGCGGCCCGCGATGTCCATCGGCAGGGTGATGTTCTCCAGCGCGTTCAGCGTGGGCAGCAGGTTGAACGCCTGGAAGATGAACCCGATCTTGTCGCGGCGCAGTTGGGTGAGCTTCTTGTCCTTCAGGGCCGTCAGCTCGACGTCGCCGATGCGGGCCGAGCCGCTGGATACGGAGTCGAGGCCCGCCATGCAGTGCATCAGCGTCGACTTGCCCGAACCCGAGGGGCCCATGATCGCGGTGAACTCGGCTTGCCGGAACTCGACGGAGACGGCGTCCAGGGCGACGACCTGGGTCTCGCCCTGTCCGTAGACCTTGGAGAGGTCCGTTGCTCGGGCCGCCGCCGTCGTGGAACGGGCGGCGGTCTCGACGCCGGAGGTGGTGGTGGTCACGGTGCGGAGCTCCTGTCGTGCGGTGCGGTCGGCCGGGACGTCATTCCATCGTCTCCGCCGTAAAGGGGGACGGGATCCCTCGCTCCTCCGGTTCTGCGCGCGACTCGGGTCGTAGGCGCGCCGCCCGGAGTCCTCCTTGGGTAGGAGAGGCCCCCCGAACGGGGGCATCGAGATTGCGTCAATCCGCCGTCAAAGGGGCCACAGGGCATATAAGCAGGTCCGGCGGGCGCCGGTGTCGGCGGGTACCCTGACCCACTGCTGATGGGCCCTCAGTTGCCAATAAAATAAGACAACCTCGGTCCGGTGGTTCGCTGTTCGGGTCCATCGGCCCGGATAGGCTCGTGCTGCTCTCCTATGGGGAGGGAGGTACGCACTCGTGCTTCCCAGGGTGAGCCGCTGCCCGGATGGTGGAATGCAGACACGGCGAGCTTAAACCTCGCTGCCCCTCGCGGGCGTACCGGTTCAAGTCCGGTTCCGGGCACCTCCAGATCTCGTGGGCGCACTCTGCGTGCGTAGCCGGTCGCCCACCGTACGACCGGGGTCCGCGCCCGGTCCCGGGCGGCTCCCAGGGGGACCTCGCGCCGTCCACGCGCGCGTGAAAAGATCCTCCTTGGGCACTAGGGTGCTTTCTTTGCTTACCCATTACTCTTGAGTCAAGGTCGCGCACGGCGGCCATGGAGGAGTGAGATGAGGAGCAGCAACCCGGTCTTCTCGCGACGGGGGTTCAGCCGCAGCGGCGGCTACGCCGGCTTCGGCGCGGCCCAGCAGGCCGGGGGCCCCGCCGCGGCACAGGGCAACCCCTACGCGGGCACCAATCCCTACGCGCAGACGCAGGCACCGGCGAATCCCTACGCGGCCGGTGGCCAGCAGAACCTGACGCCCGAACAGCTCCAGCAGATGTACGGAGCGCCCCCGGCCGGTCCGCAGACCGGCCGGATGACGATGGACGACGTCGTCATGCGCACCGGTATGACGCTGGGTACGGTCATCGTCGCCGCGGCCGTCGCCTGGATCGCGCACCTTCCGGTCGGTGTGGGCTTCGGCGCCGCGCTGGTCGCGATGGTGCTGGGCTTCGTACAGGCGTTCAAGCGCAAGGCGTCGCCCGCGCTCATCCTGGGATACGCCCTGTTCGAGGGGCTCTTCCTCGGCGTCATCAGCCAGGTGTACAACGAGCGCTGGTCCGGCGCCCCGATGCAGGCGGTCCTCGGCACGATGGCCGTCTTCGTCGGTGTGCTCGCCGCGTACAAGACCCGGCTCATCCGGGTGAACGCGCGCTTCCAGCGCTTCGTCATCGCGGCGGCCATCGGCTTCCTGCTGCTGATGGCGGTCAACCTGCTGTTCGCCGCCTTCGGTGGCGGTGACGGCCTGGGCTTCCGCAGCGGCGGCCTCGGCATCGCCTTCGGGATCATCGGCGTCGTGCTCGGTGCCGCGTTCCTGGCGATGGACTTCAAGCAGGTCGAGGACGGCGTCCGGTACGGCGCTCCGCGCGAGGAGTCCTGGCTGGCCGCGTTCGGTCTGACGCTCTCGCTGGTGTGGATCTACCTGGAGCTGCTCCGGCTGATCTCCATCTTCAGGGACTGACCATCTTCGGGGACTGACCCCGGATCTGACAGTCGAAGGGCCCGTGGAGGCAATTGCCTCCACGGGCCCTTCGCCGTCTTCTGCGGCTTAAGCCGCTCTCGGGCCGTGCCCCTCTGTGGTACACGCTTCTGCCTCCGGGGCCTCCGGGCAGCGTGGCGGGCTACAGCAGCTTGCGCGCCGCGCGCCTCAGGTCGTGTTCGTGGATGATCGCTTTGGCGTGCCCGTAGGCGAGCTGGTGCTCGCCCCGCAGCCAGCTGACCTTCTCCTCGAAGCGGAAGAAGGCGGGACCTTCGTCTACCGTGCGCAGCCAGTCGGCAATGTCACGGCCAGTGCATTGGGGGATGCGGGAGAGTAGGTTCCGGTGAGTCTCGTCGGAGAAGATCTGGGACATCGGCGCCTCCGGACGCGTCCATTCCGGCCCCGGGTTCAATCACCCGGGTGGGGTCCTTCAGCTCACCGTGCCTGAGTGTTCGGCCGTTGGCAACAGTCCGTGGGTGGCGCATACGCTCTCGGCGTGGATGATGCGACCCCCCTGCTCCGTGCCGTAGACCGCCTCGCCGACCGGCTGCGCGCCCTTCCGCAGTCCCGGCTGCACCAGGGCGCGGCGGCCGAAGGACTGGCTCTGGCGAGGGAATTGTCCGTACGGGCCCAGCGTCTGGAGGGGCCGGGGAACCCGCCGCGGATCATGCCGGACGCGGGAGTGTTCACGATCGCCGACCAGGTCGCGGTGGCCGGTCATGATTTGGTGCACGCGCTGGAGCGCGCGCCGGGTGGCGCCGCGGAGGCGGAGACCGCAGCGAGTGGGGACGTGGCCGAGGCGCTCGCGCTCGTCGAGGCGGCGGCCGGGCGCTGCGGGCTCTGACGCGGGATTATCGGCTGACGGCTGTCACAGCGAGGCGATGACGCGGTCGGCGAGGACGTACACGTTCCCGTCCCCGCAGCCGAAGGTGAGCGCGTACGCGCCCGAGACGCCCGAACCGCCGAGCAGCACCGGGGCGGTGCCCGCGCGCAGCGCGTCGGCCAGCCGCTCGGCCGTCTCCCGGTGGCCGGGGGTCATGCAGATCGTGGTGCCGTCGGCGAAGACGTACACGTCGAGCGTGCCGAGCGGGCCGGGGCGTACGTCCGTCAGCGGGGTACGGGCGTCCGCCAGCTCGGTCAGCCGGGCCACGGTCCGGTCGTGGTCGGCGACCGGCGACGACGGCGTGAAGTCGGGGTGCGAGGGGTGGCGGCGGCGCGCGGCGGCCAGCTCGGGCGACTCGACGGCCTCGGCCTCCGGGTCCGTCTCGGCGCCCAGCTCCGCGGCGCTGATCTCCGCGCCGACCTCGGCGCCCAGCTCCAGCTCCATCGGCTGCTCCGGCTCCTGCTCCCCGGAGCGGTCGCGGGCGTCGGGGCCCAGCGCGTCCAGGCCGAGCAGGGGCTCAAGACCGGCCAGATCGGCCTGGCGGGGCACGAAGAGCTGCGCGTCGTGCGGTACGTCGTGCGGGGAGTCCTCGCCGAGCCCGGCCAGCCCGCCGAGCAGCGAGGGGGCGTCGGACGACCCGGCCGAGTCGCGGGCCTCCTGCGCGGCCCAGAACGCCCGGGCCTCGGCCAGCTCGCGCTCCCGCTCCTCGGCGAGCGCGTCGGCGACGGCCGCCCGTATCTCGGCGGCGGGGGTGGCGCGGGCGGCGGGCACCGTGAGGGCGTCGTCCCCGGACCGGTCGGCCGCCTGGGCGGCCGCGGCGACCGTGGCCGCCAGCTCGGCGCGCAGCTCGGTGATCTGCCGCCGCACACCGCGCGCGGTGTGCAGGGCGGCCGCGCCGGTGGCCGTGGCGGCCAGCGCGGCCAGCAGGAGGGCAAGGGTCATGGGGCTCACTGACGTAACTCCCGATTGCTGTCGATCCCCCGAATTCCTACCTCAGCTTGACCCGGATCGCCTCTCGGCGTCAGGGCCGTAGGTCACCGAGCGGACCGAAGTCCATGCCGGAAGGGGGCCGTACACCATAGCTGAGCTGGGGAAACGGGGCTCCCCCAGGACGTTGGTCACATCCTGGGGGAGATTGGGTCACAACTCGCGCTCGGGCCGTGTACCCGCCGGGGGACCGGCTCGGCGGCTCGCGCTCAGCTCAGCCGCTCGATGACCATCGCCATGCCCTGGCCGCCGCCCACGCACATGGTCTCCAGGCCGAACTGCTTGTCGTGGAACTGGAGCGAGTTGATCAGCGTGCCGGTGATACGGGCGCCGGTCATGCCGAACGGGTGGCCCACCGCGATCGCGCCGCCGTTGACGTTGAGCCGGTCCAGGTCGATGCCCAGGTCCCGGTAGGACGGGATGACCTGGGCGGCGAACGCCTCGTTGATCTCCACCAGGTCGATGTCGCCGATCGTCAGCCCGGCCCGGGCCAGCGCCTGCTTGGACGCCTCGACCGGTCCGTACCCCATGATCTCGGGGGAGAGGCCGGAGACGCTGGTGGACACGATCCGGGCCAGCGGGGTGATGCCCAGCTCGCGCGCCTTGGTGTCCGACATGATCACGAGTGCGGCGGCGCCGTCGTTGAGCGGACAGCAGTTGCCCGCGGTGACCAGGCCGTCGGGGCGGAAGACCGGCTTCAGGCCCTGTACGCCCTCCAGCGTGGTCCCCGCACGCGGCCCGTCGTCCGTGGCCACCACCGTGCCGTCGGGGGTCGTCACGGGGGTGATCTCGCGCTCCCAGAAGCCCTTCTTGATGGCCTCCTCGGCGAGGTTCTGCGACCGCACGCCGAACGCGTCCATGTCCTCGCGGGTGATCCCCTTGAGCCGGGCCAGGTTCTCGGCGGTCTGCCCCATCGCGATGTACGCGTCGGGGACCAGCCCGTCCTCCCGCGGGTCGTGCCAGCCGGTGCCCTCCTGCTCGGCGCGCGCCGCGGTACGGGCCTCGGCGTCGGCGAACAGCGGGTTGTGGGTGTCCGGCATCCCGTCCGAGCTGCCCTTGACGCTGCGCGAGACCATCTCGACGCCTGCCGAGATGAACACGTCCCCCTCACCCGCCTTGATGGCGTGCAGCGCCATCCGCGACGTCTGGAGCGACGAGGAGCAGTACCGGGTGATCGTGCACCCGGGCAGATGGTCCATCCCCATCTGCACGGCCACGATCCGCCCCAGGTTGTGCCCCTGCTCCCCACCCGGCAGCCCGCACCCGAGCATCAGATCGTCGATCTCCCGCGGATCCAGCTGCGGCACCTTGGCCAGCGCGGCCTGGATGATCTCGGCGGTCAGATCGTCGGGCCGCAGATCCTTGAGCGACCCCTTGAAGGCACGGCCGATGGGCGAACGGGCGGCAGAGACGATCACGGCTTCGGGCATCACGGCTCCATGGGGCGGATCGGGGGTACGACGTGGGACTGTGAGGGAAGTTACCCGCACGTAGAGCGGGGGTCACGGGGCGAGTGCTGTGACGCGGAACTCTTTTTCCTAAGCGTACGCTCAGCCCCCCGAACCCGAGGCGTTTTCCCCACCCCGCCCCTTCCCGATCCGGGGCCCCGCCCCAGGACCCCGGGCGGGGCCACGCCCCACACCCCGTCGGGGCTCCGCCTCTGGCCCCGAGGACGTGGCCGCCCCGCACCCCCGCCTCGTCGGTGCTCCGATGCCTGCCCTGTCGGGTCCGGGACCCACCAGGGCCCGGAGGGACCCGCCCCCTCCGGGCGTACCACTCAGCCCCCTGGGGGCACCTCCCAGCGGTAGCTGGGGGAGTTTGAGGAGCGGGGGTGTGGGGGCGGAGCCCCCGCCCGGGGGCCGGGCGGGGGCTCCGGTTCGGGGAGGGGCGGGCTCGGGGAAGGCCCCCGCTCAGTGCGGCAGCGGGGGCGCCGGGGCGGACCCCTGGGTGGGGGTCTCGGTGGGTGGCTGGCGGCGCCGCAGGAGCCGGGCCCACGGCCCGCGGGCGGCCGTCACCTCGGTACCCCCCTCGGCCGCGGCCGCGGCCGCCGCCGTGGCCACCGGCAGAATGCCCTCGTCGCGCGTCTCCGGCGCCTCCTCGGGCCACAACCCGAGCGCACCGCACAGCGTGGGCAGCACGGCCATCGCGGCCGTGGCGTACCCCTCCGCCGAGGGGTGGTAGTTGTCCGGGCCGAACAGCTCCCGCGGGTTGGCCGCGAACTCCGGCCCCAGCAGGTCGCCCAGCGACACCGTACGGCCGCCCTGCTCGACGACCCCGATCGTCTGCGCGGCCGCCAGCTGGCGGCTGAGCCGCCGGGCGACGAAGCGCAGGGGCTGGTAGACGGGCTCGATCGTGCCCAGGTCGGGGCACGTACCGACCACGACCTCGCACCCGGCATCGCGCAGCCTCCGCACCGCCTCCGACAGCAGCCGCACCGACTGCGCGGGCGGCATCCGCCCGGTGACGTCGTTCGCGCCGATCATGATGACGCACACGTCCGGCAGCTGCTCCGGGTCCGCCAGTACGCGCGTGACCTGCCGCTCCAGATCGCTGGACTGGGCCCCGGGGAGCGCCACGTTCCGCAGGTCAACCGGGCATTCCGCCACCGCCGCGAGCCCGGAGGCCAGCAGCGCGCCCGGCGTCTGACTAGGGCGGTGGACGCCCTGTCCGGCGGCGGTGGAGTCGCCGAGAAAGGCCAGCCGCAGTGGGGGCTGACCGGTCCTGAGGGCGAAGTCGAAGCCGTAGCGGCCGTCCGCGCGCGGCGGGGCCTCCTCCGATCCGCCCACGATCCGTTTCGCCAGGGAGACCTCGGTGAGCAACAGCACGGCGGTGACCCCGCCCAGCAGCCCGATCCCGCCGCCCCCGTACGCCGCCGCGGCCGCGATACGCCGCGCAACCCTCGCCCTCGACATCGACATGGGTCCAGCCCACCTCCTACCGAACGCCTTCTGTACCTTTGTACGCCTTGCTAACCACTTGGTGCCCCCTGCGCGGGTGGCCACAACCGCACGGGTCGGCGGGCGGTTCCGCGCAATAAGCTGGCTGTACGGGCCCGCGACGCGGCCGTCCCGACGCGGAGATCCCGCGGATTCCGGACCAGGAGCAGGCGTGCAGTACTACGAATCGATGATTGAGCTGGTCGGCAACACCCCGCTGGTAAAGCTCAACACCGTGACCGAGGGCATCCGGGCGACCGTTCTGGCCAAGGTCGAATACTTCAACCCCGGCGGCTCGGTGAAGGACCGCATCGCGGTCCGCATGATCGAGGCGGCGGAGGCGTCGGGCGCGCTGCAGCCCGGCGGCACGATCGTCGAGCCGACCTCCGGAAACACCGGTGTGGGCCTCGCGATGGTCGCCCAGCGCAAGGGCTACAAGTGCGTTTTCGTCTGCCCGGACAAGGTCTCGACCGACAAGATCAACGTGCTGCGGGCGTACGGCGCCGAGGTCGTCGTCTGCCCGACCGCGGTCGACCCCGAGCACCCCGACTCGTACTACAACGTCTCCGACCGCCTGGTCCGCGAGACCCCCGGCGCCTGGAAGCCCGACCAGTACAGCAACCCCGACAACCCTCGCTCCCACTACGAGACCACAGGACCCGAGCTGTGGGAGCAGACCGAAGGCAAGATCACCCACTTCGTGGCGGGCGTCGGCACCGGCGGCACGATCAGCGGCACCGGCCGCTATCTGAAGGACATGAGCGACGGCCGGGTCAAGGTCATCGGCGCCGACCCCGAGGGCTCGGTCTACTCCGGCGGCTCCGGGCGCCCGTACCTCATCGAGGGCGTCGGCGAGGACTTCTGGCCCACCGCGTACGACCGGACCGTGGCCGACGAGATCGTCGCGGTCTCCGACAAGGACGCCTTCCAGATGACCCGGCGGCTCGCCAAGGAGGAGGGGCTGCTGGTCGGCGGCTCCTGCGGGATGGCGGTCGTCGGCGCGCTGGAGGTCGCCAAGCGGCTCGGTCCGGACGACGTGGTCGTCGTACTGCTCCCGGACAGCGGCCGCGGCTACCTCTCCAAGATCTTCAACGACGAGTGGATGGCCGACTACGGCTTCCTGGAGGACGACGGCCCGTCCGTGCGCGTCGGCGACGTCCTCCAGGGCAAGGCGGGCGGGCTGCCCTCCCTCGTCCACATGCACCCGGACGAGACGGTCGGCGAGGCCATCGAGGTGTTGCGGGAGTACGGCGTCTCGCAGATGCCCATCGTGAAGCCGGGCGCCGGACACCCCGACGTGATGGCCGCCGAGGTCATCGGCTCGGTCGTGGAACGCGAGCTGCTGGACGCGCTGTTCGCCCAGCGCGCCTCCCTCGGCGACCCCCTGGAGAAGCACATGAGCCCGCCCCTGCCGCACGTCGGCTCGGGCGAGGCCGTCGAGGACCTGATGGCCGTCCTGGGCCGGGCGGACGCGGCGGTCGTGCTGGTCGAGGGCAAGCCCAGGGGCGTCGTGAGCCGTCAGGACCTGCTCGCGTATCTCGCCAACGGCGCGAAGTGACCCCCGAGTTCGTTGCTTCGGCGAAGTGGTACGTGAGCGTCACGCGTCCGCAGCACAGCGTTAACACTGACCCGGCAGATTAGTGGATGTCGGAACGGACGACACCGACACACCTGAACGCGGCGACCAGGACATCCGGAGCGGCTCCCGGACCTCCACGGTCGCCCGGGACGCGGTCTTCGCGTCCCTCGCGGGAACCGCCGTCGTCCCGCCCCTGGCCGACCGGCCGGGGTGCGGCGGTTCCCGCGATACTTCTTTCACCTCCTGCACCTCCTGATCACGGGCTCCCACGCTTCCGAAGGTACGGTCACGGGGACGCTCAGTCCGTAGGGCCCGGCCCCCCGAAAGGAAGAGGGGCCACAGGCAGCAGCCCCGGCCCTCGGTGAAAGGAGTCAGTTCCGTGACCGCACCTCTCCTCACCTCCCTCGCCGCGCAGAGCGGTGACCGCCCCGACGCGCTCACCGTCGGCGGCCACGCCCTCTCGCGCGAGGACCTGCTGGGCGCCGCGGGCGCGGTGGCCGCCCGGGTGGCCGGGGCGCCGGTCGTCGCGGTCCGGGCGACCCCGACCGCGGAGACGGTGACGGCGGTCGTCGGCGCGCTCCTCGCCGGGGTGCCGGTGGTCCCCGTACCGCCGGACTCAGGGCCCGCCGAACGGGACCACATCCTGCGCGACTCCGCCGCCGCCCTCCTGCTGACCGGGGACGCCGATGTGGAGGCACCGATCGAGACGGTTCCCGTGAACCTGACCGAACGGGCGGCCTGGACGAAGCCGGAGCCCGACCCGGAGTCCACCGCCCTCATCCTCTACACCTCCGGCACCACGGGCGCGCCCAAGGGCGCGCTCATCTCGCGCCGCGCGGTCGCCGCCGACCTGGACGGGCTGGCCGAAGCCTGGGCCTGGACGGCGGACGACACCCTGGTCCACGGGCTGCCGCTGTTCCACGTCCACGGCCTGGTGCTCGGCGTCCTCGGCGCGCTGCGCACCGGCAGCCGCCTCGTCCACACCGGCAAGCCGACCCCGGCGGCGTACGCGGCGGCGGGAGGCAGTCTCTACTTCGGCGTACCCACGGTCTGGAACCGCGTCGTCCAGGACCCCGAGTCCGCCCGCGCCCTGTCCGCCGCCCGCCTCCTGGTCTCCGGCTCGGCCCCGCTGCCCGCCCCGGTCTTCCGCGACCTGGAACAGCTCACCGGCCAGCGCCCCGTCGAGCGCTACGGCATGACCGAAAGCCTCATCACCATCTCCACCCGCGCGGGCGGCGAACGCCGCCCCGGCTCCGTCGGCACCCCGATCAACGGCATCCGCACCCGGGTCGTCGCCGAGGAGGGCGCCGAGATCGGCGAACTCCAGCTCACCGGCCCCACCCTCTTCGACGGCTACCTCAACCGCCCCGAGGCCACCGCCGATTCGTACACCGAGGACGGCTGGTTCCGCACCGGCGACATCGCCGCCGTCGACCCGGACGGCTTCCACCGCATCGTCGGCCGCGCCTCCACCGACATGATCAAGTCGGGCGGCTACCGCATCGGCGCGGGCGAGGTCGAGAACGCCCTCCTCGACCACCCCGCCGTCCGCGAGGCCGCGGTCGTCGGCGCCCCCCACGACGACCTCGGCCAGCAGATCGTCGCCTACGTCGTCGCCGACGGCGTGGGCGAACAGGACCTGATCGACTTCGTCGCCACCCAGCTCTCCGTCCACAAGCGCCCCCGCAAGGTCCGCTTCCTGGACGCCCTCCCGCGCAACGCCATGGGCAAGCCCCAGAAGAAGCTCCTGCCCCCGGCGTGATCAGGGCCCCTGGCTCGCGGCCACCGTTGCCATCCGTGACACTCATTCCTACACTCAGTGATCACGACGGATGAGTGGAGACACCGATGGCTCGCGCATGGGAAGCCGACCCGTCCGCCTCGTTCGCGCGTCGATTAGGAAAGTCGGCGCGCGAGCTCGGTAACACCGGCGGCCGCGACGGATGTCCCGACATCTGGCAGCTCGACAACGGCGACATCGCGGTCATCGGCCGCGATCTCACCGAGACCTACCGGGCGAGACTCCCCGAGGATGCCAGCATCGCCCCGGACGAGCGCCTGGTCGTCATCCCGGGAAACACCTTGAGCGCGGCGAAACCGGATATCCCCGATGCTCGGACTTGACGGCCCCCGCCTCGCATCCGCCCGGGGCGAAGTACTCTCCCTCGACGCCTACCGCCGCGACTTCCGCGAGCGGCAATGGACGATCGACGGCCAGGACTCCTGGAAGCTGGAGCGCCAGCAGCGCTTCAGGGAACCGGGCTTCGCCAGCTGGGACGCGTTCGCTCGGGGCGACTGGGACGAATCCCTGCGCCTCATCGAGGAGGAGCGCGACTATCTGCGGGAATTCTCGCAGGAGGTCGAGGACCACCGGATCACCCTTTACCGGGTCCGGGTGGCCGAGCAGCCGATCGCCCCGTATCTGCAATGGGAGCTGCATCTGCTGCGGCTGCGCGCCGAATGCGGTGAGAAGATCCGTGTAGTCGGCCCCGAACACCTCGCTGAGCTGGAAAGATCCGAACCGCTGCCGGAGCTGCTGACACTGGGCGACCGCACGACGTATCAGATCCGCTACTCGGACCATGGGATTCTCGACGGCGCGGTGCGGTACCTGGACGAGGCCACCACCGCACGGTGCCGCGCGCTCACCAGAGACCTCTACGACGTGGGCGAGGACATGGCGTCCTTTTTCGCCCGCGAAGTAGCGCATTTACCACCACCGAATCCGGAGTAGCAGATCAACGAGGATCACGGAACGCATTCCGAACTGTCCGGGTCCGCAGGGGACGTGGTCCAGGCCCGGGACATCAGCGGAGGTATCCACTTCCACCAGAGCGGCCGCTCCGACCAGCCCAAACCGCGGCAACTGCCCGGGGACGTCCGCGGGTTCGTCAACCGGGGCCAAGAGCTGGGACGGCTCGACGCCATCCTGGCCGACGAGCGCGGTGACACCGGGGAAGACCTTTCCGTCTCGGTCTGCGTCCTCGCCGGGACCGCGGGCGTCGGCAAGACCTCGCTGGCGCTGCGCTGGGCGCACCGCGCGAAGGACCGGTTCCCGGACGGCCAGCTGTATGTGAACCTGCGGGGTTACGACCCGGGCGCACCGGTCACCCCGCAGGAGGTGCTGCACCGGTTCCTCTCGGCCCTGGGCGTACCGGCGGCGGCGATTCCGGCGGACCCGGAGGCGGGTGCGGCGCATTTCCGGTCGCTGCTGGCCGGGCGCAGGATGTTGGTCATCCTGGACAACGCGGCCACGGTGGGCCAGGTCAGGCCGTTGCTTCCGGGCACCGTGGGGTGCTTGGTGATCGTGACCAGCCGGAGCAGGCTGTCGGGGCTGGCCGTCCGCGACGGGGCGCACACACTGACGCTGGGCACGCTGGACGAGTCGGAAGCCATCGCTCTGCTGAGCGTTGTCACCGCCGCCCACCGGCCCCAGGACGACCGGGACCAGCTCGTCGAGTTGGCCCGGTTATGCGCCCGCCTTCCGCTGGCCCTGCGCATCGCGGCGGAGCGGGCCGCCAGCCGCCCGAGAATGGGGCTGGACGACCTCATAAGAGATCTGCGCGACGAATCAGCCCTGTGGGACGCCCTGAGCGTGGGGGACGACGAGGAAGCCGAGGCGGTGCGTACCGTGTTCGCTTGGTCCTATCGGGCGCTGCCCGCGGAGGCGGCGCGTCTCTTCCGGCTGCTCGGGCTGCATCCGGGCGCCGAGTTCGGCACCGGGGCCGCCACCGCTCTGGACGGGGGCGCGGGCACGGGCCGGGTGCGGCATCTGCTGGACGTTCTGGCCGGGGCCCATCTGCTGGAGCAGACCGGGCCCGACCGCTACGAGTTCCACGACCTGCTGCGCGCCTACGCGGCCGACCAGGCGCGGCACGAGGAGTCGGCCGAGGGCCGCGAGGCGGCGTTGCGCCGGGTGCTGCTCTGGTATCTGCACTCCGCGGACGCCGCTCAGACCTGGATCAACCCGCAAGAGGCCCACATCCCGCTGGAACCCCTGAGCGCGGGCGTCACCGCGGCGTCCTTCCCGGACTACGACGAGGCCATGCGGTGGTACGAGGCGGAGCGCGGCAATCTGCTGGCCGCGACGCGCGCCGCCGAGGACGCCGGGCTCGATGTGATCGCCTGGCAGCTTCCCGCGGTGCTGCGGAGCGTGCACATGCTCCTCAACCCGTTCGAGGAGTGGCTCGCCATGAGCCGGATCGGGCTGGGCGCGGCGCGCCGGGTGGGTGACCGTACGGCGGAGGCCGAGCTGCTGGAGAGCCTCGGGATGGCCTGCACGCAGTCCCATCGCCTGGCCGAGGCGGCGGAGTACCACCAGGGCGCCCTCGCCGCCCGGCGGGAGACGGGGGACCGTCTCGGGCAGGCGCTGTCCCTGAACGACATCGGGCTGATCCACTTGCGGGGACGTCGGCTGGAGGCGGCGAAGGAACACTTCGAACAGGCCGCCACCCTGTTCCGGGAGTTGGAGGCCGCCCACTGGGAGGCCGTCGTCCTGTCGAACCTCGCCGAGGTGACGTACGAGCTGGCTCAACTGGACGAGGCGTCCGACTTTGTCCACCGGGCCCTGGAGGCGCACCGCGAGCTGGGCAACCAGGGCGGCGAGGGCAATGCGCTGCGCATCCTGAGCGCCGTTCAGCGGGACCTCGGACAGCCGGGGGAGGCGCTGCGGTCCGCCCAGGACGCGCTGGACATCGCCCTCACCCACCGCAACCACATGTGGGAGGGGTACTGGCTGCTGGAGCTGGGCCGGGCGCAGTTGGCGAACGGTGCACCGCACGACGCTCTGGTCTCGTTCCAGCGGGCGGCCTCGCTCCAGCGCCGCCTCGGCGACCGGGCGCGGGAGGCGCGGGCGTGGGACGGCGCGGGGGAGACGTACCGGCGGCTCGGGCGTCCGGCGGAGGCGGCCGACTTCCACCGCCGCGCCGCGACGGCCCACCGCGAGCTGGACGACCTGTGGCACACGGCGCTCGCCCTCGACGGCCTCGCCGGTGCGCTGCGCGAAGCGGACGAGACGGAGGAGGCGCGGCGGCACTGGGCGGAGGCCCTGCGCGTGCTCGCCCCCTACGACGACCTGCGGGCGGCCGCTCTGCGTGAGCGCATCACCGTCGCCCTCGCGTGACGCGGCCCGTCAGGGGTGCGAGGGCTCCACGGTGTTCGCCAGTGCCTCCAGCGTCCGTTCCATCGTCCAGCGATTTCGAGCTGAGCGGCGGCCCAGGCCGGTGGTGACCACCGAGGTCACCTTGTAGAACACGCTGCGCCGATCGAAAGTCCGCTGTGTGACCTCGCACCCGCCCTCGCGCGGGACGATCTCGAACTCCCAGGCCGCGACCGGCCGACCAGCCGCCTTCACGTCGAACGCGAAGCGCTTCCCGGGATCGGCCGCGGTGACGGTGCAGATCGTGCTCCACTTCACCCAAGGGCGCCGGTTGTGCCCGCGGAACGTCGATCCGACCGCGCCCGGCTCGCCGTTCAGCCACTCGGCTCCGGTGGCCTCAGGGCTCCATTCCCCTATCCGGGTCACGTCGGCGACCAGTTCGTACACGTCTCGGGGATCAGCGGCCATCATGCGCCGCGCCTCGACAGTGGCCACGAAAAACACTCCTCGACTTCTCGCTTCCACGCCGTGAGACGTGCCCAAGTCCTGGCCGTCGCAAGGAAGAAGCACTCTTCAGGTGACGAAGCGTATCGCTGGCGAACTGTGAAAGGTGCGGCCATGCTCTGTCAGGTGAACTGGCAAAAGTCGACGTTGGGGCAGCCTGGTTTCGGCTGCCCCACCTCGGTTCATGCCAATTTCAGCATTCTCCGCGCCACCTGACGCTGTACGCGACGAGTTGACGAGGGGCGTTCCATTGGTATTGCCCGGGCCCTGGGTTGTAGTGGAAGCAGGACGTAGCGGTGGCGTCACCTTCGTACCAGTAGGTCAGGTCGACGTGATCCGCGCCGGGGAAGCTGTATCCGTTGTTGAACACCCTGACGAAAGCCGCTTGTCCGCTCCAGTTTCCTGCCGTGTGCAGCGTCCTGTTGCCGTTCGCGTCCCAGGCGCAGAAGTACCCTTTTTCGCAGCCGGGCGGGTTGGGCTCCGCGGCTGCCGTGGGAGCGAAGCCCACCACTCCGCCGAGCGCCGCTGCCGATGCTGCCACGCCTAAAATGCTCTTGCGCACTCTGATACTCCTCGTTCCGTGTGAGGTCATACGAGTTCCAGGAGCGACGTTCGGTCGGCAGTGTGTAATCCGCGAGCAGGGCAGGCAATAGGAATTGCAGCATCCGGTAGACGGCCGGGGCCACGGTCGCGACAGCGGTGATCTGGAGGTTCGCGCCGAGCCACAGCGTGGACTGGCTGAAGGCGGCGCCGTGCCGCTCCGCGTGGGGGACGACGTCGATCGAGCGCCGCTCGACCTTGGTGTCGGCCTTGGCACTGCGGATGACGGGAACGGGTGCATGCGCTGCCACGGCCCGGATGCGGCACTCGGCCTTGGGCGCCGCGCTGTAGGTCAGCCCGCGGTCGGGAGCGGCCCAGGGCTTCATGGCATGGCGCTGGCTCATGAACCGTCGGCTATGCCGAGAACATCAAATCGGCCGGGATGCGGGCCGGAAGGAAGTCGGCGCCATTGGTCTTCAGGTCGTGCATCGGGCTCCCTCCATCGTCCCGGCCGACGCCCGTCGGCCGGGAGCCTCGGCTACGCGAACCGCAGGTCGGTGATCGCGTACAGGTCGATGCCGTACAGGTCGTAGACCTTGGTCGTGTTGACCGACGTCAGGCGGTCGCGGTCGAAGCCCAGTGCTTCGGCCGCGGCCCACACCTGCGGCTCGTCGTCCGCCTCGATCTCCAGGTACGGCGGAATGAGGGGCCACTCGTCGACCTCCAGGCGCACGGCGCCGAGCGTGTAGGAGGTGCGCCGGTTCTCCTGGTAGCTGCGCGGCATCAACCCCATGAGGCCGAGCAGCGCGTTTGTCTCCTCGAAGTTGTCGACCGTGACCTCGGTCTCGTGGGTACCGTCGACCGCATCGGTGGAGATCTGCTTGACGCACAGGGTCGTCACGGCCCCGGTGTCACGCAGGCGCACCCACCGGCCGGGGACGGCCGGGATGGTGTCGTAGACGTACCGGCGCATCAGCCGCGGCTCGGCTTGGCGCACCCCGCCCGCCTCGACGATGAGCCGCTCCATTTTCGTCGGGTTGATGTCCAGGGCCTTTGCTTCGAATTCGATGCCTGCCACGGGTCTCCGTTCGGTAGGTGCTGCTGTAGCGAACGATTGTCGGGGGCGGGAGCACCGTTCGGCCGCAGGGATCGCTGAGGGGGCATGCCTCGAAACTAGGAAGCCGCACCCAGCGCGCGCGAGGATCTTGCACCTTCTTGCGCACCTTCACCCGAGAGCGTCAATCGCCTTGGTGATCAACGCTCGGGCGTGGGTGCCATGAGCGGCCATGGAGGCAAACGCAGCGAAGGGTTCGCTCGTACTCGGCAATCTCCGGTGGCCGACTTCCACCGCCGCGCTGCGGCGGCCCACCGGGGGCTGGACGACCTGTGGCACGCGGCGCTCTCCCCCGACGGCCTCGCCGGTGCGCTGCGCGAGGCGGACGAGGCGGGGGTGCACTGGGCGGAGGCCGGTGTGCGCTCGCCTCCTACGACGACCCCCGGGCGGCGGCTGCGCGACGCGTCACCGCCGCCCTCGCGTGGTGCGGCCGGTCAGGTGCGCTCGGCGCGGTCGAATGCGGCGGCTTTGGACGGCGCCAGCCAGACGAGCCGCGCGGCCTGGAGGGAGCCATCAGGCCGGGGGCCGAAGTACCGGATTGCCCGCTCGGGTGAGTTGAGGACGAGCTGTCGTGTGCCGTCCACGCTGGCCACGCGTACGGCTCCGTCGTCGAACGCTAAGCCCCAGGCGGCGATGACGCCGTCCCGTAGCCCTGGTTCCACGTCGTACTCCTGGACCACGGCGAAGAGTCTCGGTGCGAAGTCGATGACGAGGTCGCACAGTTCCTTGTCGAAGGTGTCGGGGGTGTCGGGCGTCTCCATATGAGCCTCCGAGAGGTGCTTGCCGCCCCTTCGGGCATGCCGGTGCCAGGGCAGGGGGCATGGAGGGGGCGGTACGCTTCCGGCTTGGCCGGTCATCCTTGGGTGATGAGCGCGTCACTCAGGGTATGTCATAAGGTTAATCCGTATCAACCTTATGACTAAGCCGGTTGGAACTCGTTGGACCGCCGCGTGGGGGCGCGAGAGACTGTTCGACCGGGCCAGGAGGGGAAGACGCATGCCACCCAGGAACAGCCCCACGGCGCGTCAGCAGCGTCTGGGCGCCGAGCTGCGGAAGATGCGCGAAGCGGCCGGTATGACGGCACGTGAAGCCGCTGACCTGCTCGGGGCCAACGCGATCCAGATGAGCCAGATCGAGACGGGCAAGGCTGGCGTCAGCGAGGAACGTCTGAGGCGGATCGTGTCCCAATACGCATGCCTTGACACGCGATTGGTGGACGCGCTGGTCGGTATGGCGGCGGAGCGCGCCAAGGGCTGGTGGGAATCGTATCGAGGCACGCTCGCGCACGGCGCGCTGGACCTGGCCGAACTGGAGCATCACGCCACGTATATGCGTACGCTCCAAGCGGCCTATGTGCCCGGTCTGCTTCAGACCGAGAACTACGTTCGGGCTCTCATGGCCTACGGCGTTCCCGAACCGCCGCTGGAGCAGCTCGAAGCGCTGGTTTCCTTCCGCCTGCGGCGTCGAGAAGTCCTGCAACGAGATGGGGCGTCTCGCTTCGAGGCGATCATTCACGAGGCCGTGCTGCGAACGCGAGTCGCTGACCGGAAGGTCGCCCGCGAGCAGCTTTCCTTCATCTTGGAGCAGTCCGAGCGGCCGAACGTGACCATCCGGGTGATCCCCTTCGACGTGGACGGTTTCGGCGGAGCCGGGGCGTCCATGCTCTACGTGGGCGGCCCCGTACCCAAGCTCGACACCGTGCAACTCGATGCCTGGCACGGTTCGCTGTGGATGGACGCGGAGTCGCAACTCGCCAGGTACCGCGCGCTGCTCGACAGGGCAGCGCTCTCCTCTTTGGCGGTGGAGGAATCGCGAGACTTCATCCACCGCATCACACAGGAACTGTGAAAGGTCTAGCCGTGGTCAGCTCTGGATTCTGGCGTAAGTCTTCGTTCTCCGGCACCAATGCGGAAAACCACTGCGTGGAACTCGCCGCCCAAGACGGCAAGATCTCACTGCGTGAGAGTGACGACCCGGCGGCGGTCGTCACCACCACCCCCGCCTCGCTGGGGATCTTCATACGCACCGCCAAGCGCGGTGCCCTCGATCACCTGGCCCGGTCTCGGTGACACGCCACGGCGCTATAAGGCTCGGCTTGCGCAGCAGGCGTCGGCGGTTTCGAGTGCCGCGCTCTTGCTCGTCTGGTCGGCGTCGCCCTTCTCCACGTAGACCTCCCAGGGCTCTGGAGGGCGTAGCAGCACGAGGTGTCGTTCTCCTCGAAGGTGGCGGATCCGGCGTCTTGAGGCGGTCGGTGGCGGCCGTGACCCGGTCGGCGGAAGTGAGCGATCAGGATGAGCTTCAGCGGCGGCTCGGTGATCGCGAAGTTGGCATAGCCGGGGCGGCGCTTGGCGGGCCTCGTCAGACCTTCTCGACTCGCACGGGGTGTCCCGCGAGGAGTTGATTCATGTCGTCGGTGTCGGAGGTGAAAAGGGTCGCCTGAGCTCCCTTCGCGGCTTCCTGCCCGGCCACAGCCGCCAGAACGGCGTCGATGGCGTACTTGTGCCCATGCAGCCCGGCTGCCTTCAGCATGTCGCGCGCCATGGCGATCACCCGGTCGTCCGTGTGCACGACGCGGATCCGGGACAGCGTCCAGTCCCACAGTGCCTGCCGCGACGTCTCGCGCGGGTCCCATGCCTCCACGATCGTGAGCGCCGAGGTGACGATCGGGATGTCGAGCCGCGGAGCCGTCTTGATCAGCGCACCCATCTCCCGGTCACCCCGC
Source organism: Streptomyces sp. NPDC021115 (assembly GCF_044333065.1). Taxonomy (NCBI): domain Bacteria; kingdom Bacillati; phylum Actinomycetota; class Actinomycetes; order Kitasatosporales; family Streptomycetaceae; genus Streptomyces; species Streptomyces sp. NPDC021115. Next base: position 58,536 of record NZ_JBIRQF010000023.1, read on the forward strand.
ACCGCCCCGGAGAGGGCTTCGGAATCAAACACGAAGACGCGCTGTCGCGGCCGAACCGGCTTCGCTCGGGCAGTGCGGCTCACGCAGCCTCGCCCGAATGGGATCGCTGCTCGTCATGCCAGCCGTCGATGGCGGCGATGCGGTCCAGCGCTGCTTGCTGCTCGTCGTCCGTTACGGCGCCGTGCTCTTCTTCGAGGCGCTCGGCCAACTCGTGCAGCCGGTCCATGGCGTCTTGATGGGCGGCGGCGGCGGCGATGTAGCTGGACACTCCACGCGCGTCGACGCGCTCCTTGATGGATTCCACCAGCTCTTCCGGCACGGTGATGGTAATCTTCCGGGTTGCCATACTTTGAGTATGCCATGTTTGGGGAGGCGCGGCCTGCCTGGGCAGCACAGGACCGGTGCGGTCCGGCTCACTCCGGCTCGGTGACGTATGGACGGCCGGGCGCCGGTTCCCGGATGAGGATCATGCGGTCCGGGAGGTGGTGGGTGTCGCGGCGGGCCAGGAGCCAGTAGAGGGCGGCGGGGGCGGCCAGGCCGATGAGCCAGGAGATGTCGGCGCCGCCCAGCGGGGTGACGAGGGGGCCGGTGTAGAAGGTGGTGGACAGGAAGGGGAGTTGCGCGAGGACGCCGAGGGCGTAGGCGGACAGGGCCTTCCAGCGCCAGGCGCCGTAGCGGCCGTGGGGGTCGCTGAGCGCGGGGATGTCGTAGCGCTCGCGCGCGATGGCGTAGTAGTCGACGAGGTTGATCGCGCTCCACGGGGTGAAGAAGGTCAGCAGGAACAGCAGGAAGTCCTTGAAGGAGGACAGGAAGCTGTCCTTGCCGAGGAGGGCGACCGCCGTTCCCGCGACCATGATCCCGGCGATGTAGGCGGTCCGGCCGCGCGGGGAGAGGGTGGCCTGGCCGCGGAAGCCGCTGACGCTGGTCACCATCGACATGAAGCCGCCGTAGGTGTTCAGGACGTTGATCGTCAGTTTGCCCAGCGCGATGACGAAGTAGAGCAGCGAGGTGATCACGGCCGCGCCGCCGCCGAGGCCGACGACGTAACTGACCTCGTGGCCGATGAAGGCGTCGCCGGCCGCCGCGGCGGCGAGGGCGCCGAAGGTCATGGACCACTGGGAGCCGAGGACGGTGCCCGCGAGGGTCCAGGAGAAGGTGGCCCTGGCGGAGGTGGCGCGCGGCAGGTAGCGGGAGTAGTCGGCGACGTACGGACCGAAGGCGAGCTGCCAGGAGGCGGAGAGCGACACCGCGAGGAGGAAGAGCGGGAAGTCGAAGCTCCGGTCGTGGAGGAGGGCGGCCAGGTCGGCGCGGTCCAGCAGCCGGGCGCCCAGGTAGACGAAGGCGACGGCGCAGACGGCCCCCGCGATCCGGCCCAGGGTGTGGATCAGGCGGTAGCCGACGGCGGCGGCCACGGCGGTGAGCAGGGCGAAGAGGACGATGCCGGTCGTGTCGCCGAGGTGGGTGAGTTCGCCGACGGCCTGGCCCGCCAGCACGCTGCCGCTGGCGAAGAAGCCCACGTACATGACGATGACCAGCAGCAGCGGGACGATCGCGCCGCGGACCCCGAACTGGGCCCGGGAGGAGATCATCTGGGGGAGGCCGAGCCGTGGTCCCTGGGCGGAGTGGAGCGCCATGACCGCCCCGCCGAGGACGTTGCCGACCAGCAGGGCGATGACGGACCAGAAGGCGCCCACGCCGAAGACCACGGCCAGGGCGCCGGTGACGACGGCGGTGATCTGGAGGTTGGCGCCCAGCCACAGGGTGAACTGACTGAAGGCGGTGCCATGGCGCTCCGCGTCGGGGACGACGTCGATCGAGCGCGTCTCGACCAGGGGTGTGGGCATAGGCCCGCTACTTCTTCGCGAGGCCGTGGTCGGCGGCCCAGTTGGCGGCCACCTCGTCCGGGTCCTTCTTCTCCTTGTCGACGAGCTTGTTGAGCTTGGCCAGCTCATGGGTGGTCAGGGCGACGCCCAGCTTGGCCAGGGCCTTGCGGACCTTGGTGTCGGCCTTGGCGCTGCGGATGACGGGGACGATGTGCTGGGCGGGGATGAGGGCCTTGGGGTCGGCGAGGATGACCCAGCCGTTGCCCTCGATGTCGGGGTCGGTGGAGAAGAGGTTGGCGACGTCGACGTCGCCCTTCTTCAGGGCGCCCTTGACCAGGGGGCCTGAGGCGTCGAGGGCCTTGAACTCCTTGAAGGTGACGCCGTAGCGGTTCTTGAGGCCGACCAGGCCGACGACGCGGTTCTTGTCCTCAGCGGGGCCGCCGAAGACGAGCTTGCCGTTCTGCTTCTTGAGGTCGGAGAAGCTGCGCAGCCCGTACTTGTCGGCGGTTTCGCCGGTGACGCAGAAGACGTCCTTGTCCTCGGCGGCCGCGTACGAGAGGGCTTCGAGGCCGGAGGGGAGGGCGACGGTCAGGGCGTTCTGGAGGTCGCCCGCCTGGGTCTGGGGGGCCTTGTCGTCGAAGTAGAGGAGCAGATTGCCCTGGTACTCGGGCAGCAGGTCGATGTCGCCCTGGCGGAGGGCGGGGAGGACGATCTCGCGGGAGCCGAGGTTGGGGCGGACGCTCGCCTTGACGCCCGCTCCCTTCAGGGCCTCGGCGTAGAGGTAGCCGAGGAGCTGGTTCTCGGTGAAGTTGGCGGTGCCGATGACGAGGCCGCCCGCGCTGCTGCCGCCGCCCCCGCCGCCGTCCGCGCCGTCGCCCTTGAGGGAGGTGATGCCGCCGCTGCACGCGGCGAGGGTGGGCACGGAGGCTCCGGCGAGCAGTCCGCCGAGCAGTTTCCTGCGGTTCATGGGTCGGGTCTCCTTGGGGCCGTGTCGTCAGTGTGCTTGGGAGGGGGCGGGGCGGTTGCGGAAGAGCAGGCGTTGTACGGAGGCCAGGGCCAGATCCAGGGCGATGGCCAGGATGGCGACCAGTACCGCGCCGCCCAGCACCTGCACGAGGTCGCGCTGGGCGAGCCCGTCGAAGACGTAGCGGCCGAGGCCGCCGAAGCTGACGTACGCGGCGATGGTGGCGGTGGCGACGACCTGGGTGCAGGCCAGCCGCAGCCCGGTCATGATCAGGGGCAGGGCGAGCGGGAGCTCGACCTGGAAGAGCAGCTGGTGCCAGCGCATGCCCTGGCCGCGGGCCGCGTCCCGCACCTCGGGGTCGACGGCGGCCATGCCCGCGTAGGTGTTGGTGACGATCACGGGGACCGCGAGGGCGACCAGCGAGACGTAGACCGGCCACATGCTCAGCCCGCTGGCCAGGAAGACCAGGGTGACCAGGCCGACGGTGGGCAGCGCGCGGCCGAAGCCGGAGATGTTGATGGCGAGGAACGCGCCGCGCCCGGTGTGGCCGATGAGCAGTCCCACGGGGAGGGCGATGAGGGCGGCGACGACGGTGGCCAGCAGGGAGTACTGGAGGTGCTCCAGGAGGCGGGTCGCGATGCCGTCCGGGCCGGACCACTGGGCGCCGCTGGTGAGCCAGACGCCGAGGTTCTTCAGCAGTTCGATCATGTCAGGCACGCCTCCTCAGCCAGGGGGTGCACAGCCACTGGATGGCGACCAGGACGGCGTCCGCGACCAGGGCGAGCAGCAGGGACAGGACGACTCCGGCGACGACCGGGGTGGGGTAGTTGCGCTGGAAGCCGTCGGTGAACAGCTGGCCGAGGCCGCCGTAACCGATGTAGCTGGCCACGCTGACCAGGGAGATCGCCATCACGGTTGAGACCCGTACGCCCGCCATGATCACCGGGAAGGCGAGCGGCAGCTCGACCGTGAGCAGGGTGCGCAGCGGGCGCGCGCCCATCGCGGTGGACGCCTCGCGCGCCTTGGCGGGGACGCTGTCCAGGCCCTCGACGGTGTTCCGGAGCAGCACGGTCAGGGTGTAGATCGTGAGGCCCGTGATCGCGGTGGTGCGGGTGAGGCCGGTGATCGGCAGCAGCAGCACGAAGATCGCGATCGAGGGGATGGTGAAGAGGACGTTCGACAGCCCGAGGAGGACGCCGCGCAGCGCCCGTACGCGATGCGCGACGACCGCCAGCGGCACCGCTATCAGCAGCCCGAAGAGGACGGCTGGTACGGCGGTGGAGAGGTGGTCGAAGGTGAGCGTGGTGAGGTCGTCCACGTGGTCGGGGAACCAGCCCCAGTCGACGGTCATGCGGTCACGCTCGCGTCGGGGTCAGGAGCCTGCGGGGTATCCGTACGGCCCGCCTCGGCGTGGCGGCGGCCCGCGTGCTCGTGGATGCGGTCGCGCCCGGTGACCCCGGTCAGCACGCCGTCCGCGTCCACCCGGGCGACCAGCCCGGCGGGGGAGGCCAGCGACTCGTCGAGGGCGGCGAGCAGCGAGTCGCCGTCGCGCAGCGGGCGTACCGGCAGCAGCGGCGCGTTGTCGCCGTCCGGCCCCTCGGTGTCGCGCCAGCCCAGCGGCTCGCCGCTGCCGGAGGTGACCAGCCGCCAGCGGCCCTCGCCGTCGCGGGGCGCGGGCTCCTGCGGAACGTCGGCCAGGGTCGACAGCGAGAGCAGCTTCAGTCCGCGCTCGGCGCCGAGGAAGCCCGCCACGAAGTCGTCCGCGGGGGAGGCCAGCAGTTCGGCCGGGGGCGCGCACTGCACCAGATGGCCGCCGGTGCGGAAGATCGCTATCCGGTCGCCGAGACGGACCGCCTCGTCGATGTCGTGGGTGACGAAGACGACCGTCTTGCGCAGCTCGCTCTGGAGCCGCAGCAGCTCGTTCTGGAGCTGGGTGCGGACGACGGGGTCGACCGCGCCGAACGGCTCGTCCATCAGCAGCACCGGCGGATCGGCGGCCAGCGCCCTGGCCACGCCGACGCGCTGCTGCTGACCGCCGGAGAGCTGGTGCGGGTAGCGCTTGCCGGAACCGGCGGGCAGCCCGACCAGCTCCAGCAGCTCGGCGGCGCGCGCCCGCGCCTTGCGACGGCCCCAGCCCAGCAGCAGCGGGACGGTCGCGATGTTGTCCAGGATCGTGCGGTGCGGGAAGAGTCCCGCCTGCTGAATGACGTATCCGATGCCGCGCCGCAGCTCGGCGGCGTCGGCCTCCAGGACATCACGGCCGCCGACGCTCACCGTGCCGCTGCTCGGCTCGACCATGCGGTTGACCATCCGGAGCGTGGTGGTCTTGCCGCAGCCGGAGGATCCGACCAGGACGGTGATGTCTCCCTCGGGTAGTTCGAGGTTGAGATCGTCGACGGCGGTGGTGCCGTTCGGGTAGTGCTTGCTGACGTGCTTGAAGCTGATCATCCGCTTCCCCTTGCCCTGCCTGCATATAGTCATGCACAGTCATAGTCGAGTGAATAGAAGTCAATAGGTGTGCGTTAATCGCCGGTTACTTCTGCTCGCAATATGGGACGAAAGCGCGTGGCGGCTAGCCCGAAAAGGGTGCGTTCGGAAGGGGTTGCCCTGGATGGTGTCTCACATGCTGGATTCGACGGCGCCTGCCGCGGGTGCTGCCGCGGCGACCGCCGGGGCGGGCGGCCCCGGCCCCACCGGGCCGCGGATCACGCTCGACGGCCACAGCCTGCGCGTCGCCGACGTCGTGCGTCTGGCCGACCGCAGAAACCTACCCTCCGCCCCCGACCCCGCCGCCCTCGCCCTCGCCGAACGCGCCTGGGAGACCGCGGACCGGCTCTCCGCGACCGGACGGGTCTACGGCCGCTCCACCGGCGTCGGCGCCAACCGCACCGAGGACGTCGGCCCCGGCGCCGACCACGGCCTGCGGCTGCTGCGCAGCCACGCCGGGGCCATCGGCGCCCCGCTGCCCGGCCGCGAGGTCCGCGCCATGATGGCCGTCCGCGCCAACCAGGTGCTCGCGGGCGGCGCCGGGCTGCGCCCCTCCGTGGTCACCTCGCTCGTCCAGGCACTGGACGCCGGCGTCCACCCCGTGGTCAACGAGTTCGGCGCGGTCGGCACCGGCGACATCGCCGCGCTCGCCCAGGCCGGGCTCGCCCTCGTCGGCGAACACCCCTGGGACCTCGCCGACGCCGCTCCCGGCGGCCGGGCCCCCGACCCCATCACCCTCGACAGCAACGACGCCCTCGCGCTCATCAGCAGCAACGCGCTCACTCTCGGCCAGGCCGCGCTCGCCCTCGCCGACCTGCGGCGACTGCTGTCCGCCTCGCTCCCCGTCGCCGCGCTCTCGCTGATCGCGGTCGGCGGCTCGTACGAGGCGTACGCCGAACCCGTCCAGCTCGCCCGCCCCCACCCCGGCTCCCTCCGCGCCGCCGCCCTCATACGGGCCCTCCTCGGCGCCCCGGCCCGGCCCACCCCGCCGCTCGGCCGCATCCAGGACCCGTACGGCTTCCGCTGTCTGCCGCAGATCCACGGTCCGGCGCTGGACGCCGCCGACGCGCTGGAGCGGGTGCTGACCGTCGACGTCAACGCCGCCGCCGAGAACCCGCTGATCAGTTCCGAGGACGAGGCCGCCTACCACAACGGCAACTTCTACGTCGCGCACGCCGCCCTCGCCCTCGACCACTTCCGGCTCGCCGCCCTCCAGACCGCCCGGCTGTCCACCGCCCGGCTCGCCGCGCTCAGCGAACCCGACTTCACCCGGCTGCGCCCCTTCCTCGGCGACCCCGCGCCCGCCAGCTCCGGTGTGATGATCCTGGAGTACGCGGCGGGCGCGGCCCTCGGCGAGATGCGGGCCGTCTCCCACCCCGCCTCCCTCGGCCACGCCGTGCTCTCGCGCGGCGTCGAGGAACAGGCCAGCTTCGCCTCGCTCGGCGCCCGCCAGACGCTGCGCGTGGCCGACCACTACCGGCAGGTGCTGGCCTGCGAACTGGTCGCGGCGGTGCGGGCGCTGCGGCAGCGCGGCCTGGAACCGGAGCCGGACGTACCGGCGGCTGCCGCGTACGCGCTGGCGGCGGAAGTTCTCGATCCGCGGATGGAGGACCGGCCGTTGACGGAGGATGTGGCCGATGCGGTGGGTCTGCTGGACTCGCTGGCCGAGGTGTGCGAGGGCGTTGAGCCTGCTGAGGCTCGTGATGGTGCCGTGGCTGAGGGGCAGGAGGACTGATGGGTACGGACAACGGGGTGGCGGATGTGGCGGGTGCGGCTGATGCGGCTGGCACAGCGGATGTGAACGGTGCGGCCGGTGCGGTGAACGCGGGCAGCGCCGCCCGCCTCCAGGCGCTGTTCGAGGGCCACCGCCTCACCCCCACCCAGCGCCGCATCGCCCACTGCATGGTGCGGCGGGCGGCCGATGCCCCGTTCCTCTCCAGCGTCGAACTCGCCGAACTCGCCGGGGTCAGCCAGCCCTCCGTGACCCGCTTCGCCGTCGCGCTCGGCTTCGACGGCTACCCCGCGCTGCGCAAGCACCTGCGCGACGTCGCCCCCGCCGCCGACGAGCGGGCCGCAGGGGACGGGGCGTACAACGAGTACCAGCAGGCCGTGCAGTCCGAGATCGACAACCTGCGCCACCTCGCCGCGCTGCTCGCCGACCCCGAACCGGTGATGCGGGCCGGGCGGCTGCTCGCCGCCTCCCGCCCGCTGCCGGTCCTCGGCCTGCGCGCCGCCTCCGCCCAGGCGAGGGGCTTCACGTACTTCGCGCACAAGGTCCACCCCGACGTCAGGCTGCTGGACGAGGGCGGCACGATGCTCGCCGACCGCATCGACGCCGCCCACCGAGCGGGCGCCACCGCCCTGCTGTGCTTCGCCCTGCCGCGCCATCCGCGGGAGGTCGTGGAGGGCCTGGAGTACGCGCACGAAACCGGCCTGACCGTCGTCACCGTCGCCGACAGCGCCTTCGCCCCGGTCGCCCGCCACAGCGATCTGCTGCTGCCCGCGGCCGTCGGGACGGGGCTGGCCTTCGACACCGCGTGCGCGCCGATGCTGCTGGGGCGGGTGCTGCTGGAGGCCATGTGCGACGCGCTGCCGGAAGCGCAGGCGCGGCTGGAGGAGTTCGACGCGCGGGCGGCCGCGCGCGGGCTGTTCGTGGAGTAGGTCCCCGGGAGCCGCCCCGTCTCACCGAATTCTCAGCCACCCTGACTACAGTCCGCGCTCGATGGCCTGAGACGTCGAGGAGGTCGGCAGTGGCAGGACGCGGTACGCATGCGCTGATACGGGTCGCCGTGATCGTACGGGCCCCCGCCGGGTGGTTGTGGTGGCCGGGCGTCCTGGCCACGGGCATCGGGGCGCTGATCCCCGGCCTCACCGGACGCCGCATCGGGCTGCTGGCCGGGGCGGCGCTCTTCCTGCTCGCGGCCGCGGCCGTCCTCGTCGTACGGCGGGGCCGGTATCTGACGCTCGCCCAGGAGGCCACCCGCGCGGGCACGTCGGTGTTCCTCCAGGACCGCGCGGTGACCCTGCGGAACCGCCGCCGCGCCCTGCGGTGGTGGCTGCTGCTTGCCTTCCTGGCCGCTGTCGGCTCGTCCTTCGCCGTCCCGGCGGCGGGCGGTCTGCTGCTGGCGGGCCTCGGCGCGGGGCTGTGGGCGAAGGCGCTGTGGCTGGGCCGCTGGGAGCGCGCGCACGACGCTTTGCTGTGGGTACGGACGGACTGGGTCCCCCGGGGCCGCCCGGCGGGCCCCGCCGTCCGCGCCTACGAGACGACGGGCCCGGCGGCGGGCGACGCGGCCCCGGGCGGCGCGAAACGGTGACCCCTGGCGGGGTGCGGGTGGGTGCGCTGTGCGTCCGGTGGGTGGTGCCGCCGTCGGCGGCTTTCCGGGCTACAGGGCCGTCAGGCCCTCGGCCTCCGCGCCGCCGCTCTCGGCCACGATCTCCGCGACCGTCTGCGGCTTCCGGACCTCCGCGAAGCGGACGCCGTCGTCGCCGGGTGCGAATCCGTATACGCCCGGCCTGGGCAGGCTGTTGTACGCGAAGTGGTTCGAGAAGTAGTACGCCCCCGTGTCCAGCAGCCCCACCAGGTCGCCCGCCGCCAGCTCCGGCAGGGCCCGGTTCTCGGCCACCAGGTCGCCCGCGAAGCAGCACGGCCCGGCGATGTCCTGGGTGACCGGGCCGCCGGGGCCGGTGCGCTTGGGGCGGCCTTCCGCGTCGTACGTGGCGATCCGCAGGGGCCAGGAGGTGGGGGCGAAGACCGTACGGGTGGCCAGTTGGGCGCCCGCGTGCGTCACGGCGATCGGGCGGCCACCGGCGGACTTCGCGTATTCGACGCGCGCCAGCACCACCCCCGACTTGGCGATCAGGGACCGCCCGAACTCGGTGACCAGGCCGTACCGCCCGTCGAGGAGCCCGGGGACGGTGGTTTTCAGGAGCCGCGCGTACTCGTGGTAGCTGGGCGTGATCTCGTCGGAGGTGAAGTTCACCGGGAGGCCGCCGCCGATGTCGAGGGTGTCGATCTGGCGGCGGCCGATGGTCGCGTTGATCTCTTCGGCGAGTTCGTACGCGGCCTGGACGCCCGCCGCCATCAGCTCCAGCGGGCACCCCTGCGAGCCGACGTGGGCGTGCAGCCGGGTCAGCCAGGGGCGCTCGGCGAAGGCGCGTACGACCCAGTCGCGCGCCCCTACGTCGCGCAGCGCGACCCCGAACTTGGAGGTCTCCGTGGCGGTGCTGAGCGCGCCGATGCTGCCGCCGCCCACCTGCGGATTGACCCGCAGGCCCAGCGGGGAACGGGGCGTGGCCCCGTCCACGAGCGCGTCGAGACGGGCCAGCTCCTGCGGGTTGTCGGCGTTGAGGGCGATGCCGAGGGAGAGGGCTTCGCGCAGTTCGGCGGGGGTCTTGGCGGGGGAGTCGAGGACGATGCGGCCGGGGCCGAGCCCGGCGGCCCGGGCGAGGGCCAGCTCACCGGGGCTGGCCACCTCGCAGCCCAGCCCCTCGTCGGCCAGCAGCCGCAGGACGGGGACGAGCGCGGCGGCCTTCACGGCGAAGGCGTGCAGCACGGGCGTACCGGGCGCCACGACCTCGTCGAAGGCCGCCCGCAGCTCGGCGGCGGCGGCGCGGATGCCGGTGACGTCGAGCAGCCCCACGACGGGCTGCTCGGGGCCGAGCAGCCCCTGCTCGACGGCGGCGCGCACGGCCCGCTCCCGCCGTTCGACGGCGCTGGCCGGGGCCTGAACGGGGTTCGGCGTCATGTGAATCCTCCGAGGAACCCCCGTGTCTTCAGCCGGGGGAGGAACGGGTCCTGTGGAGCCGGGCAGGAGAAGGCTTTCCACGGCGCAGTGGAACGGGGTCCCATGTTGGCCCATGTGCTCACATACCCGCATGTTACTGTGTGAACCATGGCTGGCCACGTGAAGCGGGCTTATCGGTACCGCTTCTACCCGTCAAACGTGCAGGCGACGGAACTGTCGCGCACATTCGGGTGCGTGCGGAAGGTCTACAACATGGCCCTCGCCGCCCGCACGCAGGCGTGGGCACGCCAGGAGCGGGTCACCTACAGTCACACGTCGGCCATGCTGACGGCGTGGAAGAAGACCGAGGAACTGGCGTATCTCAACGAGGTGTCGTCGGTTCCGCTCCAGCAGGCCCTACGACACCTCCAAACGGCGTTCACCAACTTCTTCGCCAAGCGGGCCCAGTACCCTCATCTCAAGTCGAGGAAGAAGTCGCGGAAGAGTGCGGAGTACACCACTTCCGCGTTCCGGTTCCGGGACGGTCAGCTCACCTTGGCCAAGATGGCCGAGCCGCTGAACATCGTGTGGTCCAGGCCCTTGCCTGCCGGGGCCACCCCGTCGACGGTGACGGTTTCGCAAGACAGCGCGGGCCGGTGGTTCGTGTCCCTGCTGTGCGAGGACCCTGCGGTGGCTCCATTTCCCGCCGCCGAGTCGGCGGTCGGTGTGGACTTGGGCTTGGATCACTTGCTGACCCTGTCCACCGGGGAGAAGGTCACCAACCCCCGTTACGAGCGCCGCGACCGCGCGCGGCTGGCAAAGGCTCAGCGGAACCTCGCGCGCAAATCCAGGGGTGAAGGATCGAACCGGGCAAAGGCCCGGCGCGCTGTCGCCCGGATTCATGCCCGAATCGCCGACCGCAGGCACGATTTGCTGCATAAGCTCACCACTCGACTCGTCCGCGAAAACCAAGTGGTCGTCATCGAGGACCTGACCGTTCGGAACATGGTGAAGAACGGTACGCTCGCCCGTGCCATTTCCGATGCGGCGTGGCGTGAGTTCCGCACGATGCTGGAGTACAAGGCCCGGTGGTACGGCCGCGAGGTGATCGTGGTGGACCGCTGGTTCCCCTCTTCCAGGCTGTGCTCGGACTGTGGCACGCTCGCCGAGGCGATGCCTCTGCACGTCCGTACCTGGACGTGCCGCGGCTGCGGCGCGACCCATGACCGGGACGTGAACGCGGCGAAGAACCTTCTGGCCGCCGGGCTGGCGGTGTCTGTCTGTGGAGCCGGTGTAAGACCCCAACGGAGAACTCCGGGCGGGCAGTCGGCGACGAAGCAGAAACCCCTGTAGCGCGAGCCATAGGAAGCCCCTCTTGAGGAGGGGGAAGCCAAGTCCTCAGCCAACCACCAGGGGGCAGCGTGGGGGGCGGATGCCGAGCTGTCGGCCCCAGGTCGTGCCACCGCTTGCGCGGCGTGGCGGCCGCCGGGCCGTCTTGGGTGAGGTGGGGGCCGACGACGGTGCGCTATCGCCGAGCCTCATAGCTCCACCAGCACCGCGCCCAGGTGGCGGCCCTCCAGCAACTCCACCAGCGCGCGCGGCGCTTCGCCGATGCCGGTCAGGCGGGTGTGCGGATACGTGATGGCGCCCTCGCGCAGCGCGCGGCCGAATTCGCGTACGTACGTCGGGGCCGCGTCCGGGTGGTCGTAGGCGCTGATGCCGCGGAGGGTGACGCCGCGGGCGATGAGGGCGAGGGTGCTGATCGGGGTGGTGGCGAGGGCGTCGTCGGACAGCTGGGCTGCGAGCGCGCCGACGAGGGCGAAGCGGGCCTTGCGGCGGGCCAGGGCGAGGGCGGCGCGCAGCTGCTCGCCGCCGACGGTGTCGAACAGGACGTCGATGCCGTCCGGGGCCGCCGCGCGCAGCTGCTCCTCGATGGGGCCCGCGCCGCGGATGACGGCCGCGTCGTAGCCCAGCTCCTCGATCAGCCGGTCGGCCTTCGCCCGGGAGCCGGTGGAGCCGATGACCCGCGTGGCGCCGTGGAGCCGCGCGAACTGCCCGGCCAGCGTGCCGACGCCGCCCGCCGCGCCGGTGACGAACACCGTGTCGCCGCGCCGCACCCCGGCGCCGCGCACCACGCCCAGCCAGGCGGTGAAGCCCTGGGAGAGGTACGCGGCGGGGTCGGGCAGGGCGTCGGGGTCGAGCGGGGGCGCCTCGGCCGGGTCGAGGACGGCGTACTCGCGCCAGCCCGCGTGGTGGCGGACGAGGGCGCCGCGGGTCAGGCCGGTGTCCGGCGGGGCGCTGATCACCTCGCCGAGGGCGGGCCCCCGCAGGACGTCGCCGACCCGGCTGCGCAGCTGCGGCAGGCCCAGGGCGCCGGGGTCGGCCGAGGTCAGGGGCCGCATGGCGGCGGCGACGCTCATCAGCCGGTTCCGTACGAGCACCTGGCCGGGGCCGGGGGTGGGGAGCGGGGCGGTGGCGACCTCGAAGTGGTCGGTGGTGAGCGGCCCTTCGGGCCGGGGCCGGGCGGCGAGGCGCACTTCGCGATGGGTGGCGGGGAGGGGCACGGCAGGACGCTAAGTGCTGGCGCCCGCGCCCCGCGCACGCCTCTCCGGGGAACCACTCGGGTGTATGCCGCAGCCGCCCCTATTGACTAGCTATATTCATCACAGTCAAGATGTGAATAACTCGATCCAGTCGATGGCAGGGAGGCATGGCCCATGTCAGGACCGCGACCCGTACGGGCCCCGCGAGGTACGGAGCTGACCGCCCGGGGTTGGCAGCAGGAGGCCGCCCTGCGGATGCTCCAGAACAACCTCGACCCGGAGGTCGCCGAGCACCCCGACAAGCTCGTCGTCTACGGCGGCACCGGCAAGGCGGCCCGCGACTGGCGTTCGTTCGACGCCATGGTCCGTACGCTGCGCACGCTGAAGCAGGACGAGACGATGCTCGTCCAGTCGGGCCGTCCGGTCGGCGTCATGCAGACCCACGAATGGGCGCCGCGCGTCCTGATCGCCAACTCCAACCTGGTCGGCGACTGGGCGAACTGGGAGGAGTTCCGCCGCCTGGAGGCGCTGGGCCTGACCATGTACGGCCAGATGACCGCGGGCTCGTGGATCTACATCGGCACGCAGGGCATCCTCCAGGGCACGTACGAGACGTTCGCGGCCGTGGCGGCGAAGAAGTTCAACGGGACGCTCGCCGGGACGATCACCCTCACCGCCGGTCTCGGCGGCATGGGCGGCGCCCAGCCGCTCGCGGTCACCATGAACGACGGCGTCGCGATCTGCATCGACTGCGACCCGCGCGCCATCGAGCGCCGCATCGAGCACCGCTATCTGGACGTGCGCGCCGACAGCCTGGACCACGCCCTCCAGCTCGCGACCGAGGCGCGTGACGCCCGCCGCCCGCTGTCCATCGGCGTGCTGGGGAACGCGGCCGAGCTGGTCCCGCGGCTGCTCGCGATGAACGCGCCGATCGACATCGTCACCGACCAGACCAGCGCCCACGACCCGCTGTCGTACCTGCCGATCGGCGTGGACTTCGACGAGATGGCGTCGTACGCGGCCGAGAAGCCCGCCGACTTCACCCGGCGGGCGCGCGAGGCGATGGCCCGGCACGTGGAGGCCATGGTCGGCTTCATGGACGCGGGCGCCGAGGTCTTCGACTACGGCAATTCGATCCGCGGCGAGGCCCAGCTCGCTGGCTTCGAGCGGGCCTTCGCCTTCCCCGGCTTCGTCCCCGCGTACATCCGGCCGCTGTTCTGCGAGGGCAAGGGCCCGTTCCGCTGGGCGGCGCTGTCCGGCGACCCGAAGGACATCGCGGCCACGGACAAGGCGATCCTCGACCTCTTCCCGGAGAACGAGTCCCTGGCCCGCTGGATCAAGATGGCGGAGGAGCGGGTCCACTTCCAGGGGCTGCCCGCCCGCATCTGCTGGCTCGGCTACGGCGAGCGCGACAAGGCGGGCGAGCGGTTCAACGAGATGGTTGCCGACGGGACGCTCGCCGCGCCCCTGGCCATCGGCCGCGACCACCTGGACTGCGGCTCGGTGGCCTCCCCGTACCGCGAGACCGAGGCCATGCTCGACGGCTCGGACGCGATCGCCGACTGGCCGCTGCTGAACGCCATGGTCAACGTCGCCTCGGGCGCCTCCTGGGTCTCGATCCACCACGGTGGCGGGGTCGGCATGGGCCGCTCGATCCACGCGGGCCAGGTGACGGTCGCCGACGGTACGCCGCTGGCGGCCGAGAAGATCCGCCGCGTCCTGACGAACGACCCGGGCATGGGCGTGATCCGCCACGTGGACGCGGGCTACGACCGAGCGGACGAGGTAGCGGCGGAGCGAGACGTCCGCATCCCCATGAGGGAGTCGGGAGAGTGACTGTTGTGGGCAATCGTCCCGCTGGGCGGGACGGGTGGGCACAACCCACCCACGCACCCGCAGCCGCCCGTGAAACCCCGTCGTTCCACGAGATGTGGCGCGACCTGGCCCCCATCGGCCGCCACGCGGAGACCGGCGGCTACCGCCGCTACGCCTGGACCGGCGCCGACACCGACTGCCGCGCCTGGTTCCAGGCACAGGCGGAAACCCGCGGCCTGACCTACGAGCTGGACCGCAACGGCAACCAGTGGGCCTGGCTCGGCGACCCCACCGCGGGCGACGCCATCGTCACCGGCTCCCACCTGGACTCCGTCCCTGACGGCGGCGCCTTCGACGGCCCCCTGGGCGTCGTCTCGTCCTTCGCCGCCCTCGACGAGCTACGGGCACGCGGCGCGCGGCCCACCAAGCCGCTCGCCATCGTCAACTTCGGCGACGAGGAGGGCGCCCGCTTCGGCCTGGCCTGCGCGGGGTCCCGGCTCACCGCCGGGCAGCTCACCAAGGACCGGGCCCACGCCCTCCGCGACGCTGACGGGATCACGCTGCCGCAGGCCATGGAGCGCGCCGGGTACGACCCGGAGGCCATCGGCCCTGACCCGGAGCGGCTGGCCCGCATCGGCGCGTTCGTGGAGCTGCACATCGAGCAGGGCCGGGCCCTGGACGACACGACCGACGGCAAGGACACCCCCGTCGGCGTCGCGTCCGCGATCTGGCCGCACGGCCGCTGGCGGTTCGACTTCCACGGCGAGGCCAACCACGCCGGGACGACCCGTCTGGACGACCGCCGTGACCCCATGCTCACGTACGCGAACACCGTGCTCGCGGCCCGCAAGAAGGCCCGCCTCGCGGGGGCGCTCGCGACCTTCGGCAAGGTCGGCGTCGAGCCGAACGGGGTGAACGCGATCGCCAGCCTGGTGCGCGGCTGGCTGGACTCGCGGGCGCCCGACGAGGAGACCCTGGCCGCCGTCGTCGGCGAGATCGAGCGCGCCGCCGTCGAGCGCGGGCAGCGCGACGGAGTGGACGTCCGGGTCACCCGGGAGTCCTTCACGCCCGTCGTGGAATTCGCCCACGACCTCCGTGACCAGCTGTCGGGCCTGCTCGGCGGCGTTCCGGTGCTCCCCACAGGAGCCGGGCACGACGCGGGCATTTTGTCCGCGTCGGTTCCGACCGCCATGCTGTTTGTAAGGAACCCCACCGGCGTCTCGCACTCACCCGCGGAGACGGCGGGCGAGGACGACTGCCTCGCCGGTGTGGCCGCGCTCGCGCAGGTACTGGAGGGGTTGGCGTGTCACTGACGGCGCAGACCTACTGGGCGGAGTACGCCTGGCTGGACGGCCAGGTGGTGCCGGACGTGGTCATCGTGGTGGCCACGGACGGGCGGATCAAGGCCGTGCGGCCAGGGAGTCCCGCACAGCATCCGGCCGGTTCCGTGACGCTGCGCGGGCTGACCGTCCCCGGCCTGGCCAATGCCCACAGCCACGCCTTCCACCGGGCCCTGCGCGGCATCGTGCAGGCGGGCGCCTCGGCGAACCCGGGGGACGGCGCGGCGCCGGACTCGTTCTGGACCTGGCGCAAGGTGATGTACGAGGTGGCCGACCGGCTCACCCCGGACAGCTACTTCGATCTGGCCCGTGCCGTGTACGCCGAGATGGCCATGGCGGGCATCACCTGCGTCGGCGAGTTCCACTATCTCCACCACGCGCCCGGCGGCAGCCGCTACGGCAACGCCAACGCCATGGGGGAGGCGCTGATCGCGGCCGCGGCCGAGGCCGGTATCCGCATCACCCTCCTCGACACCTGCTATCTCTCCTCCGGTTTCGGCGCGGAGCCCGACGAGCACCAGCTGCGCTTCTCGGACGGCACGGCCGAAGCCTGGGCCGAGCGGGTCTCCGCGCTCAAGGGCGACGGCAACACCCGCATCGGCGCCGCCATCCACTCGGTGCGGGCCGTCCCCGTCGATCAGCTCGCGACCGTCTCCGGCTGGGCCGAGGGACAGGCGGCGCCCCTCCATGTGCACCTCTCCGAGCAGACCGCCGAGAACGACGCCTGCGTGGAGGCGCACGGCTTCACCCCCACCCGGGTGCTCGCCGACCACGGGGTGCTGGGCCCGCGCACGACGGCCGTGCACGCGACCCATCTCACCCCCGGCGACATCCGGCTGCTGGGCCACTCGGCCACCGGCGTGTGCATGTGCCCGACCACCGAGCGGGACCTCGCCGACGGCATCGGCCCGGCCGCCGAGCTGGACCGGGCGGGCTCACCGCTGTCCCTGGGCAGCGACAGCCACGCCGTGATCGACATCCTCGAAGAGGCCCGCGCGATGGAGCTGGACGAGCGGCTGCACACCCGCACCCGCGGCCACTGGACCGCCGCCCAGCTGCTGCGCGCCGCCACCGCCGACGGTCACGCCGCGCTCGGCTGGGGCGCGGACACGGGCCGGATCGAGGTGGGCGCGCTCGCCGACCTCACCACGATCGCGCTGGACTCGGTCCGCACGGCGGGGCCGCCACCCCGGCTGGCCGCCGAGACGGCGATATTCGCGGCGACCAACGCCGACGTCCGGCACACCGTGGTCGGCGGCCGCCATGTCGTACGGGACGGGGCCCACCAGCTCGTCCCGCGCGTGCCCGAAGCACTGGCCGACGCCATCGCGGCCCTGCACGGCTGACCAGGCCCACCAGGCCGATCACGCCGATCACATTGACCACGCCGACCAGGCCGAGCCGGCTGATCAAGGAGAACGCCCCCACCATGACCACCGCAACCGACACGGTCACGACCCCCACCACGACGGCCCTCGTCCACATCTCCAGCCTCGTCACCAACGACCCCTCCCTCGGCGAAGGCCCCCTCGGTCTGATCCAGGACGCGGCGGTCGTCATCGACGGTGACCGCATCGCCTGGGTCGGTGAGACAAGCAAAGCACCCGCCACCGACAACCGGGTCGACGCGGCGGGCCGGGCCGCCATTCCGGGCTTCGTCGACTCCCACTCCCACCTGGTCTTCGCGGGCGACCGCACCGAGGAGTTCAACGCCCGGATGTCAGGCCGGGCCTACAGCGCGGGCGGCATCCGCACCACCGTGGCCGCCACCCGCGCCGCCTCGAACAACGTGCTGAACGCCAACGTCGCCCGCTATGTGGTGGAGGCCCTGCACCAGGGCACCACCACCATCGAGATCAAGTCCGGCTACGGCCTCACCTCGGAGGACGAGGCCCGCGCCCTGTCCATCGCGGCCGCCCACACCGACGAGGTGACGTTCCTCGGCGCGCACATCGTCGCCCCCGAGTTCGCCGACGACCCCGCCGCGTACGTCGACCTGGTCACCGGCCCGATGCTCGACATGTGCGCCCCGCACGCCCGCTGGGTCGACGTCTTCTGCGAACGGGGCGCGTTCGACGGCGACCAGGCCCGTGCCGTCCTCACCGCGGGGAAGGAGCGCGGGCTCATCCCGCGCGTCCACGCCAACCAGCTCTCGTACGGCCCGGGCGTGCAGCTCGCCGTCGAGCTGGGCGCGGCCTCCGCCGACCACTGCACCCATCTCACCGACGCCGACGTGGACGCCCTCGCGCAGGGCGAGACGGTCGCCACGCTGCTGCCAGGGGCGGAGTTCTCGACCCGCTCGACGTATCCGGACGCGCGCCGGCTGCTGGACGCGGGCGCCACGGTCGCGCTGTCGCCGGACTGCAACCCCGGCTCGTCCTTCACCAGCTCGATGCCGTTCTGCGTCGCCCTGGCCGTACGGGACATGGGGATGACCCCGGACGAGGCGGTCTGGGCGGCCACCGCGGGCGGGGCGCGGGCGCTGCGCCGCGACGACGTGGGACGGATCGCCCCCGGTGCCCGGGCCGACCTCGCGCTGCTGGACGCGCCCTCGCACGTCCACCTCGCCTACCGCCCCGGCGTGCCGCTGGTCTCGGCGGTGTGGCGCGCGGGCACGCTCGTCTGACCGCATATCAGAGGAACAGGGCGCGAATAAGGACCCGTCCCGGCGAGCGGGGGCGGGCCCTTATCCGTCTGCGGAAGCGTTACTCCTCGATCATCAGGCCCTTGCGGAGCCGACGGAGGGTGCGCGACAGCAGCCTGGAGACATGCATCTGGGAGATGCCCAGTTCCTCGCCGATCTCCGACTGCGTCATGTTGGCCACGAAGCGCAGGGAGAGGATCTGCTTGTCCCGGGCGGGCAGATCGGCGATCAGCGGCTTCAGGGACTCGACGTACTCGATGCCTTCGAGCCCGTGGTCCTCGTAGCCTATGCGGTCCGCCAGCGCGCCCTCGGAGTCGTCCTCCTCCGGCTGGGCGTCCAGCGAGCTTGCGGTGTACGCGTTGCTCGCGGCCATGCCCTCGACGACCTCGGCGGTGGTGATGTCCAGCCGCGCGGCCAGCTCGCCCACCGTCGGCGCGCGGTCCAGCCGCTGGGCCAGCTCGTCACCGGCCTTGGCCAGGTCGAGCCGCAGCTCCTGGAGCCGCCTGGGCACGCGCACGGACCAACTGGTGTCCCGGAAGAAGCGCTTGATCTCGCCGACGATGGTCGGCATCGCGAAGGTGGGGAACTCGACGCCCCGGCCCGGCTCGAACCGGTCGATGGCCTTGATGAGGCCGATGGTGCCGACCTGGACGATGTCCTCCATCGGCTCGCTGCGGGAGCGGAAGCGGGAGGCGGCGAACTTGACCAGGGCGAGGTTCAGCTCGACCAGGGTGTTGCGGACGTAGGCGTACTCGTGGGTGCCTTCTTCGAGCACCTCGATGCGCTCGAAGAGCGTCTTCGAAAGGGCCCGCGCATCGACCGGACTCACCGTCTCGAATGAGGGGATTTCCGGCAGATCGGACAATTCCGTCAGTTCGTCGAAGGAATATCCGGCGATCTCCTGGGCATCCGCATCAGGGACGAGCTGTTCGGGTACGGGAGTCGACGAGACGGTGGCCCTGGTACTCCAAGACGGGTCGGTACGCGAGTCGTCGAGCTGGGGTGACATAGTCTCCTCCGTCGTTCTCGGCATATGGCTGCCGATGCCATGACGTTGCTGCTCCGGTGAGCGGCGCCTCCAAAGCCGGTCCGTGTTCGGATGTGTTCCTACTACGCCTACCCGTATTCACTGGTGCGTGGCAAGTCCACGTTGTCCATATTTGCCGAACTATGCGAAATGTTCGGCTACCGGAGGACCGGTCAAAGGCGTAAGGTTCATTGCGCGCAATCGAAAGCAACGAGACGCCAGAAGAGGTGCGCACATGGACCGCGGGATGGTCGGCAGCGCCAGCAAGGGCCGGCTCCAGGTCGAGGTTCGGCACCATGGGGCGAGCGCGGTCGTGACACCGACGGGTGAGCTGGACCACCACACCGCCGAGGTGCTGCGGGAACCGCTGGAGCAGTGCGTGGAGGGGGGTCGCGTGCGGCTGGTCGTGGACTGCTCGCATCTGGAGTTCTGCGACTCCACCGGCCTCAATGTGCTGCTCGGCGCCCGACTGAAGGCCGAGGCCGAAGGCGGGGCGGTCCATCTTGCCGGAATGCAGCCGGTCGTTGCCCGCGTGTTCGAGATCACGGGCGCGGAGGCCGTCTTCACGGTCCACGAATCCCTCGACGCAGCGCTTGTCGAGTGATCTCCGCCACTCCTGTTTCCGGTGCGTCGGCAGCATGTCATCGGGGCGTTGTCCGCGTCACACGAGCCGTACCGGAGAAGTGGGTGTTCTCACGCTTTGGCCGGGCAGGAGACAGGCTGAAACTGTTGAAGAGATCAGGTATCCCTTGTCCCTGAATCGGTGAATCGGTGAGGTGAAGCGC
Source organism: Streptomyces sp. NPDC021115 (assembly GCF_044333065.1). Lineage (NCBI taxonomy): Bacteria > Bacillati > Actinomycetota > Actinomycetes > Kitasatosporales > Streptomycetaceae > Streptomyces > Streptomyces sp. NPDC021115. The sequence continues at coordinate 78,688 of NZ_JBIRQF010000023.1, forward strand.
TGATGAGCACCACCCGGCCGTATCCGCCGGGCGACCGCGGCCCGGATCCGGACGGCCCTGCCGCTTCGGCTGCCCCACCGGCCACTCCACCCCCCGGGCGGGTTCGTCAGCTCCGCAGGCTCCATCTGATCGGGGCCAGCGGCGCCGTGCCGCGCGCTCGGGACTTCACGCGCGAGGCGCTGCGTGACTGGGGCTGGCTTCCGGCCGCGACCGCCGACCAGCGGGCCGCCGCGGAGGATGTGCTGCTCGTCGTCTCCGAGCTGGTCACCAACGCCTGCCTGCACGCCGACGGCCCCGAGGAACTGCGGGTCAGCTGCAACGCGAAGGTGCTCCGCCTCGAAGTCGTGGACCTCGGCACCGGTACGCCCGCCCCGCGCACCCCGCACCGCGCCGGTCGGCCGGGCGGCCACGGGATGTTCATCGTGCAGCGGCTGTGCCTCGACTGGGGGGTCGTGCGGAACGCGGAGGGATCCGGCAAGACCGTCTGGGCCGAGCTGGCCGCGCCCGCCTGAAGAGCACGGCCCCGGCCCCTCCCCACGCGGGTGCCCTCCCTGCTCGGGCGCTGACCGCCCTGAAGCGGTCATCCTTTTCACGTCGATTCGGCGTGCTCTTTGTCTTCCCTCGTCAAGGTCCCCGGCGTACTGTCGGCGCCCGATCTGATGTGCCGTCAGTTACATTCGGCTGCGGCGCTTGACGAGAGGGGATCTCAGGTGTCCCAACCACAACGCCGTGCGGCCGGCCGTGGCGGCGCCCTCGCGTTGGCCGTGGCCGTTGCCGGTTCGGCGGTCCTGCTCACCGCTCCGGCCGCGCACGCGGCCACGGTGGACGTCAACTATCAGTGCAAGACGCCGATCGGCGACAAAAGCGCCGTATCACCCATCGACATCAAGGGCGCTCCGAGCGGCAGCGCCTACAAGCTCACCATGTCGTTCGAGAAGGGCGTCTCCTCCAGCCCCGTCGAACTCGGCAAGGGGGCCATGCACCCGAGCGCGCTCATCAAGCTGGGCGGCGCGGAGACCGGCACGGTGTCGGTGTCCGGTCCCGCCAACGACAAGGCCATCCCCGCCGATACGCCCATCAAGATCAGCACGCTGACGGGCACGTACACCCCCAAGAAGAGCGGCAAGGTCACCTTCACCGCGTCGACCCTGACCATCAAGGCGCTGGGTACGACCACGACCTGTACGCCGGGCAACAGCCCCAAGCCCTCGCTGACCCTGGACGTCAAGGCGGCGGGCGGCTCCGGCGGCTCCGGCTCCACCGGGGGCACCAGCGGCAGCGGTGGTACGAGCGGCAGTGGCGGCACGGGGAGTACGGGCGGCACCGGCAGCACCGGCGGTACGGGCAGCACGGGCGGTACCGGCAGCACCGGCGGCGGCCAGCTGCCGCAGACCGGACCCACCGACTCCGCCATCGCGCTCGGCACCCTCGGCGGCACGGTGCTCCTCACCGGAGCGGCCGGGGCGCTCTGGCTGACCCGCCGCCGGCGGGCCACCCCCTAGAGCTGCGGGCATGCCGTCCCGTACCGGCGCCGCGTTACGCGCGGCCGCCGCACTCGCCGCTGCGACGGCGCTGCTGGGCGTACCCGCGCTGCCCGCGCAGCCCGCGACGCCCGCCGCTGCCGCCGCGCCCGGCTGGTCGGCGGCGCCCGCGCCCGGCGCGGGCAGCGCGCCGGACGCCGCCGACCGGCCGTACTTCTACCTGGAGGGGCGGCCCGGCACCGTCCTCCAGGACAGGCTCGCGGTCACCAACAGGGACAAGCGCTCCCGCACCCTGCGGCTCCGGGGTGAGGGGGCCGAGGGCGCCTGGATCGCGTTCTCCGCCCGTACGGTGAAGGTTCCGGCCCGCACCCGCGCCGATGTCCCCTTCACCGTCACCGTTCCGCCCGACGCGGCGCCCGGCGACCGTTCCGGCGCGCTCGTCGTCACCGGCGGCGGCCACCGGACCGGCGTACGGATGCATCTGCGGATCAGCGGCGCCACGCTGTCCGCGCTCTCCGTCGAGGACGTGACGGTCGTACGGAACGGGGGCGGCGGCGGGGCGGCCATCCGCTACGCGGTCGTCAATCGCGGCAACACCGCGCTGACCCCGCGGCTGGCCGTACGCGCCGACGGTCTCTTCGGCGCGGTGCTGCGCCGGGACGCCCGCACCCTCCCCGTCCGGGTGCCGCCCGGCAAGCGGGTGCGGCTCACCGAGCGCTGGCCGGACGCCCCCGCCCTGGACGCGGTGGACGTGAGGCTCACCGTCACCGCGGGCGGCGGGGCGCACGCGGCGGCCTCCGCCACGTACACCGCCGCCCCCGGGTGGCTGCTCGCCGCCGCGGCGGTCACGGCACTGGGCGCGGCGGGCGGAGGCGGCACCTGGCTGGTGCGCAGACGCAAACGGAACCGGATGGACGGCACGGAGTCAGGAGCGAGCCCGTGAACGCCGCAATGCGCCCCCGTCGGTACGCCGGGCTGCTGGCCGCCCTGCTCACCGCGCTCGCCCTCGTCGTACCGCCCTCCGGGCCCGCCGCCGCGGCCGACGGACGCCCGGCCGCGAAGGTGTCCCGGGCGCAGGCGGGCACGGGCGGCACGATCACCGTGAGCGGCACCGGCTGGCGGCCGCGCGCCCTGCTCACCCTGCTCATCTGCGGTCAGAACATGATCGGCGGCACCAACTCCTGCGCCAACGCCGACGGCAGGGCGGTCACGACCGGAGCGGGCGGCACCTTCAAACGAAAGCTTCCGGTCGCCGAACCGCCCAAGCCCTGTCCCTGCGTCGTCCATGTCGCGACCGTCACCGGCGAAGCCGCCGCCGCGGACGTGGCGTTCAAGGTCGCCGGGCATCCCGTCGCGCCCCTGCCCGAACAGCGCACCGGCGGTGAACGGCTCAGCGCGCTCTCCGCGCGGCTCGACGGCTCCAGCGGGCTGCTGACCTGGTTCGGCGCGCCCCCGCAGCGACGGCTCGTCGTCACCGTCGGCAATCTCGGCTCGACCCCCGCCCGCGATCCGGTCTTCCAGGTGGGCACCGCGCACGGCGTCTTCGCCCCCGACTGGGAGGAGCAGCAGTGGCGCGGCACCATCCAGCCGGGGAAGAAGGCGCAGGTCAAGCTGCCCGTCGAGCTGTCGGCGGGCGCGCACGGCGACTACCAGGTGTCGCTCCGCTACGGGCGCAAGGTGCTCGTCGAGCAGCCGTGGGGCGTGGGGCGGCCCTGGGGCGTCACCCTCTTCTGGATCCTGCTGTGCGTCGTCGTCCCGGCGGCGGTCTTCCGTATCGGCATGGCCGTCGTGGACAAGGTACGGCCGCGCACACCCCCGGCCCACAAGGCCACCCCGTCCGCCCCGGCCACCGCTCCCGCCGCCGCTCCCGCCGCCGCGGCGAGCGCGGCGGGCGGCACCGCCCTGCCCTGGTTCACCCCGGACACGCTGCCGGGGACATCGAAGCACCACCTTTCCGCACCGTCCGAGGAGAACCGACCGAACCCGAAGGGAACGACGTGAGGACGCAACGAAGAGTGAGTGCGGCCGCCGCCGCACTGCTGCTCGGCGGTGCGGGCGTGCTGTTCGGCGCGAGCACCGCATACGGCGCCGAGGTCTCGTACCAGACCGAATGCCTGCCGCCGCCCATCTCCGGACTGCCCCCGGTGGAGGGCACCACGACCGTGGACGTGCAGGCCCCGGCGACGGCCAAGGTCGGCGACGAGGTCGAGGTGGTGTGGAAGACGGTCCAGGCCGCCTCCAAGAACCCGCCGATCCTCGACATCGCGGAGAACACCGTGAAGCCCACCGGCACGCTCACGGTGGGCGGGGCGCAGACCGGTGAACTGGCCATGGAGGGGCCGCGGGAGAATCCGGCGATCCCCAAGGACAGCCCGATGAAGCTGTCGGACATGACGGCCAAGCTGAAGCTGACGAAGGCCGGTGAGGTCACGCTGACGCCCGGCGGGTACAACATCAACGTCAGCGAGCCGCTGTCGACCGACACCAAGTGCACGGCGAAGGAGGCCGTGAAGGCGTCCGCCACCATCAAGGTGACGGACGGCAGCACCTCGGGCGGCACCACCAGCGGTACGACGTCCGGCACCACAGCGGGCACCACGAGCGGTACGACGTCCGGAACCACCTCCGGAACCACGTCGGGCACGACGAGCGGCACCACGTCCGGCACCACCTCCGGAACCACCAGCGGGACCACCACCGGTGGCGGCAACGGCGGCGGCGACTCGTACACCGGCAAGGAGGTGCAGGTCCAGTACGCCTGCAAGACGCCCATCGGCGACAAGACCGCGACCTCCCCGGTCCGCATCGACGCCAAGAAGAGCGGCGGCAGCTTCGACCTGACCGTGAAGTTCGGCAAGTCCGTGATGGACAGCCCGGCCGACATCCCCGCGGACTCGGTCAAGCCGTCCATGGACGTCAAGGTCGGCGGCGCCGACAAGGGCACCGTTTCCGTGCAGGGCCCGACCAACAAGGGGCCCATCAAGTCCGGTGACCCGATCGAGATCCCGGATCTGACCGGCACCTACAAGCCGGGCGCGAGTGGCAAGGCCACGCTCACTCCGGGCGTGCTGACGGTCAAGGCGCTGGGTACGACCACCACCTGTACCCCCGCCAAGGACCCCGGCGCCTCGCTGGAGCTGGACACCACGGCCCAGCCCGGCGGCACCACGGGAGGAACCAGCACCTCGGGCGGCACCACCACCTCCGGCGGCACCGGGACATCGGGCTCGACGAGCAGCGGCACCAGCGGCACCAGCGGCGGCCTCGCCGAGACCGGTGCGGGCGACCACGGCGGCCTCACGGCGCTCGGCCTGATCGCCGGTACGACGATCCTGCTCGGCGGCGCGATCTTCACCCTCACCCCGTGGCGCAAGCTGCGCGGCACCCGCTGAACGAGCCCGCCTCGCCCCGCCGCACACCGCGCGGCGGGGCGAACGGCTGTGCCGCAACGCTGCGTTAGCGGGACGTTAGGCGGCGCCGTCTAGCCTGTGGCCTGCACGAGCGCATCGTTGGGCTGGTCGAGCACCCGCCCGGTCGCTCTCCCCCACAGCCCAACAGGAACTTCATATGGACGCCGTACGCACCGATCCAGCAACCCCCTCCGCCCCGCACGCTCCCGGGCGTCACCGGCACCGCAAGCCCAAGGCGATGAGCGTGGCCGCCCGCCGCGCTCTCGTCATCGCCGCGACCGCGCCGGTGGCCGGGGCAGTGTTCGCCGGTCCTTCGGCCTTCGCCGCCGACCAGAGCGCCGCCGCGGCCACCACGGTCGGCTCCCCGGACGCCGCGGGGCCGCTCAGCGACGCCGACCAGGTGATGGCCGCGAAGCTCGGTGAGCGCATCAACAACCCGAGCCTGATCAACAACGGCAGCAGCGTCAGCGGCGTGGTGCTGGACGCCGCCTCGGACCAGGTGATCTGGGGCCATGACGCCTCGACCGCCCTGATGCCCGCCTCCAACGCCAAGCTCGCCACCGCCACCGCGGCCCTGAACGACCTGGGCCCGCAAGCCCGGTTCACCACCAAGGTCGTCTACAGCAACGGCACCCTCACCCTCGTCGGCGGCGGCGACCGCACTCTGAGCAGCGACGATCTCGGCGAGATGGCGCAGACGGCCGTCGCCGGGCTCAAGGCGGCGGGCGTGACGAACGTCAAGGTCCGCATCGACGACAGCCTCTTCCCCGAGCCCACCATGGCCGAGGGCTGGCGCCCGGACTACTACGACGACCAGGTCGCCCCCGTACGCGCCCTGTCGGTCGACCAGAAGCTCTCCCAGGACACCGCCCTGGACGCCGGGAAGGTCTTCGCGGGCAAGCTCGCCGAGAAGGGCGTCACCGTCGACGGCGACGTCACGCGCGGGGTGGCGGGCGGCGGCGATGTGCCGGTGGCGCAGAAGCTGTCGCCGACGGTGGCCGAGCTGGTCCGTACGATGCTCAAGACCAGCAACAACGACATGGCCGAGACGCTGCTGCGGATGACCGCCGTCAAGGCGGGCCAGCCCGCCACGTTCGAGGGCGGCACGGCGGCCGTCCGCGCGGCGCTGGAGCGGTACGGCATCCCGCTCGGCAACGTCGTACTGCACGACGGCAGCGGCCTCTCCCGCGCCACCCGGATACCGGCCGCCACCATCGCGGCCATCCTGGACAACGCCACCGAGCCGCGGAACCAGGCCACGCTCGGGCCGATCCTCGACGGCCTCCCGGTCGCCGGTGAGGCGGGCAGCACCCTCGGTCCCGAGTACGCCCGCTTCGACGACCCGGACTCGAAGTGCGCCGTGAACAAGGTGCGGGCGAAGACCGGCACCCTGACCGGCGCGATCGCGCTGAGCGGGGTGACCCAGGGCAAGGACGGGCGCTGGAAGGTCTTCTCCTTCATCGAGAACAACTCCACCGCCGCGAACTCCAAGATCACGGACGCCATGGACGGCCTGGCCGCCACGGTCAACGGCTGCTGGGCATAACGACAAGAAGGGCCCGGCCCCGAACCGACGACGGTTCGGGGCCGGGCCCTCTGTCGTTACGACTGCCTCAGTGCACGTCGGCCATGAGCGCCACGACCTTCTTGCGGTACACGAAGACCCCGATGCCCGCGAGCGCCGCCGCGGTCGCCTCCAGCGCGATCACGCCAGGACCGCTCAGGTCGACCCCGGCGATGGACAGCATCCCGGTGACACAGTCACCGGCGGTCACGGCGAGGAACCACACGCCCATCATCTGGCTCGCGTACTTCGCGGGCGCCATCTTGGTCGTCACCGACAGGCCGACCGGGGAGACGCACAGCTCACCCATGGTCTGGATCAGGTAGATCGACACCAGCCACAGCGGGCTGACCTTCGTCCCGTCCGAGGCCGCCTGCATCGGCAGCACGAAGACGAAGAACGAGAGACCGATCATGACCAGGCCGAAGGCGAACTTCAGCGTGGTGTTCGGCTCCCGGTCACGCCGTGCGAGCCACAGCCACAGCCAGGCGAAGACCGGGGCCAGCGCCATGATCAGCAGCGGGTTCACCGACTGGAACCAGGAGGACGGGAAGTCGAAGCCGAAGATCGTGGTCGCGGTCTTGACGTCGGCGAAGGCGGCCATCGTGGAGCCGCCCTGGTCGTAGATCATCCAGAACACGGCCGCGGCCGCGAAGAACCAGATGTAGCCGCTGACCTTCGTCTGCTCGACCTCCGACAGCTCCCGGTCCCGCTTGATCCGCACCAGCACCCCGATCGGGATGATCAGGCCGAGCAGGGTGATCGGGACCAGCGCCCAGTTGAGCGTCCACTGGCCGCTGAGCACCACGCCGGTGTAGAAGACGGCGGCGACGGCCAGCCAGATCAGGCCCTTGCGCACCCAGGACCGGCGCTCCTCGGCCGCCAGCGGCGTCGGCACGGTGCTGCTCTCGGGGCTCAGGTGACGGGTGCCGATCAGGAACTGGACCAGGCCCAGCGCCATGCCCAGCGCCGCGAGCGCGAAGCCCAGGTGCCAGTTGTACGACTGGCCGACGGTGCCGATCACCAGCGGAGCGGCGAACGCGCCGAGGTTGATGCCGATGTAGAAGATGGTGAACCCGCCGTCGCGGCGCGGGTCCTGCGGTCCGTCGTAGAGCTGGCCGACCATCGTGGAGATGTTGGCCTTGATCAGCCCGGAGCCGAGCGCGACCAGGGCGAGTCCGACGAAGAAGGTCGCCTGACCGGGCACGGCGAGCGCCAGATGACCGGCCATCACGATGCCGGACGCCACCACGACCGTCTTGCGCGGCCCCCAGACCCGGTCGCCGAACCAGCCGCCCGGCATGGCCAGCAGATAGACCATGGCCAGGTAGACCGAGTAGATGGCCACCGCGTTGCCCTCGGACATCCCGAGGCCGCCGCCCTGACCGCCGTCCTTGGCGTCCGGGCCGCCGGAGATCAGATAGACGACGAGGAGCGCTCTCATGCCGTAGAAGCTGAAGCGCTCCCACATTTCGATCATGAAGAGCGTGGCGAGGCCGCGAGGATGGCCGAAGAAGGTCTTGCCACCGCTGGCAGGGTTCTCCTGCGCGGTCGCGCCCTTCGACATACTGGACGCCATGTGGGGGTTCCTTAACAGAGCTCAGGGGTGCACTGCCGCGCGTCAACACGCGTAGAGGGCGCCCGTGGGGGTGGCTGAGCGCCGGGCGGCCCGCTGGTCGTTGCCGGCTCCGTCCGTTCCGCTGACTCCCCGATGTCCGGTGATTCCGGTGTCCGGGCCCGGGCATGAGAGAGACCTTCGGCGCGTCGAACCCACCAAAGGTCCCGGAGGAGTGCTACAGACGTTGTTTCACCATACGACACGCACTTGACACTCTTGAGTGAGACATGGATCACGTAGTGCGCGTGCAACCGGTCGTGCTCCCTGCGTCACCACCTGCGCGCCCCGTGCGCGAACCCCGGCGGACTACCATCACCTCATGACCCGAGTTTTGCTCGCCGAGGATGACGCATCGATCTCGGAACCCCTGGCCCGCGCCCTGCGCCGCGAGGGGTACGAGGTGGAGGTGCGGGAGGACGGACCCACCGCGCTCGACGCCGGTCTGCAAGGAGGCGTCGATCTGCTCGTCCTCGACCTCGGACTGCCCGGGATGGACGGGCTGGAGGTCTGTCGCAGGCTGCGCACCGAGGGCCATGGCTTCCCTGTGCTGGTGCTCACCGCGCGCGCCGACGAGGTCGACACCGTGGTCGGCCTGGACGCCGGTGCCGACGACTACGTCACCAAGCCCTTCCGCCTCGCCGAGCTGCTGGCCCGCGTCCGGGCCCTGCTGCGCCGCGGCGCCGTCGAGACCCAGGCCCAGGCGCCCGCGACCCACGGCGTCCGCATCGACGTCGAGTCGCACCGCGCGTGGATGGGCGACGAGGAGCTCCAGCTGACCGCCAAGGAGTTCGACCTGCTGCGGGTCCTGGTGCGGGACGCGGGCCGGGTCGTCACCCGCGACCAGCTGATGCGCGAGGTGTGGGACACCACCTGGTGGTCCTCCACCAAGACGCTCGACATGCATATCTCCTGGCTGCGCAAGAAGCTCGGGGACGACGCCGCCAACCCCCGTTACATCGCCACCGTCCGGGGCGTCGGCTTCCGGTTCGAGAAGAGCTGACGGTGGCTGACACGGTAGGACCATGCGCCGTCGCCTGATCAACTCCACGCTCGCCGTGGTGCTCGTCGTCATCGCCGTCTTCGGCGTCTCGCTCGTCATCGTGGAGACCCGGACCATCGAGAACAGCGCCCAGGAGAGCGTCAGCTCGGACGCGGTGCGGCTGGTCAGCATCGTGGACAGCAGGCTGCTCGGCGGCGAGGGCGTCACCCACAAGGTGCTGCGCGAGCAGATCGAACCCGGGCGCTACGCCCTGATCACGATCCCGCACCACCCGGACGTCGAGATCGGCAAGCGCCCCCAGGGCAGCGTCATCTCCTCCCAGGAGCGCGGCGAACAGGGCGAGACGGTACGGGTCGAGGCGTCCCGTACGACGGTGAGCCGGGAGATCGGCCGCACCATGCTGATCATCCTGGCGGTCGCGCTGCTCGCGGTCCTCGCCGCGGTCTTCCTCGCCGTACGGCAGGCGCACCGGCTCTCCGCGCCGCTCACCGACCTCGCCGAGACCGCCGAACGGCTGGGCTCCGGTGACCCGCGCCCGCGCCACCGCCGCTACGGGGTGCCCGAACTGGACCGGGTCGCCGATGTCCTGGACGCCAGCGCCGAGCGCATCGCCCGGATGCTCACCGCCGAGCGGCGGCTCGCGGCCGACGCCTCGCACCAGCTGCGGACGCCGCTGACCGCGCTGTCCATGCGGCTGGAGGAGATCACGCTCACCGACGACCCGGACATCGTCAAGGAGGAGGCGTCGATCGCGCTGGGCCAGGTCGAGCGGCTCACCGACGTCGTCCAGCGGCTGCTGACGAACTCGCGCGACCCGCGCAGCGGCTCCGCGGTCGCCTTCGACCTCGACGAGGTCGTCAAGCAGCAGATCGAGGAGTGGCGCCCGGCCTCCCGCAGCGAGGGGCGCGCGATCGTGCGCTCCGGCAAGAAGGGGCTGCGGGCGGTCGGCACCCCGGGCGCGGTCGCCCAGGTGCTCGCCACCCTCATCGAGAACTCGCTGATGCACGGCGACGGTACGGTCGCGCTGCGCACCCGCGTCACCGGCAACCAGGCCGTGGTGGAGGTCACCGACGAGGGCCCGGGCGTGCCGCCCGACCTCGGCGCGCGGGTCTTCGAACGGACGGTCAGCGGACGGAACTCCACCGGGCTCGGCCTCGCGGTCGCCCGCGATCTGGCGGAGGCGGACGGGGGGCGGCTGGAGTTGCTTCAGCCGTATCCGCCGGTGTTCGCGCTCTTCCTGAGCCGCGTGGCGGAGGACGTCCGGCCCTCCTGAGCTGCTTACTTACGGATCGGCTGCTTGTCGTTGTTGCGGCGGCCGGGCCTGGCCGGTGGCGCATCCGCGAGGATCGCCTCCGCGCTCTCCACCGCCTCCCGCGCGGGCAGCGCCCGGAACACCCAGGTCCGGTAGGACCAGAAGCGGAAGAGGGTGCCGATGCCGATGCCGAGGAACTTGAAGACGTTGCTCGCGAGCGAGCTGTCCCAGCCGAAGCCGTACGTCGCCGTGTAGAGCACACCGTTCTCGATGACCAGGCCGATCGCGCTGAACAGCAGGAACAGGCTCAGCTCCTTGGTGCGCCCCTGCTTGTCCCGGTCGCGGTAGGTGAAATACCGGTAGCCCACGTAGTTGAAGCAGGTCGCGACCACCGTCGCCACGATGCTGGCCCGCACCACCGGCAGCTCGGTGACGCTGCGGACCAGGTTGAAGACGGCGAGGTTGACGAAGACGCCGGCGCCGCCGACCACCCCGAACTTCGCGATCTCCCGGGCGAGCCGCCCCACCTGGGTGCTCAGCCCGCCGAGCATGCGTCGTTCACTCATGGTGACCGTTCAGCCCCGTTTCGTCAGCATCGACAACATCTCCCCATGCTAACCAGCGGTGGGGACGCACGCCGGGAGGCCGCGAACAAGAGTCCGGTATGAATATCTGGAGGATCATCCAAGCGCAGGTCAGGGGCGGTCGTGGCGAGAAGTTACCCTTGGAGGGTGACATTTCCGGTAGTCGGCATGGTCGGCGGCGGCCAGCTCGCCCGCATGACCCACGAGGCGGGTATCCCCCTCGGCATCAGGTTCAAGCTGCTCAGTGACACTCCTCAGGACTCGGCAGCCCAAGTGGTCAGCGATGTCGTCGTCGGCGACTACCGCGACCTGGAAACGCTTCGTGCGTTCGCACAAGGCTGTGATGTGGTCACGTTCGACCACGAGCATGTCCCGGCCGAGCATCTGCGCGCACTGGAGGCGGACGGCGTCGTCATCCGCCCCGGCATCGAGGCGCTGCTGCACGCGCAGGACAAGGGCGTGATGCGGGAGCGCCTGCGCGCGGCCGGGGTGCCGTGCCCCCGCCACCGCATCGTGGCCGACCCGGAGGATGTGGGGCGTTTCGCCGAAGAGGGCGACGGCTTCCCCGTCGTCCTCAAGACGGTGCGCGGCGGCTACGACGGCAAGGGCGTGTGGGTCGTCCGTAATACGGAGGACGCCGCCGACCCGTTCCGGGCCGGGGTGCCCGTCCTCGCCGAGGAGATGGTCGACTTCGCGCGCGAGCTGGCCGCCAACGTCGTGCGCTCCCCGCACGGCCAGGCGGTCGCCTACCCCGTCGTGGAGTCGATACAGGTGGACGGCGTCTGCGACACCGTCATCGCCCCCGCCCCCGGTCTCTCCGAAGCGCTCTCCGCCCAGGCGCAGGAGCTGGCGCTGAAGATCGCGGCGGACCTGGGCGTGGTCGGCCACCTCGCGGTCGAACTGTTCGAGACCCGGGACGGCCGCATCCTCGTCAACGAACTGGCGATGCGCCCCCACAACTCCGGCCACTGGACCCAGGACGGCGCCGTCACCTCCCAGTTCGCCAACCATGTGCGCGCGGTGCTCGACCTGCCCCTCGGCGCCCCGAACACCCGGGCGACCTGGACCGTCATGACCAACGTCCTCGGCGGCGACTACCCCGACATGTACGCGGCGTACCTGCACTGCATGGCCCGCGACCCCGCGCTGAAGATCCACATGTACGGCAAGGGCGTGAAGCCCGGCCGCAAGGTCGGCCACGTCAACACCTACGGCGACGACCTGGCCGACGTCCGCGAGCGCGGCCGCCACGCCGCCGACTACCTCCGAGGGACCATCACCGAATGAGCGCTCCAGTGCCCGCGATCGGCATCGTCATGGGCTCCGACTCCGACTGGCCGGTCATGGAAGAAGCGGCCAAGGCCCTCGACGAGTTCGAGATCCCGTACGAGGTGGACGTCGTCTCGGCGCACCGGATGCCGCGCGAGATGGTCGCCTACGGAGAGAACGCCGCGCCCCGCGGCCTCAAGGCCATCATCGCGGGCGCCGGCGGCGCGGCCCACCTCCCGGGCATGCTCGCCTCGGTGACCCCCCTGCCAGTGATCGGCGTCCCGGTGCCCTTGAAGTACCTGGACGGCATGGACTCCCTCCTCTCCATCGTCCAGATGCCCGCGGGTGTCCCGGTCGCCACGGTCTCCATCGGCGGCGCCCGCAACGCGGGCCTCCTCGCCGCGCGCATCCTCGCCGCGCATGACGCGGAGCTTCAGGGGCGGATGCGGGAGTTCCAGGACGAGCTGAACGAGCAGGCCACAGAAAAGGGCAAGCGCCTCCGCGCCAAGGTGGACGGCTCCCCGTCCTTCGGTTTCGGCCACTGACCCCCGGGGGCGCTGCCCCTCGGCGTTTCGCTCCCGGCCGCGCCCGGGTGGGCCGCCTGGGGCGGTGCCCCTTGGGGTTTCGCTCCCGGCCGCGGCCCGGTGGCCGGGTTGTGCCCACCCGTCCCTCCCCCCAGCTACCGCTGGGAGGTGCCCCCTCTGCGGAACGATTGCCCACAACGGGGTCGCATCCTGCCCCCCGACGCCGCGGCGCCGGGGCTTTCCCCACCCCGCCCCTTCCCGAACCCGGGGGCAAGCCCCCGGCCCCCGCCGGGGCTGCGCCCCGGACCCTGGGTGCCACCCACCGTTGCGGGGCGCGTCCGGCGGGGTGGCAGATGTTCCCCACCCCGCCCTTTCCCGGAACCGGGGGCAAGCCCTCCCGGCCCCCGGGCTTCACCTCGTCCGGAGATGCGCCACATTCCAGCCCCTCCGGCGATTGAGGAGCGGGGTCCAGGGGCGGAGCCCCGGCGGGGGTTCGGGGGCGGAGCCCCCGAGGGGGCTGGGGCGCAGCCCCAGTTGGGGTCCGGGGCGGAGCCCCGGTTCGGGAAGGGGCGGGGTGGGGAAGGCCCGCCGCAGGCGTCCGCGCGCGTGACTTCGGGCGGGGGGCGGGTGAAAATGCGCGGATGACCGATCACCTCGCGCACGCCCGCGAACTGCTGTCCGCCCACCCCGTCGTGGACGGCCACAACGACCTCCCCTGGGCCCTGCGCGAGCAGGTCCGCTACGACCTCGACCGACTCGACATCGGCGTCGACCAGAGCGAGCGCACCCACACCGACATCCCCCGCCTCCGCAAGGGCGGCGTCGGCGCCCAGTTCTGGTCGGTGTTCGTACGCTCCGACCTCAGCGGGGACGCCGCCGTCAGCGCGACCCTCGAACAGATCGACGTCGTGCGCCGTTTGACCGAGCGATACCCCGACGACCTCCGGCTGTCGCTCACGGCCGACGACATGGAGGCGGCCCGCGCCGAAGGCCGGATCGCGTCGCTCATGGGGGCGGAGGGCGGGCACAGTATCAACTGCTCCCTCGCGACCCTCCGCGCCCTGTACGACCTCGGGGTGCGCTACATGACGCTCACCCACAACGACAACACCCCATGGGCGGACTCGGCGACGGACGAGCCGAGGGCGCACGGCCTCACCCGCTTCGGCGAGGAGGTCGTCCGCGAGATGAACAGGCTCGGCATGCTCGTCGACCTCTCCCACGTCTCGGCGGACACGATGCGCGACGCGCTGCGGGTGAGCGAGGCGCCGGTGGTGTTCTCGCACTCCTCCGCCCGCGCGGTCTGCGACCATCCGCGCAACATCCCGGACGACGTCCTGGCCGCGCTCCCGGCCAACGGCGGGGTGGCGATGGCGACGTTCGTGCCGAAGTTCGTGCTGCCGGAGGCGGTCGCCTGGACGAAGGCGGCGGACGAGAACATGCGCGCGCACGGCCTGCATCCGCTGGAGCTGACGGAGGCCGCGAAGGAGGTGCAGCGCGCGTTCGAGGAGGCCCGTCCGCGCCCGATGGCAACCGCGGCCACCGTCGCCGACCACCTCGACCATATGCGCGAGGTGGCGGGCGTCGACCACATCGGCATCGGCGGCGACTACGACGGCACCGCGTTCACCCCGTCCGGTCTGGACGATGTCGCCGGCTACCCGAATCTCGTCGCCGAACTCCTCGACCGCCGCTGGTCCGAGGCCGAACTCGCCAAGCTGACCTGGCAGAACGCCGTCCGGGTGCTGCGCGACGCCGAGTCCGCGGCGCGCGGTTTGCGCGCGCTCCGGGGGCCGTCCATCGCGACGATCGACCAGCTCGACCAGCCGGACGCCGCCCCGGAATCCTGACCCCGGGGGCATCTCCCCAACGACCCCTTTACCGGGGCTTGGTGGCTTTGCGATGTGTTGATGCATCGTTCATGTAATTCGTCTCTTCCCCGTCGCCGTCATGGCGAGAGAGTCGACAGCGGTCTGACGATCTCTCATGCACAGAAACGGGAAAGAGGCGTAATGCCCGACTTCACCCGCCGTAGACTCCTTGGTGCCGCCGCCGGTTCGCTGGGCGCGGGCGTGGCCATGACGCTTCTGCCGCCGAGCGTGCAGCAGGCGATAGCCGCCGGGCCGCCGAAGGGCGGCTCGCTCGACGACATCGAGCACGTCGTCCTGCTGATGCAGGAAAACCGCTCGTTCGACCACTACTTCGGCACCCTCAAGGGAGTACGCGGGTTCGCCGACCCGGACGCCCTGAAGCTCTCCACGGGCAAGTCGGTCTTCCACCAGCCGGACGAGGAGAACCCGGACGGCTACCTCCTCCCGTTCCACCTGGACACCCACTCCACCAGCGCCCAGGCGATCCCCTCCACCAGCCACGCCTGGTCGGTGCAGCACGAGGCGTGGAACAACGGCGCCATGGACAAGTGGCTCCCGGCGCACCGCAAGGCGGACGGCGAGAACGGGCCGTACGTCATGGGCTACCACACCCGTGAGGACATCCCGTTCCAGTTCGCCCTGGCCGAGGCGTTCACCGTCTGCGACAACTACTACTGCTCGGTCTTCGGCCCCACCTGGCCCAACCGGCTGTACTGGATGACGGGCACGATCGACCCGGCGGGCATCAAGGGCGGCCCGGTCCTGGAGAACAAGGCGCCCAAGCCGTACCGCTGGACGACGTACGCGGAGCGCCTGCAGAAGGCGGGCGTCAGCTGGAAGGTCTACCAGGAGGAGGACAACTACGGCTGCAACCTCCTGGAGGAGTTCCAGCAGTTCCAGGACGCCCGCCCTGGTGACCCGCTGTACGACCGCGGCATGGTGCACAGCCCCGCCGGGACGTTCGAGGAGGACGCGCGCAACGACCGGCTGCCGACCGTCTCCTGGATCATCCCGACCGCCGAGGTCTCCGAGCACCCGGACTACCTCCCGGCGGCCGGTGCCGACTACGTGGCGTCCAAGATCGAGGCCATCGCGTCCAACCCGGAGGTGTGGCGCAAGACCGTCTTCATCCTCAACTACGACGAGAACGACGGCCTGTTCGACCACGTGCCGCCGCCCACCCCGAAGGCCGGGACCGTGGACGAGTTCGTGGGCGGCCTGCCGATCGGCGGCGGCTTCCGGGTGCCCTGCCTCATCGTCTCGCCGTGGACGGTGGGCGGCTGGGCCGCGGGCGAGGCGTTCGACCACACCTCGGTGCTCCAGTTCCTGGAGCGGCTGACGGGCGTCAAGGAGCCCAACATCAGCCAGTGGCGCCGCCGTACGTTCGGCGACCTCACCTCGGCCTTCGGCTTCGGCAGCGCCGCGCCGAAGCCGCCGAAGCTGCCGGACGACACGGCCGAGCAGCTGGAGAAGGCCAAGGAGGAGGTCGAGAACCTCCCCAAGCCCACCCTCCCGGGCGCCGGCCAGAAGCCCCCGAAGCAGGAGAAGGGCCGCCGCCCGCGCCGCTGAACACCCCTCTCCGCCCCCACCGGACGCCCCCGGTGGGGGCGGGACGTTTCAGGGGCGGATGAGGCAGAAGGGATGC
The DNA here is from genome assembly GCF_044333065.1 of Streptomyces sp. NPDC021115. Lineage (NCBI taxonomy): Bacteria > Bacillati > Actinomycetota > Actinomycetes > Kitasatosporales > Streptomycetaceae > Streptomyces > Streptomyces sp. NPDC021115. The sequence goes on from NZ_JBIRQF010000023.1 coordinate 94,906, forward strand.
CCCGCCGGGTCGGCGAAGACGCGGAAGTCCCGCTTTCCGCCGTCGTCGTCGAGGTCCAGCGCCTTCGCCCCCAGCGCCAGCACCTTCTCCTGCGCCTCCGCCATGTCGGTCACCCGCAGATCGAAATGCAGCTGCTGCGACTCCTTCGCCGACGGCCAGCTCGGCGGGACGAAACCTGGCGCCTCCTGGAAGGCCAGCCTGTCCCCGTCGGGCAGGAAGAGGTCGACCCAGGTCTTGCCCTCGTTCTTGATCTCCCCGCCCAGCACCTGCTGGTAGAAGCGGGCGAGCGCGGTGGGGTCGGGGCAGTCGACCGCGGTGACGGTCAGTGTGGCGATGGCCATGGCTCCTCCTCGGGTCCCGGCCCGGGTTACCGGCCCGGGACCCGCCAAACGGTTCGGCGAGCCGGGGAGGCGCTTACGCCATCGGGCGGCCCAGCGCGCGGTACGTCCACCCGGCGTCGCGCCAGTAGTCGGGGTCGAGCGCGTTGCGGCCGTCGAGGATGCGGCGCTCGGCGACCATCTCGCCCAGGCCCACCGGGTCCAGCTCGCGGAACTCGCGCCATTCGGTGAGGTGCAGCACCGCATGGGCCCCCCGGGCCGCCTCCAGGGCGGTGGGGGCGTAGGCGAGGGTCGGGAAGAGGGCGCGGGCGTTCTCCATGCCCTTGGGGTCGAAGACGGTCACCTGGGCGCCCTGGAGCTGTATCTGCCCGGCCACGTTGAGCGCGGGGGAGTCCCGTACGTCGTCGGAGTCGGGCTTGAACGTGGCGCCCAGCACCGCGACCCGCTTGCCGAGGAAGCTGCCGCCGACCGCCTCGCGGGCCAGCTCGACCATGTGGCCGCGGCGCCGCATGTTGATCGAGTCGACCTCGCGGAGGAAGGTCAGGGCCTGGTCCGCGCCCAGCTCACCGGCGCGGGCCATGAAGGCGCGGATGTCCTTCGGCAGACAGCCGCCGCCGAAGCCGATCCCGGCCCGCAGGAATTTCTTGCCGATCCGCTCGTCGTAGCCGATGGCCTCGGCGAGCTTGACCACGTCGCCGCCCGCCGCCTCGCAGACCTCGGCCATGGCGTTGATGAACGAGATCTTCGTGGCCAGGAAGGAGTTCGCCGAGGTCTTCACCAGCTCGGCGGTCGGGAAGTCGGTCACCACGAACGGCGATCCCTCGGAGATCGGCGTCGCGTACACCTCCCGCAGCACCTTCTCCGACTTGTCGCTGGTGACGCCGACCACGATCCGGTCCGGGTGCAGCGTGTCCTCGACGGCGAAGCCCTCGCGCAGGAACTCCGGGTTCCAGGCCAGCTCGGCGTCCGCCCCGGCCGGGGCCAGCTCGGCGAGCCGGGCCGCGAGCCGGTCCGCGCTGCCGACCGGGACGGTGGACTTGCCGACGACCAGCGCCGGGCGGCGCAGATGCGGGGCGAGGGATTCCACGGCGTTGTCGACGTAACGCATGTCACACGCGTACTCGCCGTGCTTCTGCGGAGTGTTCACACAGATGAAGTGGACGTCGCCGAACTGCCCGGCCTCCTCGTAGGAGCTGGTGAAGCGCAGCCGCCCGGTCGCGCCGGGGACGCCCGCCACATGCCGCTTCAGCAGATCTTCCAAGCCCGGTTCGTACATGGGCACCCGGCCCTCGGAGAGCATCGCGATCTTCTCGGGCACGATGTCCAGGCCCAGCACCTCGAAGCCCAGCTCGGCCATGGCCGCGGCATGGGTCGCGCCCAGGTAGCCGGTGCCGATCACGGTGATCTTGAGGGCCATGCGGTGCTCCAGAAGCGTCGGTCTCAGATGCGCTGACTGAGCATAGTCGGCCCCTCCGACAGGGCTCGGCGGCTTCCTGTCGGGTAGCTCACGTATACGGGGCGCGGCAGCGGCCCTAGAATTCTGTTACTTAACGGTAGTTAGCACAGCAGGCAGCATCACAGGGGAGTGAGAAGACCTTGGCGTCCTCGGGAAACGCAGACTTCGACCTGTACCGGCCGTCCGAGGAGCACGACATGCTCCGCGACTCGGTCCGCTCGCTCGCCGAGGCGAAAATAGCCCCCTTCGCGGCCGAGGTGGACGAGGAGGGCCGCTTCCCGCAGGAGGCGCTGGAGGCCCTGGTCGCCAATGATCTGCACGCGGTGCACGTGCCCGAGTCGTACGGGGGCGGCGGCGCCGACGCGCTCGCGACCGTGATCGTCATCGAGGAGGTCGCCCGGGTGTGCGCCTCCTCGTCCCTGATCCCCGCGGTCAACAAGCTGGGCTCGCTGCCGGTCATCCTGTCCGGCTCCGAGGAGCTGAAGAAGAAGTACCTGGGCCCGCTCGCCAAGGGCGACGCGATGTTCTCGTACTGCCTCTCCGAGCCCGACGCGGGCTCCGACGCGGCCGGGATGAAGACCAAGGCGGTCCGCGACGGCGACTTCTTCGTCCTCAACGGCGTCAAGCGCTGGATCACCAACGCCGGGGTCTCCGACTACTACACGGTGATGGCCGTCACCGACCCCGAGAAGCGCTCCAAGGGCATCTCCGCCTTCGTCGTGGAGAAGTCCGACGAGGGCGTCTCCTTCGGCGCCCCGGAGAAGAAGCTCGGCATCAAGGGCTCCCCGACGCGCGAGGTCTACCTCGACAACGTCCGCATCCCCGCCGACCGCATGATCGGCGCCGAGGGCACCGGCTTCGCCACCGCCATGAAGACCCTCGACCACACCCGCATCACCATCGCCGCCCAGGCCCTCGGCATCGCCCAGGGCGCCCTCGACTACGCCAAGGGCTACGTCCAGGAGCGCAAGCAGTTCGGCAAGGCGATCGCCGACTTCCAGGGCATCCAGTTCATGCTCGCCGACATGGCCATGAAGATCTCCGCCGCCCGCGCCCTGACGTACCAGGCCGCCGCCGCCTCCGAGCGCGGCGACGCCGACCTCACCTACCAGGGCGCCGCCGCCAAGTGCTTCGCCTCGGACGTGGCGATGGAGGTCACCACGGACGCCGTCCAGCTGCTCGGCGGCTACGGCTACACCCGCGACTACCCGGTCGAGCGCATGATGCGCGACGCCAAGATCACCCAGATCTACGAGGGCACCAACCAGGTCCAGCGCGTCGTGATGGCCAGGAACCTGCCGTAGCGGACCCGCGCAACCGCACCGCCCCCGGCGCCCGCCGGGGGCGGTTTTGCGTGGGCGAGGGGTGGAGAGGGGCGGACGGCAAACCTGTCATGAGCATTGTGGCATGCCTGGTGTGCCTGGTATACCACTTCCATGACGTCTTGGAGCGCAGCGACCACCACCCCTTCGAGCAGCACCGACGAGGCGTATCTGCGCATCCGGGAGCGGTTGCTGTCGGGCGTCCTTCCGCCCGGGACCCAGCTGTCGGAACGGCAGCTGGCGGCGGAGCTGAGCGTGAGCCGCACCCCGGTCCGGGAGGCGCTCACCCGGCTGGAGCGCGACGGTCTGGTACTGCGCGGGCGGGGCGGCGTGGTCGTCGCGGGCCTGAGCGCCGCCGAGGTGCGCCACGTCTACCAGTGCCGCGAGGTGCTGGAGGGCCTGGCCGCCGAGCTGGCCGCGGCGCGCTCACGCGACGGTGAGCTGCCCCGGGTCCAGCTCACCGAGCTGACCGAGCGCGCACAGGCGGTCCAGGCGTCCTCGGCCGAGGGGGACCAGCGCGGTGCCTCGGCGGCCAACCTCCGTTTCCACCAGTGGATCTGCGAGCTCGCCGCGAACCCGTACCTGGCCGACGCGCTGAACCGGCTGTGGGACCGGATCGAGGTGTCCAGCCTGAGCAACCTCATCGCCGACCCAGCGTGGAGCGAGGAAGTCCACGGCCACCACCAGGAGTTGTGCCGCGCCATCACCGAGGGAGACCCCGAGGCGGCCGCGGTCGCTGCTCGCCATCACATCCACCGTGCCGCCGAGGTCTACAGCGGCAGCCACCCCCAACCAGAGAGGTGAGCCCATGGATCTGATCGAACTCAGCGTCGAGGTGACCGCCGGCACCCCCGGCCCGCCGTCGACCAGCCTCACCCTGGAACTGGAAGAACACCACCGTGGCCCCGGGTTCTGGCAGGTGAGCACCGCCCGGGTGATGCCCATCCACCTCGGCACCCACATCGACACCCCGCTGCACGTGTACGAGGACGGCGGCACCACCAGCGACCTGGCCCTGTCCGACATCTGCGGCGAGGCCGCCCTGTTCGGCCTGACCCATACGAACGCGGGGGAGCCGGTCACCGACGAGGACCTGGCCAAGGCCGACCCGGGCCTCATGGCCGGGCAGGTCGCCGTGCTGCACACCGGATGGTCGGACAGGATGTGGGGCACCTTCCCCGACTACTACACGACCTCCCCGTGGCTGGCCGAATCGGCCGCGTACTGGCTCGCGTCCCGCCGCCCGCGCGCGGTGGTCTTCGACTTCTTCGAAGAGGAGTGCGCGCGGAACCACGACTTCACGTCCGAGGAGTTCGTGGTGCACCGGATCCTGCTCGGTTCCGGGGTCTACCTGGTGGAACACGCCACCAACCTGGGGGCGCTCGGCGGCCGCCGAGCGACCGTCTATCCCGCCTTCACCCGGCTCGGAAAGCTCGAGGGCGCCCCGGCCCGGCTGTTCGCCGTGACGGAGGACCGCCGATGAGGCTCGCCACCATCCGTCACGGCGACGGCACCTCCGCCGCCGTGGTCACCGGCGACACCGTGGCCCCGGTGCGCGAACTGCCCGGCCGGGACGACGCCACTGACGTCTCCGCGCTCATGACCCGCCCACTGACCCCGGAGGAGACCGCCGCCCTGCGGAGCCCCGGCCGGGGCCGGGCCGTGGACGACACGGTGTGGCTGCCGCCGCTGCCCCGGCCGCCGAAGAACCTGTTCTGCGTGGGCAAGAACTACCGGGAACACGTGGCGGAGGGTGCGCGCGCCGAGGGCCGTACGACGGTCACGATGCCCGCCGAACCCATCTGGTTCACCAAGCCCCGCACCGCGCTGCTGGGCCACCGCGGCACCCTCGTCGCCGATCCCGCCTTCACCCGGGCGCTGGACTACGAGGGCGAACTGGTCCTGGTCATCGGCAAAGAGGCCCGCCACCTGACCCCCGGCAACGCGCTGGACCACGTGTTCGGCTACACCATCGGCAACGACATCACCGCGCGGGACGTCCAGCAGAGCAGGACCCAGTGGTTCACCGGCAAGGGCGCGGACGGCTACGCCCCGCTCGGCCCGTGGATCGTCACCCCCGACGCCCTCCCCGACCCGCGGAACCTGCGTATCCGCACCCGCGTCAACGGGGCCGTGCGGCAGGACGACACCACGGCCAACATGCTGTTCGGCCCGGCCGACCTGCTGGCCGACCTCACCCGGACCATCACCCTGGAACCGGGCGACCTCGTCGCCACCGGCACCCCCCAGGGCGTCGCCTGGGGCATGAGCGAACCCGCCTACCTCCGGCCCGGGGACACCGTCGAGGTCGAGATCGCGCACCTGGGCATCCTCAGCACCACCATCGCGGCCCCCGCGGCCGCGCGGCACAGCACCTCCACACCGGGCGGCAGACCACGATAGGACGGCCCCGCATGGCAACCATCGTCGCCGGCGCTCCGATCCGCGATCGCCACCGCCAGACCACGAAACTGGCGATGTTCGGAGTCCTCCTCACGGCCTACATCGTCAACGCCATGGACCGCCAGGTCTTCCCCGTCCTGCTGCCCGACGTCCGCTCCGAATACGGCTTCAGCCCCGCGGACGCGGGCCTCCAGTCCACCATCTTCGCCCTGGGCATGGGCCTGTTCGGCATACCGGCCGGTCATCTCGTCACCCGCGTCCGCCGCCGGACCCTGGTACTGACCGGCACCCTGGTGTTCTCCGTGGCCACGCTCCTGACCACCGTCTCCACCGGGTTCTGGGACATGCTCCTGTGGCGGACCCTGTCCGGCGTCGGCGAAGCGATGCAGCTCACCGCGCTCCTCGCCATCGCGGCGACCGCCTTCCACCGCTACCGCGGCACGGCCGTCGGGACCATCAACGTCGCCTTCGGCGCGGGCGCGTTGATCGGCCCCGCCATCGGCGGACACCTGCTGGCCTACGCCACCTGGCGGGTCCCGATGCTGCTCTTCGGCGCCCTCGGGATACTCGCCGCACTCGTGGTCCTGGCCACCGTCCGCCTCCGGTTCACCGAGAACCGCGAACAGTCCGGCACCGAACCCCGCCACATCGGCGGTGCGACACGCCTGATGAACCGCAACACCGTCACCCTCACCGTGGCCACCGTGGCCGGAGGCCTGATCGAATTCGCCTACATCGGCGTCTACCCGACGTTCCTCCGCGATCAGCTCGGCTACAGCCCCGGACAAGCCGGGTTCGCCGTCGGCCTGGCGGGTCTGGCCGCCATGCTCTCCAGCCTCGGCGGCTACCTCGGTGACCGGTACGACCCACGTCTGGTCCTCGGCGGGTGCTACCTGTTCAGCGCCGCCGCCGCGGCCGCCCTCTTCGCGGGCCCGGCCGCCCTGTGGTGGCAGTCGGCCTGGTCCTTCGTCCTCGGCGCGGCCTTCAGCGCCGGTGCCTTCGTCAACCTCGCCGGCTGCCTCATCACCTCCGTACACACCGACCTCTCAGGCCGCACCTCCGGGCTGTTCATCACCGCGATCTACATCCCGGCAGGGTTCGCCGGCTACGTCCTCAGCTGGCTCGCCGAGCAGACCAGCTGGAAGGCGGCGGGCCTGCTGCAACTCTCCGCACTGTCCGTCCTCGCCGGGCTGCTGTGCGCGCTCGGCCTGCGGCCGGAGAGATTCAGCCGCCCCGCCGCCCCGTCCTCGGCCACCGCACGAAGACATCCACCCCAGAAGAGGAGTCTCACCATGCAGTTCGTCACCGCCGGGGCCGACCCCGACGAGATGCCCTTCTCCCCGGCCATCGTCTCCAAGAGAGGCCAGGACGTATGGCTGTCCGGCGCGACCGCCTACCCGCTGGTCCACAAGCACCCGCACGACGAGGAAGAACTCCGGGTTCCCGACGGCATCGCCGACCAGACCCGGGCCTGTCTGGCCAACCTCCGCACCGCGCTCGAAGCCGCCGGGGGGACGATCACCGACATCGTCGAGGTCACCATCTACAACACCGACATGACCGCCCAGGACGAGGTCAACGCGGTGTACATGGAATTCTTCGGTGACCACCGGCCCACCCGGACCCATATCGGCGTCAACGCGCTGGTCGGCCCCGCGCTGAAGATCGAGATCAGCGCCCACGCCGTGCTCGCCTAGTCGCCCGGCTACGGCCGCCAGACCGAGAAGTCCGCCAGGCGGAAGTGGCTGGCGACCGTACGGAAGCCGAACCAGCCGCTGGTGTACGGCTCCGGGTCCCGGTAGTCGCAGAGCAGCGCGCCGTTGCTCCAGTACTGGACCCGGTGCCCGGCGGACACCAGCCGGACCCGGTGCGGGGCGTTCGGGGTGAGCAGCGGCTCGGTGAGGTCGAACAGCAGCGGGCGGTTGCCCGCCTCGCCGACGTAGCGGCGCATGCGGGTCGTGGTGTTGAGGTTGGCGCCGTAGCCGATGTAGTACGTCTTCAGTAGGTCGTAGTCGGCGAAGGCGCCGCTGCGCGTCGTGGCGAAGAGATCGCCGGGGGAGCGGACGTCGCGGGCGTTCCAGAAGGCGTTGAGGTCGGTCACATGGTCGTTGGGGCCGCCCTCCGCGACCGGGGTGGCGGTGTACTCGATCACGTACGGGCCGGTCAGCTCGCGCGTGAACCAGACCGTGGCGCCGCCCGGTACGTCGACGTCGAGCACCCCGTGCCTGGCCCGTACCGTCCCGCCGCTCTCCAGCTCGGCGGCCCACTGGCGGGTGCCGTGGCGGAAGTCGTCGTGGGCGATCCGGGTCCACCGGCGGCGGTCCGCGGCGGGCGCGGCGGCGGTGGCGGGCGCGGCGGGCGCGGCGGCGGTGGCGGGCGCGGCGAGGGCGGCCGGGACGGCGGCGGAAGCGGCGGTCGTCGCTGCGGCGAGGGCGAGGCCGCGGAGGAGCCGTCTGCGGTCGGGGGCGGGGCGGTACGTCATCGTGGTGCGGTTCCTTCCCGGATGGTTGAACCGATTCAATCCGTAGCGCGGGACGAACCTAACAGACGACCGCCGCCGGGCGCTCGGCCCGGCGGCGGTCGTCTGTGACGGGGGAACGGTCAGTTACCGGAGACCGTGACCTTCTCGTCGTTCTTCAGCTCGCCCACCAGCTGCTTGACCTTGGGCATGTCCCACTGGACCGCGCTGCCCTTGGGGGTGGGCAGACCGGGGTTGGAGACGGGCATGTTCATCTGCTTGCCCTCGCCGTTGGACACGCTCTTCATCGCGAAGAACATGTCCTTCAGGTCCCACAGGCTCATGTCCTTGTCGACGACCAGGCTGTCCAGGCCGGCGCCCAGCATCGGGTAGAGCTTGAAGGGGTTCATGACCGTGCTCGGTGTCGCCGCCTTGTTCGCGAGCGCGGCCAGGAACCGCTGCTGGTTCTTGGTGCGGTCCAGGTCACCGCCGGCCAGGCCGTGGCGCTGGCGGACGAAGGCGAGCGCCTGCTGTCCGTCGAGCGTCTGCTCGCCCTTCTTGAAGTCGGCACCGGAGAACTTGTCGTTCATGTCCTGCGGGATGTTGATGTCCACCCCGCCGACCCCGTCGACGATCTTGGCGAAGCCGTCGAAGCCGATCTCCGCGTAGTGGTCGATCTTCAGGCCGGTGTTGTACTCGATGGTCCGGGTGAGCAGCTGCGGGCCCTCGGAGGAGTACGAGGCGTTCAGCTTGTTCTGGCTCGCCGGGATCCGGTTGCCGCTCGACGAGCCGGTGAAGGCCGGGATGGTGACCCAGGAGTCACGCGGGAGGCTGACCATGGTGTTCCCGTTCTCACCGACGTGGAGCAGGATCATGGAGTCGGTGCGGCGGCCCTCCGCGGAGCCGGTGTGGAGCTTCTTCTTGTCCTCGGCGGACATGCCCTCACGGCTGTCCGAACCGACGATCAGGTAGTTGGTGCCCTTGCCGCCGGTCGGCCGGTCCTCGACCTTGCTGAGGTCGACGTCGCGCTTGAGCTTGCCGTCGGCCCAGAAGTAGGTGCCGATACCGACCGCGAGCAAGAGGACGACCAGGGTGACCAGGCCGATGGTTATCCGGCGCTTCCAGTTCACAGGTCCTCCCGCCCGGCCCCCACGGCCGCCCCGCCCACCGCTGCCAGGACCGCCGGGACCACGGCCGCCGCCGTAGACCTGTCCGGTGTTGTAGCCGTCGTCGCCATGGCCGCCGTAGTCGTCGTAGCCCGGTGAAGGCCGCGGTACGTTCCCCCGCGGCGACATCTCAGGGGGCAGCGGCGGCTCTGCGGGCTGCTGCCCGCCGCCACCCGGCGCCGCCCGCCGTACCTGCGGCATGGAGCGGGCCCCCTCTGGCTGGGAGCTACCGCTGCCGCGTCCGTACCGGTCGTTGCGGTCACCGGTGTAACCCTGGGGCCATTCGCTCATGCAGGGAAGTGTGCCTGGTCGGACCCGCTGTCTTACAGGGCGGGTGCCGGATCGCGGCATGGCTGTTGCAGAGCTGATAAGAACGTGGTCCGCATATGGTGGACGGCATGACCAAACAGGCCCAGGGCGCCGAAGTGGATCTTCCGGGCAAGCCCACCGCCGCCTCGCGCACCACGCTGTCGCACATCATGACCGGCAATGACACCAACCTCCTCGGCACCGTCCACGGCGGCGTGATCATGAAGCTCGTCGACGACGCCGCCGGGGCGGTCGCCGGACGGCACTCCGAGGGCCCCGCGGTCACCGCCTCGATGGACGAGATGGCCTTCCTGGAGCCGGTCCGCGTCGGCGATCTCGTCCATGTGAAGGCCCAGGTCAACTGGACCGGACGGTCCTCCATGGAGGTCGGCGTGCGGGTGCTGGCCGAGCGCTGGAACGAATCCACCCCCGCCACCCAGGTCGGCAGCGCCTACCTGGTCTTCGCCGCGGTCGACGCCGACGGCAAGCCCCGCCCCGTACCCCCGGTCATACCGGAGACCGAGCGCGACAAGCGGCGCTACCAGGAGGCCGAAATCCGCCGCACCCACCGGCTGGCCCGCCGCCGCGCGATCAAGGAGCTGCGCGCCCGGCGCGCCGCGGAGGCCCCCGAGGAGCCGTAGTGCGCCGCGGTCAGCGGCACCCCTACGCGCAGGCGACCTCGTCGCCGGTGACGGCCTCGATGCCGGGGCGGTCCCGGCGCGGGTCCTCGGTGCGCACCGGGCGGACATCCTTGTAGTCCGCGCCGACCGTGACCTGCATCACCCCGCCCTGTCCCGGTACCGGCTTCAGCTGCGCGCCGGGCAGGGCGGCGGCCAGGGTGCGCACCGAGCGGTTCCAGACCGGGTCGTACGTGACGACCGTGCGCGCCAGGTCCTGGGTGGCCGCGTCGGCGGGGGAGCCGGTGGTGGCGAAGCCGGTGGCGTGCAGCGCCCGGTCCGCGCGCCGGGCGAGCCCGGCCGTCCCGGTGCCGTTGAGGACGTGGACCCGGACCTGCTGCGGGGCGACGTCGACCACGGTGGCCTCGGGCCGTGCGTGGTGTGCGGTCAGCGGCCGGTCCTGGCGGATGGCGTCGAACAGCCGCGCGGCCTTGGGCTCGTCCCAGTGCAGCGTGGAGCCGATGCCCTTGAGCCGCTTCCCCGGCAGGATCACCGGGACCGAGGCGAACTCGGCGGAGGCGGGGGTGAGGCCGTTCACGGCCCGGCCCAGGGACATCAGGTCCTCCGCGCCGAGGCCGTGGTCGGCGCGGACCGAGCCGAGCAGGGTGGTGGCGACGGTGTTGAAGCGCACCGGGTTCAGCAGGATGCCGCTCGCCGTCGTCTGGTGGAGCACCGAGGCCAGGAAGCGCTGCTGGCGTTGGATCCGGCCGAGGTCGGAGGTGCCGTCGGTGTGCCGGGAGCGCACGTACTGGAGCGCCTGGCCGCCGTTCAGGACATGGCTGCCGGGCGGCAGGTCGAGGCCGGTGTGGTCGTCCTTGAGCCGCCGGGACGTGCACACCTTCACCCCGCCGACCACGTCGACGGTCTTCATGAAGCTGGTGAAGTCGACCTCCAGATAGTGGTCGATGTGCACCCCGGTCGCGTGCTCGACGGTGCGCACGGTCAGGCTGGGCCCGCCCTCGGCGTACGCGGCGTTGAGCCGCTGCGGATGGGCGTCGCGCCGCTTCCCGGTGCGGTCGGTGTACGCGGGGATCACGGCGTACGAGTCGCGGGGCAGGCTGACCACGGAGGCCCGGCGGCGGTCGGCCGACAGATGGACCAGGATGACCGTGTCGGTGCAGTGGCAGGGCGCCCCGCCGAGCCGGTACAGCGCCTTCTCCTGCGGGGTGATCCGGTCCCGGCCGTCGGTGCCGACCACGAGGAAGTTGACGCCGCCGGCCGCGCTCTTCGGCCGGTTGTCCAGGCCGCCGAAGGCGTCCACCCGGTGGATGCCGGATTCCAGCTCCCGCACCAGCAGATGCCCGATCGCGCTGACGGCCAGCACCAGGCACGCGACGAACAGGGCGATCCGCAGCCCCCAGCGGCGGCGTCGGCGGCCGGAGCGGGACCGGGGGCGGGGTGTGCGCGTCGATCGGGCCGGTGCACTCACCGAAGGAGACCTCCGTGAACGGGCCCCGGCGGGGCGCTGGCGGGTCGGGACCGCTGTCACGGTAGGGCCATACGATGAGCGTCCCGGCGCCCCACGCCGCCCGTAGCGCCCGGTGCCACCCGGGCGGCGCGTTCCGGTGCGGCCATTCGCGGTAACGTGGCCCCGCTACTGCAGTCTCCTGGGGGCACGGCCCCCGAAACCCCGAGGTGCCATGCCCCCGCATCAGCTCCCGGCCGTCTCCGTGATCATGCCGGTGCTCAACGAGGAACGCCATCTGCGCAACGCCGTGCGGCACATCCTGGAGCAGGAGTACGACGGTGAGATGGAGGTGGTGATCGCGGTCGGCCCGTCCGAGGACCGCACCGAGGAGATCGCCGCCCAGCTGGCCTCCGAGGACCCCCGGGTGAACACCGTGCCCAACCCCACGGGCCGCACCCCTGCCGCGCTGAACGCCGCGATCAAGGCGTCCCGCCACCCCGTGGTGGTGCGGGTCGACGGGCACGGCATGCTCTCGCCCGACTACATCGCGACCGCCGTGCGGCTCCTGGAGGAGACCGGCGCGCAGAACGTCGGCGGCATCATGCACGCCGAGGGCGAGAACGACTGGGAGAAGGCCGTGGCCGCCGCCATGACCTCGAAGATCGGCGTGGGCAACGCCGCCTTCCACACCGGCGGTGAGGCGGCCCCCGCGGACACCGTCTACCTGGGCGTCTTCCGCCGCGAGGCGCTGGAGCAGCAGGGCGGCTACAACGAGGAGTTCATCCGCGCCCAGGACTGGGAGCTGAACTTCCGGATCCGTGAGGCGGGCGGGCTGGTCTGGTTCTCGCCGGACCTGAAGGTCTCGTACCGGCCCCGGCCGAACGTGCGGGCGCTGGCCAAGCAGTACAAGAACTACGGGCGCTGGCGGCACGTCGTCGCCCGCTTCCACCAGGGCTCGATCAACGCGCGCTACCTCGCCCCGCCGACCGCCGTGGTGGCCATCGCGGCGGGCGCCGTGGTGGGCGCGGCCGTCACCCCGTGGGGCTTCGTGATCCCGGGCGGCTATCTGGCGGCCATCGTCGCCGGCTCGTTCCCGGCCGGGAAGGGGCTCCCGGTGGGGGCCCGGGTGCGGATTCCGCTCGCGCTCGCGACCATGCACATGTCGTGGGGCTGGGGCTTCCTGACCAGCCCCCGTTCGCTCGCCAAGAAGGTCATCGCCAGCCGCCGCCCGGCGGTCATGGCGCAGTAGACACGCTCGTACGAAGTACGGCTACGCCGAAGGGGCCGGACCGCGATGGTCCGGCCCCTTCGGCGTGCGCTCAGAACGTGTAGTTCGGGTTGATCTTCATGCACGCCTTCTTGTCCTCGCCGTTGAGGGCGTCGGCGCTCTCCGGGGTCTTGTCGTCGTCGGTCGCCCCGGCCTTCGGGTAGGTGGTGCCCGCGCGCCAGTCGTTGCCGACCACCACGGTCACGTCCTGCACCGACTTCGAGGACTTCACCGCGCTCTTGGGCAGCCCGAGGGCCTTGGCCACGGCGAGCGCGTCGCCCTGCTCGGCCTCGTTCGGGTAGGACACGGTGGTGTCGGCCTGCGCGATGAGCACCGTGTTCGCGGCGGCCTTGGTGTAGCCGAGCCGCAAGAGCTCATTGGTGATCACACCGGCGCGGCCGGAGACGGGCCCGTACACCATGGAGGCGGTGCCGTTCTGCACGACGACCGGGATCTCGCTCTTGGGCGCGGTGGGGGCCGGGGTCCGGTCCGGCTTCTTCTTGTCCTTGCCGTCCAGTGCCGTGTCGTTGCGCAGCAGCGCGAAGGTCTGCTCGGCGTCCCCGGGCTTGGGCTCCACGAACTGCTCGTCCGCGCTGTACTGCCAGGGCATCGTGACCATGGTGGTGCGCTCGGTCGGCACCCGCTTCAGGTCGTTGCCCAGGTTGTACAGCTTCTTGACGTCGCCGAGGCCGTGGTCGACGGTCAGCGCGTCGGTGGCCGCCTCCGCGAGGTCCATCAGCTTGCCCGGGTCGCTGAGCTTGGTGCCCTTCTTCAGCTGGCGGATCATCGAGCTCATGTACATGTGCTGGGCCTTGGCCCGGCCGATGTCGGTGTTGTCCTCGAAGCCGTAGCGGGTCCGCAGCCACTGGAGGGCCTGGACGCCCTTCACGGAGTGGGTGCCCTCGGTCAGCCGCAGCCCCGAGCCATGGCCCTTGCTGTCGTGCGAGTAGACGTTGCCCTTCACGCACACCGGGACGCCGCCGACGGCGTCCGCCATGGAGACCACTCCGCTGAAGTCGATCATCATGAAGTGATCGATGTATATGCCGGTCAGTTCCTTCCAGGTGGCCACCGTGCAGCCCGGACCGCCGTGCTGGAGCGACTGGTTGATCGCCGCCTCGGTCTTCGGGTAGACGCGCTTGCCGTCCGGGTCGGTGCACCGGGGGATGGTCACCCGGGTGTCGCGCGGGATGCTGACCACCGACATGTTGCTGCGGTCGGCCGAGACGTGCACCAGCATCTGCACATCGGCCAGCGGCTTGCGGTCGGCGTCCTGCTTGGCGCCGCCGAGCTTCACGTTCTCGGCGGTGTTACGGCTGTCCGAACCGATGAGCAGGATGTTCAGAGGGGTCTGGCCCGCCGCGTTCGGCTCGGGCTTGCCCAGCTTGCTGTCGCCGAGGTCGAGCGCTTCCTTCTTCAGATTGCCGTTCAGGTGGTTGTAGTACAGGTAGCCGCCGGCTGCCGCGCCCAGTACCAGCACGGCGAGCACCAGCGCGCTCCACCGCACCACCCGTAACGCCCGGCCGCCGCGCTTGGCTTCCGCGCGCCGACCGCCACCGCGGCCCCCGCCGCCGTCGCTGCCCCCACCGCCGTCGCGGCGCCCCGCGCCGTCGGGCGCGGGGCCTTCCGCTCCGGGCGGGCTGTCATCCTCACCGGTGCTGCGGGGTTCGGGCACGGCTTGCCGCCGTCCCTCCCCCCGCACACTGCTCTGTCGCATCGGGCCCCTCCCCGTACTTCCGTGCTCGTCCGGACCGATGGGCGAGGGTGCTCCGACGGCCGGGGGTGGTCACTTGGCGCAGACGTTCTTGTCGTCGGCCTCGACCTTCTGAATGTCCTTCGGCGCCTTGGCCGGAGCGGAGATGGGAGTGCCCGCGCCCTTGAAGTCCGCGCCGAGCGTCAGCGTCATCTCCGCCCTGGGGGCGGCGTCCTTGGTGCCTTCCTTCATCGCGGACGCGGGCAGCCCCATGCTGTCGGCCAGCTTGCGCGCTTGGTCCGCCTGGTTGGGAGCGTACTCCAGAGTGGTCTTCTCAAGATCTGCCGGAGCGTTTCCGCCGTTGCTGGTGAGCGGCATCCCCTCGATGTTCTGCATCCACTCCAGGGTCTCCTGGGCGGCTCCGGTCTGCCCGCTGCCGTTCAGCACCTTGGCCCGGACCTCGGACGCGTCGGCCTGCGGGCCCTTGAGCCGCGCCGCCTGCTTGTCCTTGGCCGCCTTCTCCTTCTTCTTCACCTCGGTCAGCGACACATCCTGCTGGACCATGGAGAACAGCGGCTCGGCCTTGGTCTTGTCGAGCAGCACCGTCGCTCCGTCGGTGTTGTCGACGACCGGAACCGTCGTGAAGGTCATGTTCTTCAGGTCGACCTTGCCGAGCGCCTTCCCCAGTGAGACCAGCTTGTCGACGGTGCCGATGCCGGTGTCCACGGTGAGCGCCTTGGTGGCGGTGTTGGCCAGGCCCCACATCTTGCTCGGGCTGCTGAGCGTCCCGTTCCCCTTCATCTTGCGCATCATGGAGCTGAGGAACTGCTGCTGGAGCTTGATCCGGTCCAGGTCGCCGCCGAAGCCCACGGAGTGCCGGGTCCGGACGAACGCCAGCGCCTGCTCGCCCTTGACGTTGTGCTTGCCCGCCTTCAGGTTCAGATGCGACTTGGGGTCGTTGATGTCCTTGGCGAGGCAGATGTCGACGCCACCGACCGCCGTGGACATCGACTTCACGGCGTTGAAGTCGGCCATCATGAAGTGGGTGATGTCCAGCCCGGTGATCTTCTCGGCCGTCTTCATGGTGCAGCCGGGGTCGCGCCCCTCCTGCCCCAGGCTCGTGTTGAAGCGCGCCTCCGACTCGCCCGGGATGACCTTCTCCGAACCGTCCTCCTGCTTGGTCGGGCAGTCCGGGATGTCCGTGATCATGTCGCGCGGGATCGACAGCACCGTCGCGTTGGTCCGGTCCTCGGAGACATGCATGACCAGGGTGGTGTCGGCATGGCCGACGCTACCCGCGTCACCGTAGCCCTCGTTCCCCTTGCCATCGCGCCGGTCGGTGCCGATGAGCAGGATGTTCATCGGGCCGTCGGTGACCGCGGCGTTGTTCTCGCCGATGTCGACCTTGCTGATGTTGCCGTTGAGGTGCTCATAGACGAAGTACGCCGCGGCCGAGCCACCGACCAGCACAAAGGCCAGGGTGCCACTGCCCCAGTACAGAGCCTTCTTCGTCTTCGACTTCTTCGGCTTCGGCTTGCGCCTGCTCGCGGGAGTCGCCGCCTTCTCCGGCTCCCGCTTGCCCGCCGCCCGCCTGCGCCCCCGAGGCTCGGGTTCTGGGGCGCGGCGGCGGCCCGTGGTTCTGGGGGCCGCGTGGGGCTCGGCGGCCGAGGCCGTCTCCCCAGCGGGGTTCAGCCGCAGCTCATAGTTGCCGGTGTTCGGGTCGAACACCCACTGATCGGCGGGGTCGATGTCACCGTCCCGCCCATGGCCTTGCGCGTCCACGGTCGCCTGTGTCCTCCGTCGGTGCCACGCGGGCGCCTCCCCCTCAAGGCGCTCGGTCCGTCTTCATATACAGTGCGCGGTCACCTCTCGGAGCGCACCGGATCGCTCACACTATCCGCCCGGATCCGCGTCACGCGCCGCCGGTGACAAATTCCACTTCCCTACAACTGGGCAATCTGCCCAATCCTTTCGAGATTCTTCACGAGTGAGGGCCCCCGCCATTGCCGGTCTTTACTGACAGATGTCACGCGCCGCCGTGGTCCCCTCGTACGGAGCGCGGTCCACGCCCTTGGGATCCTCGCCGTGCGCGGCCGTGACGGCGCGGGTCACCGACACCGGGCGATCCAGGCGGAGTTGGCGGAACAGCCGGTCGGCATCGGGCTGGACGAGTTCATCACGATTCTTGTTGTACGTATACGGCTGTCGCGGAATCGTAAGGAAACGGATCTTCTCACGCGGGATGTCCCGCACCCCGCGCACCAGCCCGTACAGATCCTTGAGGGTGTCCAGGCCCGGATCCGTGGTCAGTGCGGAGGTCGCCGCGCTGAGCACCGGATACAGCTTCGCCGGATTGAGCAGCACACCATTGCTCTGCACTTTCTTCACAAGGGAGCTGAGGAACTCCTGCTGCCGGGCGATGCGCTCGGTGTCGCTCCCGTTGCCGATCGAGTAACGGGCGCGGACATAGCCGAGCGCCTTCTCGCCGTGCAGGACCTGACGGCCGGCGGGCAGCCGCAGATGCGCGTCGTCGTCGTCGACCGGCTCGGTGAGGCACACCTCCACGCCCCCGACCGCGTTCACCAGCTTCTTGAACCCGGCGAAGTCCACGATCACATGGTGGTCCACCCGGATCCCGGTGAGCTTTTCGACGGTACGGATCGTGCAGGCCGCGCCGCCGAACTCGAACGCCCAGTTGAACTGCTCGAACCGGGCCGCCAGTCGGCCCCCGCCCTTCGGCCGGTCGCATTCGGGTACGTCCACCATCAGGTCACGCGGGATGGAGACGGCGGTCGCGCTCTTCCCCCCGGCCTGGAGGTGCAGCAGGATCGTGGTGTCCGAGCGCTGGGTGCCGGTGTCCCGGCCGTACTTGCCGTTCCCCTTGCCGCCCCGGTTGTCGGAGCCGATCACCAGGATGTTCTGCGCGCCGCGCACCACCGACACCGGCCGCTCGGCCTCGTACTTCCGCAGCTCGTCGGCGGTCCGGGTATCGGTGCGGATGTTGCGGTCGAGGCGTTCGTAGAACCACCACCCCGTCCCGGCGGCCGACAGCACCAGCAGGGTCGCGCCCAGCGCGGCCCAGCGCAGCCACCGCCGCTTGGGTCTCGGCGCCGGCTCTTGGCTGTCAGTCGTCACGTCCGCGTCCTCCCGCCCCGCGTCCCGCCCGGCAGCGGACAGGAGCGGTGTCGCGTGCTGGGCCGATCAATGGGACAGACATGCGAACCCCGCACATGGTTGTACGTATCCGTCGATCATCGCGCGGGGTGCACGCCGGGGCGCGCGGGCTCGGCCCGGCAGTCCGCCGGACGGGTCAGACGGACGGCCGGGCCGTGAGCCGGGGCAGGATGAAGGGGCCCTAGGCGGTGACGCGCTCGCTCTCCCGGCGCTCCACGAGCCCCTTCTCGTCCAACTGGTCCAGATGGCGGCACAGCACCACCGAGCCGCCGGCCGCCAGGGGCGCGTACAGCCCGTACGACAGCCCCTCCCAGCCGTTGTACGGGAGCCCCGACAGCACCCGGGAGCCGGGCGTGAGCCCGCGCGCGGACGCGTCCGCGCGCGCCCGCTCCACCAGCTCCGCGCCGGTCAGTTCGAGGCCGCCGACGGCCAGCGCGGGCGCGTCCGGGTCCACCGGGGCGTACGGCGCGAAGCGGTCGCCCTGGCTCGGCACCTCCACGGCGTAGTCGGCGAACCCCTGCGGCGGCTGCGGGAACCGGCCGCCCAGGGGGCGCAGGGCGAGCGCTACCCGCTCCCCGGAGCATGCGCGCGCCTCCTCCAGGGTGTCCGGCCCGCTCACCACCACATCGGCCGCGGCCGGATCGCCGCCGACGTCCGCGAGGACCCCGACCGACGAGCAGGCCAGCAGCCACGCCGCGGTCTGCCAGTGGGCGGGCAGCAGCAGGGCGACCCGGTCACCGGGGGCCACGGCCAGATCGTCCTGGAGCAGGTTGGCGGTCTTGGCCACCCAATTGGCGAACGTGGCCACGGAGAGTTCGACGCGCTCGCCCGTCGCGTCGTCGTAAAAGGTCACCAGGGGACGCGCGGGATCCGCGGCGAGCGCGGATCGCAGCAGGTCGGCGGGGGTGCGATCGGTGGCGTTCATCCGCGCAAGGGTACGCGTCCCACCCGTTCGGCGGAGGGGCGGCGGGGGCGGGCGACTGTTCCGGTCGGCCGCTCACCGCGCGTCCGAATGGAAAGTTCTGTCACGATATGCACAGTATTTTCATCATGCGTGGATTCCTTGCATCCTCGATCGGCGTCGTGTGCACCGCCGCCCTCGCCTTCCCGTTCGCCCTGGGGACCGCACAGGCCCGGGCCGACCGCGCCGACCTCAGGGGCGGCACCCAGTCGCTGCCCCTGCTCCCGCTCGACCGGGGCATGACCGCACCCGGCGGCGACCGGCAGCTCGCCGCCCGCGACGTCACCCCCTTCTCCCTCGTCGGCGCCGTCTGGGACGACGCCTCGGCCGACCTCCCAGGCAGCGTCCAGGTGCGCACCCGCGCCGCCGGTACCGGCCGGTGGTCCGCCTGGCGCGACCTGCGGGCGTACCACGACGACGCCCCCGACGCCTCCGACGGCGGCGCGGGGCGTCCGCGCGGCGGCACCGCCCCGCTGTGGGTCGGCGACTCCGACGGCGTCCAGGCCCGCGTGCGCGCCGCCGAGCCCGCCGGTGCCGCACCGGCCGAGCTGCCCGCCGGGCTGCGCCTCGAACTCGTCGACCCCGGAGCCGACTCCGGAGCCGCCCCCGCCCCGCCCCCGGCCCACCCCAACCCCCCGCACCCGGACCCGCACGCGCAACCGCAGCAGCAGCCGCACCCGCAATCACAGCCGCACCCGCAATCACAGCCGCACGCGCAACCGCAGCAGCAGCCGCACGCACACCCGGACCCGCACGCGCACCCGCAGCAACAGCAGCAGCCGCACCCCACGGCCGCCCCGCATGGCCATCCGCAGCCGCATCCCACCCGCGCCCCGCGCCCCGGCGGCGGTGTCGCGTCCCCCGCGGCCCGGCCCGCCAAGCCCTCCCCGCGCCCGTCCGCGTCCGCCCAACTCCCCGCCGGGCAGGGCGAGGCGGGCGCCGCCCGGCACACCGCGCCCCGGCCGCGCATCATCCCCCGCGCCGCATGGGGCGCCGACGAGACGCTCCGCGAGAGCGGCTACGCCTACAGCAAGACCCTCAAGGCCGCCTTCGTCCACCACACCGTGACGGGCAACACCTACACCTGCGCGGAAGTTCCCTCCGTTTTGCGGAGTATCTACCGCTACCACGTCCAGAGCATGGGCTGGCGCGACTACGGATACAACTTCACCATCGACAAGTGCGGAAACATCTACGAAGGCCGCGCGGGAGGCGTCACCAAGGCCGTACTCGGGGCGCACACCCTCGGCTTCAACCAGGACAGCATGGGCATCGCCGTCCTCGGCACGTACTCCGACACGGAGCCCTCCGCCCAGGCCGTGCGGGCCCTCGCCAAGCTCACCGCGTGGAAACTCGGCCTCTTCGGCCGGAATCCACGCGGCACCACGTATCTGGTGTCCGGTGGCGGTAACAAGTACAAAAAGGGTGTCCCGGTGAAGCTGCGCGTCATCTCCGGACACCGCGACGGCCTCGCCACCGAGTGCCCCGGACAGCGCCTGTACAGCAAGCTCGGCTCCGTACGCAGCACAGCCGCCCGGCTCCAGGGGCGCTGACAGGGCGCGGTCCTGGCTTCTGCATACACTGGCCGCCGACCACGGGGAGCCAGAGCAGGAAGCAGAGACTACGTGACCAAAGCGCCAGCAACGCCAGAAGCGATCCTCCTGGTCGGCGGCAAGGGAACGCGGCTGCGCCCCATGACGGTGCACACTCCCAAGCCGATGGTCCCGGCGGCGGGCGTTCCCTTCCTGACGCACCAACTCGCCCGCGCCCGCGCCGCCGGGGTCGAGCACATCGTGCTCGCCACTTCCTATCTGGCCGAGGTCTTCGAACCGTACTTCGGCGACGGCTCCTCCCTCGGTCTGCACCTGGAGTACGTGACCGAGGAGGAGCCGCTGGGCACCGGCGGCGCCATCCGCAACGTCGCCTCCCGGCTGCGCTCGGGCCCCGACGACCCGGTGCTCATCTTCAACGGCGACATCCTCACCGGCCTCGACATCCGAGCCCTCGTCGACACCCACTGCCGGGCGGGCGCGGATGTCTCCCTCCACCTCACCCGGGTCAGCGACCCCCGCGCGTACGGGCTCGTGCCCACCGACGAACAGGGCCGGGTCACCGCCTTCCTGGAGAAGCCGCAGACCCCCGAGGAGATCGTCACCGACCAGATCAACGCGGGCGCGTACGTCTTCAACCGCTCCGTGATCGACGCCATACCGGCCGACCGGCCCGTCTCCGTCGAACGCGAGACCTTCCCCGGGCTCCTCGA
The DNA here is from genome assembly GCF_044333065.1 of Streptomyces sp. NPDC021115. Classification (NCBI taxonomy): domain Bacteria; kingdom Bacillati; phylum Actinomycetota; class Actinomycetes; order Kitasatosporales; family Streptomycetaceae; genus Streptomyces; species Streptomyces sp. NPDC021115. Next base: position 115,801 of record NZ_JBIRQF010000023.1, read on the forward strand.
AGCGGGCGCCCACCTCCAGGGCATGGTCGACTCCACGTACTGGCTCGACCTCGGCACCCCGCAGGCCTTCGTCCGCGGCTCCGCCGACCTCGTCCTCGGCCGCGCCCCCTCCCCGGCCGTCCCGGGCCGCTGCGGCGATCGCCTCGTCCTGGACACCGCCACCGTCGCGGGCGACGCCAAGCTCACCGGCGGCACCGTCATCGGGCCGCAGGCCCGGGTGGGCGCGGGCGCGCGCATCGACGGCAGCACGGTGCTGGAGGGCGCCGTGGTCGAGGAGGGCGCCGAGGTCCGCGACTCGCTGATCGGCGCGGGGGCCCGGGTCGGCGCCCGTACGGTGCTGGACGGCGCGGTCGTCGGCGACGGCGCGCTGGTCGGGCCGGACAACGAACTGCGCGACGGGGTCCGGGTGTGGTGCGGGGTGGACATCCCGCCGGGCGCGGTCCGGTTCTCCTCGGACCAGTAGCTACATCGCCCGGAAGTCCCGTACCGCGAAACGGGGTGCGCGCCGGGGCGGCGTACGGCCCGACAGCAGGATCAGCCGGGCCGCCCGGTGCCGCTGCCCGGCGTAGGGCGCGAGGAGTTCCAGCATCGCCGCGTCGTCCGCGCCGCGTTCACCCGTGAGCGCGTAGCCGATGATGCGGGGCAGATGCAGATCCCCGACCGTGATCGCGTCCGGGGTGCCGTTGCTGCGCTGAAGGGTCTCCGCCGCTGTCCAGGGGCCGATGCCCGGGATGAGCTGAAGCCGCCGCGACGCGGCGTCGAGGTCCATGCCCGCGGCCTCCTCCAGCCGCCGGGCGACCCGCACGGCCCGCAGGATCGTCGCCGAGCGCTTGCTGTCCACGCCCGCCCGGTGCCATTCCCACGACGGGATCAGCGCCCAGGCGCGCGGCTCGGGCATGACCCGCATGCGCTCCATCGGCCCCGGCGCGGGTTCGCCGTGGCGCTGGAGCAGCAACCGCCAGGCCCGGTACGCCTCGTCGCTGGTGACCTTCTGCTCCAGGATCGAGGGGATCAGCGACTCCAGCACCAGCCCGGTCCGGATCAGCCGCAGCCCGGGATTCCGGCGGTGCGCCTCGTGGACCAGCCGGTGGCGCGGGGTGAACGCGGACGGATCGTCGTCGGCGCCGAGGAGCGCGGGCAGCCGGTCGAGCAGCCACTCGGCCCCCGGCCCCCAGGCCGCGGCCTCGACTCCCTTGCCGTCCCGCGCGATCCGCACGGTCCCGGGCCCGTCCGGGGTCCGGCTGGCCCGCCAGAACGCCCCGTCCGCGTCGACGCGGAACGCGGGGTCGCCCGGGCCGCGCTGGAGCACACCGAGGTTCCGCGCGAGGTCGTACGCGCAGGAAGGCACCCACACCCGACGTCCCGCCACGCCGCCACCCTATGCCCCACCCAGATGCCCACGGCCCGGGGCCAGTGGCGAGCCACGCCCCGCACACCCACAACGCACCCGCACAACCCCCGCCCCGGCGCGCACCCCCACCCCGCGCGCCCCGAATTCCCTACCGCTCCACCACGAACCCGTCCACGCCCCGATCCGGACGGGGCGGCGGGGTGGCCGCCGGGTGGCCCACGGCGACCGCGCCCATCGGGTCCCAGTCCTCCGGCAGGTCCAGCACCTCCCGCACCACCGGTCGGCAGAACATCGTCGACGACACCCACGCCGACCCCAGCCGCTCACCCGCCAGCGCGACCAGCAGGTTCTGCACCCCGGCCCCGGCCGCCACCACGAACATCTCCCGTTCCGCCGCGCTCCGGCGGGGGTCCGGATACGGGTGGGCGCCGTCCGCGACCAGGCACGGCACCACCAGGTACGGCGCCTTGCGCAGCACGTCACCGCGCCGTACCCGCTTGGCGACGGACTCCTCAGAGAAGCCGTCGGCCCGCAGGTCGGCGATCCACGCGTCCCGCATCGCGTCGAGCAGCCTCGTCCGCGACTCCGCCGACTCCAGCAGCACGAACCGCCACGGCGTCGTGTGGTGCGGCGCGGGCGCGGTGACGGCGGCGGCCACGGCGCGGCGCACCGCCGCGCCGTCCACCGGCTCGCCGGTGAACTCGCGGACCGTACGGCGCAGGGTCACCGCCTCCCGGACGGCCTCGGATGTGCCCAGCCGGAACATGTCGTCGGCGGCGCCGCGCACCAGCGGCCGCGCGCCCGCGTCGGGCTCCCCGTCGGCGTCCGCGACCACGTGCGGCAGCCCCCGCAGCACCGCCACCGGCAGCCCGTCCGCCTTGCCCTTGACCAGCTCTCCTGCGGCGGCCAGCTCGTCGGCGGTGGCGACGACGGTCACGCTCAGCGCGTTGCCGTGGGTGTCGGTGCCGCCGCGCAGATCATCCAGGACGCGCACGCCGGCCGCGCCGATGGCGACGTCGGTGACCCCGGTGCGCCATGGCCGCCCGAAGGTGTCGGTGACGACGACGCCGACGTCGACCCCGAGCGCGTCCCGCAGCCCGGTCCGGATGGCGCGGGCGGAGGCGTCGGAGTCCTCGGGGAGCAACAGGATGGTGCCCGCGGGGGTGTTGGAGGCGTCGACTCCGGCGGCGGCCATGACCAGGCCGTGCCGGGTCTCGACGATCCGGGTGCGCCCGCGCCGCGCGACGACCCGGACGGTCTCGGCGTCTATGGCGGCCTCGCGGTCGTCGCCCGCGACGACGCGCCCCTCCGCCTTGCTGACGATCTTCGAGGTGACGAGCAGGACGTCGCCGTCCGCGAGCCCCGGCAGACCACCGGCGGTCGCGGCGTCGGCGATGAGCTTGGCGAGGTCGTCGCCGGGCCGTACCTCGGGCAGCCCGGGAATGGCCCACACCTGGTACGAGGAGACCTCCGGGGAGGCGGGCGGTCTGCTCATGCCCGGACCTCCTCGGCCAGCGCCAGCGCCTCGGTGGCCATGCGCGCCGTGGCCTCGGTGTCGGTCATCATCAGCGGAATGGCCCGGCAGCGGATTCCGGCGGCCTCGACCTCCTCGACCGCCCCGGCGTCCACGGTGTCCACGAGCCAGCCGTCGAGCAGCCCGGAGCCGTAGTGCTTGGCGACGGCCGCCGCGGTGGACTCGACGCCGACGGCGGCGAGCACCTTGTCGGCCATGCCGCGCACCGGCGCGTTGCCGACGATGGGGGAGAGGCCGACGACGGGCACCCCGGCGTCGGCGATGGCCTCGCGCACCCCGGGGACGGCCAGGATCGTGCCGACGCTGACGACGGGGTTGGACGGCGGGAAGAGGACGACGTCGGAGTCGGCGATGGCCTCCAGGACCCCGGGCGCGGGCTTGGCCTGGTCGGCGCCGACGGGCACCACGGCATGGGCGGGCACGGAGGCGCGCATCCGGACCCAGTACTCCTGGAAGTGCACGGCCTTGCGGCCGTCACCGTCCCCCGCGGCGGAGCCGCTGATGTCCGCAGTGTCGATGAGGACGTGGGTCTCGACGCGGTCGTCCGTCATCGGCAGCAGCCGCACCCCCGGCCGCCACCGCGCGCACAGCGCCTCGGTGACGGCGCTGAGCGGGTAACCGGCGCCCATCATCTGCGTACGGACGATGTGCGTGGCGAAGTCCCGGTCGCCGAGGCCGAACCACTCGGGCCCCACGCCGTACGCCGCCAGCTCCTCCTTGACGGCGAAGGTCTCCTCGGCCCGGCCCCAGCCCTGCTCCTCGTGGATGCCACCGCCGAGCGTGTACATCACGGTGTCGAGGTCGGGGCAGACCTTGAGGCCGAAGAGGTGGATGTCGTCGCCGGTGTTGCCGATGACGGTGATGTCGGCGTCGGGAACCGCCGACATCAGACCGCGGAGGAAACGGGCGCCGCCGATGCCGCCTGCCAGAACCACAATGCGCATGGAGGACAGTCTGTCAGCCGAAGGCTGATCCGTTGAGGGTGGTGGTGGGCGACGGGGGACAGTCTGTCAGCCGAAGGCTGATCCGTTGAGGGTGGTGGTGGGCGACGGGAGGGCCTTGCAGCCGCCTAGGACAACGGGACCGTGCGGGGCGGGGCTCAGCTCAGGGCATCAAGAGGGGCGGGAGCGCCCCTACCGGCGGGCTGGGCGGGGTGCGGGGGCATCTCGGTGAGGCCGGGGAAGTAGATGTGCAGGCTGACGGCGGGTTCGAGCGCGTCGTTGACGACGTCGTGCACGTATCCGGGTGCGAAGACGCGCTGCGCGCCGGCGCGCAGCGTATGCCGTGCGCCGCCGTCTTCCCCCACGCGCTCCGTCAACTCGCCCTGGAGCACGGTCAGTACGCCGGAGGAGCGCCCGTGGTCATGGGCCCCGCTGCCCTGACCGGGCACCCAGCTGAGCAGCCAGACCTCATAGCCGGGGCCGGTGCGCAGCCGGTGGTACCAGCGGCTGGTGGCGTCGTACCGCACGAGCGGCGCCCAGCTGTCGCGGTCGGCGGCGATGTCGCGGGCGAGCCCGGCGAAGCCGGAGACGGTGGTGGGGTGCGCGGGTGCGGGCGGCAGCAGATGCGGGATGGCGAGCGGGTCACCGGCGATCTGGACGTCGCTGTTCATGTGGGGGATTCCTCGGCGGAGAAGCGCGGTGGTGCGCGAAGCGGAGCTGTGCGGGGTGACGCAGGGAGACGCGATGGATACGCGAGGGAAAGAAGCTGGAGCTCAGAAGGGCATCAACAGCTGGAACAGCGACAGCGAGCCTGCACGGCGCAGCGGAACCCGTGGTCACGGGTCGACTGGGGCGCGTGGGTCACTGACATGAGGACAAGGACAGCGGGTCCGTGCCCTCCTGTCAACTTGATCACTCGCCCGGGTGGTCCTCGTTCACCACATCCGGTCGATGTGGAGGCAGAAAGGTTTGCCCGAGCGTTAGCCGGACACATGGCGCAGCACCTAGCCCCTGTGTGCAACGGAAACGGTGTTCACGGCGTCCTCCACGGTGAGTGCGTTCGTGGGGAACGAGGGACGCCGGGGACAGCGGATGGGAAACGTGTCGCGTTTAGGCCGATTTGAACACTTTCCGCGCAGCCTTGGTTCCGCAGAGTGAATAAGAGGCCCAATAGCAGATCTCGGCTTGACTGGCCCGGATCGGCGCACTTGTAATTTCACACGTGTCGTTCTGCCGGTTTGACCCACGGCACCAGGGCACGGGGACGGCACCGGGGACGCGAAAACAGACGAGGGGCGCACATGACCGAGTTGTTCCAGCAACTGCTGGTCGAAGAGGCGGACGAGGAGCTCGGTTGGCAGGAGCGCGCACTGTGCGCCCAGACCGATCCCGAATCGTTCTTCCCGGAAAAGGGCGGGTCCACGCGCGAGGCCAAGAAGGTCTGCCTGGCCTGCGAGGTCCGCTCCGAATGCCTTGAATACGCCCTCGCCAACGACGAACGCTTCGGCATCTGGGGCGGCCTCTCCGAGCGGGAGCGCCGCCGCCTGAAGAAGGCCGCGGTCTGAGGCGCGGTCCGAGGCCGCGGTCTGAGGAAGAAGCTGCGGTCAGACCACATCCGCACAGCTCACGGCGGAGTACACGGTCCGTCTCCCGCCCCCTGGGGCGATGGGAGGCGGACCGCCTGCGTACGCAGCCGTTAGTGTGGGGGCCCGTCCGAGGCGCGCCAACGTCCCCCTGGGGCGGGCTCGTCCACCGCAGTCCAGCGAACCGGGGCCCGTACCTCGATGTCCGTGCACAGCCACTCGGCGGCCCCACACCCGGCCGCCTCCGCCGGATTTGCCGCCGCGCAACCGGCACCTGAGTTCCCGCGCCATGTCGTCACCGCCGTGCTCGTCTCCCACGACGGCGCCCGCTGGCTGCCCGACGCGCTGTCCGGCCTGCTCGGCCAGGAGCGGCCCGTGCAGAGCGTCGTCGCCGCCGACACCGGCAGCGCCGACGAGTCGGCCCGGCTGCTGACCGAAGCCCTCGGCGAGGAGCGGGTCCTGCACCTGGCGCGCCGCAGCGGCTTCGGTACGGCCGTCGCCGAGGCCGTCCGGGGTGCCCCCGTGCTGGGCACCGAGGAGCTGCCGTACCTCAAGCGGCCCAGCGGCTGGGACCCCGTCAACCGCACCTGGCGCGACGACGCGTACGACATGCCGGAGCTGCCGCACGGCGAGCCGATCCAGTGGCTGTGGCTGCTGCACGACGACTGCGCGCCCGACCCGGACGCGCTCCACGAGCTGCTGCGGGTCGCCGACGCCGAGCTGCTGGCCAACCGCGAGGCCGCGATCATCGGCCCCAAGCTGCGCGGCTGGTACGACCGCAAGCAGCTGCTCGAAGTGGGCGTCAGCATCGCCCGCAGCGGCCGCCGCTGGACCGGTCTGGAGCGCCGCGAACAGGACCAGGGCCAGCACGACCAGGTGCGGCCCGTGCTGTCGGTCTCCAGCGCGGGCATGCTGGTGCGCCGCGACGTCTGGGAGCAGCTGGGCGGCTTCGACCCCCGGCTGCCCCTGATGCGGGACGACGTCGATCTGTGCTGGCGCGCCCACGCCGCCGGCCACCAGGTACTCATCGCGCCGGACGCCTCCCTGCGGCACGCCGAGGCGTCCGCGCGCGAGCGGCGCCCCATCGACTGCGTGGGCCGCTCCGTGGCCAGCCCGCACCGCGTCGACAAGGCCGGTGCCGTCTACACCCTGCTGGTCAACACCCGGGGCGCGCTGCTGCCCTATGTGATGCTGCGGGTCGTCCTCGGCACCCTGCTGCGCACCCTCGCCTATCTGGTGGGCAAGGTGCCGGGACAGGCGCTGGACGAGGTCACCGGGCTGTCCGGCACGCTGCTGCGGCCAGGGAAGATCAGCGCCGCGCGCAAACGGCGCGGCCGTCCGGCGACCGAGCCGAGCGAGCTGCGGCCGCTCTTCCCGCCCTCCGGGGCGACCGTGCGGGCGACGGCCGAGCAGATCGCCAGCAACATCGGCGGACGGTCCGAGCCCGAGCTGTCCTCCGGCGGCCGTCATGGCGCCGTCGAGTCCGGGCCGACCGGCGACGACGCCGACTTCCTGGAGATCGAGCAGTTCGCGCGGCTCAAGCGGATCGCGCGCAAACCGGGCCCGATGCTGTTCGTCGTGCTGCTGGTGGTCTCCCTGGTCGCCTGCCGCGAACTGCTGGGCACCGGCGCGCTCGCGGGCGGCGATCTGCTGCCCGCCCCCGCACAGGTCTCCGACCTGTGGGCGAGCTGCATCGACGGCTGGCATCCGGTCGGCACCGGCGGCACCCAGAGCGCCCCGCCCTATCTCGCCGCGCTCGCCGCGCTGGCGACGGTCTTCCTGGGCAGCACCGGATTCACCCTGACCCTGCTGCTGGTCTGCTCGGTGCCGCTGGCGGGGTTCATCGCGTACTTCGCCTCCCGGCCGCTCGTCGAGTCCCGCCTGCTGCGCGCGTGGGGGAGCGTCGCGTACGCCTTCCTCCCGGCCGCCACCGGGGCGCTTGCGGGCGGGCGTCTTGGCACCGCGGTGCTGGCCGTCCTGCTGCCGCTGATGGCGCGCGCGGCGGCGGCCGCGGGCGGCTTCCGGGCGGGCGGTACGAAGGGCAGACTGCCGAGCTGGCGCGCGGCGTGGGCGTACGCCCTGCTGCTGACGTTCACCATGGCGTTCACGCCGGTCGTCTGGCCGATCGCGCTGCTGCTGTCCGCCGGGGTGCTCGTCCTGCGGCAACGGCAGGGCGAACCGCTGATGGCGTACGGGCTGCGGTTCCTGGCCGTCGTCCTCACCCCCCTGCTCGTGCTCGCCCCCTGGTCGGTCGACCTGCTCACCGACCCGGTGCGCTTCCTGAAGGAGGCCGGGCTCGACAGCGGCAGCGGCGCCGCGTCCGGCCTGGACCTGCTCGCGCTGAGCCCCGGCGGCCCCAAGGGCGGCGGCACGCTGCTGCTGCTCGGCTTCGTGCTGGCCGCGCTCGCCGCGCTGATGCGCGGCGAACGGCAGTTGACGGTCCGTACGGCCTGGGCCGCGGCCCTCACCGGGTTCCTCTTCGCGGCGCTCAGCAACGGCTCCGCCTGGGCCGGGCCCGCGACCCTCGTCTACGGGCTGGCGCTGCTGACCGCCGCCGTGGTCGGCGCCGAGGGCGCCAAGGAGCGCGTGGCGGCGCAGAGCTTCGGCTGGCGCCAGCCGGTCGCGCTGATCATCGCCGTCGCCTCGGCCGCCGCCCCGCTGTACGCCGCCGTCAGCTGGATGGTCAGCGGCGCGGACGGTCCGCTGTCCCGGCGCGAGCCCTCCCAGGTCCCGGCGTTCGTGGCGGCCGAGAGCGCCACCGAGGACCAGGCCCGCACCCTGGTGCTCTCCGGTGACGACGCCCGCACCGACTACGCCCTGGTGCGCGGCTCCGGCGCCCGGCTCGGCGACGGCGAACTCGCCGCCGCGGGCGGCGCCGACACCCGCCTCGACGACGTCGTGGCCCATCTGGTCGCGGGCTCCGGCGCCGACCAGACCGCCCGGCTGGGCGCCTACGCGGTGCGCTACGTCTACGTACAGCAGGGCGCCTCGCGCGATGTGACCCGCGTACTGAACGCCACGCCCGGGCTCACCCAGCTCAGCAGGGAGAAGGACGGCACCCTGTGGCGGCTCGACCAGCGGGTCTCGCGGGTCTCCATCGCCGCGCCCGGTGCCCAGGGCGGCGGCACGCCGGCCGCGCCGGTGCCCGTGGCGGCCGGTCCCGTCGAGGCGCACACCACCATCCCGGACGGCGCCGACGGGCGCGTGCTGCGGCTCGCCGACCGGGCCACCCCCGACTGGACGGCCACGCTCGACGGAAAGCCGCTGACGGCCAAGACCCTCGACGGCTGGGCGCAGGGCTTCGAACTCCCCGCGAACGGCGGTCGGCTCGACCTCACCTACGACACCCCGATCACCCACACCGCGTGGATCTGGGCGCAGGGGCTGCTCGCGGTCGTCCTGCTGGTGCTCGCGCTGCCGGGCCGCCGCCGTGACGTGGACGACGACATGCCGGAGGCGGAGGCCGCGGCGGCCGCCGCCATCACCGCCGAGGACCTGGCGGGCGACGGGCGCCGGGCGCGGCGGCTGCGCGCCGCCGCGGAGGCCGCGCAGGCGGCGGAGGCGCCGCGGGACGCCCCGGCGGAGGGCGGCGCACCGGCGGCGGACGTACCCCCGCCGCCCGCACCGCCCGCCGAGCCGCCGGTGTTCGTACCGGAGCCGTTCGTACCGGATCAGCCGCAGCAGCAGCCCGAGCCGCAGCCGTACGGGCAGTGGGATGTCCAGCAGCCTTACGCGGACGCCGGATACGGGCAGTACCCGGCCGACCAGTACCCGGGCGGCTATCCGTACCCGCAGGGGCAGTACCAGGACGCCGCGTACCAGGCGGACCCGTACGCGGGCGGCCCCTACGCCGATCCGTACGCGGCCGATCCGTACGCCGCGGGGCAGCCCGGCGGCGGACAGTACGCCGCAGGGCAGCAGGCCGACCCGTACGGCTACGACCAGCAGCAGCCCTACCCCGACGGCACGTACCCCGACGGCACCTACCCCGCCCAGGGCGACACGACGTACGGCGGCGCCGCCAACGAGGGCCGCCGCGACGGGAGCGATCAGCAGCGATGAACCGCACCACCCTGTCCCTGATCGGCGCGGCGGCGGCGCTGGCCGCCGTCACCGGCGTGGCGACCCTCACCGGCGGCCCGTCGGACGACGCGGGCACGGCGGCCAAGGCCGCCAGCCGGCTGCCCGTACAGCGCTCCACGCTGCTGTGCCCGTCGCCCAGCGACTCCGACGTGAGCCGCACGACGTACACCGCGTACACCCCGAAGCGGAGCGGCGGCGGAGCGGGCGGCGGGAGCGCCAGGGCCGAACTGCTGCCCGCCCAGAGCGCCCCTGACGGGGTGTCCGACGAGGCGGACGGCGCCACGGGCGGGAAGGGCGGAAAGGACGCGGACAAGCCCGTCCTGCCGCTCAAGAGCCCCGGCACGCCGGTCACCACCGACACCGACCGCTCGGGCGCCCCCGCACTCGTCGGCACCGCCGACGGCCCGCTCGCGCCCGGCTGGACCGTCCAGCAGACGACCGAGATCGACGCGGGCAGCGGACGCGGCCTCATGGGCACCGCGTGCACCGCCCCGGACACCGACTTCTGGTTCCCCGGCGCGTCCACCGAGAAGGACCGGCAGGACTTCGTCCACCTGACCAACCCGGACGACCGGGCGGCCGAGGTGGACCTCACGATGTACGGCCCGAACGGCCGCCTCAAGTCCACGAGCGACGAGTCGATCACGGTCCCGGGCCGGTCCACCGTGCCGGTGCTGCTCTCCACGCTCACCGATCAGCGGTCCACCGATGTGTCCCTCCATGTGACGGCCCGCAGCGGACGCGTCGGCGCAGCCGTCCAGGCCATCGACGAGAAGCGCGGCGGCGACTGGATCCCGGCCTCCGCGGTGCCCGCCACGAGCGTCGCGATCCCCGGCATCCCGTCCGACGCCACGTCGGCGCGCCTGGTGGTCTTCGCGCCCGGCGCGGACGACGCGGACCTCAAGGTGCGGCTCGCCGGGCCCACCAGCTCGATCACCCCGGCCGGGCATGAGTCCCTGCACGTCAAGAGCGGGATGAGCGCGGCGATCGACCTCGGCGACGTCACCAAGGGCGAGCCAGGATCGCTGCTGCTCACCCCCGAGGGCGACGAGGGCCCGGCCACCCCGGTGGTCGCCGGGCTCCAGGTCACCCGCGGGAAGGGCAGCGACCAGGAGACGGCGTTCATCCCCGCCACCGGCGCCATCGAACGCACCGCCACCGCAGCCGACAACCGGGCCAAGGGCTCCACCCTCTCCCTGGTCGCCCCGGGCGCCACCTCGAAGGTCCGCGTGACCGCCTCGGCGGGCAGCGGGGGCGGCACCCCGGCCAGCGAGACCTACACGGTCAAGGGGGGCACCACGAAGGCCGTCGCCCCGCCGAAGCCGTCCGGCGCCAAGGGGCAGTACGCCGTGACCGTGGAACGCCTCTCGGGCGGCCCGGTCCACGCCTCGCGGATGCTGGCGCTGCCGCAGGGCGGCGTCCCGGCCTTCACGATCCAGTCCCTCCCGGACGACCGGGGGACGGTGGACGTGCCGCACGCGACACAGGACCTGTCCGTCCTGAACCGCTAGAACCGGGTGGTGGGGCGGGGCCGGGGAACCGGCTCCGCCCTACTCCTGCCCGTACCGCGGGTCGACCGACTCCGGCTCGAGCCCCAGCAGCTCCGCGACCTGCTCGACCACGACCTCGTGCACCAGCAGGGCGCGCTCGTCCCGGTTCTTGGTGCGGATCTCCACCGGGCGCCGGTAGATCACGATCCGGTCCGGCGCGTCGCCGCGCGCCGCGATGAAGCGCCCGAGCGGTACGGACTCGCCGTCCCATCCGTCGGTGAGGCCGCCGGAGCCGAGCGCCGGATGCCCGTCGAGCCCGGGCCCGGACGGCCCGTCGGCGCCGCCGCCGACGCCGGTGACCGGCACCTCCAGCACCGTGAAGTCGACTCCCGACAGCTGCGGCCACCGTCTCTCCAGCCGTTCCGCGGAGTCCTGCACAAGATCGACGAAGGACTCGGCGCGGCTGACCGACAGCGGCACCTGTGGCGGCGCGATCGGACCGCGCATACCCCGGCCGTGCCGATCGCGCCTGCGGGGGCGCGGCTCGGGCTGGTCGGAGGGTACGGGCCTGGTCATCACTCACGAGGGTAGCCGTCGCCCGGCCCCCGGCACGTGCTTACTGGACAGCCATGTCCAATGTCACTTATTGAACATTCCAGCCATGTTTGCGTTTATTAACGGACGTCTCTCGGCTCGCTTCGCTGCCACAGAATGACCCCTCTCGGTTCGAGCGCTGACCGGAATTGTCGTCGGCGGCTCTCGACGGTCCCGATCTTCGCGCTGGTCAACCGGGAAGTGCACGTATGGGATGCACGGGGCGAACCGGGACGACACGGCGGAGTGAGCTGGTGGAGAGTCGTCGCGGCCCGCTCAAGAGTGCGGTACCGTCCAACGTCGTGAGCCCTGTACGTCGCTGTTCGCGCACCGCCTGCGGCCGCCCCGCCGTCGCGACGCTGACGTACGTCTACGCGGACTCGACCGCGGTTCTCGGACCCCTGGCCACCTACGCCGAGCCCCACTGCTACGACCTGTGCTCGGAGCACTCGGAGCGGCTGACCGCCCCGCGCGGCTGGGAGGTCGTCCGGCTGGCCGTCGACACCGGTCCGGCCCGGCCGAGCAGCGACGATCTGGAAGCCCTGGCCAACGCGGTGCGCGAGGCGGCCCGCCCGCAGGAGCGCGCGGCCGGGGCGGCGGGCGGCGCCGGTTCGTCCGGTTCCGGTTCTGGTTCCGGGGGCGGGCAGAGCGGCCGGGAGGCAGATCCCCGGGAGGTCGCGCGCCGCGGCCATCTGCGCGTGCTGCGCTCACCGGAGTCCTGACCTTCCCGCTGGGCTTCCCTCTCCCACTCTTCGCTGATCTCTTCGCCGACACATTCCGGCACAAGTCGATCACTTCCTTCCAGGGCATTGACGCGAACTCACCACCGGCAGACCATTCCTGGACCCCGAGTCCTCCATTTCCGCATCACGGATGTGGACTTCCGGGGATACGGCCCCGAATGCCGACGCCCAACGCCGGGAGGCCCGTGTGTTCGTGCAGCAACTGGAGCCCGTCGCCGATTCGCTGTCCCTCTCCGCCCTCGTCGCCACCCTCCCCCTCCTCACCGTCCTCGTCCTGCTGGGCGGGGTGCGGATGCGCGCCCACTACGCGGGGCCCATCGGCCTCGCCGTCGCCGTCCTCGTCGCCTGGCTCCCGTACGGGATGCCCCTCGGCCAGACCCTCTCCAGCGCCGCACAGGGCGCGCTCTTCGGGCTCTTCCCCATCCTGTGGATCGTCGTCAACGCCCTGTGGGTGTACCGGATGACGGTCCGCACCGACCACTTCGACGTGCTGCGCCGCTCGTTCGGGCGGCTCTCCGACGACCCCCGCGTCCAGGCCCTCGTCATCGCCTTCTGCTTCGGCGCGCTGCTGGAGGCCCTCGCCGGTTTCGGCGCCCCGGTGGCCATCTGCGCGGTCATGCTCGTGGCGCTCGGCTTCGAGCCGGTGCGCGCCGCCGTCGTCGCGCTCGTCGCCAACACCGCGCCCGTCGCCTTCGGCGCCATGGCCACGCCCGTGGTGACGCTCGCTCAAGTCACCGGGCTGCCACTGGACTCCGTCGCCTCCGTCGTCGGACGGCAGACCCCGCTGCTCGCCCTCGTCGTACCCCTGCTGCTCGTCGTGCTGGTCGACGGGCGGCGCGGACTGCGCGAGACCTGGATGCCGGCGCTCGCCTGCGGAACCGCCTTCGCCGTCGCCCAGTTCACCGTCTCCAACTACCTCTCCGTCCAACTCGCCGACATCGCGGCCGCGCTCGTCGGTGCCGCCGCGCTCGTCGCCGTACCGGCCGCCAGGCGGCCCGCAGAGGAGCCGGTGCGCGCCGCCGTGCTCACCGGTGTGCGCAGCGACGACCTGGACCGCGAGGACCCGCGCCCCGAGGTGCTGCGCGCCTACGCCCCGTACGCGCTCATCGTCGCGATCTTCTCCATAGCCCAGATCGGCCCGGTCAAGGACCTGTTGGCCAAGGCCACCCGCACCGTCGACTGGCCGTTCCTGAACGTCGCCGCCCCCGACGGGGAGCCGGTCTCGGGCAACCTCCTCGCGCTGCCCCTGCTCGCCACCGGCGGCACCCTCGTCCTGCTCGCGGGTATCGCCACCGCCGCCGTCCTGCGGGTCGCCGTGCGCGACGCGCTGGGGGAGTGGGCGGCCACCGTGCGCGAACTGCGGCACGCGATCCTCACGGTCACCTCGGTGCTCGCCCTCGCGTACGTCATGAACCTCTCCGGACAGGCCGCCACCATCGGCCACTTCGTCGCCGCTGCCGGGGCCGGGCTCGCCTTCCTCTCCCCGGTGCTCGGATGGTTCGGCGTCGCCGTCTCCGGCTCGGACACCTCAGCCAACGCCCTCTTCGGCGCCCTCCAGGTCACCGCCGCCCGCGAGTCCGGGCTCTCGCCCGACCTGCTCGCCGCCGCCAACAGCTCGGGCGGCGTCCTCGGCAAGATGATCTCCCCGCAGAACCTCACCATCGCGTGCGCCGCGGTGGGCCTCCAGGGGCGCGAGGGGGACCTGCTGCGGAAGGTACTGCCGTGGAGCCTGGGGCTGCTGCTGTTGATGTGCCTGATCGTGGTCGCGCAGTCGTCGTTCCTGCTCGGCTGGATGCTGCCGTAGCCCGAACGACGCGCGCCGCGCGGCGAAGGCCCTCACAGCCGCCGCCCAGCCCCGAAGGGTAAGTTTTGAGTTCCGTGGAGACTCTCCAAGAATGACCTCGAGAAGGGGTTGGCTGTGCCCGACTTGTCGCAGATCGTGAAGGCGTACGACGTCCGCGGTGTGGTCCCGGACCAGTGGGACGAACCGCTCGCCGAGCTGTTCGGCGCCGCCTTCGCCCGGGTGACCGACGCGGCCGCGATCGTCGTCGGCCACGACATGCGCCCCTCGTCGCCGGGCCTGTCGCGGGCCTTCGCCCGCGGCGCCGCCTCCCTCGGCGTGGACGTGACCGAGATCGGCCTCTGCTCGACCGACCAGCTCTACTTCGCCAGCGGCCACCTCGACCTGCCCGGCGCGATGTTCACGGCCAGCCACAACCCCGCCCAGTACAACGGCATCAAGATGTGCCGGGCCGGGGCCGCGCCCGTCGGCCAGGACACCGGCCTCGCCGAGATCCGCTCCCTGGTCGAGGGCTGGGCCGAGACCGGCGCCCCCGAACCGGCCGCCGACCCCGGCACCCTCACCCAGCGCGACGTCCTCACCGACTACGCCGCCCATCTGCGCTCCCTCGTCGACCTCACCGCCATCCGGCCGCTGAAGGTCGTCGTGGACGCGGGCAACGGCATGGGCGGCCACACCGTCCCCACCGTCTTCGACGGGCTCCCCCTGGAGCTGGACGCCCTCTACTTCGAGCTGGACGGCACCTTCCCCAACCACGAGGCCAACCCGCTCGACCCCAAGAACATCACCGACCTCCAGGCCCGCGTCCGCGAGACCGGCGCCGACCTCGGCCTCGCCTTCGACGGCGACGCCGACCGCTGCTTCGTCGTCGACGAGCGCGGCGAACCGATCGCCCCCTCCGCGATCACCGCCCTGGTCGCCGCCCGCGAACTGGCCAAGCACCCCGGCGGCACGATCATCCACAACTGCATCACCTCCTGGTCGGTCCCCGAGGTCGTCAAGGAGAACGGCGGCACCCCCATCCGCACCCGCGTCGGCCACTCCTTCATCAAGGCCGAGATGGCCAGCACCGGCGCCATCTTCGGCGGCGAGCACTCCGCCCACTACTACTTCCGCGACTTCTGGAACGCCGACACCGGCATGCTCGCCGCCCTCCACGTCCTGGCCGCCCTCGGCGGCCAGGAGCGGCCCCTGTCGCACCTGGTCGAGCAGTACGACCGCTACGCCGCCTCCGGCGAGATCAACAGCACGGTCGCCGACCA
Organism: Streptomyces sp. NPDC021115; assembly: GCF_044333065.1. Lineage (NCBI taxonomy): Bacteria > Bacillati > Actinomycetota > Actinomycetes > Kitasatosporales > Streptomycetaceae > Streptomyces > Streptomyces sp. NPDC021115. The sequence goes on from NZ_JBIRQF010000023.1 coordinate 131,183, forward strand.
GACCGGCCGCATGGAGGCCGTCAAGGCCGCCTACGAGGGCCGCAAGGACGAGGGCATCGAACTGGACGAGCTGGACGGCCTCACGGTCACCAGCGCCGACTGGTGGTTCAACCTCCGCCCCTCCAACACCGAACCCCTCCTCCGCCTCAACGTAGAAGCCCGCGACCGCGCCACGGCGGACCACATCCGAGACGAGGTCCTCACCCAGATCCGAGCCTGACCCTCCATTCCCGGGCGCGGACCGATGCGACGGGCGATGCCCGCCCGTCCCACCCCCGCTACCCCCGGGGAGCCGCCCTCCGCGGAACGAAGGCCCACACCCGCAGCCCCTGGCGGGCGTACCACCCGGCCGGGGGCGCGGACGCAGAAGCGCCCCACCCCAGCCCTCCGGGCGCGTACCACCCAGCCCCCTGGGGGCACCTCCCAGCGGTAGCTGGGGGCGTTTGAGGAGCGGGGTCCCGGGGCGGAGCCCCGGCGGGGGTGCGGGGGCGGGCCCCCGAAGGGGGTCTGGGGCGCAGCCCCAGCCGGGGCCCGGGGGAGGAGCCCCCGGTTTCGGGAAGGGGCGGGATGGGGGAAAGCCCACCGCCCCCGCACCCCGCGGAGCCGGCCAGGAGCCCCCGAAACGGGGCCGGGCGAGGCCGAGCCGAGCGGACCTGGGGCCCTGCCCCGAAAGCGGGCCCGGGGGCGGGGCCCCGGGTGGGCCACCGGCCGCGGTGGGGGCACCCCCGGCGGTACCCTGACCACGCCGGACCCACCCCCGGCCGGACCACACCCGAAGGGACACCCCATGCCGCTGGAAGCCGGTCTTCTGGAGATCCTCGCCTGCCCGGCGTGCCACGCCCCGCTCCGCGAGGAGACGGCCGAGGGAACGGCCGAGGAGACGGCCGAGGAGGCCCCCGAGCTGGTGTGCACGGACGGCAAGGGCTGCGGCCTCGCATACCCGGTCCGGGACGGCATCCCGGTCCTGCTCGTGGACGAGGCCCGCCGCCCGTCGTAAGGCCGCACGCGACAACCACCCGCACCGCCCCGCCCACGGCGATCGGAGGCCGTAGCTCGATGCTCGACGAATCCCTCCTCGACGCCCCAGAGGCCCTGGCGCGCGCCGACGCCCGCGGACTGCTGCGCGGGGCCGCGGAATCCGGCGCCAGGGTCCGTACGGCGGCCCGCCAGGCCACCGAGGCAGGCGTCACGGACCTCAAGCCGGACGGACGGCCACGCGCCGTCCTCGTCGCGGGCCCGGGCGCGGCGGGCAGCTGCACGGCGGATCTCCTCGGCGCGCTCAGCGGCGGCAACATCCCGGTGAGCCTGATCGCCCCCACCGGCGTCGCACCGGCCCCGGGCGCGCTGCGCTGGGCGCTGCCCGGCTGGGCGGGCCCGGCGGAGCTGCTGGTGATCGTGACGCCGGACGGTACGGAGCCGGGGCTGCCGCGCCTCGTGGAGCAGGCGTACCGCCGGGGCTGCGCCCTGGTGGCGGTGGCCCCGGGGCACTCACCGCTGGCGGGCGCGGTGGCGCAGGCGCGCGGCCTGATGGTGCCGATGGCCACGTCCCCGTACGCGACGCCCCCCGAAGCCCCCCGCCGCGAACCTTCCCACCCCCGAAGGGCCCAGCCCGAGCCCGAACCCACCCACCCCGAAGGCCCCCCGCCCGAGGGCGCGCTGGGCGAGCCCGTTCCCACGGGCGCGCACCCACGCCACACCACCCCACCGCACATAGAGCCCCCGGGCACCGCACCGGACGAGGTGACCGGCCCCGCCCTGCCGGGCACGCTGTGGGCGCTGCTCACCCCGCTGCTCATGCTCGTCGACCGGATCGGCCTGATCTCCGCGCCGCCCGCCGCGCTCCAGCAGGTGGCCGACCGCCTCGACCGGGTCGCCGAGCGCTGCGGACCGGCCATCGCGACGTACACCAACCCCGCGAAGACGCTCGCGACCGAGCTGGCCGACGCGCTTCCGCTGCTGTGGGCCGAGGGCCCGGTGGCCACCGCGACCGGGCGGCGCTTCGCGGGGCTGCTCGCGACGCTGGCCGGGCGCCCCGCGCTCGCCGCCGATCTGCCCGGCGCGCTGGCCGCGCACGGCACGCTGCTGGCGGGGGTGTTCGCGGGCGGGGCAGACCCGGACGACTTCTTCCGCGACCGGGTGGAGGAGCCGGAGGCGCTGCGCGCCCGGATCGTGCTGCTGCACGACGAGCCGGTGGGCCCGGTGTCGGCCGTCCCGGCGGCCCGCGAGCTGGCGCTGGCGCACGATACGGCGTTCAGCGAGCTGGAACCGGACGACGGAAGCCCCCTGGAGCGCGCGGCCGAACTTCTCGCCATCACGGATTTCGCCGCCGTTTACCTCGCGCTTGCTCCGGCGGATAGAACTTGAGGCCGTAGGCCAGACCGTGGCCCTGCCGCAAACGGCCGACCCGTACCCCTCACCACCTCCGCCCGGACAGTCAGGAACCGCACCGCATGGACCGCCTCGTCAACACCGTGCGCCCCTACGCCTGGGGCTCCCTCACCGCCATCCCCGAGCTGCTGGGGGTCGAGCCGACCGGCGAGCCGCAGGCCGAGATGTGGATGGGGGCGCACCCCGGGGCGCCGTCCCGCCTCGACCGGGGCGAGGGCCCCGTCGCGCTGTCCGACGTGATCGAGGCCGATCCGGAGCGCGAGCTGGGTGCGGACGCCGTACGGGCCTTCGGGCCGCGGCTCCCGTTCCTCCTCAAGGTGCTCGCCGCGGCCTCGCCGCTCTCCCTCCAGGTGCATCCGGACCTCGCGCAGGCGAAGGCGGGCTTCGCGGACGAGGAGGCCCGGGGCGTCCCGGTGGACGCCCCGCACCGTAACTACAAGGACGCCAACCACAAGCCCGAGCTGATCTGCGCCCTCACGCCGTTCGACGGGCTGTGCGGCTTCCGCGACCCCGATGAGGCCGCCGCGCTGCTGGCCGGGCTCGAGGTCGACTCGCTCAAGCCGTACGTCGACATCCTGCACGCCCACCCCGAGTCGCACGCCCTGCGCGAGGTGCTGACGGCCGTGCTGAGCGCCGACCGGGAGGCGATCGCCGAGACCGTGCACCAGGCCGCGGCCGCCGCCGAACGGCTGGGCGCGCTCGACGGCCCGCACGCCCCGGCGTACGCGGCGTACGCCACCATCGCCCGGCACTACCCGGGCGACCCCGGCGTGATCGCCGCGATGCTGCTCAACTTCGTCACCCTTCAGCCCGGTGAGGCGCTGTACCTGGGCGCGGGCGTCCCGCATGCCTACCTCGACGGCCTCGGCGTCGAGATCATGGCCAACTCCGACAACGTGCTGCGCTGCGGCCTGACCCCCAAGCACGTCGACGTCCCCGAACTGCTCCGCATCGTCCGCTTCGAGAGCGACGCCCCGGCGGTGCTGCGCCCTGAGGAGGACCCCTCCGGCGAGGAGCTGTACACCACCCCGATCGACGAGTTCCGGCTCTCCCGGTACGTCCTGGCGGAGGGCGCCGCACCCCGCAGGCTGCCGTCCTCCGGGCCGCAGATCCTGCTGTGCGCCGCGGGCGAGGTTTCGCTCCGCGCCGCCGACGGACAGGACGCCGAACTCCACCTGTCCCGCGGCGAATCGGCCTACCTCAGGGCGGGCGAAGAGGTCACCGTGACCGGCGACGGCACTGTGTTCAGGGCCACACTGACCTCCTGACGTCAGGCTCCTGCGGCGGGCTGGAACAATGGCCCGCCGTAGCGGCAGTAAAGCTCAAGCAAAACTGCCATGAGCGGGAAGGGACATTCGGCACATATGAGTGCATCCGGCGGAACCAAGGCGATCGTTGCCGCACTGGGCGCCAACCTGGCCATCGCCGCAGCCAAGTTCGTGGCGTTCGCCTTCAGCGGCTCGTCGTCGATGCTCGCCGAAGGCGTGCACTCGCTGGCCGACTCGGGCAACCAGGGACTGCTGCTCCTCGGCGGCAAACAGGCCAAGCGCGCCGCGACCCCCGAGCACCCCTTCGGCTACGGCCGAGAGCGCTACATCTACGGCTTCCTCGTCTCCATCGTGCTGTTCACCATCGGCGGCGTCTTCGCGCTGTACGAGGGCTACGAGAAGATCAAGCACCCGCATGAGCTGGAGGCCTGGTACTGGCCGGTCGGCGTGCTCGTCTTCGCGGTCATCGCGGAGGGCTTCTCGTTCCGTACGGCCGTCAAGGAGTCCAACGAGACCCGCGGCAAGCTGAGCTGGTCCCAGTTCATCCGCCGCGCCAAGGCCCCCGAGCTGCCGGTCGTCCTCCTGGAGGACCTCGGCGCCCTCGTCGGCCTCGTCCTCGCCCTCGGCGGCGTCGGCCTCGCCATCCTCACCGGCAACGGCGTCTGGGACGGCATCGGCACCATGTGCATCGGCGCCCTGCTGGTCCTGATCGCCCTCGTCCTCGCGGCCGAGACGAAGTCCCTCCTGCTGGGCGAGGCCGCCGACGTCGACCAGGTTGCCAAGATCCGCGAGGCGGTCGTCGACGGGGAGACCGTCACGGGCCTGATCCACATGCGCACCCTCCACCTGGGCCCCGAGGAACTCCTGGTCGCCGCCAAGATCGCCGTCCAGCACGACGACAGCGCGGCCGACGTGGCCCGAGCGATCGACGCCGCCGAAGCCCGTATCCGCGAGGCGGTCCCGATCGCCCGGGTGATCTACCTGGAACCGGACATCCTCCGCCCAGCCACGACCTGACCATCCCCGCACCGCCACGAACGCCCCGGGCCGCCACCCGGGGCGTTCGGCACACCCGCCCACGGAACGGCACAGCCCGGCGCCGGGGCGAGGGCCGCAGCTGCCCCCGGGGCTCAGAGGGGGCGCCCGCAAGCCCCGCCGGGGCGGTCGGCGGTGGCGCGCTGTACGGCTCGGGGGCGGCACGATCGGTTACGGGCCCCGCTGTCCCGGGAGGCGCCAGGTGCGCAGCCCCGGCGGGGACGGCGCAGCCGGGTGCGGGCTTGAGCCTGAGCCCCCTGCCCTGGAGGGGGCGCGGGGGCTCAGACCGGCGGGGGAGGGGCCCCGCGCTGGAAGCAGGCAGTCCGACGATCTCCGGCGCGCCCTCCAGATGCCCGGCGTTGACCTCGGCCGAGCTCACGAGCACGGGCGAGCCCGCAGGCCGCGCCCTTGGAGCCCAACGCGCGCTCCCCCCCCCAAAAAAAAACGGGCTGCGGCCCCGTACCCCGGCCCCGAGCAAGGCTCCCCCCTCCCGGGGTCTGCTGCACCACGGCCGGGGCCAGGGGCGCAGCCCCGGCGGGGACGGGGCGGAGCCCCGGTTCGGGAAAGGGGCGGGGTGGGGAAAAACCCACCCCGCCCCCCACCTACGCGATCTCGCCCAACACCCGCAAGATCGCCCCCTCACCCTCCGCCTCCACCAACCGCTCCCGGAACTCCGCGACCATCAACTTCCGCGACAGCAGCGCCAGAATCCGCAGGTGCTCGTCCCCCGCCGCAGCCTCCGGCACCGCGATCATGAAGACCAGCCGAGCCTTCGTACCGTCCGGCGCACCCCATTCGATGCCCTCGGCGGACCGCGCGAAGCCGACGACCGGCGCGGTCACCGCGTCCGTCTTGGCGTGCGGGATCGCGATCTCGTCGCCGAGACCCGTGGTGCCCTGGTCCTCGCGGGCGAACGCGGCCCGCACCAGCTCCTCTGCATCCGCGACCTTGCCGCTCGCGCCCAGCAGCTCGGCCATCTCGCGGATGGCATCGTCCTTACGCCCGGCGGCCAGCCGCTCCTTGACGGTCCGCTCGGTCAGATACCCGGACAACACCTCACCATCGACAGGCTCCACGCCACCCGCACCCACACCCGCACCACAACCGCCCGACGAAGCCCCCGAGGCCCCGCCCACAGCGCTCCCCACCAGCACCGGCTCAGCCTTCGCCGTCACATCAGCCGACACCGCACCACCACGCCCCGACGCCCCCGAACCATCCGACGCCCCCGACGCCCTCACCGACATCAACCCCACCGTGGCCACCGCCGTGACGGCCGTACCGACCACCACAGCCACGAAGAACATCGGCACCCCGTTCACCGCACCGAGCACCGCCACGATGGGCCCTCCGTGCGGCACGCTGTCCTCGACCGCCGCCAGCCCGGCTATCGCCCCGGCCACCGCACCGCCGAGCATGTTCGCCGGGATCACCATCGCGGGCCGCGCCGCCGCGAACGGAATCGCACCCTCGGTGATGCCGAAGAAGCCCATGAAGAGCGCCGCGAGCCCGGTCTCGCGCTCCTGGTCGTCGAACATCCGGCGACGGATCAGCGTGGCCAGCCCCTGCCCCAGCGGCGGCACCGGAATGGCCGCCGCGCACGCGCCCATGACCTCGGGGTTCTTGGAGACCAGCCCGGCACCGAAGAGGAACGCCGTCTTGTTGACGGGCCCGCCCATGTCGAAGGCGATCATCAGCCCGAGGATGATGCCGAGCAGCGCCGCGCTGGTACCGGTCAGCCCGCCGAGCCAGTCGGTGAGGTTCTCGAAGACCCAGGCGATCGGCCTGCCGAGGACGTAGATGAAGAAGAGGCCGAGCGCCGAGGTCGCCACGATCGGGATCACGATGATCGGCATGATCGGCTGGACGAACTTCGGTACCCGGACCTTCTTGATCCCCTGCACCAGATACCCGGCGAGGAAGCCGGTGACGATCGCCCCGATGAACCCGGCGCCCGCCTCGCTGTCGTACAGCTCGCCATGGGCCGCGATCCAGCCGCCGACCATGCCGGGCACCAGCCCGGGCCGGTCGGCGATGGCGTACGCGATGTAGCCGGACAGGGCGGGGATCATCAGCTGGAAGCCGATGGTGCCGATGTCGTTGACGGTCTTCCAGAAGGAGTCGTCGGGGATGACGATCCCCTTGGACGTCGTATCGCCGCCCAGCGCGAGCGAGACGGCGATCAGCAGACCGCCGACGACCACGAACGGGATCATGTACGAGACGCCGTTCATGAGCGCCTTGTACGTGACGCCACGCCCCTTGGCCCCGCCACCACCGCCCCCGGCACCCGCACCGCCCCCGGGACGCCCACCACCGTCACCCTCGTACACGGGCGCCTCCCGCACCCGCTCGATCAGCCGCTCCGGATGGTGGATCCCCTCGGCCACCCCGACGACGAGCACCCGCTTACCGGCGAACCGACTGCGGTCGACGTCCTTGTCCGCGGCGATGATGATGCCGTCCGCCTCGCTGACATCGTTGTCAGACAGTACGTTCTCGGCCCCGATCGAGCCCTGTGTCTCCACCTTCATGCGATGACCGAGCGATTCCGCGGCCTGCGCCAGCTTCTCGGCGGCCATGTAGGTGTGGGCGATGCCCGTCGGACAGGCGGTCACGGCGAGCAGTTTGAGCCCTGGCCCGCTGGCCCCCGCACCGTTGGGGGGATCGGCTGGACTGGTCACGTGGTTCTCCTTGTCGGCAGCGGCGTCGACAACGCCGTCAACGCGCAGTACAGCGCGGGAATGTGCAAGCGTCCCCGTGCCAGCGGCATCCTGCAATACCCGTGGACGGGATCAAAGCGGTGCGGCCGCGATGATCGCGGGACACACGGTCCGTGGCCCGAACAACACCCCCGTGGGCTGGGGCTCACCCCACCCAGCGGTGTAGATTCGTGACCGAGCCAGACGTCGCTGCTGATGGCGGTCGGGCGGCCCGTCCGCGGGCCGGCCGAGGGAGAGAGGGCCTCCGACGGACTGCGCGCTGCGAGCAAAGGGGACACGTGTGTCCACTTCACGTGTGTCGGACGCACGTCCGGACGCACAGTGCCCGCTGCCCGCAGGCCAGCCGAAAACACTCTCGCTCGCCAACCGATCATTGAGGAGCAGCACTCATGACGACAGCCGACACCGGTCAGGACTTCAAGGTCGCCGACCTCTCCCTGGCCGATTTCGGTCGTAAGGAGATCACTCTCGCCGAGCACGAGATGCCCGGCCTGATGGCGCTTCGTAAGGAGTACGCCGCCTCCCAGCCGCTGGCCGGTGCCCGGGTCACCGGCTCGCTGCACATGACGGTGCAGACCGCGGTCCTGATCGAGACCCTGACCGCGCTCGGCGCTCAGGTCCGCTGGGCGTCCTGCAACATCTTCTCCACCCAGGACCACGCGGCCGCCGCGATCGCGGTCGGCCCGACCGGCACCCCGGACAACCCGCAGGGCATCCCGGTCTTCGCCTGGAAGGGCGAGACCCTGGAGGAGTACTGGTGGTGCACCGAGCAGGCGCTGACCTGGCCGGGTACCGCCACCGGCGGCCCCAACATGATCCTGGACGACGGTGGCGACGCCACCCTCCTCGTCCACAAGGGCGTCGAGTACGAGAAGGCCGGCGCCGCCCCTGACGTCTCCACCGCCGAGAACGACGAGCACCGCGTCATCCTCGAGCTGCTGAACCGCACCCTCGCGGAGAGCCCGCAGAAGTGGACGCAGCTCGCCTCCGAGATCCGCGGTGTCACGGAGGAGACCACCACCGGCGTCCACCGCCTGTACGAGATGCACCGCGAGGGCACCCTGCTCTTCCCGGCCATCAACGTCAACGACGCGGTGACCAAGTCGAAGTTCGACAACAAGTACGGCTGCCGCCACTCCCTGGTCGACGGCATCAACCGCGCCACCGACGTCCTGATCGGCGGCAAGGTCGCGGTCATCTGCGGCTACGGCGACGTCGGCAAGGGCTGCGCGGAGTCGCTGCGCGGCCAGGGCGCCCGGGTCATCGTCACCGAGATCGACCCGATCTGCGCGCTCCAGGCGGCGATGGACGGCTACCAGGTCGCCACCCTGGACGACGTGGTGGAGACGGCGGACATCTTCATCACCACGACGGGCAACAAGGACATCATCATGGCCAGCGACATGGCCAAGATGAAGCACCAGGCGATCGTCGGAAACATCGGCCACTTCGACAACGAGATCGACATGGCCGGTCTCGCCGCGATCCCCGGCATCGTCAAGGACGAGGTCAAGCCGCAGGTCCACACCTGGACGTTCCCCGAGGGCAAGAAGCTCATCGTGCTCTCCGAGGGCCGTCTGCTGAACCTGGGTAACGCCACCGGTCACCCGTCGTTCGTGATGTCCAACTCCTTCGCGGACCAGACCATCGCCCAGATCGAGCTGTTCACCAAGCCCGAGTCCTACCCGACCGACGTGTACGTCCTGCCCAAGCACCTGGACGAGAAGGTCGCCCGGCTCCACCTGGAAGCGCTCGGCGCCAAGCTGACCACGCTCCGCCAGGAGCAGGCCGACTACATCGGCGTCCCGGTCGAGGGCCCGTACAAGCCCGACCACTACCGCTACTGATCGCCCCGGCCGACGCTCCGAGCCGTCGGCCACCGGCCACCGGCCCCGCCCACCGGCGGGGCCCCCGGGCCCGCCCGCGCCGCACCCCGGCCGGGCGGGCCCCAGCCATTGAAGGACCTCACCATGCCCCGCGGCCGCTACTCCCTCCACGACACCCACGACCACGCCCCCCTCGGCGAAGAGCACTTCCACTGCGCGCCGGGCCCCAGCGGATGGCGTTACGTCGCACAGCGCACCTCGCCCTCCGGTGAGCACACCGGTTCGGTGGACCTCACCCTCGACGAACTCGGCCGCCCCCTCCGCCTGGAGCTGCACGCCGCGAGCTGGCGGGTCCGCGGGGGCGCGATGGAGGGCGTGACCTGGGTCCGTACGGACCCCTCCGGCGAGCACGCGACCGAGGGCAACACCCAGGCCCACGCGTTCACCGGCACCTCCCCGGCCTTCCTGGTCGCCCTCTCCCGCATGCTCCGCCTCGAACCCGGTGTGAGCCCCGTACGCGTCCGCCTCGTCGCCTTCACCGACCCGGTCCTCGCACCGCGCACCCTCGACCAGTCCTGGGCCCTGCTCGGCAGTACGGAGCACTCCACCGACAGCGGCCCGCTCACCGTGGACGAGTACCAGGTCAGCGAGCTGGACACGGGAGAGCAGCACACGGTTTACCTCGCGGGCGACGTGGTACTCGCCGCCCCGGGCATCGAGTTGGAGGAGCTGGAGACACCGCCGTCGTCCTTCGGGTGATGTGCGGAGCGCCCCGCCGAGCTGGTACGGTGTTCATCTCCCCGAAACCCGTTGACACGGGCCATGCGGGGAGGTAGATTTTAACGGTTGCGGTGAGCGGCGTGGTACGTTGCTCGGCAGCCGTTGGCATCTAAAACGCTCCGTTCGTGAAGGCAATTCCGACGGAGCACTTTGACCCTCGTAGGTAATCGCGAAGCCGATTAGGTCGGCCGATGCGACTCTGCTAAAGTCGAAGACAGCCGAAAGGCAAAGGCCCCCAACAGGCCACCGGAAACAGAATTCGGACCGGAAACGGAACGGAAAACGGATCTGGTAAGGTTGGAAACACGAAAGGCCCGGAAGGGCCGGAGGGAAGCGCCCGGAGAAACCGG
>NZ_JBIRQF010000024.1:0-38458 GCF_044333065.1 Streptomyces sp. NPDC021115
TTTCCCCGCCCGCCCCGACCCCCGGTGCCCGCTTTCCCCTATGGTGGTTTTGCTCCAACATTATCCGGGGGGGGGGGGGGCCCCGCCGGGGGGGGGGGGGGGGGGGGGGCCCCGGCCCGGGGGGGGCCCCCCGCTCCCATCAGGGGAAATCCGCTCAGGCGCGGGCCTCCGCCAGCAGCTTCTGGATGCGCGAGACGCCCTCGACGAGGTCCTCGTCGCCCAGCGCGTACGACAGCCGCAGATAGCCCGGTGTGCCGAACGCCTCACCCGGCACCACGGCGACCTCGGCCTCCTCCAGGATCAGCGCGGCCAGCTCGACGGTGTCCTGCGGCCGCTTGCCCCGGATCTCCTTGCCGAGCAGCCCCTTCACCGTCGGGTAGGCGTAGAACGCGCCCTCCGGCTCCGGGCACTCGACGCCGTCGATCTCGTTGAGCATGCGCACGATGGTGCGGCGGCGCCGGTCGAACGCCTCGCGCATCGTGGCGACGGCGTCGAGGTCGCCGGAGACGGCGGCCAGGGCGGCGGCCTGGGCGACATTGCTCACATTGGAGGTGGCGTGCGACTGGAGGTTGGTCGCGGCCTTCACCACGTCCTTGGGGCCGATGACCCAGCCGACCCGCCAGCCGGTCATCGCGTACGTCTTCGCGACGCCGTTGACCACGATGCACTTGTCGCGCAGCTCGGGCACCACCACCGGCAGCGAGTGGAACTGCGCGTCGCCGTAGACCAGGTGCTCGTAGATCTCGTCGGTGAGCACCCACAGCCCGTGCTCGGCGGCCCAGCGGCCGATCTCCTCGATCTGCTCACGGCTGTAGACCGCGCCGGTCGGGTTGGAGGGCGAGACGAAGAGCAGCACCTTGGTGCGCTCGGTACGGGCCGCCTCCAGCTGCTCGACGGAGACCCGGTAGCCGGTCGTCTCGTCCGCGACGACATCCACCGGGACACCGCCGGCCAGCCGGATCGACTCCGGGTAGGTGGTCCAGTACGGCGCGGGGACGATGACCTCGTCGCCCGGGTCGAGGATCGCGGCGAACGCCTCGTAGATCGCCTGCTTGCCGCCGTTGGTGACCAGCACCTGGGCCGCCTCGACTTCGTAACCGCTGTCGCGCAGCGTCTTCGCGGCGATGGCGGCCTTCAGCTCGGGGAGCCCGCCGGCCGGGGTGTAGCGGTGGAACTTGGGGTCGCGGCAAGCGGCCACCGCTGCCTCGACGACGTAGTCGGGCGTCGGGAAGTCGGGCTCACCGGCGCCGAAGCCGATCACCGGGCGGCCGGCGGCCTTGAGGGCCTTGGCCTTGGCGTCGACGGCGAGGGTCGCGGACTCGGAGATGGAACCGATCCGGGCCGAGACCCGCCGGTCGGTCGGGGACTGTGCAGGGGGAGTAGCAGCGGTCATGAATGCATCGTTGCAGATGGGCGAAAAGGGCGGTACACGGGTTTAACGAGACTCACACCGGACCCCGCACCGGCCCTCCGCCGGGACTCCCCAGGGACTCCACGGAGCGCATGGGCGCTTCTCGTTCGACGCGTGGCCGTCAAGCACGTACACTCAACCGTCGTTGGCCGCTCAACAGACGTATCCGACCCGCACACTCCGTGCAGCGGGATGGATGCGGTAGGTTGGGGGTTGCCGCAAAGGGTCGTAGCTCAATTGGTAGAGCACTGGTCTCCAAAACCAGCGGTTGGGGGTTCAAGTCCCTCCGGCCCTGCTACACGCACTTGATCGTGGGTGCGTGCATGCGTACGCAAGGACAAGCACCGCTGTGCGGCCGGGCCGGACGCGGCACGGCCACGACCCGGATTCAGGTGAGGACGAGTGACGGAAGCCCTTGGCTCCACCGCGACGCCTGAGAGCGGTCGTCCCGATGAGGACGAGGTGGCGACCAAGAAGGGCCGCCGTGGTGGCAAGCGCGGAAAGAAGGGCCCCTTCGGCCGTCTCGCGCTGTTCTACCGCCAGATCATCGCCGAGCTGCGCAAGGTCGTGTGGCCCACGCGCAGCCAGCTGTCGACGTACACCAGCGTGGTGATCGTCTTCGTGCTGATCATGATTGGCATCGTGACCGTGATTGACTATGGGTTCAACAACGCCATCAAGTACGTCTTTGGCTGAGATCCCGCGGAGGGCGGCCGAGTCCCGGCAGCGCCCTTTCGCACGTTCCACCCCTTGAAGCCAGGAAGAAGCAGCCACCGTGTCTGACCCGAACCTGAACGACGCCGCCGAGCCCGTCGAGTCCCGTGAGGACGAGCTCGACATCGTCGAGGCGGCGGACTCCGACCAGGCTGAGGCCGCCGACGCCGCCGCGGGCGAGCCCGCCGAGACGGCCGCGCTGCACGTCGAGGACGAGGCCGAGGCTGCTGTCGAGGTCGCCGAGGACGAGATCGCAGAGACCGCCGAGACCGCCGAGGCCGATGTCGACCCGGTCGAGGCCCTCCGCGAGGAGCTGCGCGGGCTGCCCGGCGAGTGGTACGTGATCCACACCTACGCGGGCTACGAGAAGCGCGTGAAGGCCAACCTGGAGCAGCGCGCCGTCTCGCTGAACGTCGAGGACTTCATCTACCAGGCCGAGGTCCCCGAAGAAGAGATCGTCCAGATCAAGAACGGCGAGCGGAAGAACGTCCGTCAGAACAAGCTCCCCGGCTATGTGCTGGTGCGCATGGACCTGACGAACGAGTCCTGGGGCGTCGTGCGGAACACCCCCGGCGTCACCGGCTTCGTGGGCAACGCCTACGACCCGTACCCGCTGACCCTGGACGAGATCGTCAAGATGCTCGCCCCGGAGGCCGAGGAGAAGGCCGCCAAGGCCACCGCCGAGGAGGGCGGCGCCCCGGCGCCCAGCCGCAAGGTCGAGGTCCAGGTGCTGGACTTCGAGGTGGGCGACTCGGTCACCGTCACCGACGGCCCGTTCGCCACGCTCCAGGCCACGATCAACGAGATCAACGCCGACTCGAAGAAGGTCAAGGGCCTGGTCGAGATCTTCGGCCGGGAGACCCCGGTCGAGCTGAGCTTCGACCAGATCCAGAAGAACTGACGCCTCTTCCACAACCCTTCCGACAGGTCAGATCGGGCCCCTCCGGGGCCGGTCTGACCTGCTCGGTTTCAGGCCGCGCAACTATACCCGTTATCGTTGTGCGGTATGCCTCCATCCGGATGACCCGGAGCGGAGGCGGACCACCTCTCACTAGGACCCGGAGAGAGCATGCCTCCCAAGAAGAAGAAGGTCACGGGGCTGATCAAGCTCCAGATCCAGGCCGGTGCCGCGAACCCGGCCCCGCCGGTCGGCCCCGCGCTGGGTCAGCACGGCGTCAACATCATGGAGTTCTGCAAGGCCTACAACGCCGCGACCGAGTCGCAGCGCGGCATGGTCGTGCCGGTGGAGATCACGGTCTACGAGGACCGTTCCTTCACCTTCATCACCAAGACGCCGCCGGCCGCGAAGCTGATCCTCAAGGCCGCGGGCGTGGAGAAGGGCTCCGGCGAGCCGCACAAGACCAAGGTCGCCAAGATCACCCGCGACCAGGTCCGCGACATCGCCACCACCAAGATGCCCGACCTGAACGCCAACGACCTGGACGCCGCCGAGAAGATCATCGCCGGCACCGCCCGTTCCATGGGCATCACGGTCGAGGGCTGACAGCCACCTCGCAGCACCACCGTGGCAGGACCAATGCGCGGTCCGGACCACGACTCCGAACTCACCATCAGGAGCAGAAGTGAGCAAGCGCAGCAAGGCCCTCCGCGCTGCGGACGCCAAGATCGACCGGGAGCGCGCGTACGCCCCGCTCGAGGCCGTCCGTCTCGCCAAGGACACCTCCCCGAGCAAGTTCGACGCGACCGTCGAGGTCGCCATGCGCCTGGGCGTCGACCCGCGCAAGGCCGACCAGATGGTCCGCGGCACCGTGAACCTGCCGCACGGCACCGGTAAGACCGCCCGGGTCCTGGTCTTCGCGACCGGTGACCGTGCTGCGGCCGCGGAGGCCGCGGGCGCCGACATCGTCGGCTCCGACGAGCTCATCGACGAGGTGTCCAAGGGCCGCCTGGACTTCGACGCCGTCGTCGCCACTCCGGACCTCATGGGCAAGGTCGGCCGCCTCGGCCGGGTGCTCGGTCCGCGTGGTCTGATGCCGAACCCGAAGACCGGAACCGTCACCCCGGACGTGGCCAAGGCCGTCACGGACATCAAGGGCGGCAAGATCGAGTTCCGCGTCGACAAGCACTCCAACCTGCACTTCATCATCGGCAAGGTCTCGTTCGGCGAGGCGCAGCTGGTGGAGAACTACGCCGCGGCGCTGGAGGAGATCAACCGTCTCAAGCCGTCCGCCGCGAAGGGCCGCTACATCAAGAAGGCGAGCCTGAGCACGACGATGGGCCCCGGCATCCCGCTGGACGCCAACCGCACCCGCAACCTGCTGGTCGAGGACGAGGCCGTCTGAGCCCTTCCCTGACCGGAACCGCCGGGCCCCCGCCTCTCGTGAAGAGAGGCGGGGGCCCGGCGCGTTGTGCCGACGGCTCTCGATAAGGTGATCGATCGACAGTCGTAAAAGAAAAATAAGGGGGAACCGTGCGCGGTACTCATGTGGGTGTGCGATGCGCGATAGCCGCCTGTGGCGTTGTTCTGATGGCCGGGCTCACCGCGTGCGGGAGCGACAAGTCCGACGACGGCAAGGCGAGCGGTAAGGGCGACAGCGGCGGCCAGTCGGTCGGCAGCCCGCTGGCGGCGCTGAAGCTCGCCTCGAAGCAGACGGACCAGCAGCACTCGGCGAAGATCGACGGCACCATCAAGAGCCCGCTCGCGAACAGCGCCATGACGGGCTCGATGGACTGGGCCGACGGCATGCGCGCCGACATGCAGATGAAGTCGAAGGGCGGCGCCTCCGCCGCCGGCGGCGGCAAGCCCGTCAACGTGCGCTACACGCCCGACGCGATGTTCATGAACGCGGCCGCGATGGGGATCCCGGCCCAGGGCAAGGAGTGGATCAAGTACGACTACGACGTGCTCGCCCAGCAGGGCGGCCCGTCCGGTGCGTACCTCAAGGACCAGATGCAGAACAACAACCCGTCGCGTTCGGTGCAGCTCCTCCTCGCCACGGGCCAGGTCAAGAAGGTCGGCACGGAGGACGTCCGGGGCGTCGGGACCACCCACTACACGGGCGTGGTCAAGGTCTCGGAGATCGCCCGGGCGCAGTCCAAGGGGCTGAGCCAGTCGGAGCTGGACGCCCTGGAGAAGCAGCTCAAGCAGTCCGGGGCGGACAGCGAGACCGTCGACCTGTGGATCGACGACAAGAACCTGCTGGTCAAGAAGCGGGAGCAGGCCGAGAGCAAGACCGGCACCACCGATTCGACGGTCTACTACTCGGACTACGGCACCAAGGTCACCGTCGAGGAGCCGCCGGCCTCGGACACCATGGACTTCCAGAAGCTGCAGCAGCCGTCCCAGCCGTAGCTGATTTGCCCGGCCGCGGCCCGTTCGCGTAATCTGCTGCAGAAGCCAAAGACCGCTGGTTGTCGCCGCGTCTCCGCAAGGGGGCTACGCGACTGAAGGATCCGCTAGCTGCGGACGACCCGCGCAGGTGACTGTGGATGGAACTCCCGAGCGGGCCGTGAGCCCGTGCGGTCGAGTCACGCCCCGTGCGCCTGCGCCGGGGCGTTTTCGTGTTGTTCAGTCTCCTTCCTTCAGGCCGACGCGGTCCTCATCACCCGGAAGGAGGCCGAGGCTCATGGCGAGTCCCGACAAGGTCGACGCCGTCGACGAGATGCGGGAGAAGTTCCGCACCTCGAACGGCGCCGTTGTGACCGCGTACACCGGTCTCACCGTCGCACAGCTCAAGGAGCTGCGCCGTTCGCTCGGTGAGAACGCCCAGTACCGTGTGGTGAAGAACACGCTGACCAAGATCGCGGCCAACGAGGCCGGGATCAACCAGATCGACGACCTGTTCACAGGTTCGTCGGCCGTCGCCTTCGTGACCGGTGACCCGGTCGAGGCGGCGAAGGGTCTCCGTGACTTCGCCAAGGACAACCCCTCTCTCGTCATCAAGGGCGGTGTCCTTGACGGCAAGGCGCTGTCCGCCGACGAGATCAAGAAGCTCGCGGACCTCGAGTCCCGCGAGGTGCTGCTCTCCAAGCTGGCGGGCGCCATGAAGGCGAAGCAGTCCCAGGCTGCCGCGCTCTTCCAGGCCCCGCTGTCGAAGTTCATCCGCACCGCGGAGGCGCTTCGGGCCAAGGTTGACGAGCAGGGCGGTGCCGGCGAGCCGGCTCCCGCCGAGGCCGAGGCCGCCGAGTAACTCGGCCCCGGTCGCAGCGGGCCCGGAAGAAGCCCGCCACCATTTTCATCCGGCACCTGCCGAACTAGTGGAAGGACCGCCATCATGGCGAAGCTCAGCCAGGACGACCTGCTCGCGCAGTTCGAGGAGATGACCCTCATCGAGCTCTCCGAGTTCGTGAAGGCCTTCGAGGAGAAGTTCGACGTCACCGCCGCCGCCCCGGCCGCCGTCGTCGCCGCCGGTGCCCCGGGTGCCCCGGCCGCCGCCGAGGCCGTCGAGGAGCAGGACGAGTTCGACGTCATCCTCACCGGTGCGGGCGACAAGAAGATCCAGGTCATCAAGGTCGTGCGCGAGCTGACCTCCCTGGGCCTGAAGGAGGCCAAGGACCTCGTCGACGGCACCCCGAAGCCCGTCCTCGAGAAGGTCAACAAGGAGGCCGCGGAGAAGGCCGCCGAGTCCCTCAAGGGCGCCGGCGCCTCCGTCGAGGTCAAGTGATCTCACGGGTCTGATGACCCGCTGTGCCACGAGGGCGATCACCCGTTGGGGTGGTCGCCCTCAGGTGTTGTTGTGACGGCTACGCTGACTTTTCGGTTCCGCCAGGTATGGTGATCTTCGTTGCCCGTCGCCACGCCCTGTGACGATCTCGGCGGAGTGGGGGGCCTTGACGAACGGCACGCAGCGCGCAATTCTCGGGACGCGACGTCACACCGATCCGTAAGTCCGAGGCATGGATCGTCGGCGAAGCGGGCAGTATCGATATGCGCTGGCGAAGCGCGGGCTGCCGACCAGGCGTGTGAAGGACAACGAGGGGCGTGCCCCCTCACCGGAGGGAGAGATTGGCGCTGCCGGTCTCAGAAACTCGGCGCTGGACATCAGTGTGCCAAGTGGCTACACTGACCCTTTGCGCTGCCTGTTAGCTGCTCCCTGCCCGTCACCAGGGGCATACCCACCTTTGAGCACTGCCGATGGAAACGCCCTGACCAGGGATTTCATCCATGGGCTCGCGGTGGGACCGGTACGCGCGTAGTGAGTCCGAGCCCTCGGAAGGACCCCCTCTTGGCCGCCTCGCGCAACGCCTCGACTGCCAATACGAACAATGGCGCCAGCACCGCCCCGCTGCGCATCTCTTTTGCGAAGATCAAGGAGCCCCTCGAGGTTCCGAACCTCCTTGCACTGCAAACCGAGAGCTTCGATTGGCTGCTCGGCAATGCCGCCTGGAAGGCTCGCGTCGAGGCTGCGCTGGACAGTGGTCAGGACGTCCCCACCAAGTCCGGTCTGGAAGAGATCTTCGAGGAGATCTCCCCGATCGAGGACTTCTCCGGGTCGATGTCCCTGACCTTCCGTGATCACCGCTTCGAGCCGCCGAAGAACTCGATCGACGAGTGCAAGGAGCGCGACTTCACGTACGCCGCGCCGCTCTTCGTCACCGCCGAGTTCACCAACAACGAGACCGGCGAGATCAAGTCCCAGACGGTCTTCATGGGCGACTTCCCGCTCATGACCCCGAAGGGCACCTTCTGCATCAACGGCACCGAGCGTGTCGTCGTCTCGCAGCTGGTCCGCTCGCCGGGTGTGTACTTCGACTCCTCCATCGACAAGACGTCCGACAAGGACATCTTCTCGGCCAAGATCATCCCGTCCCGGGGTGCCTGGCTGGAGATGGAGATCGACAAGCGCGACATGGTCGGCGTCCGCATCGACCGTAAGCGCAAGCAGTCCGTCACCGTCCTGCTCAAGGCGCTCGGCTGGACCACCGAGCAGATCCTCGAGGAGTTCGGCGAGTACGAGTCCATGCGCGCCACCCTGGAGAAGGACCACACCCAGGGCCAGGACGACGCGCTGCTCGACATCTACCGCAAGCTGCGCCCGGGCGAGCCGCCGACGCGTGAGGCCGCCCAGACGCTGCTGGAGAACCTGTACTTCAACCCGAAGCGCTACGACCTGGCCAAGGTCGGCCGGTACAAGGTCAACAAGAAGCTCGGCGCGGACGCCCCCCTCGACGCCGGCGTGCTGACCACTGACGATGTCATCGCGACCATCAAGTACCTGGTCAAGCTGCACGCGGGCGAGACCGAGACGGTCGGCGAGGCCGGCGACATGATCGTCGTCGAGACCGACGACATCGACCACTTCGGCAACCGCCGCCTGCGGAACGTCGGCGAGCTGATCCAGAACCAGGTCCGCACCGGTCTGGCCCGTATGGAGCGCGTCGTCCGCGAGCGGATGACCACCCAGGACGTCGAGGCGATCACGCCCCAGACCCTGATCAACATCCGGCCGGTCGTCGCCTCCATCAAGGAGTTCTTCGGCACCAGCCAGCTGTCGCAGTTCATGGACCAGACCAACCCGCTGTCGGGTCTGACCCACAAGCGCCGCCTGTCGGCGCTGGGCCCGGGTGGTCTGAGCCGTGAGCGGGCCGGCTTCGAGGTCCGTGACGTGCACCCCTCGCACTACGGCCGCATGTGCCCGATCGAGACGCCGGAAGGCCCGAACATCGGTCTGATCGGCTCGCTCGCCTCGTACGGCCGGGTCAACGCGTTCGGCTTCGTGGAGACCCCGTACCGCAAGGTGCACGAGGGCGTCGTCACGGACAAGGTGGACTTCCTCACCGCCGACGAGGAGGACCGCTTCGTCATCGCCCAGGCGAACGCGCCGCTGGCCGAGGACAACACCTACGCCGAGAACCGCGTCCTGGTCCGCCGCCGTGGCGGCGAGGTCGACTACGTGCCCGGCTCCGAGGTCGACTACATGGACGTCTCGCCGCGCCAGATGGTGTCGGTCGCGACCGCCATGATCCCCTTCCTCGAGCACGACGACGCCAACCGCGCGCTCATGGGCTCGAACATGATGCGTCAGGCCGTGCCGCTGATCAAGGCGGAGTCCCCGCTGGTCGGCACCGGTATGGAGTACCGCTGCGCGGTCGACGCGGGCGACGTCATCAAGGCCGAGAAGGACGGTGTCGTCCAGGAGGTCTCCGCCGACTACGTCACGGTGGCCAACGACGACGGCACCTACACCACCTACCGGGTCGCCAAGTTCTCCCGCTCCAACCAGGGCACCTCCTTCAACCAGAAGGTGGTCGTGGACGAGGGCGCCCGCGTCATCACCGGCCAGGTGCTGGCCGACGGCCCGTCCACCGAGGACGGCGAGATGGCGCTCGGCAAGAACCTGCTGGTCGCGTTCATGCCGTGGGAGGGCCACAACTACGAGGACGCGATCATCCTCAGCCAGCGTCTGGTGCAGGACGACGTCCTCTCCTCGATCCACATCGAGGAGCACGAGGTCGACGCCCGGGACACCAAGCTCGGCCCCGAGGAGATCACCCGGGACATCCCGAACGTCTCCGAGGAGGTCCTCGCCGACCTCGACGAGCGCGGCATCATCCGCATCGGTGCCGAGGTCGTCGCGGGCGACATCCTGGTCGGCAAGGTCACCCCGAAGGGTGAGACCGAGCTGACCCCGGAGGAGCGCCTGCTCCGCGCGATCTTCGGCGAGAAGGCCCGTGAGGTCCGTGACACCTCGCTGAAGGTGCCGCACGGCGAGATCGGCAAGGTCATCGGCGTCCGCGTCTTCGACCGCGAAGAGGGCGACGAGCTGCCCCCGGGCGTGAACCAGCTGGTCCGCGTCTACGTCGCGCAGAAGCGCAAGATCACCGACGGTGACAAGCTCGCCGGCCGCCACGGCAACAAGGGCGTCATCTCGAAGATCCTGCCGGTCGAGGACATGCCGTTCCTGGAGGACGGCACCCCGGTCGACATCATCCTCAACCCCCTCGGTGTGCCGTCCCGAATGAACCCGGGACAGGTGCTGGAGATCCACCTCGGCTGGCTGGCCTCCCGCGGCTGGAAGGTCGAGGGCTCCGAGGAGTGGATGCAGCGGCTCCAGGCGATCGGCGCGGACGAGGTCCAGCCCGGCACCAACGTCGCGACCCCGGTCTTCGACGGCGCCCGCGAGGACGAGATCGCCGGTCTCTTCGAGTCCACGATCCCCAACCGCGACGGCGACCGCCTGGTCCAGCCCTCCGGCAAGGCCCGGCTCTTCGACGGCCGCTCCGGCGAGCCGTTCCCGGACCCGATCTCGGTCGGCTTCATGTACATCCTCAAGCTGCACCACCTGGTGGACGACAAGCTGCACGCCCGGTCCACCGGCCCGTACTCGATGATCACCCAGCAGCCGCTGGGTGGTAAGGCTCAGTTCGGTGGCCAGCGCTTCGGAGAGATGGAGGTGTGGGCGCTGGAGGCATACGGCGCCGCGTACGCCCTCCAGGAGCTGCTGACCATCAAGTCCGACGACGTCACCGGCCGCGTGAAGGTCTACGAGGCCATCGTCAAGGGCGAGAACATTCCCGAGCCCGGCATCCCCGAGTCCTTCAAGGTGCTCATCAAGGAGATGCAGTCCCTGTGCCTCAACGTGGAGGTGCTGTCGTCCGACGGCATGTCCATCGAGATGCGCGACACCGACGAGGACGTCTTCCGCGCTGCGGAGGAGCTCGGCATCGACCTGTCGCGGCGCGAGCCGAGCAGCGTCGAAGAGGTCTGACGGGTCTGGCCGGGGCGCGGCTCGTACGCGCCCGCCCCGGCCTCTCCCCGGACCCCCAGTCAGACCCGAAGACACGACCCTGAAAGAGGGATTGACGACAAGTGCTCGACGTCAACTTCTTCGACGAGCTGCGGATCGGCCTCGCTACTGCTGACGACATCCGTCAGTGGTCCCACGGCGAGGTCAAGAAGCCGGAGACCATCAACTACCGCACCCTGAAGCCCGAAAAGGACGGACTCTTCTGCGAGAAGATCTTCGGTCCGACCCGGGACTGGGAGTGCTACTGCGGCAAGTACAAGCGCGTCCGCTTCAAGGGCATCATCTGTGAGCGCTGTGGCGTCGAGGTCACCCGCGCCAAGGTGCGCCGTGAGCGGATGGGCCACATCGAGCTGGCCGCTCCCGTCACCCACATCTGGTACTTCAAGGGCGTGCCCAGCCGCCTGGGCTACCTGCTCGACCTCGCCCCGAAGGACCTCGAGAAGGTCATCTACTTCGCCGCCTACATGATCACGTGGGTGGACGAGGAGCGCCGCACGCGCGACCTGCCCTCGCTGGAGGCCCACGTCTCCGTCGAGCGCCAGCAGATCGAGCAGCGCCGCGACGCCGACCTGGAGGCCCGCGCCAAGAAGCTCGAGGCGGACCTCGCCGAGCTGGAGGCCGAGGGCGCCAAGGCCGATGTGCGCCGCAAGGTGCGCGAGGGCGCCGAGCGAGAGATGAAGCAGCTGCGCGACCGCGCCCAGCGCGAGATCGACCGTCTCGACGAGGTGTGGAACCGCTTCAAGAGCCTCAAGGTCCAGGACCTGGAGGGCGACGAGCTGCTCTACCGTGAGCTGCGTGACCGCTTCGGCACGTACTTCATGGGCGGCATGGGCGCCGCGGCGCTCCAGAAGCGCCTGGAGTCCTTCGACCTCGACGAGGAGGCCGAGAAGCTCCGCGAGATCATCCGGACCGGCAAGGGCCAGAAGAAGACCCGTGCGCTCAAGCGCCTCAAGGTCGTCTCCGCCTTCCTCCAGACCCGCAACAGCCCCAACGGCATGGTGCTGGACTGCATCCCGGTGATCCCGCCGGACCTGCGTCCGATGGTGCAGCTGGACGGTGGCCGCTTCGCGACCTCCGACCTGAACGACCTGTACCGCCGTGTGATCAACCGGAACAACCGCCTCAAGCGTCTTCTCGACCTCGGTGCGCCCGAGATCATCGTGAACAACGAGAAGCGGATGCTCCAGGAGGCCGTCGACGCGCTGTTCGACAACGGCCGCCGCGGTCGCCCGGTGACCGGTCCCGGTAACCGTCCGCTGAAGTCCCTCAGCGACATGCTGAAGGGTAAGCAGGGCCGGTTCCGTCAGAACCTGCTCGGTAAGCGCGTCGACTACTCGGCCCGTTCCGTCATCGTCGTCGGCCCGCAGCTCAAGCTGCACCAGTGCGGTCTGCCCAAGGCCATGGCGCTGGAGCTCTTCAAGCCGTTCGTGATGAAGCGCCTGGTGGACCTCAACCACGCGCAGAACATCAAGTCGGCCAAGCGCATGGTCGAGCGCGGCCGCACGGTCGTGTACGACGTGCTCGAAGAGGTCATCGCCGAGCACCCGGTGCTGCTGAACCGTGCGCCGACCCTGCACCGCCTCGGCATCCAGGCCTTCGAGCCGCAGCTGGTCGAGGGCAAGGCCATTCAGATTCACCCGCTCGTCTGCACCGCGTTCAACGCGGACTTCGACGGTGACCAGATGGCCGTGCACCTGCCGCTGTCCGCGGAGGCGCAGGCCGAGGCCCGCATCCTGATGCTGTCCTCGAACAACATCCTCAAGCCGGCCGACGGCCGGCCTGTGACCATGCCGACCCAGGACATGGTGCTGGGTCTGTTCTTCCTCACCACCGACGAGGAGGAGCGCAAGGTCATCGGAGAGGACCGGTCCTTCGGCTCCACCGCCGAGGCGATCATGGCGTTCGACGCCCGGGAGCTGTCGCTCCAGGCGAAGATCGACATCCGCTTCCCGATCGGCACCGTCCCGCCCCGCGGCTGGACCCCGCCGGCTCCGGAAGAGGGCGAGCCCGCCTGGCAGCAGGGCGACAGCTTCCGGCTGCGCACCACGCTGGGCCGCGCGCTCTTCAACGAGCTGCTGCCCGAGGACTACCCGTTCGTCGACTACTCGGTGGGCAAGAAGCAGCTCTCCGAGATCGTCAACGACCTCGCCGAGCGCTACCCCAAGGTCATCGTCGCGGCGACCCTGGACAACCTGAAGGCGGCCGGTTTCCACTGGGCCACCCGCTCCGGTGTCACCGTCGCCATCTCCGACATCGTCGTGCCCGAGGCCAAGAAGGCCATCATCACGGGCTACGAGGCGCAGGACGAGAAGGTCCAGAAGCAGTACGAGCGCGGTCTGATCACCAAGGACGAGCGCACCCAGGAACTGATCGCGATCTGGACCAAGGCGACCAACGAGGTCTCCGAGGCGATGAACGCGAACTTCCCGAAGACCAACCCGATCTTCATGATGGTCGACTCGGGCGCGCGCGGAAACATGATGCAGATGCGTCAGATCGCCGGTATGCGTGGTCTGGTGTCCAACGCGAAGAACGAGACCATCCCGCGGCCCATTAAGGCGTCGTTCCGTGAGGGTCTCTCCGTGCTGGAGTACTTCATCTCCACCCACGGTGCCCGTAAGGGTCTCGCGGACACCGCCCTGCGTACCGCCGACTCGGGTTACCTGACCCGTCGTCTGGTGGACGTCTCGCAGGACGTGATCATCCGCGAGGAGGACTGCGGCACCGAGCGCGGCCTCAAGCTGGCGATCGCGACCACGGGCGCCGACGGCGTGCTCCGCAAGACGGAGGACGTCGAGACCAGCGTGTACGCGCGCTGCCTCGCCGAGGACATCGTCGTGGACGGGAAGGTCCTGGCCCCGGCCGGCACCGACCTGGGCGACGTGCTCATCGACGAGCTGGTCCGGCACGGCGTGGCGACGGTCAAGACCCGCTCGGTGCTCACCTGCGAGTCCGCCGTCGGCACCTGCGCCATGTGCTACGGCCGCTCGCTGGCGACCGGCAAGCTGGTGGACATCGGCGAGGCCGTCGGCATCATCGCCGCCCAGTCCATCGGTGAGCCCGGCACCCAGCTGACGATGCGTACCTTCCACACCGGTGGTGTGGCCGGTGACGACATCACCCAGGGTCTGCCGCGTGTCGTCGAGCTCTTCGAGGCCCGTACGCCCAAGGGCGTCGCGCCGATCTCGGAGGCGGCCGGCCGCGTCCGGATCGAGGAGACCGAGAAGACCAAGAAGCTCGTCGTCACCCCGGACGACGGCTCCGACGAGACCGCCTACGGCGTCTCCAAGCGGGCCCGTCTGCTGGTGGGCGAGGGCGACCACGTCGAGGTCGGCCAGGCGCTGACCGTGGGTGCCACCAACCCGCACGACGTGCTGCGCATCCTCGGCCAGCGCGCCGTCCAGGTGCACCTGGTCGGCGAGGTCCAGAAGGTCTACAACTCGCAGGGTGTGTCGATCCACGACAAGCACATCGAGATCATCATCCGGCAGATGCTGCGCCGGGTCACGATCATCGAGTCCGGCGACGCGGAGCTGCTGCCGGGCGAGCTCGTGGAGCGCACGCGCTTCGAGGGTGAGAACCGTCGTGTGGTCCAGGAAGGCGGCCACCCGGCCTCCGGCCGTCCGCAGCTGATGGGTATCACCAAGGCCTCGCTGGCGACCGAGTCCTGGCTGTCGGCGGCGTCCTTCCAGGAGACGACCCGGGTGCTCACCGACGCGGCGATCAACGCCAAGTCGGACTCCCTGATCGGCCTCAAGGAGAACGTCATCATCGGTAAGCTCATCCCGGCCGGTACGGGCCTGTCCCGCTACCGCAACATCCGGGTCGAGCCGACCGAGGAGGCGAAGGCCGCGATGTACTCGGCCGTCGGCTACGACGACATCGACTACTCGCCCTTCGGCACCGGCTCCGGCCAGGCGGTCCCGCTGGAGGACTACGACTACGGTCCGTACAACCAGTAAGAGCCACGATCCGTTCGCAGGGCGGTCACCCCATGGCGGGGTGGCCGCCCTGCGGCTATGCTCCGGGTTGGTGTGTCCAGCGCGTGTGCATTTGTTTTGACCGGAGCCGATGCGGTAGGTACGCTCTGACCTTGTGCCTGGGGTG
The DNA here is from genome assembly GCF_044333065.1 of Streptomyces sp. NPDC021115. Classification (NCBI taxonomy): domain Bacteria; kingdom Bacillati; phylum Actinomycetota; class Actinomycetes; order Kitasatosporales; family Streptomycetaceae; genus Streptomyces; species Streptomyces sp. NPDC021115. The sequence goes on from NZ_JBIRQF010000024.1 coordinate 14,941, forward strand.
TCCCTGGGCTCCCGTATGCGCCAAGCGCGACGGGGGGCCGAGGTGTCGACACCAACAATTCGCACTCTCCTGACATTCGCAGGGGGCTGCGGTGTGCGACACACCCGACCGCGTGGGTCGGAGAAACCCCAGGTTAGCTTTATCGAGACTGGCACACAGAAACCGGAGAAACGGTGCCTACGATCCAGCAGCTGGTCCGCAAGGGCCGCCAGGACAAGGTCGAGAAGAACAAGACTCCCGCACTGGCGGGGTCGCCGCAGCGCCGTGGCACGTGCACCCGCGTGTTCACGACGACGCCGAAGAAGCCGAACTCGGCGCTCCGCAAGGTCGCGCGTGTCCGGCTGAGCAGTGGGATCGAGGTCACCGCCTACGTCCCTGGTGAGGGTCATAACCTCCAGGAGCACTCCATCGTGCTCGTGCGTGGCGGTCGTGTGAAGGACCTGCCGGGTGTTCGTTACAAGATCATCCGCGGCTCCCTCGACACGCAGGGCGTCAAGAACCGCAAGCAGGCTCGCAGCCGCTACGGCGCCAAGAAGGAGAAGTAAGAATGCCTCGTAAGGGTCCCGCCCCGAAGCGCCCGGTCATCATCGACCCGGTTTACAACTCTCCTCTGGTGACGTCCCTCATCAACAAGGTCCTGCTGAACGGCAAGCGCTCCACCGCCGAGCGCATTGTCTACGGCGCCATGGAGGGCCTGCGTGAGAAGTCCGGCAACGACCCGGTCATCACGCTCAAGCGCGCGCTGGAGAACGTGAAGCCGACCCTCGAGGTCCGCTCCCGTCGTGTCGGTGGCGCCACCTACCAGGTGCCGGTCGAGGTTCGTCCCGGCCGCTCCTCCACCCTCGCGCTGCGCTGGCTCGTGGGCTACTCCCGCGCCCGTCGCGAGAAGACCATGACCGAGCGTCTGATGAACGAGCTGCTGGACGCCAGCAACGGTCTGGGCGCCTCCGTCAAGCGTCGCGAGGACACCCACAAGATGGCCGAGTCCAACAAGGCCTTCGCGCACTACCGCTGGTAGTCGCTACCCCCATCGAGACCGAGAGAAGACTGAAGCCTTATGGCTACCACTTCACTTGACCTGGCCAAGGTCCGCAATATCGGGATCATGGCCCACATCGACGCGGGCAAGACGACGACCACCGAGCGGATCCTGTTCTACACCGGTGTGAGCTACAAGATCGGTGAGGTCCACGACGGCGCTGCCACGATGGACTGGATGGAGCAGGAGCAGGAGCGCGGCATCACGATCACGTCGGCCGCGACGACCTGTCACTGGCCGCTCGAGGACACCGATCACACGATCAACATCATTGACACCCCGGGGCACGTCGACTTCACCGTCGAGGTGGAGCGCTCGCTGCGCGTCCTCGACGGTGCCGTGACGGTGTTCGACGGTGTGGCCGGCGTGGAGCCGCAGTCCGAGACCGTGTGGCGTCAGGCGGACCGCTACGGCGTGCCGCGGATCTGCTTCGTCAACAAGCTCGACCGCACCGGCGCCGAGTTCCACCGCTGCGTCGACATGATCACGGACCGCCTGGGCGCGGTGCCGATCGTCATGCAGCTCCCCATCGGCACCGAGGCCGACTTCAAGGGCGTCATCGACCTCGTCACGATGAAGGCGCTGGTCTGGAACATCGAGGCGTCCAAGGGCGAGATGTACGACACCGTCGACATCCCGGACACCCACGCCGAGGCGGCCGACGAGTGGCGCGGCAAGCTGCTCGAGACCGTCGCCGAGAACGACGAAGAGATGATGGAGCTGTACCTGGAGGGCGAGGAGCCCTCCGTGGAGCAGCTGTACGCGGCGATCCGCCGCGTCACCATCGCCTCCGGTGTGGGCGGCGGCACGACCGTCACCCCCGTGTTCTGCGGCACCGCGTTCAAGAACAAGGGCGTGCAGCCCCTGCTCGACGCGGTCGTCCGGTACCTGCCGTCGCCGATCGACGTCGAGGCCGTCGAGGGCCACTCGGTCAAGGACCCCGACGAGGTCATCAAGCGTCGTCCGACCGAGGAAGAGCCGCTGTCGGCGCTGGCGTTCAAGATCGCGAGCGACCCGCACCTCGGCAAGCTCACCTTCATCCGGGTCTACTCGGGCCGCCTCGTGGCCGGCACTCAGGTGCTGAACTCGGTGAAGGGCAAGAAGGAGCGCATCGGCAAGATCTACCGGATGCACGCGAACAAGCGTGAGGAGATCGAGTCGGTGGGTGCCGGTGACATCGTCGCCGTCATGGGTCTGAAGCAGACCACCACCGGTGAGACCCTCTGCGACTCGTCGAGCCCGGTGATCCTCGAGTCCATGGACTTCCCGGCCCCGGTCATCGAGGTGGCCATCGAGCCGAAGTCCAAGGGCGACCAGGAGAAGCTGGCCGTCGCGATCCAGCGGCTTGCCGAGGAGGACCCGTCCTTCCGCGTCAAGACCGACGAGGAGACCGGCCAGACCATCATCGCCGGTATGGGTGAGCTCCACCTCGACGTCCTTGTCGACCGCATGAAGCGCGAGTTCAAGGTCGAGGCCAACGTCGGCAAGCCGCAGGTGGCCTACCGCGAGACGCTCCGCAAGGCGGTCGAGCGGTACGACTACACGCACAAGAAGCAGACTGGTGGTTCCGGCCAGTTCGCCAAGGTGCAGATCGCGCTGGAGCCGCTCGAGGGCGACGGCTACGAGTTCGAGAACAAGGTCACCGGTGGCCGCATCCCGCGGGAGTACATCCCGTCCGTGGACGCGGGCTGCCAGGAGGCCATGGAGTTCGGCGTGCTCGCCGGCTACCCGCTGACCGGCGTCAAGGTCGTGCTTCTCGACGGTGGCTACCACGAGGTCGACTCCTCGGAGATGGCGTTCAAGATCGCCGGTTCGATGGCCTTCAAGGAGGCCGCCCGCAAGGCCAGCCCGGCCCTGCTCGAGCCGATGATGAAGGTCGAGGTCACGACGCCCGAGGACTACATGGGTGACGTGATCGGCGACATCAACTCCCGCCGTGGTCAGATCCAGTCCATGGAGGACCGTAGCGGCGCCAAGCTGGTGATCGGTCTGGTCCCGCTGTCGGAGATGTTCGGCTACGTGGGCGACCTGCGCAGCAAGACCTCTGGCCGCGCCAGCTACTCCATGCAGTTCGACTCCTACGCCGAGGTTCCCCGGAACGTCGCCGAGGAGATCATCGCGAAGGCCAAGGGCGAGTAAGGCGGGTTCATCCGCATTCCTCACCGTTTAGGCTGGAGCAAAAGGCAACGGGTGTTCCGTCATAGATCGTCCACCGTGGCGGTCCATGGCGGGGCCCCGGCCGCCGGCCCCCATAACGAATACGGCGAAGGGCATCCCCCCTCGGGGTCCTGGCCGGTTCGGTAAGACCACCTGAACCCATCCGCAAGGCGCGGATGCGTTACAGAACCACTCCGTAGGAGGACCCCAGTGGCGAAGGCGAAGTTCGAGCGGACTAAGCCGCACGTCAACATCGGCACCATCGGTCACATCGACCACGGTAAGACCACTCTTACCGCGGCGATCACCAAGGTGCTGCACGACGCGTTCCCGGACCTGAACGAGGCCTCGGCCTTCGACATGATCGACAAGGCGCCGGAAGAGCGCCAGCGCGGTATTACGATCTCCATCGCGCACGTCGAGTACCAGACCGACTCGCGTCACTACGCACACGTTGACTGCCCCGGTCACGCGGACTACATCAAGAACATGATCACCGGTGCCGCTCAGATGGACGGCGCCATCCTCGTGGTCGCCGCCACCGACGGCCCGATGCCGCAGACCAAGGAGCACGTGCTCCTGGCCCGCCAGGTCGGCGTTCCGTACATCGTCGTCGCCCTGAACAAGGCCGACATGGTGGACGACGAGGAGATCCTGGAGCTCGTCGAGCTCGAGGTCCGTGAGCTGCTCTCCGAGTACGAGTTCCCGGGCGACGACGTTCCGGTCGTCAAGGTCTCGGCGCTCAAGGCGCTCGAGGGCGACGCCGAGTGGGGCAAGTCCGTCCTCGACCTGATGAAGGCCGTCGACGACGCCATCCCGCAGCCGGAGCGCGACGTCGACAAGCCGTTCCTCATGCCGATCGAGGACGTCTTCACCATCACCGGCCGCGGCACGGTCGTCACCGGCCGTATCGAGCGCGGTGTGCTGAAGGTCAACGAGAACGTCGACATCATCGGCATCAAGAACGAGAAGACCTCGACCACCGTCACCGGTATCGAGATGTTCCGCAAGCTGCTCGACGAGGGCCAGGCCGGTGAGAACGTCGGTCTGCTGCTCCGCGGCATCAAGCGCGAGGACGTCGAGCGCGGCCAGGTCATCATCAAGCCGGGTTCGGTCACGCCGCACACCGAGTTCGAGGCCCAGGCGTACATCCTGTCCAAGGACGAGGGTGGCCGCCACACGCCGTTCTTCAACAACTACCGTCCGCAGTTCTACTTCCGTACCACGGACGTGACGGGCGTTGTGACCCTCCCCGAGGGCACCGAGATGGTCATGCCGGGCGACAACACCGAGATGTCCGTCCAGCTGATCCAGCCGGTCGCCATGGAGGAGGGCCTGAAGTTCGCCATCCGTGAGGGTGGCCGGACCGTCGGCGCCGGTCAGGTCACCAAGATCACCAAGTGACCTGACGCTCTTCGGAGCACGCTCCCCGGAGCATCGAGCCCCACTCGCCCTCAGTGGCGGGTGGGGCTCTTCCGTATCTGGGTACCCGGCCATCCGCATCGAAGCTGAGTTCGACTTCGGGAGTACGGATGATGACCAACGGCAAGATCGCGGTGGCGGTCGCGGGAGGCTACCTCCTGGGGCGCACCAAGAAGGCGAAACTCGCCCTGGGGCTGGGCATGCTGCTCGCCGGGAAGAAGATCACCCTCGATCCGCAGCAGCTGGCCAGGGCGGTCGCCGACTCCCCGCTGCTGAGCGGTCTGAACGCGCAGGCGCGCAAGGAACTGACCGGTGCCGCCAAGACGGCCGCGACCCGCGCCCTGTCCAGCCGCATGGACGGCCTCGCCGACTCGCTGCACGAGCGCACGCTGAGCCTGCGGGGCGAGGCGGAAGCGGAAGAGGAACCGGAGGACGACGAGGCGGCCGGCGAAGCGGCCGACGAGGACAGCGGACGGAAACCGCCCGCATCACGCCGCAAGGCGCCGCGGGCCAAGGCGGCCAAGGCTCCGGCGGGCCGGGCGCGCAAGGTCGCCTCCTCGTCTCCCGGCGCGGCGAAGAAGACCGCCGCGAAAACGGCGAGGAAGACCGGGCAGAAGACCGCGCAGAAGACCGCCGGGGGCCGCAATGGCTGACACCTTGGGCAAGCTGAAGGACGACATCGTGCGCAGCCCGGCCGCTGACCGCCTCAAGGACGAGCTCCAGGGGTACGTCCAGGCCCGCGCGACCCACGCCCTCTCCGGGCTCGGCACCGGGCTGGCCAAGGGCACCCAGGCGCTCGCCGAGGGCAAGCCGCCGGGCCGGGCCGTGCTGAAGGCCGGGGCCTCCCAACTGAAGGAGTCGCTGAAGGACAAGGTCAAGGGCATGTTCGGCAAGGGGCGCGGCAAGAGCGGCGGCGGCAAGTCCAAGAGCGTCACGGTGGTCGAGGACATCGACGTCGGGGTGCCGGTCCGCGAGGCGTACGACCAGTGGACCCAGTTCCAGGAGTTCAGCACCTTCGCCAAGGGCGTCGTCAGCGTCGAGAAGGCCGATGACACCAGCAGCAACTGGAAGGTGAAGGTCGCCAAGTCCACGCGCAGCTGGAAGGCCAACGTCACCGAGCAGGTGCCCGACGAGCGGATCAGCTGGACGACCGAGGGCGCCAAGGGCACCGTCAAGGGCGTCGTCACCTTCCATCCGCTCGGCGACAGCCTCACCCGGGTGCTGCTGGTGCTGGAGTACTTCCCCAAGGGCCTGTTCGAGAAGACCGGCAACATCTGGCGCGCCCAGGGCCGACGCGCGCGGCTCGACCTCAAGCTCTACCGCAAGTTCATCATGATGCGCGGCGAGGCCACGGACGGCTGGCGCGGCGAGATCCGGGACGGCGAGGTCGTGGTCGACCACGAGACGGCCGTGGCGGAGGAAGAGGAACGGGAACAGGAACAGCAGGACGAGGGCGACGAGGCCGGGGGAGAGGCCGATGAGCCGCGGGCCGAGGAGGACGACGAGGACGAGGACGTCGAAGCCGACGCCGAGCCCGAGGGGGACGAGGCGGAGGACGCGTACGAGGACGACGACGCCGAGGACGTCGAGGCCGAGGACGCCGACGTCGAGCCCGAGGAGGAGTACGAGGAGGAGCCCGAGGACGCCGACGAGCCCGAGGACGCCGAGCGCCCCCGGGCCGCGGCCCGCCGCTGACGGGCATCCCCGCTGCACTGCCGCCCCTCCCGCGGTGGGAGGGGCGGCAGCGTCACGCGGTCGACGTCGGGCGCGGGCGCCAGATCCAGGGCGTGGCGTCCGGCGCGACGCCCACCACACAGGCACCCTCGTCGGCGTCGGCCAGCAGGGCGGGGGTGCCCACCGGGGTGAGGTGGCCGGGGGAGCGCAGCGGGCGGTCGTCGGGGCCGGTGCCCCACTGGACCTGTACGTCGCCGTCGAGGCTGCGGCCGAGCAGCAGCAGGGTGGCGGCTTTGCCGCTCTTGCCGTGCCCGGCGCCCTCCTTGCCGGGCTCGGGCACGGTGTGCGCGGCGATGGCCCCGTACCCCTCGAAGCGCGACACCGTGCGGCTCTGCGTGCCGCTCTCCGTGCCGTTCGTTAATCCGTGCAGGGCGGGCATGGTGGCCGCGGGGGTGCGGTAGATCAGGGAGAGCGAGCCGTCGGGAGTGATCGCGGCGCCGATCTGGTTGCCGCCGGGGCGGGGCAGCCCGGCCGGGGCCCGCAGGGTGACGGGGGCGCCGGGCTGCTCCTGCGACCAGTGGTGCACGGTGTCGCGGCCAGGCGCGACGACATGGGCGCGGCCCTCGCGGTCGACCAGGGCGGTCAGCCCGTCCTGGATCTCCGCGCCGCCGAGCCGTTCCCAGGGGCCCCAGCGGCCGTCGGCGTCCCGTACCCGGGTGGCGAGGCCCTTCTCGGCGGTCCGTACGAAGAGGTGGACCTTCCCGTCCGGGGTGGCGACCGCGGCGGGGCAGCCGACGCGGCGGCCGTGTTCGGGGTCGGATTCGGGGGTGCCGAGTCCGGTCCAGGCGCGGAACGGCCCGTCGGGGCGGCTCTGTTCGAGGGCCACGATCTCGCGCAGATTGGCGCCGCCCTGGCCGTCCAGCGCCGCGAACCGCAGTGCGATCAGCACCTGGCGCCCCGAGGCGTCGGTCACGGCGCTCAGCGCGGGGGCCAGCGGCCCGCCGCCGAGCCCGACCGGCGTCCCGAACCGGCCGCTGCCGCGAGCGGTTTCGCGCCACCGGACGGCCTGGGTGCCGAGGACGCCGTACGCGACGACGCGGCCCTCGCGGTCGGTGGTGGGGGTGGGCAGCGCGGTGGGGTAGCGGTAGTGGGTGGAGCGGATCCAGCCCTTGCGGTTCCTCAGCGGCCGCACGCCGCCCTGGCCGTAGTCGCCGCAGCCCGCGGTGTCACCGCAGTTCCACTCGGGGGAGCCGCCGTACGCCTTGATGACGCGGGCCTTCTGGGCCAGCACGGCGGGCGGCAGATTGTGCGGCCAGCGCTGGTTGTAGTAGCCGCGGAAGGACGTGGTGGTGAAGCGCGGCGCCTCCTTGTCCCGCCGGGTGGACTCGGCGGCCCACTGCGTGATCGCCTTCCACGTGAACAGCGCGACCGGGGTGTGGTCCCGGTGGTCCGAACAGCCGGGCTGGTCGTTGTCCCTGGGGTGCAGCAGGTCGTGTACCTGGAAGTCGGGGTCGGGGTCGAGGGTGTGGATCAGGGTCGGCCGGTAGCGGTCCATGATCTCGGCGAGCACGTCGACCAGGGTCTGGTGGCCGTACGTACTGGGGTGCCGCACCGGGGAGCCCTCGGCCAGCAGCGTCCGCATCACGGCGCCCGGGGTGTCCCACAGGGCGGGCATGCGGATGTGGCCCTCGGACAGCATGGCGATGTTGAGGAAGATCAGCCGCACCCTGCGGGCGCCGTTGGCGAGCACGTTCGTCTCCGCCTTGACGCCGCCGGGCAGGTTCAGCACCGACCGCTGCCACGGCGTGAACTGGTGCAGCCCCAGCATCTGCGCGTACGCCTGCCGCAGTCCCTGGTGGCGGGAGGCGGAGTACGCGGCCTTGTCCGGCGGCGGCAGCGGCCGCCCGGCGACCCGGTTGAGGCCCAGCGCCTCGCCCGCCGTGACGTAGACGCTCACCACGGGGACCCCGGAGCGCAGGACGTGCTCGTTGTCGGGGTTCATGAAGTACAGGTCGTCATCGGGATGGGCCATGACCTGGAGCAGGGCGCCCCGCTTGTCCCCGGCAGCCGAGGTGAACGGCTCGGCGGCGCCCGGGGCGGTGCTCCTGCGGGCGGGCGCGGCGGGGGCGGCGGAAGACCCGGGACGGCTGCTGCACCCGGCGGCCGCGGCGGCGCTGAGGGCCGCCACCGCGGCCAGTGCCTGCCTGCGTGTCGTGCGCGCGGGAAGAGTCCATCGACTGTTCAATTTGGTGACCCTGTCACTTGTGCAGCGCGTAGTCTCCGGCTGCTTCCACGTGATAAGAGACGGTCGATGATCTTCGGAGGTTGTCCGATGTCCGGAGAGGTGTCGATCACACTTCGGACACGAGGGGCCGGGCCCGGGGCTCCCCAGGACACTCCTAGGGGACCGAGGGGCCGCCGAGATACCTTCCGGCCCTGGTGTACGGCCAGGCGTTGGCGACGCAGCCCTTCAGCCCGTCGATCTGCTGCATCATCGCCGGGGCGGGCTTGCCCTTCCCGGGGCAGGTCTCGTGCCCGTGGCTGATGCGGTGGCCCACCTCATGGTTGACGATCAGCGCCCGGTACTCGCCGATCGGACCGTCGAACTCGGGGGAGCCGGTGTTCCAGCGGGTGAGGTTGACCATGACCTGCGTTCCGGCGGCGCAGTTGACCTTGCCGCGGGTCTTGAGGCCCGCCTGCCCGCAGATGTCGTCGACCGTGTCCGGGGTGGCGATCTTCACCTCGAAGTCGTACGAGCCGCCGGACACCAGCTGGAAGGCGTGCTTGCGGTCCCTGGTCCAGCCGCGCCGGTCCGCCAGGACCGCGGATATCTCGGCCGCGGCCTTCTTCGGGTCGACGCCCGTGCCCTCCTCGACCTGGACCTTGAACCGCCGCACGTCACCGCCGTCGCCGATCACCTTGCCGGACGCCTTCGCGGTGCGGAAGGTGCCGGTCCCGGCGGGGGCCGTGGGCGCCGCGGGGCGTGTGGGCGCGGCGTCGCGGGAGGACCGCGAGGGCGGGGCCGACGGCGGCGCGGTGGTGGGGGAGGGGCTCACCTCCGCCGCGTCCGCGGGGGAGTCCGCGGGGGCGGACCGTACGCCGCCGCCGTCGCCCGGTAACAGGGCGTAGGTGGCCAGCAGGGCGCCGGACGCCACCGCGGCGCCGATCAGCAGCGGCACCACGGGCTTCCGCCGCCGACGGCGGCGCCGGGTGGACCGGCGGTGCGAGGGCGGGGCGGACGGCTCGGTGACGGTCATGACGGGGGTGCTCCAGGGGGGGGTGAAGGGTGGCGCGCGGGTCGGCTCAGGAGAGTCGGCTCAGGAGAGTCGGCTCGACCGGCTCAGGAGAAGCGGGCCGAGGAGAGCGCGTCCTTGACGCGTTCGACGAGGGCGGGGTCCGCGGAGGCGAGGCAGGCGTACCCGGCGACCGTGCTGTCGGGGTGGGCGGGCAGCGGCTGCCGCAGACTGAGGAACGCCGTACCGCCCAGCGCCCGGCAGACCGGGGTCGGCGACGACCGCTGGACGGGCAGTTTCCTCTCGGGCCGGTCGTAGGACTCCCGGCGCCACAGCACCAGGGCGCTGTTCTTCGCGAGCCTGCTCACCGGCAGGCACAGCTCGGGCCCGTAGAGGGCTTCCTTGAGCGCGTCGCCGCACGAGTCGCCGCCGGTGGGCGTGGGAGAGGCGATCGACGGCGCGTCGTCCGGCGTGCCGGTCGCCGTGCTCGCCGCGGTGCTCGACGTCTCGTTCCCGGCCGGGCGCGCCAGGACGTACGTCTCGCTCGCCGGTGCGTCCGTGCCGTCCACCCGGCGCGGCTCGGGTACCCGCCAGTCGCCTGGCACGGACACCCGCAGGTTCATGCCGCCCGCGAGGTCCGGCAGCTCCAGCACCTTCCGGGGCGTCGCTGTCCGCTCCGGGGCGGTCGTGGTGGCGGGGGTGGTCGTGGTGCCGCCGGGCCCGGCGGACCGGCCGTCGCGCAGACCGGTGGCGAGGGACACCGCTCCCGCGGTCAGCGCGACCACCATGGGCGCGGCCACGACGGCGGCCCGCCGCCTGCGGGCCCGCGCCACCCGGTGCCGCACCCGCTCCATGCGGTCCTCCGGCGCCGCCAGCGCCGGGGTGTCGGCGTCCGCGAGCCGCCGCAGTCCGGCCGCGGCGCGGTCCAGCTCCTCGGTGCCGTTCTTCTGCATCGCCACGCCCCTCACCTCATCCCGGCGCGGTGCGGCCGCGGACCGGCTCCGGGGCGGGCACGAGCCCGGGATCGTGTCCGGGTAATCGGGTGCGCAGGGTGTTCAGGGCCTTCGACGCCTGGCTCTTGACCGTGCCGGTGGAGCAGCCCAGCACCGCCGCGGTCTGCTCCACGCTCAGGTCCTCCAGATAGCGCAGCACGACGACCTCGCGCTGCCGCCGCGGCAGCAGCCGCAGCAGCCCGATGATCGCCCGCCCCTGGTCGACCTCCCCGACCTGGGGGTACGGCCCGCCCGGCTCGCCCCGGGGCGAGGGCTCGGGCAGCTCGGAGTGCGGCACCTCGCGCCGCCAGTGCCGCCGCCACCAGGAGGCGTGGAGATGCACCAGGGTGCGGCGGACGTACGCCTCGGGGTTCTCCTCCGCGATGCGCCCCCACTTCGGCCAGACCCGCGCCAGGGCGCTCTGCAACAGGTCCTCGGCCAGATGCCGGTCCCCGGTCAGAAACCAGGCGGACCGCAGCAGCCGGGGCCCGCAGGCGGCAACGAACTCCTCGAACTCGGTCCAGTCGCCGCCCGCCATGCCGCCCTCGCGTGATTCGAAGCCGATCCTTCGTATGATCCACGCACGCCGAACGCGCTGAGGACGGCCCGGGGTTGCCCACTGTGCGTCACATCACAGGGAAGGGCCCGCCGGAGGGTTCGAGATCGCGGGGCGTGGGGTACGCTCCAGGGCCGATTCGCGGAGGCCACCCGTCGTATGGCAGACTGTCCGGGTTGCTCGGTTGAGTGCCGATGCTGCGCGCCTCCCGCCGGGAGGACTGGAAGCGAGTCCCGCAGTACTCGTCGCCCCTGATCAGGGGCGGAAGTACGGGAATCTTCCGGGAAGTGTCAGCGGGGCCCCAGCCAGGCGCCCGGTGGGTGACTCTCTCCCCCGACCAGCCCCCTTCACCAGGGATCTCTTCTGCGGAGATTTACGGGAAGGGACGCGACACGCCCGACCGCGTGGGTCGGGAGTGCGGGTGGGAGGGCCGCTAACGCCATCGGGTCCCAGAGCGTTACGAGAGACAGGACTACGAAGTAGCCATGGCGGGACAGAAGATCCGCATCCGGCTCAAGGCCTACGACCACGAGGTCATCGACTCCTCGGCGAAGAAGATCGTCGAGACGGTGACCCGCACTGGTGCGTCGGTCGCGGGCCCGGTGCCGCTGCCCACAGAGAAGAACGTGTACTGCGTCATCAAGTCGCCGCACAAGTACAAGGACGCGCGCGAGCACTTCGAGATGCGTACGCACAAGCGCCTCATCGACATCCTCGACCCCACGCCGAAGACCGTCGACTCGCTCATGCGTCTCGACCTGCCGGCGGGCGTCGACATCGAGATCAAGCTCTGAGGTGACGCGCGAGATGGCTAAGCAGATCAAGGGCGTCCTGGGCGAGAAGCTCGGCATGACGCAGGTCTGGGACGAGAACAACCGTGTCGTCCCGGTGACCGTCGTCAAGGCCGGGCCCTGTGTCGTGACCCAGGTCCGTACTGATGACGCGGACGGCTACAACGCCGTCCAGATCGCCTTCGGCGAGATCGACCCGCGCAAGGTGAACAAGCCCCTCAAGGGCCACTTCGCCAAGGCCGACGTCACCCCGCGCCGCCACCTGGTGGAGCTGCGTACCGCTGACGCCAGCGAGTACACGCTCGGCCAGGAGGTCACCGCCGAGGCGTTCGAGTCCGGTGTCAAGGTCGACGTGACCGGCACCAGCAAGGGCAAGGGCACCGCCGGTGTCATGAAGCGCCACGGCTTCGGCGGCCTCGGCGCCGGCCACGGCACCCAGCGCAAGCACCGCTCGCCTGGCTCCATCGGTGGCTGCGCCACCCCGGGCCGCGTGTTCAAGGGCCTGCGCATGGCCGGCCGCATGGGCAACGAGCGGGTCACCACCCAGAACCTGACCGTCCACGCCGTTGACGCGGAGAAGGGTCTGCTCCTGATCAAGGGAGCGGTTCCTGGTCCGAACGGCGGCCTCGTCCTGGTCCGTACCGCGGCCAAGGGGGCCTGAGGTAACCGATGAGCACCATTGACATCCTTTCGCCGGCAGGCGACAAGGCCGGGACCGTCGAGCTCCCCACGGAGATCTTCGACGCGCAGGTCAGCGTTCCGCTGATCCACCAGGTCGTTGTCGCGCAGCTGGCCGCTGCCCGTCAGGGCACGCACAAGACCAAGACCCGTGGCGAGGTCCGCGGCGGTGGCAAGAAGCCGTACCGCCAGAAGGGCACCGGTCGCGCCCGTCAGGGCTCGACCCGCGCGCCGCAGTTCGCCGGTGGTGGCGTCGTGCACGGTCCCGTGCCGCGTGACTACAGCCAGCGGACCCCGAAGAAGATGAAGGCCGCCGCGCTGCGCGGGGCCCTCTCGGACCGGGCGCGCCACAGCCGCGTTCACGTCGTGACCGGCGTGGTCGAGGGCGACATCTCCACCAAGGCCGCGAAGGCCCTGCTGGGCAAGATCAGCCAGCGCAAGCACGTGCTGCTGGTCGCCGAGCGGAGCGACGAGGCCGCGTGGCTGTCCGCCCGCAACCTGCCCCAGGTGCACATCCTGGAGCCGGGCCAGCTGAACACGTACGACGTGCTCGTCTCCGATGACGTGGTCTTCACCAAGGCCGCCTTCGAGTCCTTCGTGGCTGGTCCCAAGGCCGCTGAGAAGACCGAAGGGAGCGCCGCCTGATGAGTGAGGCGACCGCTGTCACCAGCAAGACCTTCACCGACCCCCGCGACGTTCTCGTCAAGCCGGTGGTCTCGGAGAAGAGCTACGCGCTGCTGGACGAGAACAAGTACACGTTCATCGTCGACCCGCGCGCGAACAAGACCCAGATCAAGCAGGCCGTCGAGGCGGTCTTCTCGGTCAAGGTCACCGGGGTCAACACGATCAACCGGCAGGGCAAGCGCAAGCGCACCCGCACCGGTTACGGCAAGCGCAAGGACACCAAGCGCGCCATCGTGACCCTTGCCGAGGGCGACCGTATCGACATCTTCGGCGGCCCGACCTCCTGACGGAGGCCGGAACGTCCAGAAGTCCGGAATATTCCGAGGACTGAGAAATGGGTATCCGCAAGTACAAGCCGACGACCCCGGGGCGTCGTGGCTCCAGCGTCGCCGACTTCGTCGAGATCACGCGGTCCACGCCGGAGAAGTCGCTGGTCCGCCCGCTGCACAGCAAGGGTGGTCGTAACAACGCCGGCCGCATCACGGTCCGCCACCAGGGTGGCGGTCACAAGCGTGCGTACCGCGTCATCGACTTCCGCCGTCATGACAAGGACGGCGTCCCGGCGAAGGTCGCTCACATCGAGTACGACCCGAACCGCACCGCTCGCATCGCGCTGCTCCACTACGTGGACGGCGAGAAGCGCTACATCCTCGCGCCGCGTGGCCTGAAGCAGGGCGACCGGATCGAGAACGGCCCCGGCGCCGACATCAAGCCCGGCAACAACCTGTCGCTGCGCAACATCCCCGTCGGTACCACGCTGCACGCCATCGAGCTGCGGCCCGGCGGCGGCGCGAAGTTCGCCCGCTCCGCGGGTGCCTCGGTGCAGCTGCTGGCGAAGGAGGGCTCCATGGCCCACCTTCGTATGCCGTCCGGTGAGATCCGCCTGGTCGACGTCCGCTGCCGCGCCACTGTCGGCGAGGTCGGCAACGCCGAGCAGTCGAACATCAACTGGGGCAAGGCCGGCCGCATGCGCTGGAAGGGCGTCCGCCCGACCGTTCGTGGTGTGGTCATGAACCCCGTCGACCACCCGCACGGTGGTGGTGAGGGCAAGACCTCCGGTGGTCGCCACCCGGTCTCGCCGTGGGGTCAGAAGGAGGGCCGTACGCGCTCGCCGAAGAAGGCCAGCAACAAGTACATCGTCCGCCGCCGCAAGACGAACAAGAAGCGCTAGGAGCGGGTTTAGATGCCGCGTAGTCTCAAGAAGGGGCCCTTCGTCGACGACCACCTGATCAAGAAGGTGGATGTTCAGAACGAAGCCGGCACCAAGAACGTCATCAAGACCTGGTCCCGCCGCTCGATGATCGTCCCGGCCATGCTCGGCCACACGATCGCGGTGCACGACGGCCGTAAGCACGTCCCGGTGTTCGTCTCCGAGTCGATGGTCGGCCACAAGCTCGGCGAGTTCGCGCCGACCCGCACCTTCCGCGGCCACGAGAAGGACGACCGCAAGTCGCGTCGTCGCTGATCGGCGGAAATGACTCATGACTGACACCGAAGGGACAACCATGGAAGCCAGGGCCCAGGCGCGGTACATCCGCGTCACGCCCATGAAGGCCCGCCGCGTGGTGGACCTCATTCGTGGCATGGGCGCCACGGAGGCTCAGGCGGTCCTGCGTTTCGCCCCGCAGGCCGCGAGCGTGCCCGTCGGCAAGGTGCTGGACAGCGCCATCGCCAACGCCGCGCACAACTACGACCACACCGACGCCGACAGCCTCGTCATCTCCGAGGCCTACGTCGACGAGGGCCCGACCCTGAAGCGGTTCCGTCCGCGTGCCCAGGGCCGCGCCTACCGGATCCGCAAGCGGACCAGCCACATCACCGTGGTCGTCAGCAGCAAGGAAGGAACCCGGTAATGGGCCAGAAGGTTAACCCGCACGGGTTCCGGCTCGGCATCACCACCGACTTCAAGTCGCGCTGGTACGCCGACAAGCTGTACAAGGACTACGTCAAGGAAGACGTCGCCATCCGCCGGATGATGACGAAGGGCATGGAGCGCGCCGGTATCTCCAAGGTGGAGATCGAGCGCACCCGTGACCGCGTCCGCGTCGACATCCACACCGCCCGGCCGGGCATCGTCATCGGCCGCCGCGGCGCGGAGGCCGACCGTATCCGCGGCGAGCTGGAGAAGCTCACCGGCAAGCAGGTGCAGCTGAACATCCTCGAGGTCAAGAACCCCGAGGTGGACGCTCAGCTGGTGGCCCAGGCCGTCGCCGAGCAGCTCTCCTCCCGCGTCTCCTTCCGTCGTGCGATGCGCAAGAGCATGCAGTCGACGATGAAGGCCGGTGCCAAGGGCATCAAGATCCAGTGTGGTGGCCGTCTCGGCGGCGCCGAGATGTCCCGCTCGGAGTTCTACCGCGAGGGCCGCGTGCCCCTGCACACGCTCCGCGCGAACGTCGACTACGGCTTCTTCGAGGCCAAGACCACCTTCGGCCGCATCGGCGTCAAGGTGTGGATCTACAAGGGCGACGTCAAGAACATCGCCGAGGTCCGTGCCGAGAACGCCGCCGCCCGCGCGGGCAACCGCCCGTCGCGCGGCAGCGACCGCCCGCAGCGCCGTGGTGGCGAGCGTGGCGGCCGTGGCCGTAAGCCGCAGCAGCAGAACGCCGCTGCCGAGGCCCCCAAGGCCGAGGCCGCTGCCGCTGCTCCGGCTGCTGAGAGCACCGGAACGGAGGCCTGACCGACATGCTGATCCCTCGCAGGGTCAAGCACCGCAAGCAGCACCACCCCAAGCGGTCCGGCATGGCCAAGGGCGGCACGGAGCTGGCGTTCGGCGAGTACGGCATCCAGGCCGTCACCCCGGCGTACGTCACGAACCGTCAGATCGAGGCCGCTCGTATCGCGATGACCCGCCACATCAAGCGTGGCGGCAAGGTCTGGATCAACATCTACCCGGACCGTCCGCTGACGAAGAAGCCCGCCGAGACCCGCATGGGTTCCGGTAAGGGTTCGCCGGAGTGGTGGGTCGCGAACGTCAAGCCCGGTCGGGTGATGTTCGAGCTGTCCTACCCGAACGAGAAGACTGCGCGTGAGGCGCTCACCCGCGCTGCTCACAAGCTCCCGATGAAGTGCCGGATCGTGCGGCGCGAGGCAGGTGAGTCGTGATGGCGGCCGGTACCAAGGCGTCCGAGCTGCGTGAGCTGAACAACGAGGACCTCGTTGGCAAGCTGCGTGAGGCCAAGGAAGAGCTGTTCAACCTCCGTTTCCAGGCGGCGACCGGACAGCTCGAGAACCACGGCCGGCTGAAGGCCGTCCGGAAGGACATCGCCCGGATCTACACCCTGATGCGGGAGCGCGAGCTCGGCATCGAGACGGTGGAGAGCGCCTGATGAGCGAGACGAATGTGACTGAGAACGCACCGCAGAGCCGCGGCTTCCGCAAGACCCGTGAGGGTCTGGTCGTCAGCGACAAGATGGACAAGACCGTCGTCGTCGCCGTCGAGGACCGCGTCAAGCACGCGCTGTACGGCAAGGTCATCCGCCGTACCAACAAGCTCAAGGCGCACGACGAGCAGAACGCCGCGGGTGTCGGCGACCGCGTCCTCCTGATGGAGACCCGGCCGCTGTCCGCGACCAAGCGCTGGCGCGTCGTCGAGATCCTCGAGAAGGCCAAGTAAATCCCTGAGGGCATTAGCTCTCAGGTCAGTTCCGCCAGGCTCGGCAGGGGCTTGATATATCGAGCCCCTGCCGGGAACCGGCAGACGATCAGGAGATAGACGTGATCCAGCAGGAGTCGCGACTGCGCGTCGCCGACAACACGGGAGCGAAGGAAATCCTTTGCATCCGTGTTCTCGGTGGCTCCGGTCGCCGCTACGCGGGCATCGGTGACGTCATTGTCGCCACCGTGAAGGACGCGATCCCCGGTGGCAACGTGAAGAAGGGTGACGTCATCAAGGCGGTCATCGTGCGCACCGTCAAGGAGCGCCGTCGCCCCGATGGCTCGTACATCCGCTTCGACGAGAACGCGGCCGTCATCCTCAAGAACGATGGCGACCCCCGCGGCACCCGTATCTTCGGCCCGGTGGGCCGTGAGCTGCGCGAGAAGAAGTTCATGAAGATCATCTCGCTCGCGCCGGAGGTGCTGTAACCGATGAAGGTCAAGAAGGGCGACCTGGTTCAGGTCATCACCGGTAAGGACAAGGGCAAGCAGGGCAAGGTCATCGCGGCCTACCCGCGCGAGGACCGCGTCCTGGTCGAGGGTGTCAACCGGGTCAAGAAGCACACGAAGGCCGGACAGACCGCTCGCGGCTCGAAGACCGGCGGCATCGTGACGACCGAGGCCCCGATCCACGTGAGCAACGTCCAGCTCGTGGTGGAGAAGGACGGCAACAAGGTTGTCACCCGCGTCGGGTACCGCTTCGACGACGAGGGCAACAAGATCCGCGTTGCCAAGCGGACCGGTGAGGACATCTGATGACTGCCACCACCAACGCACCGCGTCTCAAGACGCGCTACCGCGATGAGATCCAGGGCAAGCTGCAGGAGCAGTTCTCGTACGGGAACGTCATGCAGATCCCTGGCCTCACCAAGGTCGTGGTCAACATGGGTGTGGGCGACGCCGCCCGCGACTCCAAGCTGATCGAGGGCGCCATCCGCGACCTCACCACGATCACCGGCCAGAAGCCGGCCGTCACCAAGGCCCGCAAGTCCATCGCGCAGTTCAAGCTGCGTGAGGGTCAGCCGATCGGCGCCCACGTCACCCTCCGCGGTGACCGCATGTGGGAGTTCCTGGACCGCCTGGTGTCGCTCGCGCTGCCGCGCATCCGCGACTTCCGCGGTCTGTCGCCGAAGCAGTTCGACGGCCGGGGCAACTACACCTTCGGTCTCACGGAGCAGGTCATGTTCCACGAGATCGACCAGGACAAGATCGACCGCGTCCGGGGTATGGACATCACCGTGGTGACCACGGCGACCAACGACGAAGAGGGCCGGGCCCTGCTGCGTCACCTCGGCTTCCCGTTCAAGGAGGCGTGAGCCGTGGCGAAGAAGGCTCTCATTGCGAAGGCCGCCCGCAAGCCGAAGTTCGGCGTGCGCGGCTACACCCGCTGCCAGCGCTGCGGCCGTCCGCACTCCGTGTACCGCAAGTTCGGCCTGTGCCGCGTGTGCCTTCGTGAGATGGCTCACCGTGGCGAGCTGCCGGGCGTGACCAAGAGCTCCTGGTAATCAGTCTTTAGAGGCTGGTAACCGGGCTCTCGGTAAGCAATGGATGGCGAGGCCCGCCCGTCCACTCCCGTAGAGTGGAAGGGTTGGGCGCTCGCCGCCCAGAATCCTTACTACGCCGTAGGTCCCCGCGCCGCACCCGTGCCCTCTTTTGGGTGAGAGGGATGGCGCATACAGGAAACCCCGGCGAGAGAGGCCGAAGGCCAAACATGACCATGACCGATCCGATCGCAGACATGCTGACCCGTCTGCGGAACGCGAACTCGGCTTACCACGACGACGTCGTGATGCCCCACAGCAAGATCAAGTCGCACATCGCGGAGATCCTCCAGCAGGAGGGTTACATCACCGGCTGGAAGGTCGAGGACGCTGAGGTCGGCAAGAACCTCACCCTCGAGCTGAAGTTCGGTCCGAACCGTGAGCGCTCGATCGCGGGCATCAAGCGGATCTCGAAGCCGGGCCTGCGGGTCTACGCAAAGTCCACCAACCTGCCGAAGGTGCTCGGCGGCCTGGGCGTGGCGATCATCTCCACGTCGCACGGGCTCCTCACCGACAAGCAGGCCGGCAAGAAGGGCGTGGGTGGGGAAGTCCTCGCCTACGTCTGGTAACCAGGGAACGGAGGAAGCACATGTCGCGTATTGGCAAGCTGCCCATCCAGGTTCCCGCTGGTGTGGACGTCACTATCGATGGCCGCACGGTCGCCGTGAAGGGCCCCAAGGGTTCCCTCTCGCACACCGTCGCCGCGCCCATCGAGGTCGCCAAGGGTGAGGACAACTCCCTCGTTGTCACCCGCCCGAACGACGAGCGTCAGAACAAGGCCCTGCACGGCCTGTCCCGCACGCTGGTGGCGAACATGATCACCGGCGTGACCCAGGGCTACAGCAAGGCGCTCGAGATCAGCGGTGTCGGCTACCGCGTCCTGGCGAAGGGCTCCAACCTGGAGTTCTCGCTCGGCTACAGCCACCCGATCCTGGTCGAGGCCCCCGAGGGCATCACCTTCAAGGTGGAATCCCCGACCAAGCTGAGCGTCGAGGGCATCGACAAGCAGCGGGTCGGCGAGGTCGCCGCGAACATTCGCAAGCTTCGCAAGCCCGACCCGTACAAGGCCAAGGGCGTGAAGTACGCGGGCGAGGTCATCCGCCGCAAGGTCGGAAAGGCTGGTAAGTAAGCCATGACATACGGTGTGAAGATCGCTAAGGGCGACGCGCGCAAGGCCGCGGCCGTCAAGCGCCGTCACATCCGCGTCCGCAAGCGGGTCTCCGGTACGCCGGAGCGCCCCCGCCTCGTCGTGACGCGGTCCAACCGCCACATGGTGGCCCAGGTCATCGACGACATCGCGGGCCACACGGTGGCCTCGGCGTCGACGCTGGACACCTCCATCCGTGGTGGCGAGGGCGACAAGAGCGACCAGGCCAAGCAGGTCGGCGCGCTGGTGGCCGAGCGGGCGAAGGCCGCGGGTGTCGAGGCCGTCGTGTTCGACCGCGGTGGCAACAGGTACGCCGGGCGCATCGCCGCTCTGGCGGACGCCGCCCGCGAAGCCGGGCTGAAGTTCTAAGCCCCGGTTCCGGAGCTAGCGGACGTAACAGAGAGAGGTAAATCCAATGGCTGGACCCCAGCGTCGCGGTGGCGGCGCCGGTGGCGGCGAGCGGCGGGACCGGAAGGACCGGCGGGACGGCGGCGCAGCTGCCGAGAAGACCGCCTACGTCGAGCGTGTTGTCGCGATCAACCGTGTCGCCAAGGTTGTGAAGGGTGGTCGTCGCTTCAGCTTCACCGCGCTGGTCGTGGTGGGCGACGGTGACGGCACCGTGGGTGTCGGTTACGGCAAGGCCAAGGAGGTGCCGGCCGCGATCGCCAAGGGCGTGGAGGAGGCCAAGAAGCACTTCTTCAAGGTCCCCCGGATCGCCGGCACCATCCCGCACCCGATCCAGGGTGAGGAGGCCGCGGGTGTCGTGCTGCTCAAGCCGGCGTCCCCCGGTACCGGTGTGATCGCCGGTGGCCCGGTGCGCGCCGTGCTGGAGTGCGCGGGCATCCACGACGTGCTGAGCAAGTCGCTCGGCTCGTCGAACCCGATCAACATCGTGCACGCCACGGTGGCCGCTCTGCGGGGCCTTCAGCGCCCCGAGGAGATCGCCGCCCGCCGTGGTCTGCCGCTCGAGGACGTCGCCCCCGCCGCTCTGCTGCGGGCGCGTGCCGGGGTGGGTGTGTGAGCATGGCCCGCCTCAAGATCACGCAGACGAAGTCGTACATCGGCAGCAAGCAGAACCACCGCGACACCCTGCGTTCGCTCGGGCTGAAGAAGCTCGGCGACGTGGTTGTCAAGGAGGACCGCCCCGAGTTCCGCGGCATGGCGACCACCGTGCGGCACCTCGTGACGGTCGAGGAGGTCGACTGACATGGCGGAGAACAACCCGCTGAAGGTCCACAACCTCCGGCCCGCCCCTGGCGCCAAGACCGCCAAGACCCGTGTCGGTCGTGGTGAGGCGTCCAAGGGTAAGACCGCTGGTCGTGGCACCAAGGGCACCAAGGCCCGCTACCAGGTTCCGGAGCGCTTCGAGGGTGGGCAGATGCCCCTCCACATGCGGCTCCCGAAGCTCAAGGGCTTCAAGAACCCGTTCAAGACCGAGTACCAGGTCGTGAACCTCGACAAGCTGGCCGCGCTCTACCCCGAGGGCGGCGAGGTCACGGTGGCCGGTCTGGTCGCCAAGGGTGCGGTGCGCAAGAACCAGCTCGTCAAGGTGCTGGGCTCCGGTGAGGTCTCCGTGGCGCTCCAGGTGACGGTCGACGCCGTCTCCGGTTCCGCCAAGGAGAAGATCACCGCCGCCGGCGGCACCGTCACCGAGCTCGTCTGAGCAACGTGCGAAACTGGCCGGGGATGCCCCAGATACGGGGCATCCCCGGTTGGTCGTTCCTAGGGGGGCCCGGTCGCCGGTAAGGTGGCATGCGCTGTTACCTTCCGTGCGGTACGTCTCCGTACGGGTCCTGGCTGATAAGTATTCGTCGATCCTCAAGACCGTCACCTCTCGCGCAACGAACCGCGGGGGGCGCAGGAGGCACCGTGCTCACCGCGTTCGCCCGGGCGTTCAAGACGCCCGACCTGCGCAAGAAGCTGCTGTTCACGCTGGCCATCATCGTGCTGTTCCGGCTCGGGCAACACGTCCCGATCCCGGGCATCGACTATAAGAACGTCCAGACGTGCATGGACTTGGCCAAGGGTCAGCAGGGGCTGTTCGGCCTGGTCAACATGTTCAGTGGTGGCGCACTGCTCCAGATCACCATCTTCGCGCTCGGGATCATGCCGTACATCACGGCGAGCATCATCCTCCAGCTGCTGACCGTGGTGATCCCGCGTCTGGAGGCCCTCAAGAAGGAGGGCCAGACCGGGCAGGCGAAGATCACGCAGTACACCCGTTACCTGACCGTCGCGCTGGCGATCCTCCAGGGCACCGGCCTGGTCGCCACCGCGCGCAGCGGTTCGCTGTTCCAGAGCTGCCCGGTCGGCAGTCAGATCGTCCGGGACGATTCGATCTTCACCACCGCCGTGATGGTCATCACGATGACCGCCGGCACCGCGCTGATCATGTGGCTCGGTGAGCTGGTCACCGACCGCGGCATCGGCAACGGCATGTCGATCCTGATGTTCGTCTCGATCGCCGCCGGTTTCCCCAGCGCCATGTGGAGCATCAAGCAGCAGGGCAAGATCATGGGCGGCTGGCTGGAGTTCGGCCTGGTGATCGCCTGTGGTCTGGCCATGGTCGCGCTGGTGGTCTTCGTCGAGCAGGCGCAGCGCCGCATCCCGGTGCAGTACGCCAAGCGGATGATCGGCCGCCGGTCGTACGGTGGCACGTCCACCTACATCCCGATGAAGGTGAACCAGGCGGGCGTGATCCCCGTGATCTTCGCCTCGTCCCTGCTCTACATTCCCGCGCTGATCGTCCAGTTCAGCCAGTCCAAGGCGGGCTGGGCGAACTGGATCTCGCAGAACCTGGTCAAGGGCGACCACCCGATCTACATCACCGCGTACTTCCTGCTGATCGTTTTCTTCGCGTTCTTCTACGTCGCCATCAGCTTCAACCCCGAAGAAGTTGCCGACAACATGAAGAAGTATGGTGGGTTCATCCCGGGTATTCGGGCTGGTCGTCCCACTGCTGAGTATCTGAGCTACGTGCTGAACCGCATCACGTGGCCCGGTGCGCTCTATCTGGGTCTGATCGCCCTGGTGCCCACGGTGGCGCTCGTGACGCTCAACGCGAATCAGAACTTCCCGTTCGGCGGCACGAGCATCCTGATCATCGTGGGTGTCGGCCTGGAGACCGTGAAGCAGATCGAGAGCCAGCTTCAGCAGCGACACTACGAAGGGTTCCTCCGCTGATGCGAATCGTCCTCGTCGGGCCTCCTGGAGCCGGCAAGGGTACGCAAGCGACGTACCTCGCCGAGAACCTGTCGATCCCGCACATCTCCACGGGCGACCTCTTCCGCGCCAACATCAGCCAGGGCACGCCGCTCGGCCAGCAGGCGCAGGAGTACATGCGGGCCGGCCAGCTGGTACCGGACGAGGTCACCGTCGGCATGGCCGAGGACCGGATGGGCCAGCCGGACGCCGCGGGCGGCTTCCTGCTCGACGGCTTCCCGCGGAACGTGGCCCAGGCCGAGGCGCTGGACGCCTACCTGCGGGCCAACGAGCTGACGCTCGACGCGGTGCTGGACCTGGAGGTCCCGGAGGACGAGGTGGTCAAGCGCATCGCCGGCCGCCGGACCTGCCGTAACGACAGCGCGCACACCTTCCACGTCGAGTACAAGAAGCCCGAGACCGAGGGCGTGTGCGACGTGTGCGGC
Source organism: Streptomyces sp. NPDC021115 (assembly GCF_044333065.1). Classification (NCBI taxonomy): domain Bacteria; kingdom Bacillati; phylum Actinomycetota; class Actinomycetes; order Kitasatosporales; family Streptomycetaceae; genus Streptomyces; species Streptomyces sp. NPDC021115. The sequence continues at coordinate 38,156 of NZ_JBIRQF010000024.1, forward strand.
GGCGAGCTGTACCAGCGCGAGGACGACAGCGAGGAAACCGTCCGCAAGCGCCTCGAGGTCTACCACCGCGAGACCGAGCCGATCATCGACTACTACAAGGCCAAGGGCCAGGTCGTGACGATCCCGGCGCTCGGCAAGGTCTCCGAGGTCACCCAGCGCGCGATGGGCGCGCTGGCCGCCAAGGCGGCCTAGCGACCGCGAGGACCGGTGTACGGCCGTGGCGCCCCGGCGGGGCGCCACGGCCGGCGGGGGTTGTCGAAGTCTGTCAGGTGCTGGCACCGCGGCACCCGGGCGGGGAGGCGG
>NZ_JBIRQF010000024.1:38468-129527 GCF_044333065.1 Streptomyces sp. NPDC021115
GTCCTGGGGTGTGGGGTTGCCGGGGGGGGGGTGGTGTTGGTTGTCGGGCTCCCGGCGGGGGGGGGGGGGGGGGGCCCCCCCCGGGGGGGGGGGGGGGGGGGGGGGGGGGTTGGGGGGGGGGGCCGCCGGGGGGGCCCCCCACGGCCGTACTGTTGAGCAGATACGTCACGGCACGACGACCGCGGCACCAGAGACTGACCCTGGAAGGCACCCCATGGTGGAGATCAAGACGGCCGAGCAGATCGCGAAGATGCGCGAGGCGGGGCTGGTCGTGGCCGCCATCCACGAGGCGACGCGGGCCGCCGCGGTGCCCGGCGCCTCCACCAAGGACCTGGACGACGTCGCCCGCAAGGTGATCGCCGACCACGGCGCCAAGCCGAACTTCCTGGGCTACGGCGGCTTCCCCGCGACCATCTGCACCTCGGTGAACGACGTCGTGGTCCACGGCATCCCGGACCGGGAGACCGTGCTCAAGGACGGCGACCTCCTCTCGATCGACGCGGGCGCGATCATCGACGGCTGGCACGGCGACGCCGCCCTCACCGTCTTCGTCGGCGAGGGCCACGACCCGGAGCTGTACGAGCTGAGCCGGGTCACCGAGGAGTCGATGTGGGCCGGGATCGCCGCGGTCCGCAAGGGCAACCGGCTGATCGACATCTCCAAGGCGATCGAGGGCTACATCCGCCGCCAGCCGCGCCCGGCCTCCGGCAAGTACGGGATCATCGAGGACTACGGCGGCCACGGCATCGGCAGCCAGATGCACATGGACCCGCATCTGCTGAACTATGTCTCCCGCAAGCGCGGCAAGGGCCCCAAGCTGGTGCCCGGCTTCTGCATCGCGATCGAGCCGATGGTGAGCCTCGGCACCGCGAAGACCCACGTCCTCGCCGACGACTGGACCGTCAAGACGGACGACGGCACCTGGTCCAGCCACTGGGAGCACTCGGTCGCGCTGACCGAGGAGGGCCCGCTGGTGCTGACCGCGGTGGACGGCGGCAAGGCGAAGCTGGCCGAGCTCGGCGTGGAGACCGCGCCGGACCCGTTGGCCTGAACCTGTTCCCCCTCGTGATCCTCTCTGGCATAAACAGCGCGGAATCCGGGCATGCTGCCCCGGATTCGTGTTTCGGGATGCCCTGACGTAGACTGACACGTCGGCTCACGCATGCCCTCCCGCATGTCGCGAGCCGATCAAGGTAGCCGATCCCGAAAGCAGGACATGGCCAAGAAGCAAGGCGCCATCGAAATCGAGGGCACCGTGATCGAGTCTCTGCCGAACGCGATGTTCAAGGTGGAGCTTCAGAACGGTCACAAGGTCCTCGCGCACATCAGCGGCAAGATGCGCATGCACTACATCCGCATCCTGCCCGATGACCGAGTTGTCGTGGAGCTGTCTCCGTACGACCTCACGCGCGGACGGATCGTCTACCGCTACAAGTAGATCTCACGACCCGGAGAACCTCACACCATGAAGGTCAAGCCGAGCGTCAAGAAGATCTGCGACAAGTGCAAGGTGATCCGCCGCCACGGCCGGGTCATGGTCATCTGCGACAACCTGCGCCACAAGCAGCGCCAGGGCTGACGCACGCCGGCCGATAGACCTGCACCTCTCGCAGCAATCTTCGCGCGACGCATAGCTGTACGTATATATACAGTCACCCGTTCCCGCTCCGGTGGGGACGACACCCCCGGTCGGAGGCCGGGGACCCGGCCGCTCGGCCGGGAGTGGTGCTGTGGAAGACCTCCGACAACCATCTGGAGCCAGATTCATGGCACGCCTTGCAGGCGTTGACCTCCCGCGCGAAAAGCGCGTCGAGGTCGCCCTCACCTACGTCTTCGGCATCGGTCGCACCCTTGCCCAGCAGACGCTCGCCAACACCGGTGTGAACCCGGACACCCGCGTTCGCGACCTGGCCGAAGAGGACCTGGTCAAGATCCGCGAGTACGTGGACAACAACATCAAGACCGAGGGTGACCTCCGTCGTGAGATTCAGGCCGACATCCGCCGCAAGGTGGAGATCGGCTGCTACCAGGGCCTGCGTCACCGCCGCGGCCTGCCGGTCCACGGCCAGCGCACCAGCACCAACGCCCGCACCCGCAAGGGCCCGCGTCGCGCGATCGCCGGTAAGAAGAAGCCGGGCAAGAAGTAGTCCGCACCGGACGCTGCCAAGCGGTCCGAGCTGTAGGACCGACCACCTCCACGGGAGAATTCAGGAATGCCTCCGAAGAGCAGGACGGCCGGCGCCAAGAAGGTGCGCCGCAAGGAGAAGAAGAACGTCGCCCACGGGCACGCTCACATCAAGAGCACGTTCAACAACACCATCGTCTCGATCACGGACCCGACCGGGAACGTGATTTCTTGGGCCTCGGCCGGCCACGTCGGCTTCAAGGGCTCGCGCAAGTCCACTCCGTTCGCCGCGCAGATGGCCGCCGAGTCGGCCGCCCGCCGCGCGCAGGAGCACGGCATGCGCAAGGTCGACGTGTTCGTCAAGGGTCCGGGCTCCGGCCGTGAGACCGCGATCCGCTCGCTCCAGGCCACCGGCCTGGAGGTGGGCTCGATCCAGGACGTCACTCCGACTCCGCACAACGGATGCCGCCCCCCCAAGCGCCGGCGCGTCTGACCGGCTGAAGTAGGAGACAACTAGAAAATGGCGCGTTACACCGGGGCCGACTGCAAGCGTTGCCGTCGGGAAAAGCAGAAGCTCTTCCTCAAGGGGAGCAAGTGCGAGAGCGCAAAGTGCCCGATCGAGATCCGTCCTTACCCCCCGGGTGAGCACGGTCGCGGGCGCACCAAGGACAGCGAGTACCTTCTCCAACTCCGCGAGAAGCAGAAGGCGACCCGCATCTACGGTGTCCTTGAGAAGCAGTTCCGTGGCTACTACGCGGAGGCGAACAAGAAGACCGGCAAGACCGGTGAGAACCTTCTTCGCATCCTCGAGACGCGGCTGGACAACGTGGTCTACCGGGCCGGCTTCGCCAAGTCCCGCGACCACGCCCGTCAGCTGGTCCGTCACGGTCACTTCACCGTGAACGGCGTCAAGACCGACATCCCGTCGGCCCGCGTCGCCGTGAACGACATCATCGAGGTCCGCCAGAAGTCCCGGACCATGACCCCCTTCCAGGTGGCCGTGGCCGAGGCCGGCGAGCGCACCGTGCCGGCGTGGCTGGAGGCCATTCCGTCCAAGCTGCGCATCCTCGTGCACTCGATGCCCGAGCGCCAGGTGATCGACACCCAGGTGCAGGAGCAGCTGATCGTCGAGCTCTACTCGAAGTAGTACACCGAGTAGCGAGGACGATACGGGCGGTACGGCGCCGTTTGGCACGTACCGCCCGTACCATTGAAGGGTTCGGCGTCAAATAGCGGGCGCCGGAGACTGGAGGAAAACCCCATGCTGATCGCTCAGCGTCCCTCGTTGACCGAAGAGGTCGTCGACGAGTTCCGCTCCCGGTTCGTGATCGAGCCGCTGGAGCCGGGCTTCGGCTACACCCTCGGAAACTCCCTGCGTCGTACGCTCCTCTCCTCGATTCCCGGTGCGGCGGTCACGTCCATCCGGATCGACGGGGTCCTGCACGAGTTCACCACCGTGCCGGGCGTCAAGGAGGACGTCACCGACCTGATCCTCAACATCAAGCAGCTGGTCGTCTCCTCGGAGCACGACGAGCCGGTCGTGATGTACCTGCGCAAGCAGGGCCCGGGTCTGGTCACCGCCGCCGACATCGCCCCGCCGGCCGGTGTCGAGGTGCACAACCCGGACCTGGTCCTCGCCACGCTGAACGGCAAGGGCAAGCTGGAGATGGAGCTGACCGTCGAGCGCGGTCGCGGCTACGTCTCCGCCGTCCAGAACAAGCAGGTCGGCCAGGAGATCGGCCGGATTCCGGTCGACTCGATCTACTCGCCGGTCCTCAAGGTCACCTACAAGGTCGAGGCGACCCGTGTCGAGCAGCGGACCGACTTCGACAAGCTGATCGTCGACGTCGAGACCAAGCAGGCCATGCGCCCGCGCGACGCCATGGCGTCGGCCGGTAAGACCCTGGTCGAGCTGTTCGGCCTGGCCCGCGAGCTGAACGTGGACGCCGAGGGCATCGACATGGGCCCGTCCCCGACGGACGCCGCCCTGGCCGCCGATCTGGCGCTGCCGATCGAGGAGCTCGAGCTCACGGTCCGTTCGTACAACTGCCTCAAGCGCGAGGGCATCCACTCCGTGGGTGAGCTGGTCGCGCGCTCCGAGGCGGACCTGCTCGACATCCGCAACTTCGGCGCCAAGTCGATCGACGAGGTCAAGGCGAAGCTGGCCGGGATGGGCCTCGCGCTCAAGGACAGCCCGCCCGGATTCGACCCGACCGCCGCCGCGGACGCCTTCGGCGCTGACGACGACGCGGACGCCGGTTTCGTCGAGACCGAGCAGTACTGATACCTCCGGCGGGCACACGCTCGTCGGTAACTGACACCGGTACCTGATACGGCCGGTGCAGACATCTAGGAGATACACCATGCCGAAGCCCACCAAGGGCGCCCGTCTGGGCGGCAGCGCTGCGCACGAGCGGCTCCTGCTGGCGAACCTCGCCACCGCGCTGTTCGAGCACGGCCGGATCACCACCACCGAGGCGAAGGCCCGCCGCCTGCGCCCGGTCGCGGAGAAGCTGGTCACCAAGGCGAAGAAGGGCGACCTTCACAACCGCCGTCTGGTGCTCCAGTCCATCCGGGACAAGAGCGTCGTGCACACTCTCTTCACCGAGATCGCGCCGCGCTACGAGAACCGGCCGGGTGGCTACACCCGCATCACCAAGATCGGTAACCGCCGTGGCGACAACGCCCCGATGGCGGTCATCGAGCTGGTCGAGGCCCTGACCGTGCAGCAGGAGGCGGTCGGCGAGGCCGAGGCCGCCACCAAGCGCACCGCCAAGGACGCCGCCGGTGACCAGGCCGTCGCGGACCTCAAGAAGGACGAGGCCACCGAGGCCGAGGCCACTGAGGCTCCGGCGGAGGAGTCCAAGGACGCCTGACGTCTTCCCCGCGTAAGCGGGGGTGGCCCTGACGCCTGACGTCCCTGAGGCTTGTTGTACTGAACGGGCCCGCCCCAGATTCTGGGTGCGGGCCCGTTCGGCGTTGTGCGGAGTGGAGAGGAACGGTTGCGTGAGTGACGAGGCGGCGCCCGGTTTCGTACGGGTCCGGCTGGATCTGAGCTACGACGGCAAGGACTTCTCGGGCTGGGCCAAGCAGCGCGAGCGGCGCACCGTCCAGGGCGAGCTGGAGAGCGCCCTGCGCACGGTGACCCGGTCGCCGGAAGGCTTCGACCTGACGGTGGCGGGCCGTACCGACGCCGGGGTGCACGCCCGTGGGCAGGTGGCGCACGTCGATCTGCCGACGGAGGTCTGGGCCGAGCACCGGGACAAGCTGCTGCGCCGCCTGGCGGGGCGGCTGCCGCACGACGTACGGGTCTGGCGGGTCGCCGAGGCGCCGGCCGGGTTCAACGCGCGCTTCTCGGCGGTCTGGCGGCGGTACGCCTACCGGGTGGTGGACCATCCGGGCGGGGTCGATCCGCTGCTGCGCGGCCATGTGCTGTGGCACGACTGGCCGCTGGACGTGGACGCCATGAACGCGGCCTCGGCGCCGCTGCTCGGCGAGCACGACTTCGCCGCGTACTGCAAGCGGCGGGACGGGGCCACCACCATCCGCACCCTCCAGAAGCTGAGCTGGGAGCGCGGCGCGGACGGGGTGATCACGGCGACCGTGCGGGCCGACGCCTTCTGCCACAACATGGTCCGCTCGCTGGTCGGCGCGCTGCTCTTCGTCGGTGACGGCCACCGCCCGGCGGACTGGCCGGGGAAGGTGCTGGCGGCGGGGGTGCGGGATTCGGCGGTCCATGTCGTACGCCCCCATGGGCTGACCCTCGAAGAGGTCGGCTACCCGGCCGACGGGCTGCTGGCGGCCCGGAACAAGGAGGCCCGCAACAAGCGTTCACTACCCGGTGCGGGATGCTGTTGACCTGCGACGCGTGTGTGATCGCGATCAGCGGGTACACGATTGCGCGCATCTGTGTCTGGAGCCGGAGCACAGGAGATCGATAACATTTACACCGCAGATACGGTGGCCGACCGGGAAGGGACGAAGACCGCGTGAGTACCAGTGAGGCCGCCGTACGTGAACGGCTGACGAGGGCTCTGCAGGAGCGCGACGAGGAGATCGCCGACCGCTGGGTCGCGCTCCAGCTGGAGCAGGCGCTGCTCGGCACCGACATCAGCGAGGCGGAACTCCGCGAGGAGGCCGACTCGTTGATCGACGCGCTGGTCCACGGCCTGGAGAGCGAAGCTCCGGTGGACCGGGTCGTCACCTCGCACCCGGGGCTGCACGAGGCGGTCATCGGGCTGTCGCTGCGCCGGGCCCGGTCCGGGGCGACCCCGACCGCGACCTCGCTCGCGGTGCTGGCGCTCAAGGAGGCGCTGCTGAAGGCCGTCCAGCAGGAGACCCTGGAGGCCGAGGAGCTGTTCGCCACGGCGGTCTTCATCAACCGGCTGCTCGATGTGGCAGGGGCGCTGTCCTTCGAGACGTATGTGGAGGGCCGCGAGGAGATCATCCGGCGGCAGAGCCAGCAGCTGATGGAGCTGTCCACGCCGGTGGTGCGGCTGTGGCAGCAGGTGCTGGCGGTGCCGCTGATCGGCACGCTGGACACCGCGCGGACCCAGGTCGTCATGGAGAACCTGCTCCAGGCGATACAGGACCATGAGGCGCTGGTCGCGATCATCGACATCACGGGCGTCTCGACGGTGGACACCGCCGTCGCCCAGCACCTCATGCAGACCGTCAACGCCGTGCGGCTGATGGGCGCGGACTGCGTCATCAGCGGCATCCGGCCGTCCATCGCGCAGACGATCGCCCAGCTCGGCATCGACCTGTCCACCATCCTCACGCGGGCGTCGCTGGCCGATGCGCTGGCCGCCGCGATCAAGCTGACCGACGGCCCCGGCCCGGACGGGGAAGCGGGGGAGAGCCGGTGAGCGGACACCGCCCGGTGGGCGTGCCGATCCTGCGGCTGGGCGACGTCCTGGTCACGGGACTGCTCAACGAGCTGGACGACCGGGCCGCCATCGCCTTCACCGAGGAGCTGACCGCGCGCATCTCCGCCGAGGGGGCGCGGGGCGTGCTCATCGACATCTCCCGGCTGGAGATCATCGACTCCTTCGTGGCGCGCACCCTGATGGAGCTGACCACGGTGTCCCGGCTGCTGGGCGCCCGGGTGATCGTGGCGGGCATGCGGCCGCCGGTGGCGATCACCCTGGTCGAGCTGGGGATCGAACTGGTCGGTGTGGAGACCGCGCTCAACCCGGAACAGGGCCTGGCCGCACTGGGGTGGCGGCAGGCCCAGGAACCCCTGGGAGGGTCCCGACGTGGCGTTGCCCGGTGAGTCCGCCGTCGCTTCCCGGCCGGGACCGTCGCCCCGCGGGGGCGACGGTCGGGCGGGTGCGCCCGTAACCCATCAGGCCGTCCGTCAGGACACCCATCAGGTCCGTACCGAGGAGGATCTGCTGACGGTGCGGCACGCGGTGCGCGCGGCCACCATCGAGGCCGGATTCGGGATCGTCGACCAGACCCGGGTGGTCACGGCGGCGAGCGAGCTGGCCCGTAACGCGTATGTGCACGGCGGGGGCGGCACCGTGACCGTGGAGCAGGTGCGCGGCCCCGGCGGGCGGGGGCTGCGGCTGGTCGTCAAGGACGACGGGCCCGGCATCGCCGACCTCGACACGGCGCTCACCGACGGCTTCACCACCGGCGCGGGGCTGGGGCACGGACTGGGCGGGGCGCGCCGTCTGATGGACGAGTTCACGGTGCACACCGGCGCCGGGCAGGGCACGGTCGTGGTCGCCACCCGGTGGACGGTCCGGTGACCCGTACGACGGTGACCCCCACCGCCCAGGTACGGATCGACCACCACAGCGCGGTCCACCTGGCGGCCGAGACGGCTCGGAGGGCGGCGCGGGCGTGCGGGCTGCCCGGCGCGCTGCCCGACCAGGCGGCCGTGGTGGCCTCGGAGCTGGCCACCAACCTCGACAAGCACGCCAGCGACGGCACCCTCTACATCCAGCCGGTGCCGCTCGGCGAGGGCGTGGAGATCCTGGCGGCCGACCGCGGCCCCGGCATGGCCGAGTTGGAGCGCTGCCTCGCGGACGGCTACACCACCGCCGGGACGCTCGGGGTGGGGCTCGGCGCGGTGACCCGGCTCGCCACCCAGTTCGTCATCCGCACCGGTACGCGGGCCGGTGCCGAGGTCGGGACCTGGGCCTGCGCCCGGCTCGCCCCGCCCGGCGACTGGGCGACCGCGTCCCAGGGCGTGGGCTCGGTGTGCCTGGCCGTCGAGGGGGAGGAGGACTGCGGTGACGCCCGTGCCGTCGCCGACACCGGGGACAGCCGCACCGCCGCCGTCCTGGACGGTCTCGGCCATGGGACCCAGGCGGCGGAGGCGGCCAATATCGCGCTGCGCACCTTCCTCGCCGACCCCGGGCGGCCGCTGGGCGAGCTGCTGACCGCCATGCACCGCGCCCTGCGGCACACCCGCGGGGCCGCGGCCGGGCTGGTGCGGCTCCACGCGGACCACGCCGAGTACTGCGGCATCGGCAACGTCCGGGTGCTGGCCCTGACCCATCAGGGCGTGCACTCCCGGCTCACCGGGCAGCCCGGTGTCGTCGGCTGGTCCATGCCCGCCCCGCACGTCCACCGCTTCCCGCTGCCGCCCGGTGCCACCGCGGTGCTCCACAGCGACGGCATCGACGCCGGATGGGCGCGCGATCCGTCACCGTTCCTGCTCCGGCTCCCGCCCTCCTTGCTGTCCGCCGCACTCGCCCATGGCCATCGCCGCAGCCGCGACGACGCCACGGTTCTGACGGCCAGGCCCCCACAGAGGCATCCATGACCACCCGGACCATCGGCTGCGCCACGGCGGACGGGCTCAGCCGGGCCGTGCGCCGCATCGCCCGTGACCACGCTGTGGACGCTGCGCAGCGCGGACGGCTCGTGCTGTCCGTCGCGGCCGTCGCGGAACCGGCCCTGCGGGCGGCCGGACACACGTCGTTGAGCTGGACGTTCCAGTGCGAGGATGACGACAGGGCCGGGCTGCTGACGCTGGCGCTCGGGTTGGAAGGGCCCATGGCGCTGCCGTCCGCCGAGGCCGCCGCCGCGCTGCCGCTGCCCGCCGACGCGGTGACCGGCCGTGAGGTGGTGTGGCGCCTTCCGGCCGCCCGGGCTGCGGACGTCCCTGAGCCGACAGCGGCCGACGACGCGGCGCTGGTGGCGGAGGAGCTGCGTGCCGTGGTGGCCCGTACCGACGCGCTCACGGCCGAGCACCGCCGTCTGAAGGACGAACTCGCCGAGACCAACAGCGGTGTGCTGGCCCTCTACGTCCAGCTGGACGAGCGCGACGAGCGGCTGCGCAAGGCGCACGGGCAGACGCTGCGGGAGCTGGAGGACGCGCTGCGTCCGGCGCCGTTGGTGGTCGAAGGGCTCGAACTCGCCGTCCACTACGAGCCCGCGGGCACCGACGCGCCCACCGGGGGCGACCTGTACGACTGGTTCACGCTGCCCGACGGCACGGTCCACATCACGGTCGTGGACGCGCTGGGCCACGGCGTGACCAGTACCCGGAGCGCGCTCAACGTGACCCACGCGGTGCGCACCCTGGCGCTGGAGGGCCACCACCTCCAGTCGATCGTCGCCCGCACCGACGAGATCCTGCTGCCGTTCGACCGCAGCGTGATGGCCACCGTGCTGCTGGCCCGGATCGATCCGGCCAGCGGCGAGCTGTGGGTGGCCAACGGCAGCCATCCGCCGGCGCTGCTGCTGCGCGACGACGGCACGGCGCGCTATCTGGAGGCGCGGGGGCGCGGGATCGGTTTCCCGCTGCCGGGAAGCGACCGGCTGTTGACCGAGAAGATGGCGCCGGGCGATCTCCTGCTGCTCTACACCGACGGGCTCACCGAGAGCCGTCGGGACCCCGTGGAGGGCGAGAAGCGATTGATCGAGGCCGCGTACGAGCATCTGCGTGCCCCGATCGAGGAGATCCCCGGCGCCATCGCGGACGATATGCACACCGTGATCCTGCACCCGGACGACACGCTCGCGCTGGCCGTCCGGGTCCGGTCCTGACGATTCCCAGGATTCTCAGGAGGACCGCAGGCCGTGGGAGGACCGCAGGACCGCCGGCCGGTGGTGCCGCTCCCGCTGGCGCCGTCGCCGCAGCGCCCGGTCGTGCGGCTGCGCCCGGACCAGCTCTTCGAACAGCGGGTGGGCGCCGAGCAGCGCCTCCCGCAGCCGGTCCGTGTCGACGTGGCCCGCGCGCGCCCGCTCCGCCTCGGTGTGCAGCCGACGGTAGCCGTCGACCTCCTGGGCGTGCCGGACGGACAGCGCCTCCAGCAGCTGTGCGTGCGACTCGGCCGGATAGCCGCGCTCGGCCGCCAGTGTGCCGAGCAGCCGGTCGGCCTCCCGCACGGCGAGCTCGGGCGATTCGACGAACCGCTCGTGCATGCCCGACCAGAAGGCCGCGTACTGTTCCCGGGACTCCGGCGTCAGCGCCCGTATCGACAGTTCGCCGTAGCGTCGCAGCCGCTCGCTGAGCTCCCACTGCGCCGCCTTCGCATCGCCGTCATGGCGTGCTACGGCCCGGTCGTACTCCGGGCCGAACCGGCTCTTGAGGCCGTCGCGGCTGCTCTGCCGCACCGGCCGCGCGAACACCAGCGCCACCATGGCCACCAGCGCCGCTATCAGGATGATGAGCGTGACTGACATCGGATTGCCTTCCGCAGAGGTTTCCTCGCTCGAGGCTTGACATCACCCAGTGTTACCCCCCTGGCCAGAGGCAAACGCAGTCGATTCACCGGCCCCTTCGATCAATTTGTGTGTGGTGCACAGGTAATGGCCAGGTCCTCGGCCTCGCTGAGATAGGGCCGGACACCGTGGGTGATCGGGTGCAGATCGGTCGTGTGACGGTCGAGGATGTCCCCGACGACCCGGCCGATGCGGATCGCGGCGGTCGAGTCGGGCGCCTTACGGAGCGTCAGGTCCCAGCCCGCGGTGCCCTGCTGGCCGCCGCGCGCCGCGTGGATGCGCTCGTACGGAAGGGTGAAGCGGAACCGGCTCGCGTCCAGCGCGGTGACGCCCGCGGTGAACGGCAGTGCCGCGCCGCGCGGGGTGGCGATCGCGCTCGGGGCGGCGTCGGGGGCGAACCGGGCGCCGTGCAGGGTGCCCTCGACGACGAGCCCGTCGGCCTCGGCGCGGATCACCCGGGCCTCGGCGTGGGCCGGGCGGCGCCAGGTGCGCAGCGCGAGGTAGCCGTCGACCGTGGGGTACGGGATCCACCAGGCGAACGGGGAACCGGGCAGCGGCTCCAGGCCGATCAGCCCCCGCCCCTCGGCGAACCGGCAGAGCACCCGGCGGCGCACCCCGTCCGATGAGCGCACCACGTGCACGTCCCAGCGGCCCTCGGCGAGGTCGATCGCACGGCGGTCCAGGGTCGCGGTCCAGGGGCCGCCCGGAGCGACCGGCGGCCGCAGCGGCACCCGCACCGGGGCGCTCTCGCCGCGGCGCTGGGTGAGGGTCAGCGCGAGGCCGGTGCCGTGCACGTCGGCGGGTTCGACCAGCACGGTCATGGTGCCGTCGGCGTCGACGCGGCACGAGGCGACCGGGCGCAGCGGCCTGCGGATCAGCTGCTTGACCGTGGTCTTGAAGGACTTCCTGGGCACGGCCGGGCGCGCGGTGTGGGCGCCGAAGGCGCGCACCGCGGCGGCGGGCCGGGCGGCGGTACGGGGCGACTGGCCGCGCCGGGCGAAGAGTTCGGCGAACAGCTCCTCGTACGCGGCGGCCATCCGCGCCGGTGCGTACCGCTGCGCCGAGATCCGCGCCGCCTCGCCCATGGAGCGGCGCAGCGCGTCGTCCTCGATCAGGGTGAGCAGCCCCTTGGCGATGGCGTCGGCGTCGCCGACGGGGACCAGCAGTCCGTCGTGGCCGTCGGTGATGATCTCGCCGGGACCGTGCGGGCAGTCGGTGGCGACGACGGGCACGCCGCAGTGCATCGCCTCGACGATCGTCATGCCGAACGACTCCTCGCGGGAGGTGACGGCGGCGATCGCGCCCTTGGCCCATTCGGTCTCGATGGGGGAGTGGGCGCCCATCATCGTGATGTGCCCGGCGAGCCCGAGTTCGTCGATCTGGCGGCGCAGGGCGGGCGCCTGGGGGCCGCGGCCGTAGATCCTCAGGTGCCAGTCGGGGTGTTTGGTGGCGACCGTGGCCCAGGCGCGGACCAGCAGGTCGTAACGCTTTACGGGGATGAGCCGCCCGGCGGCCACGACCAGCTTGGCGCTGCCGTCGGAGGGCTCGATGCCGGTGGCGGGCACGCAGTTGGGCAGCCCGGCCAGCAGGGTGGAGACGCCGGGCAGTTGGTCGCGGTGGGTCTGCGCGTCGGCCTGGGAGACGGAGGCGTTGGCGTCGAGCCGGGCGAGGGCGGCGTCGCAGGCGGTGCGGATCTCGGCGCGGTGGGTCTCGTAGAGCCGGTGCTCCTGGCCGATCCGCAGATAGCGGCCTTCCTGGCCGAGCGCGGCGAGGCAGATCACCAGCCCGGGGCGGGTGGCGATGACGACATCGGCGTCGGTGTCGGCCAGATAGGCGGCGAGGCGCTGGTCGGTGAGCGCGTTGAAGTTGACGGTCCCTTTGGACTCGGCGGCCGGGACGTGGGCGCTGGGCTGCCTCAGCAGCGGGTTGTCCAAGTCGCCGGACTCGCGCGGCACGTCAGGGCGCTGGTCGATCAGCGCTCTGAGCCGGACGGCTCTGGGGAGGGGCAGGCCCGGGGTGTCGATGGTGCGTATCAGGGAGACGATCTCCACCCGGTGGCGGGCGGCCAGTGCCCCGGCCAGATTGAAGGTCGAGCGGATGGTGCCGCCGATTCCGTAGGCGTTGTGCAGCAGAAAAGCGATCTTCATGGTGTTGTACGCGCGGCGCCCTGGGCCGGCCGCGACGTGCCCTCCCCTCCGGATGTGCGTTCCGCTCGAATCCCGACCGAGGCTGCACCCTGCTGGTATGCCGCCGGTGTGATGCCGGTATGGAGTGAGTAAGGAACGATCGGTCGGTAAGACAGGCTGAGCGAGCAAAAGTTGCTTATGCGTGTGGTGATATGGGATGCACCACATTCAGTGTGAGCTGTACAACCTTCGCCCGCATGGCGAGTCCGCGCCCGCAGAGGTTGTTCACGACCCCTTGGGTTCCGGCGGCCCCCGTTGTTGGATGGCCGGAGGGAATCCGCGGGGGCGTCAACCAAGGGCGGGCAGAGACGTGATGACATCCGGAGCGCGGGGCGTGCTCACCGCGGCGGCGGCCCTGGCGGCCCTGGGGCTGGTGGCCGGATGCGGCGACGCCGACCGGAAAGCGGACGGGAAGCCGGACCAGAAGGTCGCTCAGGACGAGGGCGGGGACAAGGGCGGGGGCGGCGGCGCGGCGGCGCGGCCGCTGTCCGCGGCGGCCTTGGAGCGGGCCGCGCTGGCCAAGTCCGACCTCAAGGGCTACGGGATCAGCCCGATGACGGAGCGGGAGTTCAGCGGCGGCAAGGAGGCCAAGGCGCTGACGCCCGGATGCCAGCCGCTGGCCGCGCTGATGGGCACCGGCTTCGACCCGGCGCCCCGGACGTCCGTCTACCGGAGCTACGCGGCGGCCCCGGGCGGCGGAGCGGGCGTCTCCGGCGTGCTCCGGCTCTCCTCGTACCGGCCGGGCGACGCCGAGAGGACGGTGCGGGACCTGCGGAAGGCGGTGTCCGCGTGCAGCGGCGGTTTCAAGGCCACCGACGGTTCGGGGAAGCGGGCGGACGTCACCGAGGTGACCTCGCGGGACGCGCCTGAGGCGGGCGACGAGGCGCTGGCGTACAGCATGGTCGACGGCGGCAAGGAGAAGGCGGTCATCGCCTTCACGGTGGTGCGCTCCGGACCCCAGCTCACCGTGGTGTTCGGTGTGAACCTGTCCGATCCCACGCGATCCGCGGTCCCCAAAACGGTCGTGGACCGTCAGGTTCGAAAGGTGGAGGCCGCGAACCGGTCATAAGGCTGCGGTGGTATGCGCTCGGCGTGGGCAGAAGCGTCCGAAGCCTCCCGTATCCGCGCAGTACGCGCGTAACATTCGACGTACTTGGGAAAACCGGACACCGTACGTCGAACGCCCCGGAGCGAACGACGCGGAGCCGGGGCGGGTTTCGGGGGGAGCGCGCGGGAGTGGACGAACCCAACCAGGACGCGGGGCGGGCCGGATGACCGGCTTCGGAGCGTTCGACCTCTACCAGGAGCTGGCCAGGATCCTCGGCCGGCTGACGGACAGCACCGCCTGGCGGGACCGGCTGATCCACTACGTCGGGGAGCACTACGGGGTCACGCTTCCCGTGGAGCGGCACACCGTCAAGGACTGGGACCTGCGGTCCATCGCCGAAGTCTGCGACCGCTACCCCGACGGGCTGCGCGTCCTGCTGCGCGCGGTCGGCGAGGACTTCGAGGGCACCGTGGTGCTGGTGGAGGCCTGGCAACTGGTCGACCGGTGCTGTCCGGTGCCGCTGCTGACGGACGTCGAGCGCCGGGATCTGTGCGCGCTGCTGCTCGACGGCGCCGCCGTGACGGAGCTGACCGCCCTCTCCCGCTACGCGTTCGAGCTGCTCGGCCGGGCCGGTGAGGGCGACGACTCCTGGAGCGGCCGGGTGGAGCGGCTGGTGCGCGACCTGGAGGACGACGTCGAGGTGGAGGGCCGGGCGCCGGCGCTGATGACGTTCGTGGAGCGGGTCGCGGCGGGCGAGCGGACCGCGCTGCGCAAGGGGCTGCGGCAGTGGAACAACCAGGTCGCCAGGCGGCTCGACTGGCCGCCAGGACTGCTCGACGCCACCCGTGAGCGGGAGGCGGCGGAGGCGGGGCTTCCGGTCGGCGAGCGGAGCCTGGTCGTGGAGATCTCGTCCCCGCGCGCGGCGACCACCCTGTTCCGCGTCCGGGCGCGGCTGATGGACGACCGGTCGCGGGAGTTCCCGCTGCTGTGCGATGCCAGGGCCCGGGGGCGGGACGAACTGGAGGCGCGGGTCGAGGCGGTCCACCGGGAGGCCATCGAGCGGCTGGGGCTGCTCGCCCCGGGGCTCCAGGTGGAGTTCGTCCTGCCGCTGCATCTGATCTGGCTGGACGTCGACCGGTTCGAGGTACGCCCCACGGGGCTGTCCTCGCGGCCGATCGGCGAGGACCACACGGTGGTGGTCCGCCCCTGGGAGCGGCTGCGGCTGCCGCACGTCAACCACCATCTGCGGGGCCGCTGGCGCTGGCTCCAGAGCCATGGCCGGGAGTACCAGGAGGCGGCCGTGGAGTGGGTCGACCCGGGGGTGGTGCTGGAGCCCCGGAGACTGCGCCGACGGCTGCGGCACGCCGAGACCCCGGTCTGCTTCGTCCTGTTCGAGCCGCCCAGGCACACCGGGGACGAGGCCACGGACTATCTGTCCGTCCTGGTGGAGGCGGGTATTCCGGCGCTGGTCGGGGTACGCAGCGGGGGCGAAACGGTCGCAGGACGCCAAGAAATACGAAACTTCCTCACAACGGCACTCACCGATCTTCCCGAGCGGGTAAGACTGTTGAGAGGTGGACTGCGACCTGGAGGCAACGGCGAGATGCTGTCGGCGGACCTCGACGTGGACCTCGACGTGGACCTCAGCCTCGTATGGGACAGCCCGGACGGCCTGGAGGAGCTGCGGTCCGTACTGCTGCATCCGCCGATCAGGGGGGAACATGACCGATCGGCATGACATCGACGGCATCCCAGGCGGCCTGGGCGGCGGGGACGGGCTGGGTGGTGCGGGCGGCGGGGCCGGTGCGGGCGCCCCGCCCTGGTGGGTGTTCCACGACAGCGGACGGGAGCCCTCCGGGGAGCACGCGGCGCCGCCGATCCCGGCACCGCCGCCCTGGCGCGTCTTCGAGGACACCGGCGCCCCGCTGCCGCCGCCCGCCCGCGCCCCGGAAGGCCGGCGCCGGATGGGCAGGCCCGAGGGCGGCACGCTGGACCGCTCCGTCGTCGAGATGGTCAACGTGGCCCTCCACGTCCGGCGCCCGCTGCTGGTCACCGGGCGGCCCGGCACCGGCAAGTCCAGCCTGGCGTACCGGATCGCCGCCGAGCTGGGCCTGGGCCCGGTGCTGTCATGGCCCATCGTCAGCCGTACGACGCTCAAGGACGGGCTGTACGACTACGACGCGATCGGCCGCGTCCAGGACACCCCGCCGCCGGTCGGCGGGGCCGCCGAGGACCGGGTCCTGCCGGATCTCGGCCGCTATCTGACCCTGGGCCCGCTGGGCACGGCCCTGCTGCCCTGGACCCGGCCCCGGGTGCTGCTCGTCGACGAGCTGGACAAGAGCGACATCGACCTGCCGAACGATCTGCTCCATGTCTTCGAAGAGGGCGAGTTCCGCATCCGCGAGCTGGAGCGCCACCGGCAGCGCCCGGTCGTGAAGGTGATGACCGCGGACCACACCGACACCGTTCCGGTCGCGAACGGTCATGTCCGCTGTCATGAGTTCCCGGTGGTCGTGATCACCAGCAATGGGGAGCGCGAATTCCCGCCCGCGTTCCGGCGCCGCTGTCTGGAGATCCGGATGCCCGACCCCGACGAGGCGCGGCTGACCGCCATGGTCACCGCCCACTTCGGCGGCGAGCGGGGCCGCGAGACCAGAGAGCTGATCCGTGAATTCCTCGACCACAGCAGGGAGCACGGCGGCCTGGCGACCGACCAGCTGCTCAACACCGTGCACATGCTCTCCAACGGGGCGGCCAAATCCGACGAGACCTCCTGGGCGCGGCTCCGCGACGCCCTGTGGCACGCGCTGGGCACGGAACCACCGACATGACCGGGTACCGGTACGGCCGGGAGACCGACGACCCCATGCCCCGGGAGTGGGCGGAGGCCGTACTGCTGCAACAGCGCATCCGGCAGGCCGCCGCCTCCGTGGCCGCCCCGCTGGACGCACCCCCCGACCCCGCACCGGACACCCCGCCCGACCCCGGCCCCGCCCCCGACGCACCGCACGCGCCCTCCCCGAGCCGGGGCGAGCGCGTCGAGGACGGCCCGCGATCGCCCCTGCCCGCGGCGGTCCCTGCCGAACCCCAGCGGCCCGGCGGCGCCACGGGGGCGCCCACCACCGGGGCCCGCTGGCCCGGTTACGTCCTCGACCGGGCGGCGGGCGGCCCCGGCGCGGCCGCGCTGCACGCCGTCTGGCCCTGGGGCGCCGACGAGCCCCAGGGCCAGGTCGAGCTGAGCGACCCGCTGGGGCTCGGCCGCGCCCTGCGCCCCTTCGGGCGCCGCCTCCCCTCCACCCGCCACTTCACCCTGGACGAGGAGGGCACCGCCGTCCGCGCCGCCGAACAGGGCTACTGGGAGCCGGTGTTCGAGGGCGCCGATGAACCCTGGTTCGATCTCGCCCTGGTCGTGGAGGACAGCGTCTCCATGTCCGTCTGGGACGGCGCGGCCCGGGCGCTCACCGAGGTCTTCCAGCAGCAGGGCGCGTTCAGCGACGTACGGCCCTGGCGGCTGGACACCTGGAAGCCCGGCGAGGCCGTCCTGCGCCCGGACGCAGACGCCGGGGACCACGATCCGCAGGAGTTGCTGCACCCCCAGCGCCGCAGGCTGATCCTGCTGCTCAGCGACTGCGTGGGCGAGGCATGGTCGCGGGGCACCGTGCCCCGGCTGCTCGACCTCTGGGCGCGGTGCGGCCCCGTCGCCGTGCTCAACCCGCTGCCGCACCACATGTGGGACCGCTGCGACGCCGTCCCGCTGGACGTCTCGCTGCGCGCCTGCGCGGGCGGGCTGCCCAACACCGAGCTGGGTCTGCGCCTCCCGGGCCCGGCCCCGGAGGACGAGGACCGGGACGCGGAAGACCCGGCCGTGGACGAGCCGTTACCCGGGGAGGGCCCGCCGGAGGACCGGCCCGTGCCCGTACCCGTGCTGGAGATCGAGCCCGAATGGCTCGCCACCTGGGCCCGGCTGGTGACCGGCACCGGCGGCGGCTGGTTGCCCGCCGCCGCCCTGCTCACCGACGCGGACGGGCTCGCGGCCCGCTGCGCCGCCGCCCCGCGCACCCCGGAGGAGGACGATCCGCTCGCCCCGGCCGAGCGGGTGCGCAACTTCCGTGCCGCCGCCTCGCCCGCCGCCCGGCTGCTCGCCTCCCATCTGGCGCTCGCGCCGCTGACCCTGGAGGTGATGCGGCACGTCAAGAAGGCCGTGCTGCCCCGGCTGGGCCCGCTGCCGCTGGCCGAAGTCCTGCTCAGCGGGCTGCTGGAGCGTCCAGCCCCGGCCGCCGCCGCCACGGGCCTCGCCTGCTTCGCGTTCCGGGACGGCGTGCGCAACCAGCTCCTCGGCGGGCTCGGCCGGGGCGAGCTGTTCCGCGCCCTCCAAGGGGTGTCCGCGGTGGCGGCCAAGGCCATCGGCGCCCGCCCCGATCTGCTGCCGCGGTACCTCGCCGCGCCCGACGGGCCGGTCGACGACCGGCTGACCCCCGCCGAACGGGAGCTGGCCGCGGCCGCCCACCCCGCGCTCCTCGCGCTCGGCCGTCCGTACAGCAGGCTCGCGCAGCAGGTGCGCGTCCTGGTGGATCCGTCGCCTTCCCCGCCCGACGACCGCAGCGAACTTCCGGGCGTCCGCACCAAGGGAGAGACCATGTCAGGGAGCGCTCCGGACACGGAACGGCTCGCATCGTCCACATCGGCAGGCCCCCCGCAGGCCGCCGCCCGGCAGTCCGGCCCGCCACCGGCCGGACCCCCGCAGGAGAACGGCGCCGCCCCGGACACCCCTCCGGGGTCCGCCCCCGACCAGGGCTCCGCCGGTGCGCCGCCCGGCGGGTCTGTGCGCGCCCCCGGCAGCGTCCCGCTGCCGAACGCCAACTTCACCGGCCGCGAGGAGCATCTGCGGATGCTGCGGTCCTATCTCACCGAGGGCCGCCGCGCGGCCGTGCTGCCCCAGGCGCTGTACGGGCTCGGCGGCGTCGGCAAGACCCAGCTGGCGATCGAGTACATCCGCCGGTACGCCGAGGAGTACGAGCTGGTCTGGTGGGTGCGGGCCGAACAGCCCGCCGTCATCCGCACCTCGCTCTCCGCGCTCGGCGCGACCCTCGGCATCGAGGGCCCCGACGTGGACGGCGTGGTCGACAAGGTCATCTCCGCCCTGGCCTCCGGCTTCCCGGTCAAGCGCTGGCTGCTGGTCCTCGACAACGCCCTCGGCCCCGAGGACGTCCTGCCGTACATCCCGCACATGGTGGGGGTGCCCGGCGGCGCGGGCCACGTCATCATCACCTCCCGGGACGGCGGCTGGGCCGACCAGGTCAGCGCCCTCAAGGTGGACGTCTTCACGCGCGAGGAGAGCGTCGAGTTCCTGCGCCGCCGCGACACCACCATGACCGACGCGGACGCGTCGCGGCTCGCCGACGCCCTCGGCGACCTGCCGCTCGCCATCGAGCAGGCCGCGGCCTGGCAGGTCAACAGCGGGGTGCAGGTCGAGGAGTACCTGGGCCTGCTGGCCAGCCGCCGCTCCGAGGTGTTCGCCGAGCCGATGACCGTCGGCGGCGCGGAATCCGTGGCGGCCGTGTGGCAGGTCTCCATGGACTCGCTGCGGACGCGCAACGCGGGAGCCCTCGAACTGCTGCGGCTGCTGGCCTTCTTCGGCCCCGAGCCGGTGCCGCTGTCCCTGCTGCACAACGCCCGGCTGCTCAGCCTGCCCGCCGCCCTCTCCCGCACCGTCAAGGAACCGCTCAACCGGGCCCGGGCCATCCGCGACATCGGCCGCTACTCGCTCCTCACCATCGACAACCGGGCCGGTACGGTGCAGCTGCACCGGCTGGTGCGCAGCGTCCTCCAGGACGGGCTGGACGCCGGGGCGGCCGAGTCCACGGCCCATCTGGCCCATCTGCTGCTGTCCGCGCACGACCCCGGCGACCCCGAGATGCTGCGCAACTGGGAGCAGTACACCGAGATCCTGCCGCACGTCGAGACCTCCGGGATGCTGGAGTGCGAGGACCCGGACGTCTGCCACACCGTCCTCAACGTCGTCCGCTATCTGCTGGCCCGCGGCGACTTCCGCAGCGGCGTGGAGCTGGCCCGGCGCGCCCTGACGGAGTGGCGCCGCCGCCTCGGCCCCGACGATCTGCGCACCATCAACCTGATCCGGCTGCTCGGCGCGGCCCAGCGCTCCCTGGGCCGCCTGGACGAGGCCCGCGAGATGAACGCGGACGCGCTGCGGCGGCTGCGCGCCACCGTCGGCGAGGAGCACGAGGACACCCTCAACCTGGCGGGCGGCGTCGCCGCCGACCTGCGCGCCACCGGCCGCTTCCGGGAGGCCCTGGAGCTGGACGAGGACACCTACGCCAAGAGCGTGCGGGTCTTCGGCACCGACGACCCCAACACCCTGATGGCGGGCCACAACTACGCCGTGAGCCTGCGGCTGTCCGGCCGGTTCGCCGAGGCCCGCGAGCTGGACCGGAAGGTCTGGCAGGTCCGGGCCATGGTCCTGGGCGCGACGGCCCGCTCCACGCTGTTCACCGTCAACAACCTCGCCCGCGACATGCGCGAATGCGGTGAGTACGCGGAGGCGCGCACCCTCCAGGAACAGACCGTCGCCACCTACCGCCAGTACTACGGCGAGACCCATCCGCACACCCTGCGCGCCATCAAGAACCTGTCCGTCAGCTGCCGCAAGGCCGGGGACTACGAACGCGGCCTGGAGCTGGCCGTGCTGGTTCTCGACCACTACCGCCGCACCGTCGGCGACCGCCACCCCGACGCCCTCGCGGCCCTCACCAACCTCGGCAACGACCTGCGCGTCACCGGCGACCTCCAGGCCGCGGGCCAGCGCGGGGCCGAGGCCCACCAGGGGTACCGGGAGGTGCTCGGCGAGCACCATCCGTACACCTACCTGGCAGCCCTCAACCACGCCGTGACGCTCCGGGCGCTCGGCGAGCACCCGCGCGCCCACCGGCTCGACCAGGACACCGCCCCCGGCATCGCCGGCGCCCTCTGGGCGGACCACCCCTGGGTGCTGCTCTCCCGGGCCAACCTCGCCACCGGCCTGGCCCGGCTGGGCAACCACGAGGAGTCCCGGGCGCTCAACACCGAGCTGGCCGCCCGGCTGGAGACCCTGCTCGGCGACAGCCACCCCAGCACCCTCGCCGTGCTGCGCAACCTCGCGCTCGACCTGGAGACGGTGGGGCAGCCGGACCGGGCGGAGGAGCTGCGCGGGACCGTGCTCGGCCGCTACCGGTCGACCATCGGCGAGGACCACCCCGAGGCCCGCGCCGCCGCCGAAGGCGTCCGCGCCGAATGGGACATCGAGCCCCCGCCGTCCTGAGCCCGCAGGGCAGCGCAGCGTTCCACCACCGGGCGCAGCCAGTCGGCGAGGCCGGGGGCCGGGGCGGGGCCCGCGGCCTCGCGCACCGCGCGCAGCAGCTCCGGCATGGCGGCGGCGGGGTCGGGCCCGGCGTCCGGGGTGAGGGCGGGCGACCGGTGCAGCAGCCGGGCCGCCTCCCGGGGCGCGGGCAGCCCCGCCCCGTACGCGGCCGCCAGCGCGTCCACCAGCGTGCGCGGCGGCGCGGGGGCGTGCCGCAGCCGCCAGCGGACCCGGTGCCGGACCGCCGCCGAGCGGGCCTCGGCGGCGGCCGTGGGCGCGATCTCGGCCGTCGCCGCCCAGTCGGTGAGCGTGCGCCGCATCGCCTCCAGCAGCAGGCGGCCCTCGGCGGTCGGCCACGGGGAGCGGGCCAGGGCCGCCACGGTGTCGGCGGTGGGCCGCAGCCAGCGGGCGCAGTGGGTCTGGGCCGTGTGGACCTCCTCGTCCGTCCCCGCCCGAGCGGCCTCGTCGCGCCAGAAGCCGGTGACCGCGAGGAAGGCGTACGCCCCCTGGAGCAGCCCGGCGGGCGGCCGCGGATCGTCGCGCCAGGGGGCGTACGCCCGTAACTCCGGCGGGGCGTCCAGCAGGTCCACCACCGTCAGCAGGGCGGACAGCTTCGCGTGCTGGGCCTCGTGCACCAGCGCCGCCGCCAGCGACGCCGCGTCCGGGTGCGGGGAGAGGCCCACCGCGCCGACGGCGTCGCCGTAACTGGCGCTGGTCCACGGCGAGGGCCCGGTCAGCGGCACGATCGAGGCCACGGTCGCCGCCACGTCCCGCGCCCGCGCCGGGTGACGCTCCGCCAGCAGCGCCCACGCCGCCGCCGTGTCGGCCCGCCAGGCGCGCCGCTCCGCCGCGCCGAGCGGGCGCGGCGGCAGCGGGGCGCCGCCCTGGCGGAAGGGGTGCAGGGAGTCCAGCGCCACGTCCAGCGTGCGGCCCGCGGCGGTGACGCGGATCCGGGGCTCGGGGTGCCAGCCGGGCGCCCGGGCTCCGGCGGCCCGGGGGATGCGTACGGTACGGCCGCCGCCGCACAGCACCGACTCCCCGCCCGCGCCGCGGAGTTCGGCGCGCGCGGTGCCGGACGGCAGGACGGCGAGGCCGAGGCCGGGCAGCGGCACCGCGCCGTCCAGGGCGCCGACCGTGATCCGGTACGGCATCCCGGCCCGGTGCGCGGCCGCGCCCGCGAGCGCCGCCAGGCCGTCGGCCTCCGGCGGCAGCGGCGCCCCGGGGCCCGCCGCGGTCGCGGCGCGCACGCAGTACGCGGCCCACGCACCGGTCGCCGGGAGGTCGAGCGCGGCGGCGAAGGCCGCGGGGGAGCGGCGCTGCACGGCGGCCAGCAGCGCAAGACCCGCGGCCAGGCCCGGAACCGCGGGCCCGGCGGCCCTGGACAGGTCGTTCAGCGCCCGGAGCAGCAGCAGGGTCCGGCTGCGCACGGCCTCCCGCAGCAGCTCCGGCCGGACCGGGCCGCCGCCGCGCCCCACGGACTCCAGATCGGCCCGGGTGGGGGCGAGGAAGCCGGAGGGAGCGCTCACCGGACCGCCCCGGCGCCGGACAGCCGCGCCAGGTCGGCCCGGACGACATCCGCGACATGGCGGATGAACGCCTTGAGGTCGGGGCTGTAGACCGACGGGTTGCGGAAGCCCGCCCCCGGCCGGTAGCGGTGCGGATAGAGCCCGCCGCCGCACACCGCCTCCACCGGGCAGGCCCGGCATTCGGCGGCGAGCGCGTCCCGCCCCAGCTGGCGGGCCACGATCCCGGGATGGTCGAGCAGGGCGTCCAGGCCGTGCCGGAACACATCGCACCCGGTGTCCGGCGCCCCCGCGTACGCCGTCTTGAGCAGGTCGGACTGGGTGAGGCGGCCGTCCGTCTCGACCACCACCAGCCGGGACGGGCCGCCGCCCACCGACTCGACGCGGCTCGTGCCGCCGAGCAGCAGATCGAGGACGCTTTCGAAGAACGGCAGCCGGACGGTCTGCTCGGGAGCCCCGTACCAGAGGTCGAAGACCGTGGTCAGCCAGCGGGCGTACGGAACGTGGCGCGGATCGGCGGTACGGCCGGGCGGCGGGCTGCCCCAGTGCCCGAGCGGCAGCAGCAGGTCGATCGCCGGGGGCGCGAACGACAGCAGATGGCGGTAGGTCGCGGCGGGGTCGGCGGCGATGTCCACCGTGCACAGCACCCCGGCCCACAGCGGCCGGTACTCCGGGCGGCCCAGCAGGGTCAGCGCGTCGGCGACGGCCCGGTGGCTGCCGCCGCCGCCCGCGCGGGCCCGGTGCCGGTCGTGGACGGCCCGGTCGCCGTCCATGCTGACGCCGAGCAGGATGCCGTGGTCGTGGCACAGCCGCAGCACCGCCCCGTCGACGAGGGTGCCGTTGGTCTGGGCGAGGACGTCGAGCCGGGTGTGGTGCGGCAGCAGTTCGCGCAGCCGCCGCACCAGCCGTCCGAGGAACTCCGCCCCGGCGAGCAGCGGTTCACCGCCGTGCAGCAGCACCCGTACGGAGGGCAGCCGGTGCGCGGCGGCGTGCTCGGCGATGCGGCGGCAGGTGCGCTCGGCGGTCGGCCAGGCCATGGCGCGGGGCTGGTCGCGCCAGCTCTGGTCGGCGCCCCGGTAGACGTAGCAGTGGTCGCAGGCGAGGTTGCACCGGCTGTGCACCTTCAGCAGGAACTCGCGGAACGGCAGCCGGGGTACGCCCGCGGCGCGCAGCGCGGCGACGTCCAGCGCCTCGTCCGGCCAGAACGCGTGCGATAAGCCGTGGGTCACGGCCGGTCGGACGGCGCGGTGGGGAGGAGCTGGGCACCCGAGTCATAGGCGGAGACGGCGGGTTCGGCCGCGGCCACCTCGTCCACGACCCGGTGGAGGGCGTTGACCAGCGCGCTGCTGGACCCGCTCAGGATGTCGTCCAGGGGGAGGCCGGTCAGATCCGGCATCAGAGGTTCCCGTTCCCCAGTGATCCCGTGCATCGTCTCCCCCTCGAATCAGTGTGTGAATCAACGTCAGGAACGTTGTGGGGATGCCAATATGAACCACGAGAAGAGAAGATGGTGCATACCGGCCCGAGGGAGCTCCAGTGCCAAGCCTACGATATGGCGGGTCCCGGCGGAAGAAATGGCTTCCGGGTGACGAACCCGGCGGGGACACCCTGGCCCGGTGGGCACTGCTCGCGGTCGGCATCGGAGCGGTCGCGGGGTTAGGGGCGGCGGGCCTGTTCGGCCTGCTGAAGCTCGGCACCCACTGGGTGCTCGGCGAACTCGGCGGCTACCACCCGTACCGCACGACCATCGAGGGCGGCTTCGAACTCGCGTCCTCCTTCGAGCGCCCCTGGGCGGTGCCGCTCGTCGTCGCCGGGGGCGCGCTCGCCGCCGCGGCCCTGGTGCGCTGGCTGGCCCCCGAGGCGGGCGGGCACGGCACCGACGCGGCCATCGCCGCCGCGCACCACGCGCCGCTGAGCATGCGCGGCCGGGTGACGATCGTGAAGATGCTCGCCTCCGCGCTGACCATCGGCTCCGGCGGCTCGGCCGGTACGGAGGGACCGGCCGCCCAGATCTCCGCCGCCTTCGGCTCCGTCTTCGCCCGCCGCGCCCGGCTGACCCCCGCACAGGCCCGCACCGCCGTGGTGATCGGCCTGGCCGCCGGGGTCGGGGCGGTGTTCCGGGCGCCGCTGGGCGGGGCGCTGCTCGGCGCTGAGCTGCTGTACCGCAAGGACGCCGACGTGAGCATCGTCCCCAAGGCGCTGCTCGCCTCCGCCGCCGGATACGCGGCGTTCGGCGTCTGCTTCGGCTTCGGCCCGGTCTTCGGCGAGCACTCGGTGAGCGGCGCCATCGGGTTGGGGGACCTGCCGCTGCTGGTGGTGATCGGACTGCTGGCCGGGGGCGCCGGGCGGCTGTACGCGGCGGCGTTCTACTGGGTCCACGACCGGGTGGAGCCGCGCTCCCGTACGACCCTCCGCAAGCTCGCGTTCCCCGCCGCCGGGGGCCTCGCGGTCGGCTGCCTCGGCCTGCTCGTCCCGGGCGTCCTGGGGACGGGGTACGGGCTGATGGAGGGCGCGATGGAGCGGGACGTGCTGCTCGGCCTCTCCCTCTGGGCCGTGCTGCTGGTGCCGCTGGCGAAGATCGTCGGTACCGCGCTCACCGTGGGCTCGGGCGCCTCCGGCGGCATCTTCGGCCCCGGGTTCGTGGTCGGCGCGGGCGTCGGGGCGGCGGTGTGGCGGCTGACCGAACCGCTCGGATGGGCGCCGCAGAGCCCGGCGATGTTCGTGATCGTGGGCATGGCCGCCTGCCTCGGGCCGGTGGTGCGGGCCCCGGTGGCGGTCCTGGTGATGGCCGTGGAGACCGGCGGGGACTCCGGGCTGCTGGGACCGGGCGTCATCGCGGTGCTGAGCGCGGCGCTGGTGATGGGCGGCGTGACGATCTACCGCAGCCAGCTGGACCGCCGGGAGCAGAAGGAGCCGGTGACGGAGCTGACGGCGGTGATCCCGCCGGAGGACGCGCCCCCGAGCCCCGCCGCCCCTGCCGACGCTGCCCCTGCCGACGCGGCCTTCGACGAGATGCCCGTCGGCGAGGTGCCCGTCACCCGTCCTCGTCCGCGCCCTCGTCCTCCGCGGCGGGTCGGCCGGGACCGCGCTCCCAAGTCATTTTGATCCTGAGGTGGCCGTCCACCCCGGTCTTGGCGATCACCGCCCCCGCCTGTGCGCTCAGCTTCACGCCGAACTCCAGCTCCACCGTCGACGGCGGCTCGGGCAGCGTGCTGAGCTGCGTCAGCGCCCGTGCGGCCGCCTCCCTGACCCGGGCGAACCCGGCGTCGAAGGCCGCGCTCGCATCGGGCACCCCGTTCCGGCCGCCGGCGGCCAGCCGTACCCCCGGCTCGTCGTCGTCCACCTCGACGATCACGCTCGTCGTGCCGTCGCCGAGCCGGAACCCCACCAGCTCCGTCATGCCGGACCCCCTTCCGGACGCCCCTGGGAGCGCCGCGTCAGCCGTTGGAACCCGCGGCCGCCGACGCCTGCGCGTTGCCGCGGGCCAGGATGCGGCGGAAGGTGTAGTCGGCCATGTCGCGCCCGGCCTGGAGCGCCTCGGTGTCCGACTCCGTCACCTTCTTCCCCGAGGTGTAGCCGGAGATCGTGAAGTACGCGTACCGCCCGATCGCGTTGGCCGAGGTGCGGCACGCGGTCTGGCGGCAGAACGACGGGACCGAGCCGCCCGACAGCGATGCCACGTTCGGCTTGTACCCGTTCTTCGCCTTCTCCGCTTCCGCGCGCCCGTCGAAGACGGCGACGCCGATGGTGGTGGCCACGCCGTCCCGGGAGAAGGTGGCGCGCAGCAGCTTGCGGCATCCGTTGGCGCTGAGCACCGACCCCAGGCCACCCTGGGTGCCCGCGGCGCAGCTCGCCGTGGACGAGGTCGCGGCCTTCGCGTAACTGCGGCCCTCCTTGGCGGCCTCCTCGTCGGGGAAGAGCGTCCTGGCGCTCAGCGGCGCCTTGTCCCGCTTGGCGTCGGAGATGATGTCCAGCGGCTTGGGCGGCGCCGGGGGCGCCACATTGGAGAACGACGGCTCGGGCGACTCCGACTCGCGCGGCAGCGTCGGCTGCGAGGGCAGATGGTTCGCCGAGTCGTCCGAGGACCCGCCGTCGTCGTTGCTGCTGACCACCGCCGTGGCGACCATCGCGCCCACGGCCGCCGTCGCGAGCACCGCGCCCCCGATGAAGAGCCATCGGCGACGGCGGTCGCGCGTGGCGCTGTGATCGGCCATCGCGGCCCAGTCCGGCGTCGACGATCGGGACGACTGAGGCGACTGGGGCGGCTGAGATCCCCCGGGCCCGTACGGCCCCCCTTGCCCAAAGCTCATGGCGCGCATCCTAATGGGGGCAGCTGACAGCCGGGACCCGGCTGCGGCCAGGGAGGCGTTTTGACCCCCGTGGGTAGGGGCCGGTATTCTGCTCGTTCGTTATGCGTATTGGCTTGCTCGTTCTCACGTGAGGGGCCCTTACGCCGGTTCACCGGGCCGATGACCAGCGGCACGCACTCGGAATGCGTCACCGAGGTGCGGCCAGGGCTGTCGTGATCGTCCGGGTGGCCTTGTCAGGACCACACTCACTGAAGAAGCGAAGGCTACGACCGTGCGTACGTACAGCCCCAAGCCCGGCGACGTGCAGCGTCAGTGGTACGTCATCGACGCCACCGACGTTGTCCTCGGCCGTCTGGCCAGCCAGGCCGCCACCCTCCTGCGGGGGAAGCACAAGCCGGTGTACGCGCCGCATGTCGACGCGGGTGACTTCGTTGTCATCATCAACGCCGACAAGGTGCACCTCTCCGGCAACAAGCGGACCCAGAAGATGGCCTACCGCCACTCGGGCTACCCCGGTGGTCTGCGCTCCGTCCGTTACGACGAGCTCCTGGCGAAGAACCCGGAGAAGGCAGTCGAGAAGGCCATCAAGGGCATGATCCCCAAGAACACCCTGGGCCGTCAGATGCTCTCGAAGCTGAAGGTGTACTCGGGTGACCAGCACCCGCACGCCGCTCAGCAGCCGGTCCCGTTCGAGATCACCCAGGTCGCGCAGTAAGTCCGGCCACCCCCTAAGACGAAAAGAATCTGAGGAGCATCGTGGCCGAGACCACCGCCGAGACCCCCCTCGATGTCGAGGAGTACACCACCGAGAGCGTGGAGACGATCGAGTCGGAGTACACCTCCGAGTCGATGGCCTCGCGTTTCGGTGACCCGCAGCCGGCCGCCGGCACCGGGCGCCGCAAGAACGCCGTGGCCCGTGTCCGCATCATCCCGGGCAGCGGCCAGTGGAAGATCAACGGTCGCACCCTTGAGGAGTACTTCCCCAACAAGGTGCACCAGCAGGAAGTCAACGAGCCCTTCAAGGTGCTCGAGCTCGACGACCGCTACGACGTCGTCGCCCGCATCGCGGGTGGTGGCGTCTCCGGCCAGGCCGGTGCGCTGCGCCTGGGCGTCGCCCGCGCGCTGAACGAGGCGGACGTGGACAACAACCGCGGCCCGCTCAAGAAGGCCGGCTTCCTGACCCGTGACGACCGCGCCACCGAGCGTAAGAAGGCCGGTCTGAAGAAGGCCCGCAAGGCGCCGCAGTACAGCAAGCGTTAATCCGCTTCACTTCGCGGTTCGGCGGCTTCCGCCGCTCGCCCGAACGCCCCGGCGGCACCACTCGTGCCTCCGGGGCGTTCGGCTATCGCCACCAGGGGGCGTATACCTACAGGCAAGCGTCTATCAATCTCCACGCAAGCTTCAGCCCCCTCAGCTCGCAATCTCGGAGGACACCAGTGGGACGACTCTTCGGTACGGATGGTGTGCGCGGCGTCGCGAACGCCGACCTGACGGCTGAGATGGCGCTCGGCCTGTCGGTCGCGGCGGCACACGTGCTCGCCGAGGTGGGAACCTTCGAGGGCCATCGGCCGGTGGCGGTGGTCGGGCGGGACCCACGCGCGTCCGGGGAGTTCCTGGAGGCCGCCGTGGTGGCGGGGCTCGCCAGCGCGGGCGTGGACGTGCTGCGGGTGGGCGTGCTGCCGACGCCCGCGGTCGCCCATCTGACCGGCGCGCTCGACGCGGACCTTGGCGTGATGCTCTCCGCCAGCCACAACCCGATGCCCGACAACGGCATCAAGTTCTTCGCCCGCGGCGGCCACAAACTCGCCGACGAGCTGGAGGACCGCATCGAGACCACGTACCGCGCGCACGCCTCGGGCGAGCCGTGGGACCGGCCCACCGGCACCGGGGTGGGCAGGGTGCGCGACTACGCGGAGGGCTTCGACGCGTACGTAGCCCACCTCGTCGGCGCCCTCCCGGGCCGACTCGACGGCCTCAAGGTCGTCATCGACGGCGCCCACGGCGCCGCCTCCCGGGTCTCCCCGGAGGCGTTCGCCCGCGCCGGGGCCGAGGTCGTGACGATCGGCGCCGAGCCGGACGGCCTCAACATCAACGCGGGCTGCGGCTCCACCCACCTGGCCCCGCTCCAGGCCGCCGTCGTCGAGCACGAGGCCGACCTCGGCATCGCCCACGACGGCGACGCCGACCGCTGCCTCGCCGTGGACTCCGTGGGCCGCGAGATCGACGGCGACCAGATCCTCGCCGTCCTCGCCCTCGCCATGCGCGAGGCGGGCACGCTGCGCGGGAACACCGTCGTCGGCACCGTGATGTCGAACCTCGGCTTCAAGCTCGCCATGCGGCGCGAGGGCGTCGAGCTGGTCCAGACGGCGGTCGGCGACCGCTACGTCCTGGAGGAGATGAAGAGCCGCGGCTACGCCCTCGGCGGCGAGCAGTCCGGCCACGTCATCGCCCTCGACCACGCCACCACCGGCGACGGCACCCTCACCGGCCTCCTCCTCGCCGCCCGCGTCGCCACCACCGGCCGCACCCTGGCCGACCTCGCCGGGGTGATGGAACGCCTCCCGCAGGTGCTGATCAATGTCCCCGACGTCGACAAGTCCCGCGTCGCCAGCAGCGCCGACGTGGCCTCGGCCGTGGCCGAGGCGGAGCGCGAACTGGGCGAGACGGGCCGCGTCCTGCTCCGCCCCTCGGGCACGGAGCCGCTGGTCCGCGTGATGGTGGAGGCGGCCGACATCGACCAGGCCCGCTCCGTGGCGGCCCGCCTGGCCGACGCCGTCAAGTCGGCCCTGGGCTAGCGCCAGGCTGACTGCTCGCTGCGCCGGAGGGGCTGGAAATCCAGCCCCTCCGGCGCTTGCGGAGAGGGGGGTCGGGGGCGGGGCCCCTCGCGCGGCGGAGCCGCAAATCGACAGGTGCCGGGAAGGCCGCGGGGTGGGGGCTTACCCCCGGCGCGCCCACAGCCACTTCTGCGCCAGCAGCGTCAGCGTCCCCGCCACCACGATTCCCGCCAGGTTCAGCAGCAGCTGCTCACTCGACCCCACCATCTGGTCGACGTCCCCGTACCCCAGCGCCACCGCCGCGTTGGCCGCCGCCGGGACCGTCGTCACGGAGATCGCCACCCCCACCAGCGCCCCCGACTTCGCCGAGGTCAGCGACAACGTCCCCGCGATGCCCGCCAGCACGGCGACCACGAACGAGAACAGATCCGGCTGCCAGATGAACTCCGTGTTCGGGCGGTTCCCGTCCAGCTGGCCCTTGCTGAACAGCCCGAAGGCGTCCATCAGCACGCTGAAGCCCGTCGTCAGGACCATCGCCACCGCGAACCCGACGACCAGCGCCAGCGCCGACCGGGCGGCGAGCCGCGGGGCGCGGCGCACCAGGGCGGTGCACAGCCCGGCCAGCGGGCCGAACTCCGGGCCGACGGCCATCGCACCGACGATCAGGACCGCGTTGTCCAGCACCACACCGCACGCCGCGATCATCGTGGCGATGGTGAGGAAGGCGAGGAAGGTCACCGACAGGGTGGACTCCTCGTGGGTGGCGTCCGCCAGGTGCTCCCACAGCACCGCGTCCGCGCCCTCCCCCGGGGCGTCCTCCTCCGCCCGGTCGGCGCGCTTCGACAGGGACAGGCCGATGTCGTCGACGGCGATCGAGCCGTGCTCGTCGAGACCGAGCGCCCGCAGCTCGCCCAGCAGCGCGTCACCGGCCTCGCGGGCCACGTCGCACAGCACCACGTCCCCGGCCGGATCGCGGGCGGCACCGGGCAGGACGATCAGGTGGGCGGTGCCCACGGTGTCCTCCAGGAGGCGCACCACCGCGTCCGTCCGGTCGGCCGGGGCGATCAGCCGCAGATGCAGCACGTCGGGAACTCCTTAGAGCTTGCGCAGGGAGAGCCGCTGCACCTTGTGGTCCGGGCCCTTGCGGAGCACGAGTGTGGCCCGTCCCCGCGTGGGCTGCACATTCTGCTGGAGGTTCGGCTTGTTGATGGTCCGCCAGATCATGCGGCCGTAGTCCAGCGCCTCGTCCTCGGAGACCTGGGTGTACTTGCGGAAGTACGAGGAGGGGTCCTGGAAGGCCGTCTGGCGCAGCTTGCGGAAGCGGTCGAGGTACCAGCGCTCGATGTCCGCCGTACGGGCGTCCACGTAGACGCTGAAGTCGAAGAAGTCCGCGAGCCCGACCCGGGTCAGCCCGTCCTTGCCGGGCAGGGCGGGCTGGAGCACGTTCAGCCCCTCGACGATGAGGATGTCGGGCCGGTGCACGGTCTGCCGCTCGCCCGGCACGATGTCGTAGATCAGGTGCGAGTAGACCGGGGCCGAGACCTCCGCCCGGCCCGCCTTCACATCGGCGACGAAGCGGGTCAGGGCGCGGCGGTCGTACGACTCGGGGAACCCCTTGCGGGACATCAGCCCGCGCCGGTGGAGCTCGGCGTTGGGGTGGAGGAAGCCGTCGGTGGTGATCAGCTCCACCCGCGGATGCTCGGGCCAGCGGGCCAGCAGCGCCTGGAGCAGCCGGGCGGTGGTCGACTTGCCGACCGCGACGCTGCCCGCCACGCCGATGACGAAGGGGGTGCCGGTCTGGGTGCCGTGCCCCTTCTTGGTGTCGCCGAGGAAGGTGTTCAGCGCGCCGCGCAGGCTGCCGGTGGCGGCCACGTACAGGTTGAGCAGCCGGGACAGCGGCAGATAGACGTCCCGTACCTCGTCCAGGTCGATGACGTCGCCGAGGCCGCGCAGCCGCTCGACCTCCTCGGCGCTCAGCGGCAGCGGGGTCTTGTCGCGCAGCGCACTCCACTCGGCCCGGGACAGGTCCACATACGGGGTCGCCTCGCCGCCCCGCCGCTGCGGAGCGCGCACGGGCCCGGTGCGCGCCTCGCGCGCGGTAGACGTGATCATCCCTTCATTGTCGGGGTTGGGCCCGCCGGAGGAGCGGGTCGGGGGGCGTGGAGTCTGTCACCCCGTGCCACGCGGGAGCCTGAGCGGCCGGTCCGTTATGGGGGTAAATGCGAGGTCCGGCGCGTGGCCGGTGGTCGGCCCCCGTACCGGTGGGTCGTACGCTGCACTGCATGTGCGGAATCGTTGGTTACGTGGGAGGGCAGTCCGCCCTCGATGTCGTCCTCGCCGGGCTCAAGCGGCTCGAGTACCGCGGCTATGACTCGGCCGGGGTCGCCGTCCTGGCCGACGGCGGGCTCGCCGCGGCCAAGAAGGCGGGCAAGCTCGCGAACCTGGAGAAGGAGCTTTCCGACCGGCCGCTGCCCAGTGGCAGTACCGGCATCGGCCACACCCGGTGGGCCACCCACGGCGGGCCGACCGACGCCAACGCCCATCCGCACCTGGACAACGCGGGCCGGGTGTCCGTCGTCCACAACGGCATCATCGAGAACTTCGCCGCCCTGCGCGCCGAGCTGGCCGACCGCGGTCATGAGCTGGCCTCCGAGACGGACACCGAGGTCGTCGCGCATCTGCTCGCCGAGTCGTTCTCCTCCTGCGGCGACCTCGCCGAGTCCATGCGCCAGGTGTGCCGCCGCCTGGAGGGCGCGTTCACCCTCGTCGCCGTGCACGCCGACGCGCCCGACGTGGTGGTCGGCGCGCGCCGCAACTCGCCGCTGGTCGTCGGCGTCGGCGAGGACGAGGCGTTCCTCGCCTCCGACGTGGCCGCGTTCATCGCCCACACCCGCGAGGCCATCGAGCTGGGCCAGGACCAGGTCGTCGAGGCCCGCCGCGACGGCGTCGTCGTCACCGACTTCGACGGGGAGCCCGCCGAGGTCCGCCCGTACCACGTGGACTGGGACGCCTCCGCCGCCGAGAAGGGCGGCTACGACTACTTCATGCTCAAGGAGATCGCCGAGCAGCCGAAGGCGGTCGCCGACACCCTCCTCGGCCGCATCGACCTGGCCGGGAACCTCTGCCTGGACGAGGTCCGCATCCCCGCCTCCGTGCTGCGCGAGGTCAGCAAGGTCGTCATCGTGGCGTGCGGTACGGCGTACCACGCCGGGATGATCGCCAAGTACGCCATCGAGCACTGGACCCGCATCCCCTGCGAAACGGAGCTGGCCAGCGAGTTCCGCTACCGGGACCCGATTCTCGACCAGCGCACCCTCGTCATCGCGATCTCGCAGTCCGGCGAGACCATGGACACCCTCATGGCGCTGCGGCACGCCCGCGAGCAGGGCGCCAAGGTCCTCGCCATCTGCAACACCAACGGCTCCACGATCCCGCGCGAGTCCGACGCCGTCCTGTACACCCACGCCGGGCCCGAGGTCGCCGTCGCCTCCACCAAGGCGTTCCTCACCCAGCTGGTCGCGTGCTACCTGGTGGCGCTCTACCTCGGGCAGGTGCGCGGCACCAAGTGGGGCGACGAGATCCTCTCCGTGATCCGCGAGCTGTCCGAGATCGCCACCCAGGTCGAAGAGGTCCTGGAGACCATGGAGCCGGTACGGGAGCTGGCCCGCACCCTCGCCGCCAAGAACACGGTCCTCTTCCTCGGCCGCCACGTCGGCTTCCCCGTCGCCCTGGAGGGCGCGCTCAAGCTCAAGGAACTCGCGTACATGCACGCCGAGGGCTTCGCGGCGGGCGAGCTGAAGCACGGCCCGATCGCGCTGATCGAGCAGGACGTGCCGGTCGTCGTGGTCGTGCCCTCGCCGCGCGGGCGGTCCGTCCTCCACGACAAGATCGTCTCCAACATCCAGGAGATCCGCGCCCGCGGCGCCCGCACCATCGTGATCGCCGAGCGGGGCGACGAGGCGGTCGCCCCGTACGCCGACCACCTCATCGAGATCCCCGTCACCCCCACGCTGCTCCAGCCGCTGGTCGCCACCGTGCCGCTCCAGGTCTTCGCGTGCGAGCTGGCCACGGCCCGCGGCAACGAGGTCGACCAGCCGCGCAACCTGGCCAAGTCGGTGACCGTCGAGTGACCGCGTGATCGTCGGAGTGGGCATCGACGTCGCGGAGATCGACCGCTTCGCGGCGTCGCTGGACCGTACGCCGGGGCTGGCGGAGCGCCTGTTCGTCGAGGCCGAGCTGTCCCTGCCGAGCGGCGAACGCCGCGGCCCGGCCTCGCTGGCCGCCCGCTTCGCCGCCAAGGAGGCCCTGGCCAAGGCCCTGGGCGCCCCGGGCGGCCTGCGCTGGACGGACGCCGAGGTCTGGACCGAACCCGGCGGCCGCCCCCGGCTGTCCGTACGCGGCACGGTCGCGGCGCGCGCCGATGAGCTGGGCGTACGGACCTGGCACGTCTCCCTGAGCCACGACGCGGGGGTGGCGTCGGCGGTGGTGATCGCGGAAGCGTGAGGCCGGGAACGCGTGTCAGCCGACCCGTCCCTTCTGTTCCCGCGTCAGCCGTCCCGCGTGCACAGCCGATGGGTCACGCGAGAGTGGCCGGGAGCGGAAGACCTCGACCTGCTCAACGGTCCGCGCTGCCGGGCGGTACGACCCATTCGGCGGGTTGCCCGGTGAGGGAGGCGATCATGTCGAAATCGCCGTCGTAGTGGAGGATCGTCCGCTGGTGCAGTTCTGCCGTGGCGGCGATCAGTAGGTCGGGGAGGGACAGCGCGCGGTGGAAGCCTGCGTTGAGTGCGTGGCGCTGGACTTCCAGGGCGTGGCCGAAGGTGTGGTCGTCGGCGTGGAGGTAGTCGAAGGCGTGGAGCCAGGTGCTGATCCGGGTCGCCTCTGAGCTGTCCCGCGCGGAGTGGATCATCTCGTACTCGGTGGGCTGGCACACGGCGAGGAGGTAGCGCTCGTGCAGGGGCTTGAGCACCTCCTTGACGCTTGGCTTCGTCCAGCGGGCCAGGGCGGACTTGTCGACCAGATAGCGGTCCTGCATCAGGCGGCCCGGCCTCCGTCGCGGTCGCCGTTGTGCTTGAGGGAGCCGTCTGCGTTGCGGGGTCCGGTGTTCTCGACGATCTCACTGAAGTCGAGTTCACCGGCTTCGATGGCGTCGAAGCCTTCCTGGCGAAGGTGTCTCTTGACGGCGTCCTCCATGGCGAGGCGGACGGCCTTGGCCTTGGTCTTGGTGCCGAAGATGCGCATGGCCTCGGCGACCATGTCTTCGTCCAGGTCGATGACGGTTCTGGCCATGCGGACGGTCCCTTCGCGAATGCTTCTGCCATGAAAACGATAGCATTGAGTCGCGGGAGTAGATATCGTTTTGGTCGCCGGGTGGCACGTCTCGCTGAGCCGCGACGCGGGGGGCGCGTCCGCGGTGGTGATCGCGGAGGTGTGAGCCCGGGGCGGGTGCGCGGTCGGTTCGGTGGTGGGCGCCGGGTGCGGGGCCTCCGGGGCAGAGCCCTGGACTCGTATATTTTTGGCGCCCGTGCCCGGAGACGTGGGGTGGGCCGCGAATGGGCGCCACAAATACACGTCGTCGTCCAGGACCCCACCCCTGCGACCCCGCCCCCTCCCGTCGTGCGGCGGCCAACCGCCAGTGGCCCCTGGCACCCGACCCTCCTCCGGTCCGCCCGGTGGGGCGGGCGCCGGGCGGGGGTGGGATGCGACCCCGCCCCCTCCCGTCTCATCGGCGGCCACCCGCCGGTGGCCCCCGGCTCCCGTCCGCTTCCGGCCTGCCCGGGGGCGCGCGTCAGCTGACGCCCTTCTCGATCGCCTCGAAGATGTCCGCGTCCGTCTCACGCTGCCAGCCGGGAAGGTCCGGCCAGTCGGCGACGTACCCGGGCTTCGGGTCCTCGAAGTGCCGGTACATCTGTGCGGTCCAGCACGTGGCGACGAAGCGGCCCTGCTGCTCCCGCGTCAGCCGCCCCGCATGCCCCTCACTCAGCTGGAGGAACTGCCGTACCTGCTCGTACACGGCCCCGGCAGCCGCCCGCTCCCACTCCGGGGTGTCCTCCCAAGGCGTCACATACCCCGGCTTGGGCTCCCCGGGAAAGTGCCGCCGCACGCCCTCGATCCACGCCTCCCGAACACCCGGGCCCCTTCGGTCCGCGACATCCCTGCCCCTTTCGTCGGTCCCCGTACGCCAGGGACCGGAGTCTACGAGTGACATGTCCGACACAGTGCGGTGCGGACTCGTCTGTCGATCGGTTTTCGCTCAGGCGAGATCCGCGTCTTCGCTGGAGGCGGCAAGCCGTCCGCCTCTGCTCTCCGCCACCCGCAGGACGTCGCGTAGTGCCTCGCCCAGCCGCTCCGCCAGGAAGCGGAGTTCTCGCGCGTCCGCTGCGGGGGCGTCCAGCAGGGCGCGGGCGTGGCCGAGGAGTTGCGTCCCCATGGACAGTTGCAGTTCCTCGATCTGGTCCGCACGTCGGTTCAGGGGGCTGTTGCCGTTGTCCGAGGACAGGTAGCAGGGCCTGCCCTCGAGGTCGGACCACGGCAGCAGGCGCAGGCCGGTCATTGTCAGCTCCCATTGGCTGAGGTCTCGCGAGTACCCGACCAGTTCAGCGCCTCCTGGGGAGTCGAGGGGCGCTCGCGACAGGACGTTTGGGCGGACGTTTTCCAGGCGGCGCATTCCCGGATCGCTACGCTGAGTAGACGGACATGCGCGTGGGGAGACGTTGATGGCGGACAGCGCCCGGCTTGCGGGGTTGCGCAGGGAAGCGGGGTACACCCAGGTGACGTTCGTCGCTGCCTTCCGCCGTGAGGCCGCCCGGCTGGGTATCGACGCTTCGGTGAGCGTCCGGCAGTACCGGCGGTGGGAGTGCGAGTCGCCTCCTCCGGTACCGCATCCCGGTCAACAGGCCGTGCTTGAGGCCATGTTCGGCCTGCCGCTCGCGGAGATGGGATTCGTGGTTCCCTCGTACCGGCGTACGTTTGCCGGAAGGATCGGCGACGATGAAGAGGTGAGACGTCGAGCATTCGTCACGGGGTCCGGGGCGGTCGCCGCAGCGGCGATCCTGCCGAATCGGCACGGCATCCGTATCGGTGCCGGCGAGGTGGCGGCGTTCCGGGCGAGTTTGACCGATCTCTACGCGGTCGACCACCGGTCCGGCGGAATCCCCGCGAAGGCGCGGGCCCAGCGGCTGGAGGGGCGCGTTACGCACGCGCTCAGCGGTGGTGTCTATACGAGCAGGGTCGGTCGCGACCTTCACACCATGGTCTGCGAAATCGCCTGTCACCGCGCATGGTTCGGATACGACGGCGGGCCGCCCGATGAGGCCCGCGCTGCCTGCATGGAAGCGATGACGGCGGCACAGCTCATCGACGACCCCCTGTTGCAGGTGCGGGCGCTCAACACGCTTTCCCTGCTCTCCGTCGACGCGGGGCGTATGTGGGAGGCGGCGTCGGCCATTGAGAACGCCTACCGCCTTGCCCGCCGGGCGGGCGCGGGGCCGACGGTGCACTTGGTGATCTCGCTGCGGGAGGCGAGCGCGGCGGGGCAGGCGGGTGATCTGTCCGGCGCCCGTCGTGCGCTGAGCCGCGCCGTCTCCTACCAGGGGCGTACGGACACCGATGCGGACGTGCCGAGGTGGGCGCGGTTCGCCGGTTCCGTCGAGGTGGACTACGCGACGGCGGCCTACTACACGACGGGGGGTCAGCCCGCGCGAGCCGTGCCCTTCCTGCGCTCCGCGGTCTCCGGGCTCGGCGGCGGCTACACCCGCAACACCGCTTGGTACCGGGCTCGTCTCGCGCAGACCCTGCTCCTCACGAGCGAGGTCGAGGAGGCGTGCCACGAGATGACGGGCGTGCTCGATGCGTGCGGTGGTGTGTCGTCGGCGAGGCTTCGGCGCCGTTTACGGGCGTTCGAACGATCCGCCGTAAGCGTCGATGCGCCCGCTGCACGTGACGTGATCGAACGTATCCGCGAGGCGACGCGAGAGGGCGGCCAGCGATGATCACTGTTGAGCGTATGGACGGCGTGGCGGCGGGGCGGGCCGAGGAAGCTTTCACCCTGGTCTACGCAGAGGCGTTCGCCGAGCCGCCGTATGACAAGGAGTCGGACTCGGTCGAGGCGAACTTCCGGCGGTTCCGCTCGCAGGTCCGCAAGAAGACCTTCCGGGGCGCGCTCGCCTGCACGGGCGACGGTGAGCCGGTCGGGATCGCGTACGGCTACCCGCTGAGCGCGAGCACCGGCTGGTGGGATCGGCTCATCACGCCGGTGAGTGGCGAGCTGCGGCGGGAGGACGGGGGCGGACGTTCGGGCTGATGGAGCTGGCCGTGCGCGCGCCGTGGCGGCGCCAGGGCGTGGCGCGGCGGCTGCACGAGGCGGTGCTCGCGGGCGGCACCGAGGAGCGCGTGCTGCTCAACGCCCGGCCGGACGTGGAGGCCGCGCAGGCCGCCTACCGGGCGTGGGGGTACCGCAAGGTGGGCGAGGCGCACCCCTGGGACGGCGCCGACCTGCATGACGTGATGGTTCTCGATCGGGGCGGGCGGGCTCCCGCTGCCACCAGTCGCTGTTGACGTCAACGCGTTGCCGGTCCGGGCCAGACGGCCGAGGCGTCGTCCCGGCCGGGGTCGGGCAGGCGGACCGGGCGGACGGGGACGGGGCGGGTGCGGCCTTCCGAGACCGCCGTCCACGGGGTGGGGCGCCCCGAGTAGCACAGGTTCGTCAGGACGAAGACGCCGTCGGCGTAGACCTCGACGTACTCGCCGACGGTGAGGATGCGCAGGGCCGATGCGGGCTCGGACAGGACGGTCTCTCCGATGCTGCTGCCGCCGGGGCCGGTGATCCAGAGTTTCGTGCCGTCGCACCCGACGGCGAGGGCGGGGCCGTCGTCGCCGGTGCGCAGGGTGACCTCGACGCGCCCGGAGACGTCGAGATCGCCGACCGCGTGCAGCGCCGGCTCCGTCGTCTCCTCCAGCAGCCAGGCGTCCAGGCCGGGCCACCACTCCAGGCGGGGTGCCGAACCTTCCGTGACGACCAGGGACTTGGGCTGGGCCAGCATGCCGCGGCAGCGATCACCGGTGTCCGTCAGGCCGACCCGGCGGGGTGTGGTGTGCAGGACGACGCGGGAGCCGTCGGGGGCGGCGATGACGCGAGGGGCGTACGAGCCGGTCGGGCCCAGCGGACCACGCCGGGTCCACGGCCCCCGCAGCCGGGGCGCGGTCCACGCCTCGAAACCGCGCGTGGCGCCGATCGAGCCGATCAGCAGCCAGCTGCCGTCGTCGAGACGTTCGAGGACCGGGCATTCCAGCTCGTCCACGTCACCGGGTGAGATGAGCGGCGGGCGGACCGTCCAGTGCTCCAGGTCGTCCGAGGTCGCCCACGCCACGCAGCCGCTGACCTCGACGGGCAGGGAGGCGTCGGCCGCGCAGACGACCATGACCCAGCCGTCCGACTCGTCGTCGCGCACGACGAACGGGTCGCGCCAGCCCATGCGCTCACCGGTGCGGTACCAGCGGGCGTCCGCCTCCACGACGGGCCCGGTACCGTGGCGGCGCCAGCCCGTGCCGTCGGTGCGGTCCGAGTACGCAAGACCGACGGCCTGCAACGGCCAGCCGCCCGCCGTCAGTCCGCTCACGCCCGTGTAGAACATCGCCATCCCGTCGCCGTACGGAACGGGGTGCATGGTCCACACCGCCTGCTGGTCGAA
Source organism: Streptomyces sp. NPDC021115 (assembly GCF_044333065.1). NCBI lineage: Bacteria > Bacillati > Actinomycetota > Actinomycetes > Kitasatosporales > Streptomycetaceae > Streptomyces > Streptomyces sp. NPDC021115. The sequence continues at coordinate 78,163 of NZ_JBIRQF010000024.1, forward strand.
GCGGCCGGGCAGGCCGTTGCCGAAGGCGGTGCCCTCGGGCCGCCAGGAGACCAGGTCGACGGAGGTGGCCCTGCCGTACGAGGTCTCCATCCTCAGGTGGTCGAACTCGCTCGTCCACGGGCCCTGGAGGTGCAGCACCGCGTAGGTGCCGTCGCCGTCGCGGAGCAGGGCGAAGTCGTTCACACAGAGGCCGGGCGGGGCGTATCGCATGCGCAGTTCCTGTCGGCTCGCAGCGCTCAAACGCGTGCGCTGACCAGTGGCATCGAAGGTCTCGTTTGAGAATCGGGCCAAGTAAAACTGAACGCAAACGCTTGCGCAACAGCGGGGCCGGGCTTACGGTCTCGTCACCTCCAGATCACACCGATGTGAAACCGACGGGAGAACCGCGCTGTGACCGTCAGCATCACCGATGTCGCCCGCGCCGCCGGCGTCTCGGCCTCCACCGTGTCCCGCGCCCTGCGCGGCCGGCCGGGCGTCTCCGACGAGGTGCGGGCACAGATCACCGCCGTCGCCGTGCGGCTCGGCTACACGGCGTCCCGTTCGGCGTCCAGCCTGGCCAGCGGGCGCACCTTCACCATCGGCGTCGTGGTCCCGCACGTGGGCCGCTGGTTCTTCGGCACCGTTCTGGACGCCGCCGAGCAGGTGTTCAGCGCCGCCGGCTACGACGTCCTGCTGTACAACCTGGGCTCGCCGGAGACGCGCAAGCGCTTCTTCGCCAGGATGCCGGTCCGCAAGCGGGTGGACGCCGTGCTGTCCCTGCTCATCCCCGACGAGGAGGAGTCGGCCGCACTGCGTTCCCTCGGCGTACCGCTGGCGAGCACGGTCGGCGGCGCCCGTCCCGGCTTCACCGTCGTCGGCATCGACGACCGGGCCGGCGCCGAGAGTGCCGTACGGCATCTGGTGAACCTCGGCCACCGCCGGATCGGCATGATCAGCGGGGCGAGCGGTCCACAGCACTGGACCACGCCCATCGCGCGCCGCCAGGCGTACCTGGATGTGCTGGCCGAAGCCGGGATCGCGCACGATCCGGCGTTGGAGGCGGACGGCGACTACACCGTCGAGGGCGGTGAGCGGGCCATGACCGAACTGCTGGCCGCCTCCCGGCCGCCGACCGCGGTGTTCGCCCAGTCCGACGAGATGGCGATGGGCGCGCTGCGCGCCCTGCGCCGGCACCGGCTGAAGGTGCCGGACGACGTGTCGGTCGTCGGCTTCGACGACCACGAACTGTCCGACGTCATCGGGCTGACCACCGTCGCCCAGCCGGTGGCCGGCCAGGGCGCCGAGGCCGCCCGGCTGCTGCTGAGCCGGCTGGACGAACCCGGCACCGAACCGCCGGGGCGGGTGGACATGCCCATCCGTCTCGTCCTGCGCGAGACCACCGCGCCGCCGCGCCCGCGCGGACCCCAGTAGCACCCCTCCCACTCCGGAAAGCGCCAGCGCACCACGAACCCACGCACCGCACGGAGGCACGACATGATGAGCCCGACCAGCAGAAGGTACCGCCGCACGGCCGGTACGAGCCTGGCCCTCGCCCTGCCCCTCGCCGCCCTGGCCGCCTGCGGCGGCGGCAGTGGTGGCGACACCTCCGCCTCGGCCGGCAGCGGCAAGGGCACCATCAGCGTCTGGGCCCACCAGGGCCAGAAGAGCGAGGGCGCGGCCCTGCAGAACGCCGTGAAGTCCTTCAACTCCTCCCAGAAAAAGATCAAGGTCGAGCTGAAGCTGATACCCGGCAACGACTACACCAAGACCATCACCGCCACCGACGCCTCCGAGCTGCCGGACGTGATGGAGTTCGACGGTCCCACGATGGCGAACTTCGTCTACAACAAGAAGCTCGCCGCGATCGACTCCTACGTCTCGGCGAGGACCCTGGCCAACGCCACCGACGCGAGCAAGGCGCAGGGCGAGATCGACGGCAAGCACTACGGCCTGGGCATGTACGACTCCGGGCTCGGCGTCTACGGCAACAAGAAGCTGCTGGACGCGGCCGGGGTGAAGTACCCGACCGGCCTGTCCGACGACTGGACCGCGGACCAGTTCACCGCCGCGCTCAAGGCACTCAAGGCCAAGGACGCGGACGGCAAGGTGCTCGACCTCCAGGAGAGCGCCGGCTACGCCACCGAATGGGGCACCTACGGCTTCGCCCCGATCGTCTGGTCGGCCGGCGGCTCCCTGCTGAAGAACGGAAAGGCCGAAGGCGCCCTCGACACGCCGGCCGTGGTGTCGGCGATGAAGACCTTCCACTCCTGGAAGGCGTACGTCGACCCCAACACCGACGGCAACGCCTTCGCCAACGGCCGCGTGGCGCTGAGCTGGGTCGGTCACTGGATGTACCCCGCCTACAGCAAGGCACTCGGCAAGGACCTGGTCGTGCTGCCGCTGCCCGACTTCGGCAACGGCCCCAAGACCGGCCAGGGATCCTGGGCCTGGGGCATCGGCGCGGGCTCCGAGAACGGCAAGGCCGCCGGCGCCTTCCTCGACTACCTCCTGAACGACACCAACGTCAGGGCGATGACGAAGGCCAATGGCGCCCCGCCCGCCACCAGGACCGCGCTCGCCGCGAGCCCCCTCTACAAGCGGGGCGGCCCGCTCCAGCTCTTCGCCGACCAGCTCGCCGAGCCCTGCGGCGACACCAACATCATCAAGTCCTGCGTCGCCGTGACCCGCCCGGTCACCGCGGGATACCCCACGGTCACCGCCAAGTTCAGCGAAGCCCTGAGCTCCGTCTACGGCGGCGCCGATGCCAAGAAGGCCCTGGAGAAGGCCACCCGCGCCATCGACCGGGACTACTCCGACAACGCCGGCTACAAGATCCCGTAGGACGCATCGGCCGGGGTGGGCCCGCCTGCGGCGGCGCGCCCGCTCCGGCCGGGAACAGGACCTCCCGTGAAGACCGTCGAACCCGCGCACACCGCGCCCCCAGGCGGGGAAGAAGGCCCGCCCATGACCTCTGCGCAGTCCGCGCGGCCGAAGCGGCCCGCGCGTTCAGGGCCCAGGAACCGCGACTGGCTGCACGGACTGCTCATGTCCACGCCCGCCCTCGTGGGCCTCATCGCCTTCGTCGGCATCCCCTTCGGCTACGCCGTCGTCCTCTCCTTCTACAACGTGCGCCTGGGCTCGCCGCTGGCACCTGAGTTCTTCGGCCTGGAGCAGTACCGGCGGCTGTTCACCGACCCCGACCTGTCCGGCCCGTTCCTGCGGGCCCTGCTGAACAACCTGACCTTCGCCGTGGTCGTCGTACCGCTTCAGTCGGGCCTGGCGCTCGCCCTCGCGATCCTCCTCAACCGCAAGCTGAAGGCGATCGGTCTGTTCCGGTCCCTGTTCTTCATGCCGGTCGTCTTCCCCATGACGCTGGTCGCCGTCATCTGGCGGCTCATCCTCGCCCGCAGCGACGAGGGTCTGCTCAACTCCGCGCTGCACGCGGTGAGTTTCGGCAACTGGGGCGCCTTCGACTGGCTCGGTGACACCGCCACCGCCATGGCCTCGATCATCGTGCTGTCCGTCTGGCAGGGCGTCGGCTTCCAGATGGTCATCCTGCTCGCCGGCCTCCAGCAGATCCCCGGCGAACTCTACGAGGCCGCCGAACTGGACCGCGCCTCCCGATGGCAGCAGTTCCGCCACGTCACCCTGCCCGGCATCCGCGGCACCCTCGTGTTCGTCGCCATGCTCACCTCGGTGCTGTGCTTCCGCGTCTTCGACCAGGTCTACGTCCTCATCCATGGCGGCGGCCTCGACGAGGACTCCACCCGCACCGTGATGTACCAGGCCGTCACGACCGCCTTCGACCAGAACAACATCGGCCAGGCGTCCGCGATCACCGTTGTCTTCTTCCTGATCGTCGTCGTCCTGACCCTCATCCAGCGCCGCGTCGTCCGGCCCGACAACGAGGACTGAGATCCATGGCCACGTCCCATGCGCCGCGCCGCCGTCTGCGCCGCTTCGCCGACTACGCCGTCCTCGGCGTCCTGGCGTTCGTCTTCGTCCTGCCCGTCCTGTATCTGCTCCTGGGCAGCCTCAAGCCCTCCGACGAGGTGCTGAACGGGCTGACCGGCTTCCTTCCCACCCACCTGTCCTTCGACAACTACGCACACGTACTGGATGCCCTGAACTCCGACAGCACCGGTTACTTCTGGCGCTTCATGGGCATCTCGCTGCTCCTGTCGTTCGTGGTCGTGACCGGCGGCCTCTTCGTCAACTCGATGGCGGCGTACGGCATGTCACGGCTGAAGTGGCGTGGTCAGGATGCCGTCTTCACGCTCGTCCTGCTGCTCATGCTGGTGCCGTTCGAGTCGGTGGCGGTGCCGCTCTTCTACATGTTCAACGACCAGCGCAACACCATCTCCATCCAGGCGATCCCGTTCATCGCCAACGCCTTCTCGATCTACCAGTTCCACACGTTCTTCCGGAAGATCCCGATCAGCATCGAAGAGGCCGCCCGACTGGACGGCGCGGGCCCCTGGCGCACCTTCTTCGCGGTCGTCATTCCGATGTCCAAGCCGGTGTTCGCCTCGGTCGCGATCCTCACCTTCCTCATGCAGTGGGGCTCGTTCCTCTGGCCGGTGCTGATGGTCTCCGACCCCTCTGTCCGCCCCCTGCCGCTGGAGATGAGCGTCTTCCAGGGGCAACAGCCCCCGGACTGGGGGCAGATCCTCGCCTTCGGCGTCCTCCTCGTCCTGCCCGTCCTGATCGTCTTCGCCTTCTTCCAGCGCTGGTTCGTCCAGGGCGTCGCCAGCTCCGCGGTCAAGGGGTGAGCGCGGGGCGCGTCACTGGAGCCAGAAGCCCGACCGCTTCAGCCACAGGTCGAGCAGCGCCGTGTCGCCCGTGACCTCCACGCCGGGTGCGGGTCGTCGGTAGACCAGCAGGAGGAGGTCGGTCAGGGGGCCGCGGAGCTCGACGGCGGGCTGCCGGCCGGTGTCGCCGTCGCGCAGGACGGGGGCGGGGCCGGTGAGGTCGGCCAGCCACCGGGCGTTCGCGTCGGTGGCCTGCAAAAGAAGGGTGCGGCCGGGGCCGAGCAGGGCGGGTTCGCCCTCGTACGCCTCGGGCAGCGTGCTGTACGTCAGCCACTCGTCGAGGGCGTCGAGGGCGACGTCCTCGTCCAGGCGGAACGAGGCGCCGACCGCCAGCGCGGCGTCCGCCCGGTGGACCACCGTCTCGTGGGTCATCCGGCGCGCCCAGAACATGGCGGTCCCGCCGGGGCCCGGGGTCCACATCGGCGTATCGGGCCCGGCGTCGCGCAGCGCGTCGGCCAGGCGCGCGGCGCCGTCGCCGAGCTGGGTGCTCAGGGCGGCGGGGTCCTCGCCGGCGCGGCGGGGCAGGTCTTCCGGGAAGGGTTCGGACGCCCGGGTCCGTACGACCGTCTCGGCCCATCCGTGGGCGCCGCCGAGGTGGCGGACGAGCTGTCCGAGGTTCCAGCCCGGGCAGGTCGGCACCGGGGTCGTGGGATCGGCCCCCGCCAGACAGGCCCTCAACTGGTCGGTCTGCCGGACGATTTCGGCGTGGTAGCGGTCGAAGCCCAGGGGAGTCACGGCGTCAGGCTACTGACCGCCCCTTCCTGTCGCCGCTCCTTTTCCGGGGGTCCCCAATTTTAATACCGGTATAGTATGGCCGGTATAGTAATTGGTTGCATGAGAAGGGCGCCGCATGATCGAGATCCTGAGCCCCACCCTGCTGGCCCGAGCCAAGGACACCGGCGCCCTGGTTGCCGACATCCTCCAGACGCTGAAGAGCCGCAGCACGGTCGGAACGAGCCTGCTGGACATCGACCGGTGGGCCAAGGACATGATCGTCGAGGCGGGGGCGCTGTCCTGCTACGTCGACTACGAGCCGTCCTTCGGACGCGGCCCGTTCGGCCACTACATCTGCACGGCCGTCAACGACGCCGTGCTCCACGGGCGGCCGTACGACTACGCGCTCGCCGAGGGCGATCTGCTGACGCTCGACCTCGCCGTCTCCAAGGGCGGCGTCGCGGCGGACGCGGCCATCAGCTTCATCGTGGGCGACGCGGACCTCCCGGAGAGCGCCGCGATGATCAGCGCGACCGAGCGCGCGCTGGCCGCGGGGATCGCAGCTGCCGGGCCCGGGGCGCGTATCGGGGACATCTCCCATGCCATCGGCACGGTCCTCAGCGAGGCGGGCTACCCGATCAACACCGAGTTCGGGGGACACGGCATCGGATCGACGATGCACCAGGACCCGCACGTGTCGAACACCGGACGGCCAGGACGCGGGTACAAGCTGCGCCCCGGACTGCTGCTGGCACTGGAGCCGTGGATCATGGCGGACACCGCCCGACTCGTCACCGACGCGGACGGATGGACGCTCCGCAGCGCGACGGGCTGCCGGACGGCGCACAGCGAGCACACGATCGCCATCACCGACGACGGTGCCGAGATCCTCACCCTGCCGGAGCAGGCGCGGCCGTGAGGGGGCGAGGCGCCCCCTCACGGCCTTCGGCGGCGTCAGCCCAGGATGTCCCGCCATGCCTCCGGCACGGCCGTCGCCACGTCGTACGCGGCGATCGGGGCACCCGCCGGGGCGGTGGTGCGGCGGGCGGCCAGGCCGTGGAGGTAGGCGCCGGTGGAGGCGGCGTCGCGGGCGGTGAGGCCGGTGGCGAGGAGGGAGCCGGTGAGACCGGAGAGGACGTCGCCGCTGCCCGCGGTGGCGAGCCAGCCGATGCCGGTGGGGTTGACGCGGACGGGGTGGCCGGGGGAGGCGATCAGGGTGGTGGAGCCCTTGAGCAGCACGGTGGCGCCGTACTTGTCGGCCAGGGCCCGTACGGCGGCGAGCCGGCCGGATTCGACCTCCGCGCGGCTCACCCCGAGCAGCGCGGCCGCCTCGCCCGCGTGCGGGGTGAGGACGGTGGGGGCGGCGCGGCCGTGGAGGCCGCCGGAGGGCAGGAGGTGGAGGCCGTCGGCGTCGACGAGGACGGGGATGTCGGAGCCGAGGACGTCGTCCAGGGAGTGCCGGGCGGCGGCGCCGTCGCCGAGGCCGGGGCCGACGACCCAGGACTGGACGCGGCCCGCCTTGGCCGGGGGCCCGGTGTGGACGAGGGTTTCGGGGAAGCGCGCGATGACGGTGTCGGCGCCGGGGCCGACGTACCGTACGGCACCGGCGCCGCCGCGCAGCGCGCCCGCGACGGCGAGGACGGCGGCGCCCGGGTAGCGGGCGGAGCCCGCGACGACGCCGACGACGCCGCGCCGGTACTTGTCGCTCTCGGCGGTGGGCCGGGGGAGGAGGGCGGCGACGTCCTCGTGCTGGAGGGCCTCCGCGTCGGGGACGGCGGGCAGATGGGGCTCCAGGCCGATGTCGACCAGGCGGAGGGCGCCCGCGTGCTCATGGGCGGGGTCGATGAGCAGCCCGGGTTTGTACGTACCGAAGGTGACCGTCGCGTCGGCGCGCACCGCCGCCCCCCGCACCTCGCCGGTGTCGGCGTCGACCCCGCTGGGGAGGTCCACGGCGACGAGGGTGCCGCGCACCAGCCGGACCAGCCGCTCGGCCTCCTCCCGCAGCCCGCCCTTGCCGCCGATGCCGACGATCCCGTCGAGGACGAGGTCGGCGTGGGCGAGGGCGCGCTCGGCGGGGGCGCCGGAGCCGGCGGTCACCGCGCGGCCGCCCGCCGCGCGCAGGGCGCGCAGACCTCCGGCGTGGGCGCGGTCGGGGGCGAGCAGGACGGCGGTGACGCCCGCGCCGCGCCGGGCGAGCCGGGCACCGGCGTAGAGCGCGTCGCCTCCGTTGTCGCCGCTGCCGGTCAGCAGGGCGACCCGGGCCCCGTAGACCCGGGGGAGCAGGTCGGCGCAGGCGGCGGCGAGCCCGGCTGCCGCGCGCTGCATGAGTGTTCCTTCGGGCAGCCGCGCCATCAGGTCCTGTTCAGCGGCTCGTACGGTCTCGACGCTGTAGGCGATCCTCATGGTCCCAGTCTCCCGAACGGAGGGCGCTCCGCGCTCGGAAGCGCACACTCCGGTCAGCCTTGCCGCGTACTCCGGCCAGCTTTCGCGCCCACTCCGGCCAGCTTTCGGAAGCTCACATTCCGGTACATCCCCCGGTCGGTCGACCAGCCTGAGACACTGACGGAGATGGACGAGACACCGATGCGCGCCCGTGCCGTGGTCGATCTGACCGCCCTGCGGGACAACGTTCGGGCGCTGCGTGCAGCGGCGCCCACCGCCGAGCTGATGGCCGTGGTCAAGTCGGACGGCTATGGCCACGGCGCGGTCCCGTGCGCGCGCGCCGCCCGTGCGGCGGGCGCGGGCTGGCTGGGCACGGCCACGCCCGAGGAGGCGCTCGCGCTGCGCGCGGCGGGCGACCAGGGCCGGTTGATGTGCTGGCTGTGGACGCCCGGCGGGCCGTGGCGGCAGGCGATCGAGGCGGACATCGACGTGTCCGCCAGCGGTACGTGGGCGCTGCGCGAGGCCGCATCGGCGGCCCGCGCGTGCGGGCGCACCGCGCGCGTCCAGCTCAAGGCCGACACCGGGCTCGGCCGCAACGGCTGCCCCCCGGCCGACTGGCCCGAGCTGGTCGCCGAGGCGCTGGCCGCGGAGGCGGAGGGCACGGTCAAGGTGACCGGGCTGTGGTCGCACTTCGCGTGCGCGGACGAGCCGGGCCACCCGTCGATCGCCGCCCAGCTGGACGTCTTCCGCGAGATGCTGGACCAGGCGGAACGGGCGGGGCTGCGCCCGGAGGTGCGGCATCTGGCGAACTCCCCGGCGACCCTGACCGTGCCCGAGTCGCACTTCGACCTCGTCCGCACCGGGATCGCCCTGTACGGGATCTCGCCCAGCCCGGAGCTGGGCGTTCCGGCCGACTTCGGGCTGCGCCCGGTGATGACGCTGAAGGCATCGCTGGCCGCCGTGAAGCGGGTGCCGGGCGGGCACGGCGTCAGTTACGGGCACCGCTACGTCACCCCGGGGGAGACCACCCTCGCGCTGGTGCCGCTCGGCTACGGTGACGGGATTCCGCGGCACGCTTCGGGCACCGGACCGGTGCTGGTCGCGGGCAAGTGGCGGACCATCGCGGGCACCGTGGCCATGGACCAGTTCGTGGTCGACCTCGGCGGCGACAGCGCGGAGCCGGGGGACGAGGCGGTGCTGTTCGGCCCCGGCGACAGCGGGGAGCCGACCGCGGAGGACTGGGCCCGGGCCGTGGGGTCGATCGCGTACGAGATCGTCACCCGGATCAGCGCCCGGGTTCCCCGCGTTTATGTAGGTGACCTCGGGGGCACAGGGATCTGACCATGGGCGACGACAGCACGGTGGAGACGGCGACGAAGGCCGCGGCGGGGGCCACAGCCGTGGGCTGGCGCCGGGGCGCCGGGTTCGCGGGAGCCGCGATCGGCGTGGTCGCGGCGGGCGCGGCGATGGGCGTCGCGCTGGAGCGGCTGACCGTCGGCCGCGGCGTACGGCGCAAGGCGCGCCTCGCACTGGACGCGGAGGGCCCGTACGGCACGCTGCGCGGCACCCCGGGACGGGCGGTCGCCGACGACGGCACGGAGCTGTACTACGAGGTCGAGGAGATACGTGAGCCGGCGGCACCCACCCGCCGCAAGCGCCGGTTCCGCCGGGCGCCCGCGGCGCCGGTGACCGTGATCTTCAGCCATGGATACTGCCTCGGCCAGGACTCCTGGCACTTCCAGCGGGCCGCGCTGCGCGATGTGGTCCGCACCGTCTACTGGGACCAGCGCTGCCACGGCCGCTCCGCGCGCGGCTGCTCCCAGACGGACGGCACCCAGGTCTCGATCGACCAGCTGGGCCGCGATCTGAAGGCCGTGATCGACGCGGCGGCGCCCGAGGGGCCGCTGGTGCTGGTCGGCCACTCCATGGGCGGCATGACGATGATGGCGCTGGCCTCCCAGTTCCCCGAGCTGATCCGCGAGCGGGTGATCGGCGCGGCCTTCGTCGGCACCTCGGCGGGGCGGCTCGGCGAGGTCAGCTTCGGCCTCCCGGTGGTCGGCATGAACGCGGTGCGGCGGGTGCTGCCCGGGCTGCTCAAGGCGCTCGGCTGGCAGGTCGAGCTGGTGGAGCGGGGCCGCCGGGCGACCGCGGACCTCTTCGCGGGGCTGATCAAGCGCTATTCGTTCGGGACGAAGGACGTGGACCCGGGGGTGGCCCGGTTCGCGGAGCGGCTGATCGAGGCGACGCCGATCGATGTGGTCGCCGAGTTCTATCCGGCGTTCATCGCCCACGACAAGGCGGCGGCGCTGCCGCACTTCGACGGGGTGCCGGTGCTGGTGCTGGCCGGGGACAAGGACCTGATCACCCCGATGGAACACAGCCAGGCCATCGCGGAGCTGCTGCCCGGCGCGGAGCTGGTGATCGTGGAGGACGGCGGCCATCTGGTGATCCTGGAGCACCCCGAGGTGGTCAACGGGCATCTGGCCGAGCTGCTGACCCAGGTGGTGGGCAACGCGGGGGACAGCACGGGGCGCCGCTCGGCCAGGGGCTGACCAGCGTTGTCGGCCGCCGTTCGGCCGGGGCTCGGGGCGGACGCGCGGCCCGGGCCAGGCCCGTACCATCGGCCGGTATGGACGTAGGCACCACGCGCATGACCGTCACCTCTCCCGAGCAGATGCGGGACCTGGGCCGCAGGCTCGCCGAACTGCTGCGCCCCGGCGACCTGGTGCTCCTCACCGGGGAGCTGGGCGCGGGCAAGACCACGCTGACCCGGGGCCTGGGTGAGGGCCTGGGCGTCCGGGGCGCGGTCACCTCGCCCACGTTCGTGATCGCCCGCGTCCACCCCTCGCTGTCCGACGGTCCGCCGCTGGTCCACGTCGACGCCTACCGGCTGGGCGGGGGCCTGGAGGAGATGGAGGACCTGGACCTGGACGTCTCGCTGCCGGAGTCCGTGATCGCGGTGGAGTGGGGCGAGGGCAAGGTCGAGGGGCTGTCCGAGGACCGGCTGCACGTGGTGATCGAGCGCACCGTGGGGGCCGACGCGGCGGCGAGCGACGTGCGCGGCGTCGCCGTGACCGGCGTGGGCCCTCGCTGGGCGGACGCGGACCTGGCGTCGCTGGCGGGCTGAGGCGGGAGGGCCCGGGCGGAATTCCGGGCGGAGTTTCCGACAGGCCGTCGGCATGATGTTGCACTTCGGGCATCGGACGTGGTCACATGGAGAGGGAAGCGTGGTTAGGCGTGCCTAACCACCTGCCCCCAGGACCCTCAGGAGGCATCCATGTCGGCCCACGAACCCACCGCCCTGGACGACCCCCGGTGCGATGACCGGTCACCGTCGATGAGGGATCTGCTGGCGGCCTGCGCGGCGGCGAGTGCCGTCTCCACCCCGCCGGAGGCCCCCGCCGAGGCGGCGGCTCCCTCCCTGGTGGAGGCACAGCGGGACAAGCCGGAGCGCGACGCGGCCTGAGGGGGCTCGGCTCAGGCGATCACGACGACCTTCGTGCCCGGCTGCGCGAACTCCCACAGCGCCGCGCCGTCCGCCCGGGACTCCCGCACCGCGCCCGTCTTCTTCGTCGCCTGCTGGTCCGGCATGCCGCCGTCCATGGCCGCACTGAAACCGAACGTCACTCCCTCGTTCTGGTGAAACACCACGATGTGTTCCACCTGCACGCCGTCCGAGCCGACACCGCTCGGATTGCGGGAGGTGACCTGGTACGTGCCCGGCTCGGGGCTCGCCGAGCTGGCGCCCACCGGATACGTGCGGGTGGCCTTGCCGTCGGCGCCGACCAGCCACACCCGGCTGTCGCCGAGGGCGTAGACGACGCGCAGGCCCGTGCCGGAGCCGCCGGGCAGTGCGGTGGACTTCTTGCGCTCCTTGTCCTTCGTCTTGCCCTTCGCGTCGCCTGCCGCGTGCGAGCTGCGCCGCTCCTGGGTGCGGTGGTCCGGTGCGGTGGCCTTGGCCTGGTACCCGAGAAAGCCGACGACGCCCAGCGCGGCCGCGGTCAGTACGGCCACGGCGGGCCCGGTGCTGCTCCTTGGCACGGTGGCCACCCTCTCCTGCGGTCAGTACGTGCTTACCGCCCGTACGCACGTCCTCCGACGGTAGCACCGGTGAACGGGCGCAACCGGTCCACCGCGGCCGCCCCCGGCGGCGCCGTAGGCTGTCCTCGTGCTGTTGCTCGCGCTTGATACCGCCACCCCCGCCGTCACCGTCGCCCTCCACGACGGCGCCGAAGTCCTCGCCGAGACCGCCGAGGTCGACGCCCGGCGCCACGGCGAGCTGCTGCTGCCCGCCGTCCACCGGACGCTGGAGAAGGCGGGCGTGGAGCTGGGGGCCGTGACGGACATCGTCGTCGGCGTCGGCCCGGGCCCGTACACCGGGCTGCGGGTCGGGCTGGTCACGGCGGCCACCTTCGGGGCCGCGCTGGACGTGCCCGTGCACGGACTGTGCACGCTGGACGGGATCGCGTACGCCGCCGGGGCGGCCGGGCTCACCGGCCCCTTCGTGGTGGCCACCGACGCCCGCCGCAAGGAGGTGTACTGGGCGCGCTACGACGACCCGCGGACCCGGGTCACCGAGCCTGCCGTCGACCACCCCGCCGACCTCACCGGGCGGCCCGGCGTCGCCGGGCTCCCGGCCGTCGGCGCGGGCGCCCTGCTCTATCCGGACGCCTTCGCCGACGTACCCGCGGGCATGCCCGAGTACCAGTCGGCGGGCGCGCTGGCCTCCCTCGCCGCCGAGAAGCTGGCGCGCGGCGAGGAGCTGCTGCCCGACCGGCCGCTGTATCTGCGCCGCCCCGACGCCCAGGTGCCCGCCAACTACAAGGTGGTCACGCCCAAGTGACGGACACGGCCCACGAAGACGTCGCGCTGCGCGAGATGCGCTGGTGGGACATCGACCCGGTGCTGACGCTCGAAGAGGAGCTGTTCCCCGAGGACGCCTGGTCGCAGGGGATGTTCTGGTCCGAGCTGGCGCACGCCCGCGGCGGGGCCGCCACCCGCCACTACACGGTCGCCGAGACCGACGGCCGCATAGTCGGCTACGCCGGGCTGGCCGTCTTCGACCGCACCGGCGACGTCCAGACCATCGCCACCGCCCGCGACCACTGGGGCACCGGCCTCGGCGCCCGCCTGCTCACCGATCTGCTCGCCGCCGCCACCGCCTTCGAATGCCGCGAGGTGCTCCTCGAAGTGCGCGTCGACAACACCCGCGCCCAGCGCCTCTACGAGCGCTTCGGCTTCGAGCCCATCGGCATCCGCAAGGGCTACTACCAGCCCGGCAACGTCGACGCCCTGGTCATGCGCCTGACCGGCCCGGCGACCACCGTCGCGCCCCCCTCGTCCCCCTCATCCGTACAAGGCGTACAAGGAACGAAGACCCATGGCTGACGAACCGCTCGTCCTCGGCATCGAGACCTCCTGCGACGAGACCGGCGTCGGGATCGTCCGCGGCCACACCCTGCTCGCCGACGCGATCGCCTCCAGCGTCGACGAACACGCCCGCTTCGGCGGCGTCGTCCCCGAGGTCGCCAGCCGCGCCCACCTGGAGGCGATGGTCCCGACCATCCAGCGTGCCCTGAAGGACGCCGGGGTCGCCGCCTCCGACCTCGACGGCATCGCCGTCACCGCGGGTCCCGGCCTCGCGGGCGCCCTGCTCGTCGGCGTCTCGGCCGCCAAGGCGTACGCGTACGCCCTCGGCAAGCCGCTGTACGGCGTCAACCACCTCGCCTCCCACATCTGCGTCGACCAGCTCGAACACGGCGCGCTGCCCGAGCCGACCATGGCGCTGCTGGTCAGCGGTGGCCACTCGTCGCTGCTGCTGGCGCCCGACATCACCACCGATGTACGGCCGCTGGGCTCGACCATCGACGACGCGGCGGGCGAAGCGTTCGACAAGATCGCCCGGGTGCTGCACCTCGGCTTCCCCGGCGGCCCCGTCATCGACCGCATCGCCCGCGACGGCGACCCCGACGCGATCGCCTTCCCGCGCGGGCTGACCGGGCCGCGCGACGCCGCGTACGACTTCTCCTTCTCCGGCCTCAAGACGGCCGTCGCCCGCTGGATCGAGGCCAAGCGCGCGGCGGGCGAGGAGGTCCCGGTCGCCGACGTCTCGGCCTCCTTCCAGGAAGCGGTGGCCGACGTCCTGACCCGCAAGGCCGTCCGCGCCTGCAAGGACGAGGGCGTCGACCACCTGATGATCGGCGGCGGGGTCGCCGCCAACTCCCGGCTGCGGGCCATGGCCGAGCGCCGCTGCGAGGACGCGGGCATCACGCTGCGCGTGCCGCGCCCCAAGCTGTGCACGGACAACGGCGCGATGGTCGCCGCCCTCGGCGCGGAGATGGTCGCGCGCGGCCGGTCCGCTTCCGCCTGGGACCTGTCGGCGGACTCCTCCCTCCCGGTGACGGACCCCCACGTCCCGGCGCCCGCGCCGCACACCCACGACCACGTCCACGAGCTGAGCCGGAAGAACCTCTACGCATGACCGTCGCCCTGATGTGGGAAGCCCGGGCCGTCGAGGGCCGGGGCGGGGAACTGCTCGCCTGGGTCGCCGACCAGCCCCTCGACCCGGCGCCACAGCGCCGCGAGACGTTCCACGCGCCCGAGGACCGGGTGCTGGTGATCACGTGGTGGGAGGGTGCGTACGACACCCCGGGCCTGCCCGAACTCCCCGAGCCGGGCCCGGACCTGGTGCGCCGGGCCGTCCACCGGTGGCGCTTCGAGTCGGCCGGATGACCGCGTCGCGGGAATGAAGTTCACGCCTCCGGCAGAACTGAGAGACTGCGTTCCATGACCCCGCCCGACGCCCTGCCCCCGCCTCCGCCCGCCCCGGACCTCGCGCCCTGGACCGACCGTGCCGGGCTGCTCGCCGACCGGGCGCGGGCGATGGGGACGCTGGCGCGGTGGTACATGGCGCCGCACCGGGCGCTGCTGCTGTGGCTGCTGACGCTGGTGTTCGCGCTGGGGTGGACGCTGGCGGTGTCGGGGTTCGAGTTCCTGGTGACCGGCCAGATCGTCGAGCACATCCTCGGCGTGATCTTCCTCGGTCTCGCGCTGGGCGCCACCGTCCCGTCCAGCCTGGGCCTGGCCTCGGGCATCCGGCGGGACGTGTTCGTCGGCGCGCGGCTGCGGGACTGGGCGGAGCTGGGGCGGGACCCGAAGACGCTGCCGCACTGGCGGCTTTCGGGCAGCGCGCTGCTGTGGCTGCTGCCGTCGCTGCTGCTGTGCTGCCTCGGGCTGGTGCTGGGGGCGTCCACGGCGATGTCCGACCTCGGCGCGGAGACGTTCGGAGTGGCGATGGGGATCGCCGTCGTCTTCGCGGTGACGGGCGGCCTCGGCCTGCTCAAGGCGATCGGCTACTACCGTCTCGTCAACCGCGAACTCAGCCCCGACGACGCCGAGGGAACCGACTGACTCAGTCGGACGACCGCTGCATCGACTGGAAGCGGTGCAGCAGCTCCAGATACCGCTCGCCCAGGCTCTCGCCGCGCCGCTTCGTCGCGTCCTCGACGTGCAGCAGCATCTGCCGGACGCGCGCCGCGTCGCGGTAGGCGTCCCGCTGGAGCTTCTTGTGCGCGGTCGCCGCGGGGCCCTTCCAGTCGTCGCCGACCGTCTTCGCCAACTGGTCGAGCCCTTGGACCGTTTCCTCCAGGTAACGCAGCATCTCCTCCAGATCCTGAAGGAGATCGGACAGTTCCTGATCCGATACCGGCCGCTTCTCGTCACTCATGTTCCATGCACCTGCCACCCTCCGGTCCGGCCCCTCAGCGGGATGATCGTGCCATGACCGGAGCCGGTCCGGAGGCCCTACCCCGCAAGGTGGTCGAACTGGCCCGCCTTGATGGCGTGGAGGAGGGGCCGCAGCCCCGCGGGGGTGGTGGTCATCACGGTGCCGGGCTCGTCGCTCTCGCGGAGCGCTATGGCGTCGGGTCCTATGGAGGCGAGCTCTATGCAGGAGTTGCCGTCCCCTTGCGTGGAGTACGAGGACTTCTGCCAGTTGATCTCAGACATTTCCTTGCCTTCAGGGGTGTCTTGCCTTCAGAGACGGTGGGCGATGCCGTGGATCATGTCACGTGACTCCTTCTGGGGGAGGGTCACTTTCATCGTCCGGGCCAGCACCGCCCGGTGATTGGTCAGCTGGGTCTCGGCGTCCAGGAACATGGGACCGTGCGCGGCGTCGAGCTGCACGGTGTCCAGCTGCGGCACCGGGCCCGAGGCGTACGTGACCGATACGCCGGAGACCGGGAACCCGCCCGCCTCGAACGGGATGACCCGCACGGTGACATTCTCCCGCGTCGACGCCTCCAGCAGGCTGTCCAGCTGCCGTCGCATCAGCTGCGGCCCGCCGAGCCGCATGCGCAGACAAGCCT
Source organism: Streptomyces sp. NPDC021115 (assembly GCF_044333065.1). Classification (NCBI taxonomy): domain Bacteria; kingdom Bacillati; phylum Actinomycetota; class Actinomycetes; order Kitasatosporales; family Streptomycetaceae; genus Streptomyces; species Streptomyces sp. NPDC021115. The sequence goes on from NZ_JBIRQF010000024.1 coordinate 94,415, forward strand.
CATGGATCATGAAGGTGCACGGGGGAGGGCCGTCCCGGTCGAGGATGTCCCGGCGCTTCATCCGGTGGGACAGCCTGCGCCGCATCTCGGCGGGCGACCACGCCGGAACGGCCTCGTCCAGCACGGCCCGTGCGTACTCCTCGGTCTGGAGCAGCCCCGGCAGGAACATCAGCTCGACCACGCGCAGGCTCGTGGCGTAGTACTCCAACTCGGCGAGGTCGAGCCCGCCGGTGGCGATATGGCCCCGGTACTCCTCCCACCAGCCGCCCTTGCGCTCCCTGGCCATGGCGACGAGCGCGTCGACGTACGGCTGGTCGGGGCAGGTGTAGATGGCGGCGAGGGCGCGCACCCGCTCCTCGCTCACCCCGAAGCGGGCCAGCTCCAGGTTGGTGATGTGGGTGCGGTTGATGCCCAGCCGGTCGGCGGCCTCCTGGATGCTGAGCCCGGCGCCCTCGCGCATCCTCCTCAGTTCTGTGCCGAGCCGGACTTGACGCGCGGTCGGGACGCTTCTGGGTGGCATGGCCCTCCGTAGCCCTTAAGGAGTAATTGTCGGGGAAATTCAACAAGGCCGTAGCAGTTGTTTGCGTCACTGCCCTACCTTGGGTGCCGTCGCCGCTACTGCGCGTTGATCGCTGTAACGGTACGCGCGATATCGGCCCTTTCGCAGGGAGTTGACCCATGGATGCCGATTACGAGTCCGACGACCGTCCACCGCGTCGCCCGCCGACTCCCTCCAAGGACCCGTACGTCTACACGCTCCAGAGCAGCCGGCACGCCACCTCCGCCAAGGTCTGCCGGGACTTCGTCGCCGTCGTGCTGGGCTCCCTGGGGCAGGCGGAGCTGGTCGACACGGCGACGCTGTGCACCTCCGAGCTGGCCACCAACGCCTTTCTGCACGCCGAGGGCGACTCCCTGACGCTGCGCGTGATGATCGAGCCGCCCCGCTACCGCGTCCTGGTCTACGACGGCTCCGCCCAACTCCCCACCGCCGCGTGCCTTCCCGCGGGCGATCGCCTCCACGGCCGCGGCCTCGGCCTGGTCGCGGCCCTCGCCGACGCCTGGGGCACGGCCGACGCGGACCCTACGGGCGTGTACGCGAAGGGGGTGTGGTTCGAACTCCTGGGTGAGGGCGAGGTCTAGGCGGGGTGCCCCAGCAGCATCGTGGGGGCGCCCGCCGAACGGGTGAGGAGGATCGTGCAGGCGTTGCCCCCTTCGAGCCGCAGCTTCTTGCGCAGCTGCTCCGGCTCGATCGCCGAGCCGCGCTTCTTGATGGTCGCGACGCCGACCTCGCGCTCCCGCAGCAGCGCCCTGAGCTTCTTCAGGTTGAACGGCAGCACATCGGTGATCTCGTACGCGGTGGCGTACGGCGTCGGGCGCAGCTCGTCCGCGGTGATGTAGGCGATCGTCGGATCGATGAGGCGGCCGCCGATCCGGGCCGCGACGTCCGCCACCAGGTGGGCGCGGATGACGGCGCCGTCCGGTTCGTACAGCCAGCGGCCGACCGGGCCGGTCTCGGGGTCCGGGAGCTGGGCGCCGAGCACGGAGTGGCCGGAGGGCAGCAGCGTGGCGCGGCGCATGCCGGGGCGTGCGGTGCCGAACCACAGGACGGCCTCCTTCACGTTCCCCTGGTCCGAGATCCACTCGGCCTCCGCGTCCTCCGGCACCGCCTCGTGCGGAATCCCGGGCGCGATCTTGAGGGCGGCGCGCGGGGTGGTACGGGCCGCCTCGATCGCCCAGGACAGCGGCGGGGAGTACGCCTCGGGGTCGAACACCCGGCCCCGGCCACCGCGCCGGGCGGGGTCCACGAAGACCGCGTCGTACGACGAGGTGTCGATCCCGGTGACATCGGCGCAGCGCACCTCGATCAGCTGCGACAGGCCCAGCGCGTCGGCGTTGGCCCGGGCGACCGCACACGTCAGCGGGTCCCGGTCGACGGCCAGGACGGACAGCCCGGCGCGCGCCATCGCGATCGCGTCACCGCCGATGCCGCAGCACAGATCGGCCACGCCGCGCACCCCGAAATCGGCCAGCCGGTCGGCGCGGTAGGCGGCCACGGTCGCACGGGTGGACTGCTCGACGCCGTCGGGCGTGAAGTACATCCGATGGGCGTCCTCCGCCCCGAACTTGGGCACCGCCCGCTGCCGCAGCCGGGCCTGGGTCAGGGCCGCCGAGACCAGGGCGGCCGGATGGTCGCGGCGCAGCCGGGTCGCGGTGGCCAGCTCCCGCGCCGGGTCGTAGTTCCGGAGCGCGGAGAGCAGCGCCTGCCCCTCGTCGCCGAGCAGTGAGTCGAAGGCGTCAACGTCCACATGGCCCATTCTCCCCGCTCCGGGGAGGGCATTCGCACCCCTCCGACGCGCGGACCCGCGCCGTGGAGCCGAAGATCACTTTTATGATCACGGTCAAGGCTGGTGTTTCCGGGTGTCTGGTTCTCGCCGCCGCGGCGGCACTGCTCGCCGGGTGCGGGAGCCCGGCTCCCCACCTCAGGAGGGACAAGGCGGGGCTCGCGCGGTCGGCCTCGCCCTCCCCGTACTCCGAGTCCCGGGCCCCCGGCGCGCCACGGTCCGGGAGCGGGCGCGGGGAAGGTCCGCATCCGCCGCCGGACGGCTACCGCCGCTGGGGGCTCGACCGCCCGCTGGACCCGCCGCCCCCGCCCGCCGCCAAGCCGGCGCTCGCGCCGGTGTGGCCGCCGTCGCCCGGTCTGGCGACGGTCGTCCGCCGAGTGGACACCACCGATCGGGTGGTCTTCCTGACGCTCGACGACGGGATCGAGAAGGACCCCGCCTTCATCGACCAGGCCCGGGACCTCGGGCTGCCGTTCACCCAGTTCCTGGAGGACGAGGTGATCGGCGACCACTACGACTACTTCCGCGCGCTGCGCGAACTCGGCAACCGGATCGGCAACCACACGCTCACCCACCCCAGCCTGGCGGGCAAGGACTACGAGACCCAGCTCCACGAGATCTGCGGTCAGCAGGACGTCCTCCACGAACGCCTCGGTCTCGAACCCAGCCTCTTCCGCCCGCCGTACGGTGACTACGACCGGAACACGCTGCGCGCGGCGGCCGAGTGCGGGCTGACCAAGGCGGTGTTGTGGCGCGCCGAGATGGAGCCCAAGGGGCTCGCGTACCGCTCCGGCAGCGGGCTGCGGCCCGGCGACATCATCCTCGCCCACTTCCGCGGCCCCGAGCAGCTGAACGGGCACTCCATGACCGACATGATCACCGAGCTGCTGCGGGAGATCCAGGCCCAGGGATTCACGGTCGCGCGGCTGGAGGACTACATCTGAGCGCCGGACGTCCGGACGACTCCGCGGGTCCGCCGCCGCCTCGCTTGGCACTCTGGTTGACGGAGTGCTAACCGCGTCATAATGTCAGGGCTGGCACTCGGCACTGCGGAGTGCCAGCCACACAGCGACGGGCAGGTCCGGCACCCGCGACGACGGATCCACCTGGTCGCCACCTCAGACAGTTAACCCCGTGAGATCTCCGAAGGGGGAGGTCGGATCGTGACGACCGCCAGCTCCAAGGTTGCCATCAAGCCGCTTGAGGACCGCATCGTGGTCCAGGCCGTCGAGGCCGAGCAGACCACGGCCTCTGGCCTGGTCATCCCGGACACCGCCAAGGAGAAGCCCCAGGAGGGCGTCGTCCTGGCCGTCGGCCCGGGCCGTTTCGAGGACGGCAAGCGGCTTCCGCTCGACGTCTCCGTCGGCGACGTCGTGCTCTACAGCAAGTACGGCGGCACCGAGGTGAAGTACAGCGGCGAGGAGTACCTCGTCCTCTCGGCTCGCGACGTTCTCGCGATCGTCGAGAAGTAATCACCGAAGTTTTGCTTTGAGCCGCGCCCCGGTGCCCGTGTCACAGATACCCGGGGTCGGGGCGCGGTTCGTTTGAGAGGACATACGCAACCATGGCGAAGATCCTGAAGTTCGACGAGGACGCCCGTCGCGCCCTTGAGCGTGGCGTCAACAAGCTTGCGGACACCGTGAAGGTGACGATCGGCCCCCGCGGCCGCAACGTCGTCATCGACAAGAAGTTCGGTGCGCCGACCATCACCAACGACGGTGTCACGATCGCCCGCGAGGTCGAGGTCGAGGACCCGTACGAGAACCTTGGCGCCCAGCTCGTCAAGGAGGTGGCGACCAAGACCAACGACATCGCGGGTGACGGCACCACCACCGCCACCGTGCTGGCCCAGGCGCTGGTCCGCGAGGGCCTGCGCAACGTGGCCGCCGGTGCCTCCCCGGCCGCCCTGAAGAAGGGCATCGACGCCGCCGTCAAGGCCGTCTCCGAGGACCTGCTGGCCACCGCCAGCCCGATCGACTCCAAGTCCGACATCGCCGCCGTGGCCGGGCTGTCCGCCCAGGACAAGCAGGTCGGCGAGCTGATCGCCGAGGCGATGGACAAGGTCGGCAAGGACGGTGTCATCACCGTCGAGGAGTCCAACACCTTCGGTCTGGAGCTGGACTTCACCGAGGGCATGTCCTTCGACAAGGGCTACCTCTCGCCGTACATGGTGACCGACCAGGAGCGTATGGAGGCCGTCCTCGACGACCCGTACATCCTGATCCACCAGGGCAAGATCGGCTCGATCCAGGACCTGCTGCCGCTGCTGGAGAAGGTCATCCAGGCCGGCGCCAGCAAGCCGCTGCTGATCATCGCCGAGGACGTGGAGGGCGAGGCCCTGTCCACCCTCGTCGTCAACAAGATCCGCGGCACCTTCAACGCCGTCGCCGTGAAGGCCCCCGGCTTCGGTGACCGCCGCAAGGCCATGCTCGGCGACATCGCGACCCTCACCGGCGCCACCGTCATCGCCGAGGAGGTCGGCCTCAAGCTCGACCAGGCCGGTCTGGACGTGCTGGGCACCGCCCGCCGCGTGACCGTCACCAAGGACGACACCACCATCGTCGACGGTGGCGGCAACTCCGACGACGTCGCCGGTCGCATCGCCCAGATCAAGGCCGAGATCGAGTCCACGGACTCCGACTGGGACCGCGAGAAGCTCCAGGAGCGCCTCGCGAAGCTGGCCGGTGGCGTGTGCGTGATCCGCGTGGGCGCGGCCACCGAGGTCGAGCTCAAGGAGAAGAAGCACCGTCTGGAGGACGCCATCTCCGCGACCCGCGCCGCGGTCGAGGAGGGCATCGTCTCCGGTGGTGGCTCCGCTCTGGTCCACGCCGCCAAGGTGCTGGAAGGCGGCCTGGGCAAGGAGGGCGACGAGGCCACCGGTGTCGCCGTCGTCCGCCGCGCCGTCGTCGAGCCGCTGCGCTGGATCGCGGAGAACGCGGGCCTCGAGGGCTACGTCATCACCTCGAAGGTCGCCGAGCTGGAGAAGGGCCACGGCTACAACGCCGCGACCGAGGAGTACGGCGACCTGGTGAAGGCCGGCGTCATCGACCCGGTCAAGGTCACCCGCTCCGCGCTGGAGAACGCCGCGTCCATCGCCTCCCTGCTGCTCACCACCGAGACCCTGGTGGTCGAGAAGCCGGCCGAGGAAGAGGCCGAGGCCGGTGGCCACGGCCACGGCCACGCGCACTGACGCGAAGCCCGAGCGCCAACGCGAAGGCGCGGCCGCCCCGCACGGGGCGGCCGCGCCTTCGCGCGTCGCGGGGTCGCGCGACGGGGGTCAGCCCTTGGCCGGGGTGCGGCCCACCTTGGCGGAGACGCCCGCCATCGCCGCCCGCGGCACCAGCTTCGACAGGCCCGCCAGCGCCTTGTACCGCGGGTCCGGAATCGACAGCGACTTGCCGCGCGAGAAGTCCTTGAGCGCCGCCGCGACCAGCCGGTCCGCGTCCAGCCACATCCAGTCCGGCGCCTTGTCCGGCGTGATCCCCGCCCGGGAGTGGAACTCCGTGCGCACCAGCCCCGGGCACAGCGCCATCAGCCGCACCCCCGACCGCGCCAGGTCCTTCGCCGCGCCCTGCGTGAACTGCACGACCCACGCCTTGCTCGCCCCGTACGTCCCGCGAGGGAAGAACGCGGCCACCGAGGCCACGTTGATCACCCCGCCGCGGCCCCGCGCCCGCATCGTCTTGGCGGCGGCGCTGGTCAGCCGCAGCACCGCCTCGCAGTGCAGCTTCAGCATCCGCAGCTCATCGGTGAGCGGTGCCTCCAGATAGGGGGCGCTGTTGCCGAAACCGGCGTTGTTGACGAGCAGATCGACCGGATGCGTACGGTCCTCCAAGCGCTTCTCGACCGCGGCGATACCGGCGTCCTCGGACAGGTCGGCGCGCAGGACCTCCGCCTCGACCCCGTGCCGGTCGTGGAGGTCGGCGGCCTGGTCCCGGAGCCGCTTCTCGTCGCGGGACACCAGCACCAGGTTGTGCCCGTTCGCCGCGAGCCTGCTCGCGAAGGCGGAACCGATGCCCGCCGTGGTTCCGGTGATCAATGCAGTCGTCATACGCGCACGTTATCGGCCGGGCGATCACTCCGCGCCCGGGCGCCGCGGCCCTCCCGCCCGGTACCCCGTCAAAGCCTTGGCGCGATATTCCGGTCCGCACCCAAGTGCCCCTTATGCTCGGGGCATGATCGAGGCTCGTCATCTGAGGGTGCTGCGCGCGGTGGCCGCCACCGGCTCCTTCTCCGCCGCCGCCCGCGACCTGGGCTGCACCCAGCCCGCCGTCAGCCAGCAGATGAAGGCCCTGGAGCAGTCCACGGGGACGCCGCTGCTGATCCGTACCGGGCGGGAGATGCGGCTGACCGAGGCGGGCGAGGCCCTCGTACGGCACGCGGCGGGCATCCTGGCCGGGCTGACCGCCGCCGAGGAGGAGGTCGCGGCGCTCGCCGGGCTGCGGGCCGGGCGGGTGCGGCTGGTGTCGTTCCCCAGCGGCAGCTCGACGCTGGTGCCGACCGCGCTGGCCGGGATGCGCGCCGCCCACCCGGGGACCAGGGTCTCCCTGGTGGAGGCCGAGCCGCCGCGTTCGGTGGAGATGCTGCGCGGGGGCGACTGCGAGATCGCGGTCGCCTTCCGGTATCCGCAGGCCGGGCCGGAGGCGGATCCGGCGGCGGGCTGGGACGACCTGGTGGTGCGGCCGCTGCTGCGGGACCGGCTGGTGGTCATGGTCCCGCACGACCACCGGCTGGCCGGGGCCGGGACGGTGGGGATCGGGGAGCTGGCAGAGGAGCCGTGGATCGCGGGCTGCCCGCGGTGCCGTCGCCACCTGGTGGAGGTGTGCGAGGCGGAGGGCTTCACGCCGCGGATCGACTTCGCGACGGACGACTACCCGGCGGTGGTCGGGCTGGTCGGGGCCGGGCTCGGGGTCGCGGTGCTGCCGGAGCTGGCGCTGGAGTGCGTGACCGCGAAGGGGACGGCGACGCTGGAGGTCACGCCCGCGGTGCGGCGCGAGGTGGTGGCGCTGACGCTGCCGGACCTGGCGCGGGTGCCCGCGGTGGCGGCGACCCTGGACCGGCTGGAGCAGGCGGCGCGGGCGGCGCGGCGCTGACGCGCGAAATCCCGCCGATCGTCCGCGGGCCCATGGGGCCGGGGGCACGGTCGGCGGTGGTGGTGCGGGGACGGGTGGGGGAACGTTTCTTCAGAAGATGGGAACGCTGAGGCCCAGGTCAGGACCCCGGGGCTCCCGAGGAGGCGACCGTACGATGACGGGCCCGCCCCATCAGCTCCTCGCGCTCGTCCTCGGTCAGTCCGCCCCACACCCCGTACGGCTCGCGCACGGCCAGGGCGTGAGCCGCGCACTGCGCCCGTACCGGGCAGCGCATGCACACCTCTTTCGCCGACATCTCGCGCGCGCTGCGGGCCGCGCCGCGCTCACCTTCCGGGTGGAAGAAGAGCGAGCTGTCGACACCGCGGCACGCCGCCAGGAGCTGCCAGTCCCACAGATCGGCGTTCGGACCGGGAAGACGGGAGAAATCTGCCATTGCCTTGTCTCCTCGAAGCGATCGAATGCGGACGCTGTGTCCCGGGTCGTACACCTACTGTGTAAGTAGATGTAAATATGACTCATTGCGAATCTAGCCACACAGACCGGCAAATTGGAAGCAAGGTCGCCAAATGCCACCGAAGGGGATGACCTTTGGGGGAGACGTGACAGGGCGCGACCTGCGCGGGGAAGCGCCTCCGTGTCCGAGGGCTCACGTAGAGTGTCGAAGGTGGCCGCCGAACCCCGTAACTCTTTCGGGTGACCGTCGTTGAGAGTGCGGAGGCGGTTGATGGGTAAAGCTCTCGGACACATATCCGGGGCTGTCAATCGCTCAGGTGACGATATGTACCAGCCTGGAGGCTCAAGGTGACGCGCATCAGCTGCGGAGGGCGGCCATGACATCCGTCCTCGTCTGCGACGACTCCCCGCTCGCCCGAGAAGCGCTGCGCCGCGCGGTGGCGACAGTGCCCGGCGTCGAGCGGGTGACGACGGCGGCCAACGGCGAGGAAGTCCTCCGCCGCTGGGGCGCCGACCGCTCGGATCTGATTCTGATGGACGTGCGCATGCCCGGCCTCGGCGGAGTCGAGACCGTGCGGCGGCTGCTCTCCGCCGACCCCGGCGCCCGGATCATCATGCTCACGGTCGCCGAGGACCTCGACGGGGTCGCGCTGGCCGTGGCCGCGGGCGCCCGCGGCTATCTGCACAAGGACGCCTCGCGCGCCGAGCTGCGCGCGACCGTGACGCAGGCCCTCGCCGACCCGACCTGGCGGCTGGCCCCGCGGCGGCTGCGCTCCGCCGAGATGGGCGCCGCGCCCACGCTCACGGCGCGCGAGATCCAGGTGCTGGAGGGCATGAGCCACGGCCGGTCCAACGCGGAGATCGGCCGTGAGCTGTTCCTCTCCGAGGACACGGTCAAGACCCACGCCCGCCGGCTGTTCAAGAAGCTCGGCGCGTCCGACCGGGCCCATGCGGTGGCCCTCGGATTCCGCTGGGGCCTGGTCCGCTAGCCGGGCCGGTCTCCCATCGGCATAAGAACATGCTGCGCAGCGGGGGCGCCAAGGTCCCCGCCCGCCGGGTGGCGGGCGGGGCGAGAGCGTGCGCGGCACCGGGTGTGACGGCGGCTTGTACCGGTTCCCCGCGCGATGCCGCATCCTTGAAGGCGTGGAGTTCCTCGGGGACGAGTCTGTCGGGCGTGAGGGGAGAGCGCAGGACGTGACGACTACCGGCGCACCTACTCATAACGCTTCTACGCACAACTATGGACGCGATGCCACGGACCCGCCGGGCCCAAGGCACCATGGACGAATGCGCGACGACGAGAGTCAAGGGCCCCCCAAGGGCGGTAGCCCGGGGACGCCGGGGGCGATCGGCGCCCTCGTCGGGCGCGCGGTCGAGGGCGATGAGCAGGCCACTCACGACCTGCTGGCCCATGTTCATCCGCTGGCCCTGCGCTACTGCCGCACCAGGCTGTCCCGACTGCCGGGTGACGCCCGTCATTTCGTGGACGACCTGGCACAGGAGGTCTGCCTCGCGGTGCTGTGCGCGCTGCCGCGCTACCGCGACACCGGCAAGCCCTTCGAGGCGTTCGTCGTGGCCATCGCCTCCCACAAGGTCGCCGATCTCCAGCGGGCGGCCATGCGCCACCCCGGTTCCACGGCGTTCCCCTCGGACGAGATGCCGGAGCAGCCGGACGATTCGCTGGGCCCCGAGGAGCGGGCACTGCTGAGCAGCGACGCGGAATGGGCCAAGAAGCTGCTCGCCAACCTTCCGGAGAACCAGCGCGAGCTGGTGCTGCTGCGGGTGGCCGTCGGGCTTACCGCGGAGGAGACGGGGCAGATGCTCGGCATGTCGCCGGGCGCGGTGCGGGTCGCACAGCACCGGGCGCTGAGCCGGTTGCGCGCGCTGGCCGAACAGTAGCGCGATCGGTCGTTCCGGGCGGCATCACCAGCGGTATTCGTCGGTTGTCCACAGGGCGGAATGTGACACCGGGGATGGCCGTTAGCATGGGAGTCCGCGCTGGGGCAAGACCATTTGGAAGGGTGTCATGACTGACAACGTCGACGGAGTGCCTGAGAAGTTCGCGATGCTCGGGCTGACGTACGACGACGTGCTGCTGCTGCCGGGCGCCTCCGAGGTGCTGCCGAACGCGGTCGACACCTCGTCCAGGGTCTCCCGGAACGTGCGGGTGAACGTGCCGCTGCTGTCGGCCGCCATGGACAAGGTCACCGAGTCCCGGATGGCCATCGCCATGGCCCGCCAGGGCGGTGTGGGCGTGCTGCACCGGAACCTGTCCATCGAGGACCAGGCGAACCAGGTCGACCTGGTCAAGCGGTCCGAGTCCGGCATGGTCACCGACCCGATCACGGTCCGGCCGGACGCCACGCTCCACGAGGCGGACGCGCTGTGCGCGAAGTTCCGCATCAGCGGCGTCCCGGTCACCGACGCCGCGGGCAAGCTGCTGGGCATCGTCACCAACCGGGACATGGCCTTCGAGGTGGACCGGGGCCGTCAGGTCCGCGAGGTCATGACCCCGATGCCGCTGGTCACCGGCAAGGTCGGGATCTCCGGTGACGACGCGATGCAGCTGCTGCGCCGCCACAAGATCGAGAAGCTGCCGCTGGTCGACGACGCGGGCGTGCTCAAGGGCCTGATCACGGTCAAGGACTTCGTGAAGGCCGAGCAGTACCCGAACGCGGCGAAGGACGACGAGGGCCGGCTGGTCGTGGGAGCTGCCGTCGGCGTCGGCGACGAGGCGTTCGACCGGGCGCAGGCGCTGGTCGAGGCCGGGGCCGACTTCCTGGTGGTCGACAGCGCCCATGGGCACAGCCGCGGCATCCTCGACATGATCGCCAAGGTCAAGTCCAATGTCTCCGTCGACGTGGTCGGCGGCAATGTCGCCACCCGTGACGGCGCCCAGGCGCTGATCGACGCGGGTGTGGACGGAGTGAAGGTCGGTGTCGGCCCGGGCTCCATCTGCACCACCCGGGTGGTCGCGGGCATCGGCGTCCCCCAGGTGACCGCGATCTACGAGGCGGCCCGCGCGTGCCACGCGGCCGATGTGCCGCTGATCGGCGACGGCGGCCTCCAGTTCTCCGGTGACATCGCCAAGGCGATCGCCGCCGGTGCGGACACGGTGATGCTGGGCAGCCTGCTGGCCGGGTGCGAGGAGTCGCCGGGCGAGATGGTCTTCATCAACGGCAAGCAGTTCAAGTCCTACCGGGGCATGGGCTCGCTGGGCGCGATGCAGACCCGCGGCCAGGCCCGCTCGTTCTCCAAGGACCGCTACTTCCAGGACAACGTGCTCTCCGAGGACAAGCTCGTCCCCGAGGGCATCGAGGGCCAGGTGCCCTACCGCGGCCCGCTGTCCTCGGTCGCCCACCAGCTGGTCGGGGGCCTGCGCGCCTCCATGGGGTATGTCGGCTCGGCGTCCGTGGCGGAGCTGAAGGTGAAGGGCCGCTTCGTGCGGATCACCTCCGCGGGCCTCAAGGAGAGCCACCCGCATGACGTCCAGATGGTCTCCGAGGCGCCGAACTACTCCGGTCGTTAACGCGCGCGACCCCCGCGCGACGGGCTCCGCGCGGGGGATGGCGATACTGGTACGGCAGAACAAGCCAGCGAAAGGCACCCCACGTGACTGAGATCGAGATCGGGCGCGGCAAGCGCGGCCGCAGGGCGTACGCGTTCGACGACATCGCCGTCGTGCCGAGTCGTCGTACCCGGGACCCGAAGGAGGTCTCGATCGCCTGGCAGATCGACGCCTACCGCTTCGAGCTGCCGTTCCTGGCCGCCCCGATGGATTCCGTGGTCTCCCCGCAGACCGCGATCCGCATCGGCGAGCTGGGCGGCCTCGGGGTGCTCAACCTCGAGGGGCTGTGGACCCGGTACGAGGACCCCGAGCCGCTGCTGGCCGAGATCGCCGAGCTGGACGAGCGCACCGCGACCCGGCGGCTCCAGGAGATCTACGCCGAGCCGATCAAGGAAGAGCTGATCGGCCAGCGGCTGAAGGAGGTGCGCGACTCGGGCGTGGTCACCGCCGCCGCCCTGTCGCCGCAGCGCACCGCCCAGTTCTCCAAGGCCGTGGTGGACGCCGGGGTCGACATCTTCGTCATCCGGGGCACCACCGTCTCGGCCGAGCACGTCTCGGGCGCGGCCGAGCCGCTGAACCTCAAGCAGTTCATCTACGAGCTGGACGTCCCGGTCATCGTGGGCGGCTGCGCCACGTACACCGCGGCGCTGCACCTGATGCGCACCGGCGCGGCCGGGGTGCTCGTGGGCTTCGGTGGCGGCGCCGCCCACACCACCCGCAATGTGCTGGGCATCCAGGTGCCGATGGCCACGGCGGTGGCCGATGTCGCCGCCGCCCGCCGGGACTACATGGACGAGTCCGGTGGCCGCTATGTGCATGTGATCGCGGACGGCGGGGTCGGCTGGAGCGGCGATCTGCCGAAGGCGATCGCGTGCGGCGCCGACTCGGTGATGATCGGCTCGCCGCTGGCCCGCGCCACGGACTCGCCGGGCCGTGGCCACCACTGGGGCATGGAGGCCGTGCACGACGAGGTGCCGCGCGGCAAGCGCATGAACCTGGGCGTGGTCGGCACGACCGAGGAGGTCCTGCTCGGCCCCTCGCACACCCCGGACGGTTCGATGAACTTCTTCGGCGCGCTGCGCCGGGCGATGGCGACGACCGGCTACTCGGAGCTGAAGGAGTTCCAGCGCGTCGAGGTGACGGTGGCCCCGTCGAACGACAAGCGCTGAGCGTAGTCAGCAGACAAGGGGAGGGCCCCGACCGCGATGCGGTCGGGGCCCTCCCCTTGTGCCCGTGTCGGCGTCAGCGGTTGCTGACCCGGAAGGCGGCACCGGCGGCGGCGATCGGGGAGAGGATCATGAAGATCCACGTGATCGCGTCGGCGTCTTCCTTCCAGGTGTCGAACAGGTCGCTGAAGTGCTCGAAGAAGATCTCGTTCGCGGACGGGATGTTGGCGGAGGCCGCGGCGGCGCCACCGATCTTGTCCACGTAGTTGGTGGCCGCGTCGTTCATGATCATCGCGTAGCCGTACAGCTCGCCGAGGAAGATGGCGGCGAGCGCCAGAACCGCGCCGGCCACCCACAGCCCGACGTTGCGGCCGCCGAGCTTGGCGACCGTGGCGCCGACGAGCGCGCCGAGCGCGACACCGGCGTACGCGAACTTGGTGACCTCCGGCGGATTCGAGTCGGTGTCCGCGAGCGCGCTCAGCAGGAACGCGTACGCCAGCGCACCGACGAGAGCGGCCACGAGGGCGGCGCCGACCGCGGCGAGCGGGTTGCCCTGGCGGCCCACCTGCGGCGCGGGCGGCGGAAAACCGCCGGCGAACTGCGGCTGCTGGGGCTGCGCCTGCGGGTAGCCGTAGCCCGGCTGCGGCGGCGCGGGCTGCTGCGGGTAACCGCCCTGCTGCTGCGGGTAACCGCCTGGCTGCTGCGGCTGCTGCCAGTTCTGGCTCATGAAATCCCCCGGGGATGAAGGTGATTCGCGTTCGGGGACAGCCGTGACCGAGGCGCGGCAACGGCCCGGAACGCGAACGATTCGAGCCATAAAAGTAACAGGAGTGCATGACAATCAGACAAGTCGCGTCCGGGCTCCGTGACATGGCTGGGACCAGACGGAGACATGGTGTCCCGGTAAAGGAGGACATTGCTCCGCTATGCGGTGACGCGTCAGGCGTCCCCGACCGCGGCGGGGTCACGGCCGGTTCGTTGTGCCGGATGCGAATCTCGGCGCCGGCAGGACAGAATCCGGCATAAGCAATAATGTCAACTTATGGCGCAGAACAAGTCGTTCACTGGGCGAGACATGGGCATCGACCTCGGCACCGCGAATACGCTGGTGTACCTGCGGGGCAAGGGCATCGTGCTCAACGAACCGTCGGTCGTGGCGGTCAACACGGCCGACGGCAACGTGCTGTCGGTGGGTTCGGCGGCGAAGGAGACCATGGGGCGGACCCCGACGAACATTGTCGCCGTTCGACCGCTCCGGGATGGGGTCATCGCCGATTTTGAGGTCGCCGAGCGCATGCTGCGGTACTTCATCAAGAAGGTGATGGGCACCAGGCGGCTGGCCCGTCCCCGCGTCGTCGTCTGTGTGCCGTCCGGCATCACCGGTGTCGAGCGGCGCGCGGTGATGGAGGCCGCGACCCAGGCCGGGGCGCGGCAGGTGCATCTGGTCGAGGAGCCGATCGCGGCGGCGATCGGTGCGGGCCTGCCGGTGGGCGAGCCCACCGGTTCGATGGTCGTCGACATCGGCGGCGGCACGACGGAGGTCGCCGTCGTCTCGCTGGGCGGCATCGTCACCGCGCGCTCGGTGCGCACGGCGGGCGATGCGATGGACGTCGCGATCAGCACGTACGTCAAGAAGCAGTACGCGCTGGCCATCGGCGAGCGGACCGCCGAGGAGATCAAGGTGTCCATCGGGTCCGCCTCCCCGACCGGCTCCTGGTCGGCGCCGCGCGCGATGTCCGTCCGGCAGGTGGAGCGCAACGTCGAGGTGCTCGACAACGGTGACAACGAGGACACCCAGGCCCTGCTGCCGCCCGACCGCTGCACCATCCGCGGCCGCGACCAGGCCACCGGGCTGCCCAAGGTCCTCGAACTCACCGCGGACGAGGTGCGGCACGCGCTCGCCGAGCCGGTGGACAGCATCGTCGCCGCCGTCCGGTCCACGCTGGACGAGACCCCGCCGGAGCTGGCGGGCGACATCATGGACCGCGGCATCGTGCTCACCGGCGGCGGCGCGCTGCTGCGCGGTCTGGACGTACGGCTCGGCCGCGAGCTGGACATCCCGGTGCTGGTCGCCGACGACCCGCTGGACTGCGTCGCCGTCGGCACCGGCCGCTGCGTCGAGGACTTCGCTTCGCTGCGGGCCGCGATGGACGCCAGCCCGCGCCGCGCGGACACCGTGCGGGTCTGACCCCGCCGTCCCTCCAACGGGCCGCCCGGCGTGCGGCCCGGGTGCCGGCGTGGTGGGCTGGTGACCGGGCCGGATCGTCAGGCGGGAGGTGCGGCGGCGAGGTGACGGCAGGAGCACGGGCGTACGGGTGGACGATCGCCGTGGCGGTCGCGCTGCTCCTGCCCGGCGGGCCCGCCACCGCCGCCCCGGCCGTACGCGCGCCCGCCGCCCCGGCCGTAAGCGTGAACGCCGCGCGCCCGTACCCGCTCGCCGTCGAACTGCGGTCGCTGAGCCCCTCCGTGGTCCGCCGCGACGGCGAGGTCAGGATCAGCGGCACCGTCACCAACACCTCCCGGCGACGCGTCACCGGCGCCCACATCGGCGTACGCATCGGCGCCGCCGGGCCCGTCGACACCCGCGGCGCGCTCGCCGAGCACGCCGCGCGCACCGCCCTGACCCGCGCCGACGGCACCGAAGTCACCGACCACACCGCCCGCCTCGCCCGGCTCGACGCCCATACCGGGCGCCGCCGCTTCGACCTCACCGTGCCCGTCTCCGCCCTCGGCCTCGACGGCGCGGGCGCGTACCCGCTCACCGTGACCGCGGCCCTCCCGGACGGCCGCGTACTCGGCCTGACCCGCGGTCAGCTGCCCGTCTACCCCGACGGCACCGGCCTGGAGCGGATGCGCACCACCGTCCTGTGGCCCCTCACCGACGTGCCGCACATGGAGGCCCTGACGCGCCGCACCGGCGACGACCGCGTGCTGCCGGTCTTCCGCGACGACGCGCTGACCGCCGCCTTCGGCCCCGGCGGGCGCCTGCGGCGGCTGGTCGAACTGGGCGCGGACCAGCCGGTGACCTGGGCCGTCGACCCCGATCTGATCGTCCAGGCGCAGGCCATGGCGCGCGGCTACCGGGTGGCCCGCACCCCCGGCAGCAGCGATCCGCAGGAGGCCGGTCCCGGCAAGGGCGGCAAGGCGGCCGCCGGATGGCTGGCCGCGCTGCGCAAGGCGGTGCGCGGCCGGGACGTGATCGCCCTGCCGTACGCCGACCCCGACCTGGCCTCCCTCGCCCGCGGCGGCGACCCGGCGCTGGCCCCGCTGCTGCGCCGCGCGTCCGCCACCGGCACCGCCGTGGTGAACCGGGGCTTGAGCGTCCGCGCCCGCGACGGGGTCGCCTGGCCCGCGGCCGGGGTGCTGGACGCCGGGATCGCCGGAGCCGCGCGGCGGCTCGGCCTGGACACGGTGCTCGCCTCCGGCGAGGGTCCTGGCCCGTACGGCGCGTCGCTCGTCGCCGGGGGTGCCACGGACGACGGGGCGGTCGCGCTCGACGGCGGCAGCACCGCGCTGACGTACGACGCGACCCTCGCGTCCCTGCTGTTCCGCAGCCACCCGGCCGCGGGCGCCGCCGGGGAGCCCGCCCGGCTCGCGCTGCGGCAGCGGCTGCTGGCCGAGACCCTGACGGCGGTACGGGAGCTGCCGTACGCGGCGCGCGACCTGGTCCTCGTACCGCCGCGCCGGATGCCGGTCGGCGTCGCGCGGGCGCTGCTCTCGGCGCTGGCCGCGGGTCAGGAGGCGGGCTGGCTGGAACCGTCGCGGTTCCAGGTCAGCCTGCGGGAGCCGGAGGCGGGGGAGTTGCGGGAGGACGGCGGCCTCCCGGCCGGGCTGCACGCCTCCGAGCTGCCGCCGGAGCGGCTTGCGGCGGTCGCCAGGGACCGGCGGGCGCTGCGCGCGCTGGCGATGGTGCTGTCCGACGCGCGCGCAACGGTGGCGTCGGTGAGCGCGGCGCTGGCGCGGTCGGTGTCGACGGGCTGGCGCGGCGACGCGGCCGGGGCGCGCGCCTATCAGGAGGGCGTGGCCCGCTATCTGGCCGCCTCGATCGCCTCGGTGCGGCTGGTGCCCAAGTCGCGGGTGGTGGTCACCGGGGGCTCCGCGACCATCCCGGTCACCGTCGCCAACGGGCTCCAGCAGGACCTCACCGGCGTCGAGCTGCGGGTGCTCTCCAGCCGCCCGGAGCGGGCCCGCGCGGTCGACCGCGCCGTGGCCGTGCGCGCGTCGCGGGCGGTGAGCCGGACGGTACGGGTCCGGCTGAGGGCGCACGCCAACGGTCCGGTACGGCTCACCGCCCAGCTCTACACCCGCGCCGACGGACGCCCGTGGGGAGCGCCGATGACGTTCACCGCCGACGTGCGCTCGGTGCCGTCGGGCGCGGTCGCGCTCGTGGCGGGCGGCCTGTCCCTGATCGCCCTGGCGGCGGCCCTGCGGCTGCGCAGCGCGCGTCGGCGGGAGGGTGCTGGCGGGTGACGCGGCCGCGTCGCGGACCCGGGGCGCTACAGACGGTGGGCGACGCCCGCCGGGCTGGCGCC
Organism: Streptomyces sp. NPDC021115; assembly: GCF_044333065.1. Taxonomy (NCBI): domain Bacteria; kingdom Bacillati; phylum Actinomycetota; class Actinomycetes; order Kitasatosporales; family Streptomycetaceae; genus Streptomyces; species Streptomyces sp. NPDC021115. The sequence continues at coordinate 111,569 of NZ_JBIRQF010000024.1, forward strand.
GCGGGTGTCCAGGAGCAGCTGGGCCTTGACCGCCAGGCCCTGGAGGTCGTACGTGCGGTGGTGCTGGAGCAGCACCGTCAGGTCGGCCTCGGCCGCCGCCTCGTACACGGCGTCCGCGCGCGGCACCGGGCGGCCGAGCACCCGCCAGCCCGGTACGTGCGGGTCGTGGTAGCTCAGCTGGGCGCCCAGCTCCATCAGCCGGGCGGCGATCTCGCGCGCCGGGGAGCCCTCCTCGTCCGCCACGTCCGGTTTGTAGCTGACGCCGAGCAGCAGGACGTGGGCGCCGCGCGCCGACTTGCCGTGCTCGTTGAGGAGCGTCGTACAGCGCTGGGTGACATAGCCGGGCATCCGCCCGTTGACCTGCTGCGCCAGCTCGACCATGCGCAGCGGGAGGCCGAGCCCGCGCTGCGGGCGCGTCATCCCGTCGCATTCGATCGGCGCGCCGTGGCCGCCGACGCCGGGTCCCGGGCGGAAGGACTGGAAGCCGAACGGCTTGGTCTCGGCGCAGCGCACCACGTCCCACAGGTCGACGCCGTTGTCGTGGCAGAACGCGGCCATCTCGTTGACCAGGGCGATGTTGACGTGCCGGTAGTTGGTCTCCAGGACCTTCACGGTCTCGGCCTCGCGCGGCCCGCGGGCGCGGACGACCTTCTCGGTGAGGCGGCCGTAGAACGCGGCGGCCGCCTCGGTGCAGGCGGCGGTGAGGCCGCCGATGACCTTGGGGGTGTTGCCGTAGCCGTAGGCGCGGTTGCCGGGGTCGAGGCGGCCGGGGGAGTAGGCGAGGTGGAAGTCGCGCCCGGCCCGCATCCCGGACCCCTCCTCAAGCAGCGGACGCAGGAATTCCTCGGTGGTGCCGGGGTACACGGTGGATTCCAGCAGAACAGTGGTGTGCGGGCGCAGCCACCCCGCCAGCGCGCGTGCCGCCTCGCCGACCGCGGACAGATCCAGCCGCCGGTCGTCGCCGAGCGGCGTGGGGCAGCAGATGACGGCGGTGCGCACCCGGCCCAGCTCGGCCGGGTCGGTGGTGGTCCTGAAGCCGCCGGAGATCATCCGGCGCAGCTCGGCGGCGGTGAGCGAGCCGTCGCCCGCGCCGGTGGGCAGCCGTCCGGCCCGCAGCTCGTCGGCGGCCCGGGAGTCCGGGTCGTAGCCGATCGTACGGATACCGGCGGCGGTGGCGGCCTGGGCGAGCGGGAGGCCGAACGGGCCGAGTCCGATGACGGCGAGATCTGCGGGCATGACTTCGAGCGTCCTTCCCGAGGCGATTCCGGATGGCGCAAAGGCAGACTAAGCGGAAATATGACTCATATTCAGTATTGACGGCATGGCACGGCGAAGGGAAAGCCAGGAAAATCACCAGGCAGCGTCGTGACGTCGATCACAACGGGAGGCAGCGGTGAAGACACCGGCACTGGGACCGGCCGAGCGCGGCGAGGCGCTGGCCCGGATGGCGGACCGTGAGCTGGACGTGCTGGTCGTGGGCGGCGGGGTGGTCGGCGCGGGCACCGCGCTCGACGCCGCGACCCGCGGCCTGGAGACCGGCCTCGTCGAGTCCAGGGACTGGGCCTCCGGCACCTCCAGCCGCTCCAGCAAGCTGGTCCACGGCGGCCTGCGCTATCTGGAGATGCTCGACTTCGCCCTCGTCAGAGAGGCGCTGAAGGAGCGCGGACTGCTGCTGGAGCGGATCGCCCCGCACCTGGTCAAGCCCGTCCCGTTCCTCTACCCGCTCAAGCACCGCGGCTGGGAGCGGGTCTACGCGGGCGCGGGCGTCGCGCTCTACGACGCGATGTCGGTCTCCTCCGGACACGGCCGCGGGCTGCCCGTCCACCGCCATCTGACGCGCACCCGCGCGCTGAGCGTCGCCCCCTGCCTGCGCAAGGACGCCCTGGTCGGCGCGCTCCAGTACTACGACGCCCAGGTGGACGACGCCCGCTTCGTCACCTCCCTGGTCCGCACCGCCGCCCGGTACGGCGCGCACGTCGCCAACCGGGCCCGGGTGGTCGGCTTCCTGCGCGAGGGGGCGCGCGTCGTCGGCGCCCGGGTGCACGATCTGGAGCAGGGCGGTGAGTTCGAGGTCCGGGCCCGCCAGGTGGTGAACGCCAGCGGGGTGTGGACGGACGAGACACAGGCGCTGGTCGGGGAGCGCGGCCAGTTCCACGTCCGCGCGTCCAAGGGCATCCACCTCGTCGTCCCCCGGGACCGCATCCACTCCACGACCGGGCTGATCCTGCGCACCGAGAAGAGCGTGCTGTTCGTCATCCCGTGGGGGCGGCACTGGATCGTCGGCACCACCGACACCGGCTGGGACCTCGACAAGGCGCATCCGGCCGCCTCCAGCGCCGACATCGACTATCTGCTGGAGCACGTCAACGAGGTCCTGGCGGTGCCGCTGACCCGCGACGACGTCGAGGGTGTCTACGCGGGCCTGCGCCCGCTGCTGGCCGGGGAGTCGGACGCGACCAGCAAGCTCTCGCGCGAGCACACGGTCGCCCATCCGGTGCCGGGCCTGGTGGTGGTCGCGGGCGGCAAGTACACGACGTACCGGGTGATGGCCAAGGACGCCGTGGACGAGGCGGTGCACGGCCTCGACCGGCGGGTCGGCCCCTGCGTCACCGAGGAGGTGCCGCTGACCGGGGCCGTCGGCTACAACGCGCTGTGGAACGCGCGGGCGCGCATGGCCAAGCGCACCGGGCTGCACGTCGCGCGCGTCGAACATCTGCTGAACCGGTACGGCTCGCTCACCGAGGAGGTGCTGGAGCTGATCGCCGCCGATCCGCGGCTCGGCGAACCGCTCGCCGCCGCCGACGACTATCTGCGCGCCGAGGTCGTCTACGCCGCCTCCCACGAGGGCGCCCGCCACCTGGACGACGTCCTCACCCGTCGCACCCGCATCTCCATCGAGACCTTCGACCGCGGGACCCGCGGCGCCCGCGAGACGGCCGAGCTGATGGCGCCGGTGCTGGGCTGGGGTCCTGAGCAGATCGACAAGGAGGTCGAGCACTACGAGAAGCGGGTGGAGGCGGAGCGCGAATCGCAGCGGCAGCCGGACGACCTGACGGCGGACGCGGCCCGGCTGGGCGCCCCGGACATCGTGCCGCTGTAGCCGCTGCGCGCGCTGTGGCCGTTGTCGGCGCGGGGTCACCGGTCCGGGCAGAACTCCGCCGTGAGCAGGGCCGTCTCGGCGTCCGGGTCCGGCGGCCCCGCGCTGTTGAGGCGGTAGACGAAGCTGTGGCGGCCGTCGCGGGTGGCAACGGCCAGCGCGTACGAGCCGTTGACCTGGCCGTTGTGGCCCCAGACCGCCCTCCCGCACGGCAGCTCGACGGGGAACAGGCCCATCCCGTACCGGCCGCCGGACGCCGAGGTGTCCTCCATGCGCCGCAGCTCGGACTTCGGCATCGCCTTGCCGCGCAGCAGCGAGCGGAGCAGCCGGGACAGATCGTCCAGCGTGGATATCATCTCGCCCGCCGCTCCGGCGGAGGACGGGTCGAGGTCGGTGACGTCGCGCCAGGCGCCGCCCCGGGAGTCGTACGCGTTGCCGTGCGGGGCCGGGAGCGTGGTGCGGGTGCCGGGGAACGAGGTGTCGCGCAGCGCGAGCGGATCGAGGACCCGGCGCCGGGCCTCGGTGGCGTACGAGCGTCCGGTGACCCGCTCGACGATCATGCCCAGCAGGACGTAGTTGGTGTTGGAGTAGCGCCACTTCGTCCCGGGCGGGAAGTCGGGGCGGTGGGCGAGGGCGGCCCGTATCAGGGAGGCGGGGCTGTGCGCCCCGGCGCTGTCCCTGCCGTCCGTGCCGTCCGTGGCCTTCAGCTGACGCGACAGCACCGGGTCGGCGGTGTAGTCGAAGAGCCCGCTGGTGTGGGTGAGGAGCTGGCGGAGGGTGATTTTTCGGCCATTGTTGCCATGGCCTCGGACCAGCCCCGGCAGGTGTCGCTCGACGGTGTCGGAGAGGGCGAGCCTCCCCTCGCCTATCAGGCGCAGCGTCAGCGCGGCGATGACGGTCTTGGTGACGCTGCCCGCCCGGAAGTGGTCGTCCCGCTGGATGCGCCGCCCGCTGCGGGTGTCCGCGACCCCCGCCGTGGTGAAGCGGGTCACGCCGCCGTCCCGGATGAGCGCCGCCGCCCCGGGCGCCTCACCGTCGGTCACCAGCCGCCGCAGGGCCGTCCGTACGGCCCCGCGCTCCTGCGGCGCGGCGGTCTTCCGGCCTCCGCCGCCCACGTCCGCCCGGGCGCCCGTACCCGCTTCCGCGTCCGCCGTACAGCCCGTCAGCACCACGGCCATGGCCGCGACCAGCGCCACGACGGTCGGCATACGGTCTCGCCTGTGCCATCGTATGGCGGAGATGGGCATGACACGGGCCTTTCCGTTCCCTGCGGACCCTCCGATGTTCGCAGGTGCCGGTACGGCCGCCGCACCGTGCCCGCCCAGCGCCCGGACCCCGGGCTTCCCCGGGGTCGTGGATGAGAGACAATGGACGCTCTCCCAGGGTGGGTTCAGGGTGGGTTGATTTGCAGAGGGGTCGCATGTCGGAGGCTGAGAAGACGCAGGGTTCGACTGGGCGCCTCCTCGCCGGGCGGTACCGGCTGGGGGAGATCCTCGGTGCGGGCGGCATGGGCACGGTCTGGCGGGCGAGCGACCAGACCCTCGGCCGTACGGTCGCGGTCAAGGAGCTGCGCTTCCCGTCCAGCGTCGAGGAAGACGAGAAGAGACGGCTCATCACCCGCACGCTGCGCGAGGCGAAGGCGATCGCCCGGATCCGCAGCAACGGCGCCGTCACCGTCTACGACGTGGTCGACGAGGACGACCGCCCCTGGATCGTCATGGAGCTGATCGAGGGCCGCTCGCTCGCCGATGTCGTCCGGGACGACGGACCGCTCACCCCGCGGCGCGCCGCCGAGGTCGGACTCGCCGTCCTCGACGTGCTGCGCGCCGCCCACCAGGCGGGCATCCTGCACCGCGACGTGAAGCCGTCCAACGTGCTGATCTCGGACGACGGCCGCGTCGTCCTCACCGACTTCGGCATCGCCCAGGTCGAGGGCGACCCGTCCGTCACCTCCACCGGCATGCTCGTCGGCGCGCCCTCCTACATCTCCCCGGAGCGCGCCCGCGGCCACAAGCCGGGCCCGCCGTCCGACCTGTGGTCGCTGGGCGGCCTGCTGTACGCGGCGGTCGAGGGCGTACCGCCGTACGACAAGAGCACGGCCATAGCGACCCTCACCGCGGTCATGACCGAGCCGGTCGAGCCGCCGAAGAACGCGGGCCCGCTGGAAGAGGTCATCTACGGCCTGCTGATCAAGGACCCCGACCAGCGGCTCGACGACGCGGGGGCGCGGGCGCTGCTGGAGCACGCCCTGAGCGCCCCTGAGGCGTCCAAGACCCCGCCCGCCGACGCGACCCGCACCATGACCCTGCCGCCCGCCCCCTCCGCGGAGGACGAGGCGGCGGCGGAGGCCAAGTCCGCGGCGGTCGCCGAGCGCGCCCGGGGTGCGCTGAAGTCCGTACGGAACGCCAAGGGCGAGCAGAAGGCCGACCTGGCGAAGAAGCCGGACGCGTCGAAGAAGGCCGCCGGGTCCGCGACATCGGCGAAGTCCGCGGCGGCTTCGCAGCAGGGCGGGCAGGACGCGAAGAAGGACGAGAGCTCCAAGGAGAGCAAGTCCGCCGCGGGTTCCGCTTCGGCTTCCTCTTCGTCCGCTTCGTCCTCCGCTTCGGGGAAGCCCGAGGGCGGCTCCGGTGCGTACCCCTCGGTGCCGCCCCGCGCGCCGATCACCGATGTGGTGTCCAAGCGGACGCTGATCATCATCGCGGTGGTCGTGGTCGTCATCGTGGCCACCGTGCTCGCCATCGTCTTCAACGGCGGCGGCGACGGCGACAGCGCCAAGGGGAAGTCCGACGCCAAGGCGTCGGCCTCCGCCGAAGCGTCGGACGACCGGCAGAGCGGCAAGGACGCCGGTGCGTCCGGCGAGGCGAACACCCAGGCCCCGGACGGCAAGACGTCCGGCGGATCGACGGAGCAGGCCAGCTCGGACGCGTCCAAGGGCGACGACGCGGACGACGACGGCGGCAAGGGCAAGGGCAAGGACGGCAGCGGGGACGACGGCGGCAGCGGCGACAAGGGGAAGGGCGGCTCCCTGCCGAGCGGCTACGAGACCGTCAACAGCTCCGACTTCCCCTTCACCATGGCGATGCCCAAGGGCTGGTCGGTGCACAGCGGGAGCTACAGCGGCAGCCGAAAGTACTACGGCGGCTCCAGCATCCCGCGTATCCAGATCGACTTCACCTCCTCCCCGAAGCCCGACGCGGCGGCCGAGTGGCGCAAGGGCGAGGCCGCCGCGCGGAGCAGCATGTCGGGGTACAAGAGCCTCGGCATCAAGACGGTCTCCTGGCGGGGCTACCCGAGCGTGGCGGACTGGGAGTTCGAGCGTGACCAGGACGGCAAGCACGTCCGGGTGCTCAACCGCGGCTTCAAGGCGGACAGCAGCCACGGCTTCTCCATCATGATCACTTGCGAGGCGAGCAAGTGGGACGACAAGGAGTGCCGGACGCTCCGCGACACGGCCTTCAAAACCTTCGACATCACGGACTGAGCACTCCTGTCGGCGAAGCGTCGCGCGGGCCATTATCGTGAGTGCCCGTAGACCGTGCGCAGTCGCATGAACCCGCCAAAACGACCACAATTGACGGCTTGGTGCTGTGCTGATCGCATAAAGGGACGTTGAACGCGCCGATCGTGCGCCAGGGGAGGCGTCGTGGACGAGTACGCGGGCCGGGTGCTGGCCGGCCGCTATCGCCTGCCCCTGCCGCCCGCCGACGCGTACGAGTTCACCGAGACCCGCGCCTTCGACACCTACAGCGGACAGCAGGTCCACCTGCGGCAGATACCGCTTCCGGAGGTCGTGGACGCCGAGGTCGTCGGTGACGACGCCCACCCCGGCGGGGCGCTGAACGGTGCGTCCGGCACCGGCGGCGGCGACCCCGCCGTACGGCGCGCCCTGGAGGCGGCGACCGCCGCGGCGCAGATCCCCGACCACCCGAGGCTCGGCCAGGTCTTCCACGTGTTCGCGGAGGCCGGGTCCCTGTGGATCGTCAGCGAACTCGTCGCCGGGCGCCCGCTCGCCGCGCTGCTCACCGAGCGGAACCTGTCCCCGCACCGCGCCGCCGAGGTCGCCAACGACGTGCTGACGGCGCTCCGCGCGCTCCACGCCCACGGCTGGACGCACCGCAACGTCACCGCCCGCACGGTGCTGTTGTGCGAGGACGGCCGCGCGATGCTGACGGGCCTGGCGGCGGGTGCGGCGGAGGAGGCGCTGTGCGGCTACGACCCGGTGCCGGGGCCACCGGACGGGGACGCGGAGGAATACACAGGGGCGCCGCTCACCGGCGGGCCCACCGGAGCGCCCACCCCGGCGCTCCCGGACGGCTACGAGAGCGCAGGCCCCGACCAGCGCCCCGGCGGCGAGCTTCCGGAAGGGTGGCCGGAGCCGCGCCCCGGTGCGCAGGGGCCGGTCTACCGCGACCAGGGGCCGGTCTATCGCGACCAGGGCGCGGCGGGCGGCTTCCCCGCGCCGCGTGCCGCGGGCGACGACGGCCCGGGGCCCGGGCCTGACACCTGGGACGGGCCGGAAGCGGAGGCCGCATGGGCCGCCGACGGGTCCGGGCACATCCCCGCACAGGGCGCGGGAGACGACCCGCAGGGCGCCGCGGACGACGCGCCGGGCGCGGCCGCGCGCGCCGCGCGGGCCAGGGCCATCGCCGCGTACGCGGCCGGAGCCCGCGCGGCCGCCGCACGGGCCCACGCCGAAGTGCCCCACCACCCCGCCCAGGAGCCGGGGCCGCTCACCGGCGGCGCGCCCTGGCCCGCTTCCGATTCCGCTTCCGATTCCGTTTCCCGGGCGCCGGAAGGCGTCACGGTGCCCCGGCAGCCGAACGGCGACGACGGCGACCACGGCGGCGCCCACGACGGTGACGGCGGCCGTTCCTGGGGCGGCGGCGGCAAGGCGGAGGACGGCCCGCCGCGCGGCCCCACCACCGCGCTCGCCGCCGAACGGGCCCGGCAGGCGCGGATCGTCGTGGTCGGCGCCGTCACCGAGCGCTGGGCGCCCGAGCAGGCCGGCCCCGTACACGAGAACTGGCGGCTGGCGCCGCCCGTCGGCCCCGCCGCCGACCTGTGGGCGCTCGGCGTGCTGCTCTTCCGCGCCGTCCAGGGCCATGCCCCGTACCCGGAGGAGAACGCCGCCGAGCTGGTGCAGATGGTGTGCGCGGAGGCGCCCGCGTACGCGGAGGAGTGCGGTCCGCTGCGCCCCGTCGTCGAGTCGCTGATGCGCCAGGACCCCACCGAGCGGCCCGGCTTCGAGGAGCTGCGCGGCTGGCTGCGCTCGTTGATCAGGTCGGCGCCCGAGCCGGACATCGGCAGCAGTACGGTCACCGTTCCGTCGATCGGCCCGGGTGGCGCCTCCGACCCCAAACGGCTGCCGATCGTGCGCCGCCGCGGCTGGCTGGTGCGCAAGGGCCGGGGCCGCCAGGACCGGGTGGCGGCGGCCGCGCACGGGCGGCACAAGCGGGCCAAGCAGGCCGCGCGCGAACCGGGTCCGGCACCGGCACCGGCCGCGCCCCCGCGCCGGGAGCGGGCCCCCGGCCGCAAGCCGCGCAGGCTGGGGCGGGTGCTGCTCCTGCTGATACTGCTGGGCCTGGCGGCGGCGGTGCTGTACGCCATGATGTTCATGCCGCGCACCGAGGACACCGGCGGCCAGGGGGACCGTACGGGGTCGGCTGGCGCGGGAAGTCCGGCGCCCACCAGCGCCCACGACCCGGCGTCGCCGTCATCCGGCGACGGGGACGAGGGCGACAAGGGCGACGGCGGCTCGGGCTCCGACAAGCCCCAGTCCACCGCCCCGGCCGGGCTCGCGAAGGGGTTCGCCGTCCGCAACGACCCCAAGGGCTTCTCCGTCGCCGTCCACGAGGGCTGGACCCGGCGCGGCGAGAACGCGCGCGGCCAGGTCCGCTACATCGGCGGCGACATCGAGCTGGTGATCGTGGCCGGGCGGGACAAGGTGTCCGAGTTCGGCACCGACCCGATGGCGTACCAGCAGAACCGGGAGGCCGAACTGGCCGCCTTCCGCGACTCGGCGTGGGCGTCGTCCTCGGGGCTGAAGCGGATCGACGTCGGGAAGACGGCGATGGCGGAGGGCCAGTTCAGCTGGCGGGACAGCAGCGGCCGCAGCGTGTACGCGCGCAATCTGGCGATGCTGATCGACGGCCGCTACCACGTGGTGCTGGCGATCGGCCCCGCCGACGAGCGCCGCACGGTGAACCGCCACTTCGAGCAGGCGACGGCCACGTACAGCACCACGGGCTGAGACGCGTACGGCTCTCAGTGAGACGCGTACAGCTTCTCAGCGTGCGGCCGCGCCCCCGAACCGCTCCCGCAGCCGGTACTTGAGCACCTTCCGCAGCGTCTCGTTCCGCGGCAGCGCGTCCACCACCTCCACCCGCTCCGGCACCTTGTGCACCGAAAGACCCACCTCGCGCAGATAGGACCCGACGCCCTCCAGCGTCAGCGGCGCCGCGCCCACCGGCTGCTCCACCACGGCGCACACCACCTCCCCGCGCTCCGCGTCCGGCAGCCCGATCACCGCCACATCCCCCACATCCGGATGCCGGTACAGCAGTTGCTCGATCTCCTTCGCGGAAATGTTCTCGCCCTTACGGATGATGATGTCCTTGGCGCGCCCGGTGAGCACGAGATGACCGCTGTCCGTCACATGCCCGAGATCGCCGGTGCGGAAGAAGCCGTCGGCGTCGAACGCCTCGCGGGTCTGCGCCTCGTCCAGATATCCGGCGCACACCGCCTCGCCGCGCAGCCGCACCTCGCCGTCCACGACGCGGATCTCCATCTCCGCGGGCGGGCGCCCCTCGGTCGTCGCCAGCAGTTCGTCGGTGTCGTCCGGCGCCCCCATGGTGATCATGGGAACCTCGGTCATCCCGTAGCCGTGGGTGAGGCGGCAGCCCAGTTCGCGCACCACCTCGTAGTACAGCTCGGGCGGCTTGGGGGCGCCGCCACCGGCCAGCAGCCGCAGCGTCGGAATGAGCGGCTGGGCGGGGTCCTTGCGCTGCTCGGCCAGGAACATGGAGTAGAAGGCGGTGCTGCCGCCCGCGACCGTCACCCCGTGCCGCCGGTACGCGGCCAGGGAGTCCGGCAGCGCGAAGTGCTCCAGCAGCACGGCGGGAAAGCCGTACAGCAGCAGCATCACCGTGTAGTCGGGCCCGGCGACATGGGCGTAAGGGAAGGCCATCGACCCGATGTCGTCGGGTCTGAGCCGTAGCGCGTGCGCGAGGCAGGAACCGGCGGCGATGAGGCTGCGGTCGGTGTGCAGCACGCCCTTGGGGTCGGAGGTGGTGCCCGACGTCCAGTAGATCCAGCGGACGGCGGTCCCGTCGGTGGGCGGCGGCGGCAGATGCGGCGGCGCCTTCGGATCGGCGAGCGGAAGCGTGTCGTACGCCTCGAAGACGTGCGGCGGCTGCGGCAGCCGGGCGGCCAGCCGGTGCGCCATCGCCGTATGGTCGAAGCCGCGCCAGGTCCCGGGCACGGCGAAGAACCGCGCGCCCGACGCCCGGAGCGCGTACCCCACCTCGCGGTCGCGGTAGTACGGGATGAGCGGGGTCTGTACGGCGCCCAGCCGGGCCAGCGCCATGGTCAGCACAACCGTCTCCAGCCGGGTGGGCAGCTGCCAGGCGACCCGGCTGCCGGGGCCCACCCCCATCGCGTACAGCCCGGCCGCCGTGCGCTCCGCGCGGGTGCGCAGCGCGCGGAAGGTCAGCCTCCGGTCGTGCCGTCCGCTGGCGGCGGCCTGGATCAGCGCGGGGGCGTCCGGGGTGAGCGCGGCGCGCCGCTCCAGCAGTTCCCACAGCGTCGCCGATGCGCCGAGGGCATGTGCGGTGTCGGGCATCCCGGCCTCCCGTGACCGTCATCGATCTGACGCTTAGTCAGATAATGCGGGAAGCGTAAGGCCGTCCGTCTTGTCGGTCCAGGGGGCGCGGATTAGCCTTCCCCTGCCGCCTGACCTGATGAGCCATCAGAAAAGCGAGAGGACGGCCGCCGATGGATCTCGCCTTCACCGAGGACGAGGAGGAGTTCCGGCACCGGCTGCGCGCCTGGCTCGCGGACGTCCTCCCCACCCTGCCCGACCGCCCCGACCCCGCCGACTGGCCCGCCCGCCGCGCCTACGACTGCGGCTGGCAGCGCAGGCTGTACGACGCCGGATACGCCGGACTGCACTGGCCCGAGGACGCCGGAGGCCGCGGCGCCACCCCCACCCAGCACCTGATCTTCCTGGAGGAGACCGAACGCGCGGGCGCGCCCTACGTCGGCGCCAACTTCGTCGGCCTGCTCCACGCGGGCCCCACGATCGCCGCCGAGGGCACCCCCGCCCAGCGGGCCCGCTGGCTGCCGCCGATCCTCCGCGGCGACCAGGTCTGGTGCCAGGGCTTCTCCGAGCCCGACGCCGGATCCGACCTCGCCTCCCTGCGTACCTGGGCCGTACGGGACGGCGACGCTTACGTCATCAGCGGCAGCAAGATCTGGACCTCGCACGCCGAGATCGCCGACTGGGGCGAACTGCTGGTGCGCACCACGCCCGTAAACGCCGACACACCGAAGCACCGGGGCATCACCTGGCTCGCGCTGCCGATGGACGCGCCCGGCGTGACCGTACGGCCGCTGCGCACCCTCGCCGGGACCGCCGAGTTCGCCGAGGTCTTCCTGGACGAGGTGCGGGTGCCCGTCGACCACCGGATCGGGGACGAGAACGACGGCTGGCGGGTGACCATGGTGACCCTCTCCTTCGAACGCGGCACGGCCTTCGTCGGCGAGGTCGTCGCCTGCCGACGCGTCTTGGAGGCCCTGGCCCGCACCGCCAAGGCCAACGGACGCTGGGACGACCCCGTGCTGCGGCGGCGGCTGGGGCGGCTCGCCGCCGACTGCGCGGCGCTGTGGCGGCTCACCCAGTGGAACGTCAGCGAGGCGCAGCGCACCGCAGGGGTGCCGGGCGCCGGCGGCTCGGTCTTCAAGCTCCGCTTCTCGGAGGTGCGGCAGGAGCTGTACGACGCCGCCGCTGAGGTGCTGGGCCCGGACGCGCTGGACGCCGGCCACGAATGGGTCGCGGACCGGCTGTCGTCCCTCTCGTACACCATCGCCGCCGGAACCTCGCAGATCCAGCGGAACATCGTCGCCGAGCGCATCCTCGGCCTGCCGAAGGGGCGGTGACCATGGACTTCCAGCTCGACGACGACCAGCGGGCGCTGCGGGACGGAATGCGCGAGCTGCTGGAACGGCGCTTCCCCCGGACCCGGTTACGGGCGGTGGTCGACGGCCCCGGGGGGGCGTGGCCGACCGGGGGCGCCGCCGCCCTGCTGGACCGCGCCCTGTGGCGGGAACTGGGCACGGCCGGGTTCTTCGCGCTGCGACTGCCCGAGGCGGCGGGCGGCGTGGGGCTCGGGCTGCCGGAGGCGGTGCTGGCCATGGAGGAGGCGGGCCGGGCGCTGCTCCCGGGGCCGCTGGTCGCCACCCAGCTCGCGGCGGGCCTGGGTGTCGCCGACGCCGCCGATGGGGCTGCGGTCGTCACCGCGCTGGACCTCGGCGCGGGTGCCGCGTCGGACCGGCTGGTGGAGCATCTGGCCTCGGCCGACGCCGTGCTGGTGCTGAGCGGCGAGCACGCCGGGGTGGTTCCGGCGGACGCGCTCACGGGCCCGGCGCGGCCGATACGTTCCGTCGACCCGGCCACGCCCCTGCACCGGGCGGACCGGTCGGACATCGCACCCGGGGGCGAAGGGGATGCCGACGCCGACGCGGCCCGGCTGCGCCGCGAGGCGGCCCTGCTGACCGCCGCCCAACAGCTCGGCAGCGCCTCCCGTACGGTCCGGATGGCGGTCGAGCACGCCACGGCGCGCAGCCAGTTCGGGCGCCCGATCGGCGCCTTCCAGGCCGTCCAGCATCTGTGCGCGCGGATGCTCGTACGGGCCGAATCAGCCAGAAGTGTGGTGTATGCCGCCGCGGTCACAGAAGAGGCGGGTGACATCGCCGCCGCCAAACTGCTCGCCGACGAGGCGGCCGTCCGCAATGCCCGCGACTGCCTTCAGGTGCACGGCGGGATGGGTTTCACCTGGGAGGCCGATGTCCATCTGCACCTCAAGCGGGCCTGGGTGCGCGCCGGGCAGTGGCAGACGGCGGCCGGAGCCGAGGAGGAACTTGCCGCCGGACTTCTGTTGACCGGCGAAACAGGTTTGTAACCGGGCTCCATGGATACGCCTGAATTGTTGGGATGTCGCATTCTCTGGGGGAGATCCCCGGAGGCTTTGAGGTGACCGAGCGTTGATATCGGGTTGTTTCCTAGGCGTGACTCGTCACTGGGGGGAGTCGGGCTCCGGCTCCGGTACTCTCCGTTGGGTGCGAGCGGTTTTGGGGTACAACGAACCCGGCGTGGCCCGTAGGGCGACTCCGGGCACGCCGATGTGCCCCGCTCGCACGGGGCGCGCTCCGAGAATGCCTCGCTGTTCGAGTCCTCGGGGCATGCGTCGCACAGTATGCCCCACGCATACTCCTTGGCGCTGGAATATGACGGAAGCGCTTGTTGGGGTGACTGTACGTCAACCATGCTCTCTCGCACGGGGGTACCTCCCAGCGGCTGCTGGGGGAGAGTCACTTTCTGTGACCTCTTGGAGGTATGAGGCGATGTGTCCGCCGGTTCGGATGGTGTGAGCGGTGCAGGTGCTTCAGATGCAAATGGAGGTCAGGCCCGACCCCGCGGAGGTGAGTCGTGCCCGTCGGTGGGCGCGTTCGCGGCTCGCCGGGTCCGGGATCGGGGCCGACGAGCCGCTCGCCGAGACGTTGATCCTGCTCATCTCCGAACTCGTCACCAACGCCGTGGTGCACACCGGCTGTCCTGCCGTGCTGCGCATGCGCTTTCCCGCGCAGGGCGGTGCCGCGGGCGGCGGTGGTGACGGTTCCGCCGGCTCCTCCGACGCCTCCGCGGGCCAGGGGCCCCAGCTGGGCACGGTCCGGGTCGAGGTCGCCGACGCCAGCACCCGCGCCCCGCGTCAGCGCCGCGCCGACGAGGAGGCCACCAACGGCCGCGGCCTGGAGCTGGTCGACGGGCTCGCGGACCGCTGGGGCTGGCAGCCCGAGGGCAAGGGCAAGCGCATCTGGTGCGAGATCGACCGCGGGCGGCGTGAAGAGTGCGCGGACGGCGCGGAGCGCGTCGAGCGCGGAGATCACGGGGCGCACGGGCAGTCGCTTCTGACGGGACATGGCGCCTCTCGTGCGCCATCGCATCTAGGGCGAAGCCCGCAAAGTCCAGACCAGGTGTTGACGTGACGTGGCCGAGTGATCACTCTAGGATCAGCGATTCGTCGCGAGGGGACGCCGAGGGCCATGTGGTCCCTGTGAACGATGAGTTCATGGGGCCTTACCTTGGCGAGTGCGGGTCGCGGCCCGGCGCCTGATCAGGGCTCGGCGCCGGAGCCGGGTGGCGGTGCGCAGTGCCGTGCTCGGGGTGTGCATGAGCGCACCGCCGCCCGATAACCCGCCCGCCCGTCCCCTCGCGCTGTCGTAAGCCTGCCTCGTTCGCTGTCTCATTCGCTGTCAGAGGATCGCTACGGGGGCCACCGGGGCGCCGGTCCCGCCGCTGAACGGCTCGGGCGTGGCCGACAGCAGAAACGTGTAGCGCCCCTCCTCGGCGCAGGCCGCCGACAGCTCCTCCAGATTCCAGTTCTGGCCCTGCATCATGCCCATCTCGACCAGATCGAGGGCGTGGACGGGCAGCCACAGATTCTCGATCTCCGGTGGGAAGATCTCGAAGGTGAGCGTGTCATTGGCGACCGCTGCCACGTCACGGGCGTGGAACCACTCGGGTGTGCGCAGCGACAGGCCCGGCGACGGAAACGCGTACGCCTCCCGCTGGCCCGCGAGATAGCGCTGGATCTGCCCGGTCCGTACGAGCACGATGTCGCCGGACCGGACCGGGACCTGAGCCAGCTCCTCGGCTGCGGCGAGGTCCTCGGGGGTGACGGCGTGCCCCTCGGGCAGCCGGTCCGCGCCCCGGGCGCGCGCGACGTCGAGCAGCACCCCGCGCGAGACGAGGTGCCGCGCCGTGTCGATGCCGCTCGAAGCCGCGCGGCCATGGGCGGTGACGGACGCGGCGGGGCGGCCGTTGTAGATCCTGCCCGAGTGCGAGACATGGGCCAGCCCGTCCCAGTGGGTACCGGCCTGGAGCCCCATCGTCACGGCGTCGTCGCTGGTGGCGACCGTATCCGGCCCGAACAGCTCGGCGTTCACGGCGACCATGGTGTGCAGCGGGTTGACCCGCCCCGGGACCATTCCGGTCTGGATGCCGTCGTGCCGCAGCGGAACGGCGAGCGGGACGCGGCGGCCGGTGCGCACCGATGCGGCGGCGTCCCGGACCACCGCGTCGGTGATCAGGTTGAGCGTGCCGATCTCGTCGTCGGCGCCCCAGCGTCCCCAGTTGTTGACGCGCTGGGCGATGTCGTGGAACTCGGGCGGCAGCGACATGGCGCCTCCTTCGGTCGGTTCCGTTCCAGGGCTTGTACTCGGGGCGGGTCTGCTCAAAAATCTAACGGTCCGTCAGAAACCTCGGGAGGGGACGCGACGTGGGCAACTTCCTGGACGGCAAGGTGATCGCTGTCACCGGGGCCGGGCGCGGCATCGGACGAGCCGTGGCCCTCGCCTGCGCGGCCGAGGGCGCGAAGGTCGTCGTCAACGACTACGGCGTCTCGATCGAGGGCGGCGAACCCACCAGCGAGATCGCCGAAGCGGCGGTCAAGGAGATCGCCGCGGCGGGCGGAGAGGCGGTCGCGGTCGCCGACGACGTCTCCACCATGGCCGGTGGCCAGCGGATCGTGGACACCGCCGTCGAACGGTTCGGACGGCTCGACGGCGTGGTGTGCGTGGCCGGAATCCTGCGCGAGCGGATGCTCTTCAACATGACCGAGGAGGAGTGGGACCCGGTCGTCGCCACCCACCTCAAGGGCACCTTCACCGTCTTCCGCGCCGCCTCAGCGGTGATGCGGCGCCAGCGCTCGGGCACCCTGATCGGCTTCACCAGCGGCAACCACCAGGGCAGCGTCGCGCAGGCCAACTACGCCTCGGCCAAGGGCGGCATCATCTCGCTGGTCCGCAGCGCGGCCCTCGGCCTGCACAAATACGGCGTCACCGCCAACTGCGTCGCCCCGGTCGCCCGTACCCGCATGTCCGCCAATGTGCCGATGGAGCTGAAGGAGATCGGCGAACCGGAGGATGTCGCGGCCCTGGTCGTCTACCTGCTGAGCGAACGGGCCCGCGCGGAGCGGATCACCGGACAGGTCTACACGATCGCGGGCCCCAAGATCGCGGTCTGGGCCCAGCCCAGGGAACTGCGCGCCGGATACGCCGAGGGCGCCTGGACCCCGGAGAAGATCGCAGACTTCCTGCCCGGCACGGTCGGCACCGACCCCATGCCGCTGCTGGAACAGCTCGAAGCCATGGCCCGGGCCGCCGCCGCCCAGCAGCGCCCCAACGCGTAAGGGGAGAGGCCGTGGACTTCGCCTTCGGGACCGGGGACGAACGCTTCCGCAGCGAGGCACGCACCTGGCTGGACGCCCACCTGACCGGCCACTTCACCGACGCCGACGCCGACGCCGACGCCGACGCCGCCGCCACGGACGCAGCCGACGCCACCACGGACGCCACCACCGCAGACGCCGCCGCCCAGCGCGCCTGGGAACGCGAACTGGGCGACGGCGGCTGGATCGGGCTCGGCTGGGACCGCACCCACGGGACCTACGGAAACCGGGCCGCCACCCTCACCCAACAGGTCGTCTGGGCCGAGGAGTACGCGCGCGCGGGAGCCCCCGCCCGGCTCGGCCACATCGGCGAGAACCTCCTCGCCCCCACCCTGCTCGCACACGGCGACCCCGCCCAGCGCGCCCGCTTCCTGCCGCCCATCGCCCGCGGCGAGGAACTGTGGTGCCAGGGCTACAGCGAACCCGACGCGGGCTCCGACCTCGCCGGGCTGCGCACCCGCGCCGACCGCGACCCGGGTGACGGGACCTACCGCGTCACCGGCCAGAAGATCTGGACCTCCCACGCCCGCGAGGCCGACTGGTGCTTCGTCCTGGCCCGCACCGAGCAGGGATCGCAACGCCACCACGGACTGTCCTTCCTGCTGGTGCCCATGGACCAGCCGGGGCGCGTCGAGGTCCGGCCGATCCGGCAGCTCACCGGCACCGCGGAGTTCAACGAGGTGTTCTTCGAGGGCGCCCTCGCCCACCCCGACCACCTCGTCGGCGGCCCCGGCCAGGGCTGGAGCGTGGCCATGAGCCTGCTCGCCGTGGAACGCGGAGTCTCCACCCTGGTCCAGCAGATCGGCTTCGCCCAGGAACTCGACCGCGTCATACGACAGGCCCTGGAGACCGGCGCCGCCCGTGAACCCGTCCTGCGCGACCAGCTGATACGGCAGTGGGCCGAGCTGAAGGTCATGCGCTGGAACGCGCTGCGGACCCTGGGCACCGCCGCCCGTGCTCCCGCCCCCGGGGGCCCCACCCCCACCCCCTCCCCTCCCGCCTCCCACCTCCCCGCTGCCCAGGACGCCGGGGCGCCGAGCGTGGCCAAGCTGCTGTGGGGCGGCTGGCATCGGCGGCTGGGCGAACTGGCCGTGCAGGTGCGCGGCGCGGCGGCCGCGCTCGGGCCCGTGCGCTGGACCGAGGGCAGGCCGTATGAACTCGACGCCGCGCAGCGCCTCTTCCTGTTCTCCCGCGCCGACACCATCTACGGCGGCTCGGACGAGATCCAGCGCAACATCATCGCCGAGCGCGTACTCCACCTCCCCAAGGAGTCTCAATGACGAAGTCAAGCCGCCTGCGTGACCGGCGGGGCGGAGGTGAAGAGTCGCCCGTCACGCAGCAGCGCCCACAGCACGCT